>NZ_JACOAF010000021.1 GCF_014269285.1 Rufibacter sediminis
ATACGAGAAGACAGCCGGCAGTTTTGCCGGATTCGTTTTCCTAGCAGCAGCCATGATCCTGCTACACTAATTGTCAACACGCCCTAGAGCTGTTTTTGGAAAAAGACCGCTGAAACAGCCTTTTAGTTGGAGTATAAAAAACGCCTTCCCGCAGGGACCTCAGGTTAGAGGAACTACCTGCGGGAAGGCGTTTTGGTTTAGGTGTACTTCGCTTACAAGATGTAAAAAGCCACTTTCTGCGGCGCTTTGGGCGCGGGCACCACTTCGGGCTCTTTGTATTCGCGCAGCAGTTGCTTGAGGTCGCGTTCAATGGTCTGGGCGATGGTGCTCATGGGCGTATCGGTGGGTTTGTTCTCGAAGGGATCCTGCAGGTGGATGGCCATCTTCTCAATGAGCAGAAACGACGAGGCAATAGCAATTACCAGTGGAATCATCATGAACCCGAACACGTCAATCACGCCAAAAGGCAGCATCAGAATGAAGAGGATGAGGGCCAGGTGGGTGTACAGGCTGTACGTAGCCGGAAAAACCGTGTTCTTGATCCGTTCGCAGCCGCCCATGGAATTGCAGAGGCGGGTAAGGGTTTGGTCAATTTCCACCTGCTGGTATTTATTGATCCAGCCGGCTTTTTGGGCTTGGCGCAGATCCTGGCCGTGCAGTTCCAGCAGGCCCACAGGTTTGTTTGTGAACTCCTTCAGGAAATACAGCTGTTCCTCGGTCATCCACTTATCAGCGTCCTCCAGCGGCGGCAGTTTCCGGAGCGATTGGCCCAAGCTGTAACACCAG
This sequence comes from Rufibacter sediminis, assembly GCF_014269285.1. Classification (GTDB taxonomy): domain Bacteria; phylum Bacteroidota; class Bacteroidia; order Cytophagales; family Hymenobacteraceae; genus Nibribacter; species Nibribacter sediminis. Next base: position 787 of record NZ_JACOAF010000021.1, read on the forward strand.
GCAATCTGCCGCTTCACAAAACGCTCTTTGAAGTACAAGGCCTCTACTGAATTGTACGGCGTGTCTACGAAGTTGAGCACCTGCCGGGTGAGGGTGCGGGAATCGTTCACAATGGCTCCCCACAGCGTGCGGGCTTCCCACCAGCGGTCATACGCCTGGTTTGACCTAAATGCCAGCAGCAAAGACAAGATGGTCCCCAACATGGTAGGCACGGCAATGGGAATGGAAATGCGGGTAAAATGGAAGTTGAAGTACAGGATGGCCACCAACATGGTGTACGCCATCACCAGTACCACTTCGGTCTTTATTTTCCCGAATACATACTGAATGGGAATATTCTTCTTTAATAACATATAAAATCAAATTAGGGGTAAGAGAAAGCTTTGGACCGGTTAAGGAATCGAGCCTTTTAAGCCAGTTCCATGGGGGTGAGGCTGATGACGGGCAACGGACACTTCTCCAGGAAAAGACTGGGGTTCTGGCTCAGCTTCCCGATGGATTTGTACCGGTACGTAGCGGGAGAGACCACAAAATCAACCGAGTTGGCTTTCAGGAAGTTTTTAAAGGCCACCAGCGTAGTGCCGTAAAAGCAGGTCCAGTTCACGCCGGTGATCTGCGGATATTCCTGTTCCAGGGCCAGGCACTTCCGGTAGAAATCAAAGGAAACCAGGTTTTCTTCCTTGTTCCGGCGGGAGAGCATCAGCAAATCTGTGATGGAGCTGGACAACCCGAACGGGTGGAAAAGCAGCACCTTCAGGGGCATCCCGGGGAAGGTCTCCACCAATTCAGGAATGCAGGCAAAAGAATCGTTCTCAAAATTAGAGGGCATTAACACAGTGGCCATAGTTTGTCAGGTTTGGAGTTACATGAACTTTAAACAAACCTACGCGGACCACATTAACCCCATGTAAGAGCGGGATTAGAATGTCATTAGAATTGACATTAGAGAGAAAAACGTGCTAATTATCAGCTTTATACAGATCGAATTACCCCAGGTAAGCTGAACCTGTTTTAAAGCTATTTTTAGGAAAACGGCTCCAAAACAGGCAGCAATTGTAGGTCAACGACCTTGTTGGAGTTATCGCCAGAAAGTCAAGCACATTCGTCTTTCCGCGTGTTGGTGAAAACACGCAGCATAGCGATTGTAGCACCCGTCCTTATTTTTCACCGCCCTAATCGTTACCTTTTGCTCTTAACGTTGCCCTTGTTGGTGTTCTCACCAACAAGCCGGATACAGCGACACACCGGTAGTTGCTGAAAACGAGCAGCATGAGAGAAAGGTAGAACGTCTCGTCATAAGCAAACAGGTACTGCCTTGATCTCTTTTTCAGGCACGTTTTGACAAAAACAAGCCGAAAACGATGGTACAAGCAGATGCTGAAGTAGGAACTTCAACGTTCAGGACCGAATACAAGAAACACGATGGAATGGCAAGTCTGTTTTAGAGGTGTTTTCCGATAATCGGCCTAAAAACACTTGCCTATCAAATAAGAAAATTAGAGAGAGGACGCTTGGGGAAGGTTGATCTGGATTTCGGTTCCTGAACCTTCCTGGGTGAGGATGCCGATGCTGCCTTTGTGTAACCGGATGATGTTGAGCGAAAGGGGCAGGCCCACGCCGTGGCCTTCAAAGTCAGAGGTGTTAGAGGCCCGGAAGAACGGCACGAAAACATACGGCAGTTCCCCCTCGGGGATGCCAATGCCTTTGTCCTGCACCGAGATGGTCAGCTGTCCTTTGTTGGAGAGGATCTGCACCTTCACGGTCTGGTTGTGCGAGTACTTGCAGGCGTTCATGACAATGTTGCTGACCGCAAGTTTGAGCAGGTTCACGTTGCCGCTCACCAGCAACTCGCTCTCGTCCTGGGGCAGGAACCCGAAGTCAATCTGAATGTTGTTGTCGGGGTAGAGCTGGTCAGCCGATTCTTTCACCAGCCACAGCAGCTCGTCTATTCTTACCAGTTCCCAGTTCTGTTTTTTGCCATCGAAACCGCTTTGCGCAATGCCCAGCAAACTGGTCAAGATATCTTTCAGCTTATCGGCTTCGTGGTGGATTTTCTCCAGGGAACGCCGGGGGCCGGTAGGAAGATCAGACTGCATCAGCGCCAACTCGGCTTCGCCTTTGATGATGGTCAGGGGCGTTCTCAGCTCGTGGGAGGCATTGCTCACGAAGTTGTTCTGGGTTTCGAAGGCGGTTTCCAGCCTGATGAGCAAATCGTTGAACGTTTGGGTAAGCTCGGTGAGTTCGTCTTTGTTCGTGCCCACCTCCAGGCGCAGGTTCAGGTTCTCGGCCGTCATTCCCTTTACCTTCTTTATAATTTCCCGGATGGGCTTGAACGTTTGCCGGGTGAATTGTTTGCCCATGAAAAAGACCAGCACCACTGACAGGAAAAAGCCGAGCAGCAGAATGCGCGAAAGGTGGGTGACTTCTTCCAGCCCGTACGGGTTCTTCGCTGATACCACCACTAAATACCGGCGGCCGTTGCTTTGGTGGACGCTCCCGGCGTAAAACGCCACCTGGGTCCTGAACCGGGCCGAGTTGTTGTTGAGAGCATCGGCTAGGAAGGGCAGCGGCAAACCACTTTTCCGGAGGCCAGCCAGCGGGTTCACGGCCGGCACCTCCAGAATGTAATCCTTTTCTTCGGGCAGTTTCTCCAGGTAGACCTGCCTTAATTGCCGAAGCTGGTCAGGGTTTCCCGGGGCGCTGGTTTCCAGGTGGGCGGCAGACGCCAGGTTGACTCGCGTCTCCAGCCGCTTGTAGAAGTCCTCAAACGCGTAGTGATTGGTGAAAAAGTAGATGAATCCGCAGAAGAGCAGAATCACCAGAGAAGTTAAGACGGAGAATAGGAGGGTGGCCTGGGTTTGGATGTTCATACCGCCTCCTCCTTGAGGACGTAGCCCATGCCAATCACCGTGTGAATCAGCTTCGGCTCGTATTCGCGGTCCACCTTCTTTCTCAGGTAATTGATGTACACATCTACCACGTTGGTGCCCAGGTTAAAATCAATGTTCCAGACATGCTCCAGAATCTCGATGCGCGATAAAACCCGTTTGTGGTGCTGGGCCAGAAACTCCAATAATCGGAATTCGGTGGCGGTCAAGGGAATAAGCGTGCCCTGCCGGAGAACTTTTTTCTCCAGGATGTCTACCTCCAGATCCGCGATTTTGATTTTGTTCTGGGGGATTACGGCTCCCTGGGCCCGGCGGGTAAGGTTCCGGATTCTGGCGCTGAGCTCGGAGAAGTTGAACGGCTTGACCAAGTAATCATCGGCGCCGCTGTCCAGTCCCAGCACAATGTTCTCCGGTGAGTCCAGGGCGGTGAGCATGAGAATGGGCGTGTCAATGGCTTGTTCGCGCAGCTTCTGGCAAACGGTGAGGCCGCTCATTTGGGGCAGCATCAAATCCAGAATAATGAGGTGGAACTGGAATTTTACCGCCATGTTCAGCCCATCGGTCCCGCTCATGGCCACACTGACGGTATAGCCTTCCTCTTTCAGGCCGCGTTGCAACATCTCGGCCAGTCTGGGCTCGTCTTCCACCACAAGAATCTTCTTGTCCATCGTAATCTGGTTCATTGGGTTCAAAACTAGTAGTTGTAGAGTAACAACCCAAAGCCTTGTTGGTTATTGAACCCGGTAAGTCCAGAAGTATTGCGGGGCAGTTGCTTTGTAAGCTGGTAGAAAAGTCTCAATGTAAGTAGCTATATCACTCGGAAATTCTGCGACAGAAGGGGCAGAAACGACCAAGGGGTTTTAGGGCTATTTTCATGAAAACAGCCCTAAAACCCCTTGGTGTAAGATACTTCCTTCGTTAATAGTTGCCCACCGAGAGCATCACCAGGGTGCACGCGTGCATGGTTTTGATGTTCTGCTCCCGCGCCTTCTTCTCCAGTTCCAGGTTCTCGGTGCCGGGGTTGAAAATAATGCGTTTGGGTTTCAAAGAGAGGATGTAGTCATACCAGCTGGGCTGGTTCTGGGGCCCCACATACAGCGTGACCGTGTCTACCTCATCAATGGACGGTTTTTCGGTCTCGATGGGCAACCCGGCCACTTCGCCGCGTTTGATGCCCACGGGAACCACCTCGTGCCCTGATCTTTTCAGCTGATGAACAGCCTTATAGCTATAACGCCCTGGGTTGTCAGAAGCGCCAATTACCACTGTCTTTTTCATCGTATTACCCTTAGTTTTGAGAAAACAGGCTCAAAATGCCTTTACGTGTTTATACTCGCAATCATGCCCGGGGGTTAACCCCGCACCAGCAAAGCCACCTGCTCGGCGCAGCGCTCGCCGTCCATGGCCGCCGACACGATGCCGCCCGCGTACCCGGCACCCTCGGCGCAGGGGAAGAGGTTCTGGATCTGCGGATGCCGTAGCGTTTCCTTGTCTCTGGGGATGCGCACGGGCGAAGAGGTTCTGCTTTCCACGCCCACAATTTGCGCATCATTGGTCAGGTAGCCCCGCATTTTATAGCCGAATTCCTGAAAACCGCCCCGTAACCGCTGCCCGATCATGGGAGGCAAGACCTCCATCATGTCTACGGAGGCGAGGCCCGGTTGGTAGGAGGTATCCAGCAAAGCGGAAGAAACTTTTCCCTTCACAAAATCCTGGAGTCGTTGAGCCGGGGCCACCTGCGTACCACCGGCGGCGGCGCAGGCTTTCTGCTCCAGCGCTTGCTGCAGTTTGAGTCCGGCCAGGGCACCGTGCTGTTTCAGGTCCATGTCTTCCAGGTTCACCGCCACCACAATGCCGGAATTCGCGAACTTAGAATCCCGGCGGCTGGGCGACATGCCGTTCACCACCACCTCGCCGGGCGCAGTCGCGGACGGCACGATGAAACCGCCGGGGCACATGCAGAAGGAGAACACGCCGCGTTCCTGGCCTTTGTAGGCAACTTGCTGCACCAAGGAGTAGGAAGCCGCCGGCAGATACAGTCCGCGGTCGCCATCACAGTGGTACTGGATGCCGTCAATAAGGCTTTGCTGGTGCTCTACCCGTACGCCCATAGCAAAGGGTTTGGCCTCGATGAGGATGTTGCGGGCGTGCAGCAGTTCATAGATATCGCGGGCGGAGTGTCCGGTGGCCAGAATCACGGCTTCGCCTTCCAGAGACGTTCCGGCCGCGGTGATCACGCCTTTCATCTGGTTTTTCTCCAGGATGAAGTCAGTAACCCGCGTGTTGAAATGGATCTCGCCGCCCGCCGCCAGAATGGTTTCCCGCATCTGAGCGATGAGCACCGGCAGTTTATTGGTCCCGATGTGCGGATGGGCATCGAAGAGAATATCCGTGTTGGCGCCGTGTTGCACCAGAATCTGAAGGATGCGCTGCACATCGCCGCGTTTCTTGGATCGGGTGTAGAGCTTTCCGTCAGAATACGTGCCGGCACCGCCCTCTCCGAAGCAGTAGTTGGAATCGGGATTCACCACGTGCTCTTTGTTGATGGCCGCCAGATCGCGCCGACGGCTGCGCACGTCTTTCCCGCGTTCCACCACCACCGGTTTCAGGCCCAATTCAAGGCACCGCAACGCGGCAAACAGCCCCGCTGATCCGGCGCCCACTATCAGTACGCGCTTGGCATCGGGTTTGACGGCAGGATAGGTGTAGGTGGGCAGCAATGCGGAGAGATCCGGGGCCTGAGTATAGACATCGGCACGGACTTTCACCTGCACCTTGCGGCCGCGGGCATCAATGGAACGCTTGATTTTGTGGATGAACGCGGCATCCTCGGGTTGAGAGAGGCCGGCTTGTTGCAGAAGCTCACGCTCCAGAAGGGCAGGGTCATAGGCTACCTCAGGGGCCAGGACCAGGTCAAGTTCTTTCTTCATCATGAATGGTAAGGTAGTTAACCTTAAAAGGTGTTAAAGGCTCGTCTCTAAAGCCTGGCGGCAAAGATAAGCACTCTTCAGAAACCAATATCAGGGCAGGAAAATTCGTTTCAGGGCTGTTTTGGCAAAAAGGGCCTTAAAACGCCAACTCACCTTTATAAATAGATGGTTAAGTAATTGCGGCTGGTGAGCTGTTTTTTTTCTGGATATTTCCCTCGCAAAGACAAATACTGGTTGAATAGGAAATCGCGGAAGATCATACAAAGCCTTTTACTGTGGCTTGACTAGAATAATTCATCCGATGTGTTTTGAGGATGTTTTCTATAAAACAGCCCTGAAAAGGAACCTAAGCTCCTTTTTAGGGCTGTTGCTATTACGGGTAAAAGCTTAGTCGACTTCCCCAACAATGTCATTGACCCATCCTTTGCCCCAGTTGTCTTTTTCCTGTAGCGTCCAGATCTCGGGGTAGAAGATTCTTTTCTGGAATTTGGGAGGCAGGTACTTCTGCCAGTTAGTGCCGCCGGTGGCCGCAATGATCTCGGGGTCGCGCTGCAGGTACCGTACCGCCGATTTGTAGTGCATGAGCGGCCAGTTCACGTTGACGTTGCTGTCCAGTTCCTTGAGGTGGTTCAGGAGCTTCTGGTTTTGCTGCTCTTCCGGCGAAAGTCGCTTGAAAACGGCCCACACGTTTTTGTCCTGGTACTCACGGGCGTGCTGCATCAGTTCAGCAGAATACTTTTCCTCGAACTGCAGCAAGGTGAGCGTTTTAGCCCCGGTAGCGGCCTCAGTGGCTCCTTCTTTCCAGTAAATGCAGCCGAACATCTCCTCATGGGTACTTTGCAGGCCCAGCGCTTCGCGTTTGGCTTTGTCTGTCAGGTTGCGCAGGTCGGTAGAGCAGAGTTCAATCTTGCGGTACTGCACACTCTGGAAACCGCTGGCGGGCATGAGGGCCATCCTGAACTTCAGGAATTCTTTGGGGTCCATGCCGTCCACCATCACGTCAAAGGAATCAATGAGGTTCTCAAAGTAGCGGTTGATGCGGCCAAGGCGGGTAATCAGCACCTGGGCAGTAGGGGTAGAAGCTAGGCCAATCTGTCTGTACTCGTGGAGGCAGAGCTTAAAGTAGAGCTCCGTCACCTGGTGGTACATGATGAAGATCTCCTCGTCCGGAATTTTGGTGCGGGGCGTCTGAAGACTCAGCAGGGTGTCCAGGTGAATGTAGTCCCAGTAGTTCAGGAAATCTGAGTAGAGGAGCCCTTCCAGGTAAGAAGCCAGGTCCTGGCCCAGTGGGTGGTATTTCTGTTGGAGGCGTTCCAGCAGTTCCAGTACCTGTGGTGAGAAGGTGCGGTCTGGCATATATTATTTTCTGAATGTTGTAATTATCTTTCCTTACTTGCGACAAAGAAAGTAAAAGAAATTGGTTTGGTGCCAGATAGGCCCAGAGAATCATGCGAGAGAACTGTTCTGCCCCGGGGCAACTCCTACGGCTTCTGGTGTATCTTCCTGATGAACCGCCAACTCCTGTTTTTTTGGCAGCGGCTGCCCAAGGGTAAACAATATCTTTAACTTTGATGCCGGAAGAACGCACAAAGACCATGGCAGAGAAAAGCAGCATTTTTGATATGATTGGGCCGGTGATGATTGGGCCGTCCAGCTCGCATACCGCTGGTGTGGTCCGCATTGCGCGGGCCGCCATCCGGATTTTAGGGGCAGCTCCGGCCGAAGCCGTCATCACCTTTTATAACTCCTTCGCCCGCACCTATGAGGGGCACGGCAGCGACCGGGCCATTCTAGCGGGACTGCTGGATTATAAAACCGATGACATCCGCATCAAAGAGTCTTTTACCCACGCCGAGGCGCAAGGCTTGAAATACACCTTCAAGTCAGTGGGGAACGCCTCTACCATGCACCCCAACACCATCAAGCTGAACCTGACGGCCGCCGATGGCCGAACCGCCGAGGTGATTGGCCAGAGCCGGGGCGGTGGCGTGATCAGCATTGTGGAGGTAGACGGTTTCCCGTCCAACTTCTCCGCGAACCTGCACACGCTCATCATTGACGCCGATGACGTGACCGGGAGCATTGCCTTCATCAGCAGCATCATTGCCCATGATGACTGCAACATTGCCACCATGAACGTGTCCCGGAAAGGCCGCCATGATGTTGCCCGCCAGTTCATTGAGATGGACTCCGGGTTGCGCCCCATCTCGCTGGAATACCTCCGGCAGTTGAGCTGGGTCAAGAACGTGATCTATATCCCTAATATTGACTTATAAATGAGACGTTTCTCTTCCAAATTTCTGTCTACGCTGGGGCTGGTCATTGGCTGCCATACGCTCTCGGTAGCGCAAACCACCACTTCCACGGAAACGGTCTGGAGCTTAGAGCAGTGTGTGGCCCATGCCGTGAAAAACAACCTGCAGATCCGGCAAACCGGGCTCACGATAGAACAGGCGGCTATTGACGTGAACCAGGCTCGCGCAAACCAACTGCCTTCCATAAACGGGAGCGGCAGTCACGGCTTTAACAACGGTTTCTTTCTGGACCCGGTGCGAAACCAGATTCAGAATACCCAGATATGGTCTGGTAACGTGGGGGTGAACGGTTCTGTGAACCTGTATAGCGGTTTACAGACGCATAACAGTATCAAGCGGAACCGGCTTGAGCTGGAAGCCAGCCGGCTAGACCAACAGAAAGTGCAGAATGACGTGACGCTCAATGTGGTGACTTCTTATATGAACATCCTGTTAAACCAGGAGATCTTAAGAACCAACCAGGAAAGACTTAATCTTACGCAAAGCCAGTTAGAGCGTACGCAAAAGCTTTTCAAGGCGGGCAGCGTTCCTGAAAGCAATGTTTTAGACCTGAATGCCCAAATGGCTAGTGATGAACTGAATATCATCACCGCCCAGAACAACATTGAGTTATCTGAGTTGCAGTTAATCCAGTTGTTGAACCTCACCGATGCCAATCCGGCGAATTTCTCGGTGGTAGTTCCAAATCTTCCAGATCCGGACCAGTCTGTGATTGGGTTCAATGCCGAAGATGTGTATGCCTCAGCTTCGGAGAGAATGCCCGAGATCCTGCGCACAAGATTACGGATTCAGAGCGCAGATAAATCCATTGCCATTGCCAAAGGCGGGTATCATCCCAGCTTGAGTTTAGTTGGAAGTGTCAGTACTCGTTACTCAAGCGGAACTTCATTGATTTCACTCGGAAGTCCTTTCTCCCAGAGAACGCTCATCGGTTATCAGGACGAGAATATGAATCAACCCATCTACATTTATAACGAGGCTCAGGAGCGTTCGCAAAAAGAGTACCCGTATTTCAACCAGCTGCAGGACAACATTGGTCAGTTCATTGGGCTAAACTTGAGCGTTCCAATCCTGAATGGCTTTAGAGTCAGGAACAATGTTCAGCTTTCTAGAATCGGTTTACGCAATGCTCAGATCAACTCTGACATCGCCAAAAACGAGCTGAAACAGACCATTGCACAGGCGTACACCGATGCTATTGGCGCACAGAAGCGGTTCACGGCGGCTAAAAAGCAGTTGGAGGCCTTTGAACAAGCCTACCGGAATGCCGAGATCCGGCTGAACAACGGCCTCATCAACAACGTGGATTTCAACGTGGCCAGAAACAACCTGGTGAAAGCCCAATCAGACATTATCCAAGCAAAATACGATTACGTTTTCAGACTTAAATTCCTGGAATTCTACCAAGGCAAACCCATCACTCTTTAAATAACCCATGGCTAAGCGCAAATCGAACAAACTGTTTTACATTCTGGGGGGCATCGTGTTACTTCTTTTAGTTGGAGCACTGGTCGCCAAGAAGAATGGCTGGATTGGTAAACAAGAAGGAATTGAAGTAGCCGTCGCTAAGGCGAAAGCTGCCAGCATCATAGAGAAAGTGAGTGCCTCCGGGAAGGTACAGCCCGAGATTGAGGTAAAAATCAGCCCAGACGTATCCGGGGAGATCACGGAGTTGTACGTGAAGGAAGGCGACTCCGTAGTAGCGGGTCAGTTGCTGCTCCGCATTCGCCCTGACAACTACCAGGCCATGGTGGAGATGCAGTCGGCCTCGGTGAATACCCAGCGGGCCAATCTGGCCCAGTCAAAAGCCCGTTTAAACCAGGCTTTGGCTAATAGCAAGAACATTCGGCAATCTTATGAGCGTAACCTGAAGCTGTTTGAGCAGAAGGTGATCTCCCAGTCAGAGATGGATGCGGCCAGATCGCAGTTTGAGGCGAACAAAGCCGAGGTAGACGCGGCCCGCCAAAGCGTTCGGGCAGCGGAGTCTACGGTACGTAGCGCCAGCGCGTCTCTGGAAGAATCCAGAAGAAACCTGGACAAAACCACCATCTATGCGCCGGTGAGCGGCACAGTCTCTAAATTGAACGTGGAGCGGGGAGAGCGCGTGGTGGGTACTTCCCAGATGGCCGGTACGGAGATCATGCGCATCGCCAATCTCAACAACATGGAGATCAGGGTAAACGTGAACGAGAATGACATTGTGCGGGTGCGCCTGAATGACTCCGTGATTGTGGAAGTGGATTCCTACACCAATACCAACCGTAAGTTCAAAGGCGTGGTGACTTCCATTGCCAATACGGCCAAAGACGCTACTACTTTGGAGGCAGTTACCGAATTTGAGGTCAGAATCAGGTTGTTGAACGAGTCGTACAAAGATTTGATCCAGAAAAACGGACGTACCCCGTTCAGACCGGGCATGACTGCCTCCGTAGACATCATCACCGATCAGAAAAACAATGTGCTCTCCGTTCCGTTAGCGGCAGTAACTACCCGCGCCAAAAACAAAGACAACGCCAAACCGGAGGCCATGGCCAACAACCTGAACCAGGAGGAGAAGCCGGCCCGGGCAGAAGAACGTCCGCAGGAAGTGGTATTTGTGCACGAAGGCGGTAAGGTGAAGATGGTGAACGTGACCACCGGCATCAGTGATTTCGACAACATTGAGATTCTCTCTGGCCTGAAAGCCGGGCAGGAGGTAGTATCAGGTCCATTCAGAGCGGTTTCCAAGCAGCTCAAAGAAGGCGACCTGGTGACCGTGAAAGATGAGAAATCATTGAGTAAAGATTTGAAAGAAGATACGTCAGAAGAATAAAAAAGCTTTGCAGGAAAGAGAAAGAATAGCCGTTCTAGGCGGCGGAAGTTGGGCAACGGCCCTGGTGAAGATTCTGTCAGAAAATAAAACCGATGTCAGCTGGTGGCTCCGGAACAAGGAAGATGTGCAGCATCTGTGCCAGTACGGGCACAACCCGCGTTACCTGAGCGGCATCCGGTTCAATTTAGAGTACGTTCATCCGTCCAATGACATTGAGGGCACCGTGGCCCAGGCCGATTGGGTGATTCTGGCGGTTCCGGCGGCTTTTGTGAAACAGGCCTTGTCACCTCTGGCCGCCGATGCGCTAAAGGGCAAAACCCTGGTCTCAGCCATCAAAGGGATGATCCCCGGCGAGAACCTGCTCATCACCGATTTCCTGGAGCAACATTACGGAGTGCCCGCCGATCGGCAGTGCGTTATTGCGGGCCCTTGCCACGCCGAGGAAGTGGCCCTGGAGAAGCAGTCTTACCTGACCATCGGGTCCCATGACCTGGCCCGGGCCGAACAGTTCTGCGCCCTGCTGCGGAACCGCTACGTGAAAGCCAACCCCTTGGATGACATTGACGGCATTGAGTACTGCGCCGTCATGAAGAACATCATCGCGTTGGCCTGCGGTATTTCCCACGGGCTCAACTACGGCGATAACTTTCAAGCGGTTCTGGTGTCTAATGCCATGGAGGAGATTGAGCGGTTTCTGGATGCTTTGATGCCCCTGCACCGGAACCTGCAAGGCAGTGCCTACCTGGGAGATTTGCTCGTAACCTCGTATTCCCAGTTCAGCCGCAACCGGACCTTCGGGAACATGATTGGGAGAGGCTACACCGTAAAATCAGCTCAGTTTGAGATGAACATGGTGGCCGAGGGGTACTACGCAGTGCAGAGCATCCACGAACTGAACAAGCGCCTGAAAGTGGAGATGCCTATTACTACTGCCGTGTACAACATCCTGTATGAGCGTATTTCTCCGGGAGTTGAAATCGAAATCTTAAAGGAAAAGTTTAAGTAAGCTGCCTCCTATAAATCATGTAAAACGCAGAACCCGCTCTTTTAAACAAGAGCGGGTTCTGCGTTTTAAGGCCGTTTTCTGAAAACAAGCCTAAAAATGACTTAAAGTTATGTTTCAGATAAATGACAAACTTCAATGTCTCAATAACGCCTCCATTGTTGGTGTTTTCACCAACAATCCATAAGCAGGGCTTTCCCAATAAATGGTAAAACCGTGCAGCAGATCAAGGTAGTTTCCTTTAGTTGCTCTAATCAGGTTTTCCTTTTTGATGCTGTTTTCTGAAAACAGCATCAAAAAGGAAAAGTGTTCTTACGTCAGTTGATCCTTTAAAAGACCAGCAGTTCCTCGTACAAACGGTGAACCGGCAGGCCCATGACATTGAAATAAGAACCTTCTATGCGCTCAATGCCCACCAAGCCCAGCCAGTCCTGCGCGCCGTAACTGCCGGCTTTGTCGAAGGGTTTGTAGTGGTTGATGTAGAAGTCAATCTCGTCGCGGGTTAGGTCCCGGAAGTGCACGGTGGTCACGTCGTGGAAGACCACGCTTTTGTCCTGGCTGAGGAGGCAAACCCCGGTGTAGACTTCGTGGCTGCGGCCGGAGAGCATGGTAAGCATGCGCGTGGCCTGGGCATGATCATACGGTTTGTTCAGGATGGTGTCATCCAGGCAGACAATGGTATCGGCGGTGATGATGACTTCCTCCGGCTGAAGCTCCTCCTGATAAAAACTTGCTTTGTGGGCGGCCAGGTATTCGGCCACCTCAGCGCGGGCCAGTTCGGCTGGGTAATTCTCATCCACTTCCTTCACCCGCACCTCAAATGTCAAACCCAGGTTGGTAAGCAGTTCTTTCCGGCGCGGTGAGCCAGAGGCCAGGATGTATTTTTTACTAGTTAAATTCATTTTCGTCTATTGAGCTGAATAAAAATCCACAGATGACTTTAGGGTAAAAAAAGGTTGATTTCTGCGGCATGACCGCGCCCGAGTGACACACCCGCTGCACCTCTTCCATCTTTACTTCGTTGGTGATGAGCGCCAGCTGGGCTTTACCGGAGTCTACTTTGCCCAGACACTCGGCAAAGGACCGCACGTAGGAGAGGCCCGGGTATTGACGCTGCTCTTCGGCGGAGATGCCTAGCACCCGCTCCAGAATGAAATAGTGCATGACGGTTAGATCCAGGTCTTTCACTTCCTGCGGCACCTCCCAAGCCAGAAGCGCATGTGCCTCCGGTTTCAGTCGGGCTTTGTAGGCTTCTCCCTGTAAGTAGACCCCAAACGCCCATTGTTTCCTCGTGATCACCTCGTTCAGTTCGTAAGCTTCCTCAATGGACGTCACCACAAAGAACTCCTTTAAACGTTCAAGAAAAGCTTCAGGTGAGATGGGCAAAGACTCGAATAACCGATGCGTTGGGAGAATTCGCAAATCATCTGAGGCCGCGTTGGTCAGATACATGAGATGGTAGTTGAACGGCTCCTCACCGGTGGCCTGCGGGTGCTGTTGCTGCATTTTCCGGCGGTACTGCAAAGAACCTTCGTACCGGTGGTGCCCATCGGCTAAGATGATCTGCTGGTCTTTGAGCAGGTCTACAAACTTCTGGATCACCTGGGCATCATGGATCACGGAGAGCACGTCGCGCACGCCCTGGTAATCCTCAGACTCATACAGTGGCGACGTGATGCTCTCGTCCATGTACTGCTCTAGGGTGAAATCAGGGTCCGTAAAGAGGCCGTGGGTGGCGCTGGTGTGCATTTTGGTTTCCTCCAGCAACGCGATGCGGTCATTCACCGCTGCGGGAATGGTGTTCTCGTGCCGTAGGATGACCTGCTCCTCCCATTGATAGGCTTTGATGTGGCACATAAATCCTTTGCGGCAATACTCACGGCTGGAGCCTGGCAACCGGAAATACTGGTAATAGACATAGATACCCGGCAGTTGGTCCTGCAGCAGAATGCCCGCGCGTTTCCAGTGTTCGGCGGTGCGGCGAGCACTGTCTGCGGGGTCTGGCCCGGGCGGAACGGATAAATGGATGCTGTTGTAGGAGTTCCGGTACAAGGCCTGCCGCTGCTTCACCGAGACTACATCAAACAGGGGAGAGGTAAGCGCGTCAATGGAAAAAGGGAGCCGGGGATTGTACCGGAACCCTTTGATGGGAAGTATGTCCGCCATGGAGGTTTTAATGCTGTTTTACGAAAAAGAGGCCAAAAACAATCAGGGTGCCAGCCGCTGGATGCGCCAGTTACCGCTGCTTTCCACCTCATACAAAAGCCGGTCGTGCAACCGGTTCTGGCGGCCCTGCCAAAACTCAATCCGATCGGGCACGACCAGGTACCCGCCCCAGTGCTCAGGCCGGGGCACCACCTCCATGTCTTTGAACTTGGCGGAGTATTCCTGCTCCAGGTTCTCCAGAAGGGTTCGATCCTGAATGGGTTGGCTCTGCGGAGAAGACCAGGCCCCTATCTGACTTCCGCGCGGGCGGCTATGAAAATAAGCTTCCGAAACCTCGGGGGAGACTCTTTGTACTTTTCCTTCAATGCGCACCTGTCTTTCCAGCGCCGGCCAGAAGAAGGTGAGGGCGGCGAAGGGGTTCTCCAGCAGTTGCTGCCCTTTCCGGCTCACATAGTTGGTGTAGAAGACAAAGCCTTCCTTTTCCAGGGCTTTCAGCAGCACCACCCGGGCGGTGGGTTTTCCCTGGGCATCGGCGGTGCTCAGGGTCATGGCCGTGGGCTCATCGGCTTTGGCGGTAAGCGCTTCCTGCATCCAGGTCTGGAACTGCTGGAAAGGGTCTGCCGATGCTGCTTCCCGCGTGAGCTCTTTCAAGGAATAGTTGATCCGGATATCGGCGAGTGACAAGGGTTCTGGCATGGAGTAACGCTGATTTTAGTAATGAGGTCAAAAGTAGGGCTTTCTCGCTAATCTAGGCACCGGCGGGCAAAAAAGCCTTTCCAATATCTTGCTTAGAAATACGACAACTACGTATTAGGCGTTTTAAGTACGCAAATGAAAGGCTCTCGCAAACCAATTGCAATGCTATTCAGTACGTATAGAGAGCTTAATCCACGGAAAAGATGACAAGAAAAATGGCGAAAGAAATCCAGAAAGGAAGCATACTCATCTCTGAACCTTTCCTGGGTGATCCTAACTTTGAAAGAAGCGTGGTGGTGATCTGCCAGCATGACAAAGACGGGACAGTTGGGCTGGTGTTAAACAGAGTTTCAGCGCTGCAATTATCAGATGTGGTAGACATCAACCATGAGGTCTTTGACATGACCCTGGCCGTGGGCGGACCTATGCAGCCCAATACCCTCCATTACATCCACCGCTTGCCCAACCTACCCGATGCGCAGCCAATTTCAGCTAATTTATTCTGGGGCGGAGACTTTGAAGAACTCACCCGCTGGATAAACCAGGGAATTGTATTACAGGACGAAATCAGGTTTTTTGTGGGTTATTCCGGGTGGAGCCCGGGGCAGTTGGAAGAAGAAATTGATAAAAATGTTTGGTTTGTTAACAACAATGCTGCGAATAAATTGCTTACTTTGAATATAGATACCTTGTGGCGCGATATTTTGAAGGAAATGGGCGGCAAATATAAGATGTACGCCAATTATCCCGCAGACCCAAGTTTAAACTAATCCAAAGGCGCAAAGCCCCACGTGTATGATGAACCTAAATCCGGAAGACCAGCAAAACGGAAGAACGGAAGAACAATCTACCCAGGAACAATTCAGCAACGATCAAACCACCGATCAGCGTAGAATTCTGGAAGAGCGTTTAGCCGAGATAAATGCCCAAAAAGCGGAAACAGCCCCCTCTGTGGAGCAAGTAGAGGAGGTGCCATCTGTTGAAAGCAGAACTGAAGATAAAGCAGACGAAGTAGCTGTTCCTCAGTTAGAACCTTCACTCACTCAATCATCGGTATTGGTGTCAGAGGAACCCATTGCGGTACCTGCAACTGATGAGAATGTCGCTGCAGGAACCGTAGCCAATGAACCAATTCTTTCTGAGAGAAATACAACCGCTCCAGAGCCTGCGTCTGAAGTGCCTGCCATGGAAACTACCGGAGCAGCTCCTGAGACCACTCTACAAACCTCAACAGAAGGAGAGCAGCCCGCCACATCACAGGAAGCCTCAGCCGCTCTAATAGCTCCTCATGATGAAATACATCCAGAGGAAGATGAGATGCACCCTCAAGAAGACTACACCCATTTGTCCATTGATGAGATTCGGGCTAAAATTCTTTCGCTGGCGCAGGAGGGCAATGTCCGGAAAACGGGTCGGGACCTGAACATCCTGTACCGCATGTATGAGCCCTTATTCCAGGAAGAGCGGCAGCAGGCCCTGAACCGCTTCATCGCGGAAGGTGGCGCCCCTGATGACTTCGACTACAATGCGCCCAAAGCCCACAAAGATGTGGAGCAGGCCATGCAGCGATTCCGGGAGGCGCGGTTCAAAGAACAGCGTCAGGAAGAAGAGCAGAAAGTACAGAACCTACAGAAGAAGCGGGACCTGCTGGAGCGCTTACGCGTGCTGATTGAGTCAGAAACCCAGACCAGCGGCTCAGCCATCAAAGAACTGCAGAACGAATGGAAGGCGATAGGGCAGGTGCCAACCGCCGAGGCTCAGCAGCTGTGGAATTCGTACCACGCCCTGCTGGACATGTACTACAACAACCGCAGCATCTTCTTCGAGCTGAAGGAACTGGACCGCAAACGCAACCTGGACGCTAAAAACGCCCTTTGCGAACGCGCTGAGGCACTGGCGAACGAAGAAAATATCAACAAAGCCTTGCAGGAGCTCCGGCATCTGCACGATGAGTGGAAACACATTGGGCCCATCCCCAACGAGGTGCGCGACCAGGTATGGAACCGCTTCATCCAGGCATCTGAGCAGGTGCATGAAAGAAAGAAATCATTTTTTGAGACCCGCAGAAACGAAGAGCTGGGCAACCTGGCCAAAAAGAAGGAGCTGTTGGCCCAGATTGAGCAGTTCCAGCATTTCAAATCGGACCGGATCAACGACTGGCGCGACAAAACCGACCAGATCCAGCAGCTGAAAGAAAGCTGGGATGCCGCCGGTCTGGTGCCTAAAGAAAACGCCGAAGAGGTCAATAAAGCTTTCTGGAGCAGCTACAAGGCTTTCTTCCATCACAAGAACACCTTTTTCAAAGCTTTGGACGAAGAGAAGATGCAGAACTACCGCCAGAAGGTAGCGCTGTGTGAAGAAGCCGAAAGCGTGCAGGGCAGCGAGGAGTGGGACAGCACCAAGGAAAAACTGATCCAGCTCCAGAAAAAGTGGAAGACGATTGGCCGGGTGCCAGATAAATACTCAGACAAGATCTGGAACCGGTTCCGGACCGCCTGTAACGCTTTCTTTGATCGTTTGCACCAGGAAGCCCAGAACAAGGAAACGCAGCTAAACCAGCTTTCGGTTCAGAAGCAAGCCTACTGTGAGCAGCTGGCCAGCAAAGTCGCTGATCCAACTTTGATTGGAACAGTTGATGAGTTCAACCAGATCCATCAGGAGTGGCAATCGTTCGCATCAGAGGGCAAACGGAACCCGAAGGTGGAGGATCGCTTCCAGCAGCTGTTGGCTAAGTACTTGGAGAAGGTGCCGGAGCTGAGTCCGCAGCAGAAAGAACAGACCTTGTTCCAGTTGCAACTAAACCATCTCAAGACCAGTCCAGACGGAGACCAGAAGCTTTACCAGAAAGAGCAGCATCTGCGCCGCGACATCACGTCGCTGGAAAACGACATCTCCACGTTGAAGACCAACATTGAGTTTTTTGCCCGTTCTAAGAACGCCGAGAAGCTGCGGGAAGAATATCAATCCAAGATTGACGAGGCGCAAAACCGCATTCAGCACCTGAAAAGACAGCTGAAAGCCCTGCGCTCCTAAATTTTTGTGCTTGACATTCAAGGCCTTTGTAGCCGTGGGGCAAATTAGTTGCAAGTGGCTTTTGCAAATCTAAAAAAGACCTCTACTTTTGTATCGCTTTCGGAAATCACCAGGTTTCCGGAAGCAAAAGCCTCCATAGCTCAGCTGGTAGAGCAACTGACTTGTAATCAGTAGGTCGCTGGTTCGATCCCGGCTGGGGGCTCAAAAAACACTGCTTCTACACATAAAGCTGTAAGGCTGTTTTTTAAAAACCTTTATTTCTTTGCCGTTTTCAGGAAATCACCAGAATTCTGAAGACAAAAGCCTCCATAGCTCAGCTGGTAGAGCAACTGACTTGTAATCAGTAGGTCGCTGGTTCGATCCCGGCTGGGGGCTCCCACAATAAAAAAGCACTTGCGAGAAAATCTTGCAAGTGCTTTTTTGTTTTCAATCCTGATAAAGTCTCTATCTGTTCAAAGCATCGCCTAAAGCGTAACTCGCCCGCAGCCTCAGGAATCTAAGTTGCCCAGGAGCCACCCGAAGGCACTTTCATAATCGGTAAACACCTCGTGCTGGATAATGCCTTTGGCTTGGTACCCTTCTTTGCCTTTATCAGTGAAATCGGTGTTGGCGACCAGAGCAGGGTAGAAGTCGCTGGTCACGACGGCTAATTTCTGAATGGACGTTTTGGAGGCTAAATCCTGAAACTCGGTTAAAATCCACTCTTTCTCTTCGGGCGTGATGATGTACAGCTGCAGGTCATCGATGAGCCAATACTTGATTTGCCGCTGCCTGGTAAAGTCCAAGGCTTTGTGAAAGCCTATCATACGCTCCGGCAGCGTGATCTGACGTTTCCATTCCACCAGAAGCAACGGTTCGTTCTCCAGCAGAAGGATTGACACATAATCAGTTTCAAAGAGGGATTGGGGCTGGAAATTAGCCGGAATCTGTTTCAACATCGCCTTTGTGGTAAGGGGGAAGACAGGAAAAAGCAGCAGAAAAGGAGTTCAGGTAAGGTGTTAAGCTGAAAAACTCCTTTTAGCCTAGTTTACATAAAGTAAACGTAAAATGCAAAGGTTCTGTGAAGTAGGAAGAGGGTAAGCGGAAATTGTTCAGGCTACTCAAAATACAGTTTAAGGGGCTTGGAGAATAACTATTGAAGCATACGTCTACTCAAAATCCATATGCGGGAGCAATCTCAAAAACGCCTCATGTGCATCATGAAAAGCTTTGAGATATGAGAAGGTGTCTTTCTTAGGCGAGGAAATAATGCCATAGGCTTCATGCTGGAGGAGATTGGTATACCAGGATGCTTCCCGAAGTGGTTCCAGCTCCGGGGAGGTTTTCTCCAGGTGCGTCAACAGAAAACGAAGCTGCAACGCCAACAACACCACCTCCTGTACATGATCGCCCCTCCTATATTCTTCCTTACGAAAACCGGCCTGAATCTTCTTGGTAATAATCTGATAATAGGTAAAGTGATTCTTCTCCATAGTGCACCTCATTAAGTAGGACGTCTTGCACGCATAGTACCGAAAAATCAGCTCTAACAGGCTACAAAGCGATGAAGAGGCTCATTTAACCGGTGAATAAGAGCTTTGGCAAGATGAACGTGTTTTACTATCCTTAGAGGAGGCAATTAGATAATTTAAGGATCTTCAAATTGAGTTGATTGTAGAAGAGCAGAATTTAACTTGCCTGTTAAGTTCTAATACATAAAAGCTTATAACAACAGGAATGCTAAGCTTAGGACAGAGCTCCTACATTAAGCATTCTTGCTATAATCCTTTTCTGAAGTGATACTTACAGTCATCTCATCATAAAGCATTAGCTTTCATCAAGATAAAAGCTCAGTCAACGTCCGGGAGAAAGTTGATCACTGTCTCAGGCGAAAAGACCACGTAGGCTCTTTTCCAGGGTTGATCGCCGAGCATTTTCCATTTATGACCCGCGCCGGTGAGGTCGGTGGCGAGTAAGACTTCTCCTGGCTGCAGGGTGAACGTTTCTCCCAAGCTGGTGGTGAACTCCAGGGTACCGGTTAAGGTCAGGACATATTGCGTATCGGGGGCCGGGTGCCAGTCATAGGTGGCGTGCGGCGGAGTTTCCTTGAAGTGAAGGGAGGTTACCTGGGTGAAGACTTTCTCGGCGATAGTCCCTTTCTCCACGTAAGAATGCCCATCGGCGCCGGTGTACAGTTTATAGGCCTTGATCATAGGTGCTGAAACTTGTGTACCTTTTATACCACTTTCCCCGGATGGGGTTACCAGAAATTTATTTTAGCATAGGCTTAAAATGTTGACCGAAACTAAACGCCGTTGTGCACGCGGGAGCGTTCTTAACGTTCTAAGAAAGAAGGAGGAAGCCAGGGACCCACTGCACTTTGAGAATCTTTTAGGAAAAACGGCATCAAAACAGTAAACTTTCCTCTATCTTCATAGATAACCTTTTTCCTATATTCTAAGTAAGTGCGCAATAATACGTAAAACATGGGCATAGATAAATCAGCATGTATTCGGAAAAGCCAACTGCTTCTGCTTTGCGGAGCGCTGGTTTTTTCGGGATGCTATAAGAAAGAAACGCAGCAGGAGGGAGCGCCTTCGGAGAACACGTCGGCTCAGGTCCAGAAACCAGCCCCGGCCACTTCCGCTAACCCGAAGGAAAACACACCCGCGCCCGCTTCTTCCAAAGTAGATGTGGACCTGTACCTGGAGGTTTCCAACGGGATGAAAGGGTTCATGCCTCCACCGGCCGCCGAAAAAGAACCCACCGTCTTTCAGAGACAACTGAATAAACTGATTTCCGAGGTGCAGGACGGTATCTACGTAGACGCCAAACGCTACTACCTGGCCGGGGAAAACGGACAGGGCCAACCGGTGCTGGACAGTGTGTCTTATGCAACCCTCAAGAACACGGTCACTAGCGGCATCAAAGCCGATGTGCGGGGCACGCCTTTGCCCGCCATGTTGGAAGCCGCTCTGAGCAACTCCGTGAAGCGCGAGGCGGTGAGTGTCATTGTGTCCGATTTCATTCATGGGCCCGATCCTAATAATCCGGGGCAATTCCTTTCTCTTGACTCTGACATCCGGAGCAGTTTGAAACAGGCCGAGCACCAGAACCTGGTGGTGGCCGTGCTGGGCAACGCGTCTGGGTTCTTCGGGAACTATTACCCTGCCGTGAAAAAACCGGCCGTAAAACGCACTTTGGAAGGCGAGGAAATCCCTTTCTACATTTGGGTCATCGGGCAACAGCAGGAAGTACAGACTGTGATCAATAAGGTGCTCCGGAATTTACCGGCCCAGCAGGCATATTTCGGCTTTTCTTATCCTAACGTGGCCTATTCAGCGATTCTCAAATCCAATACTTTCCGGCCGGCGGGCGTTGTGTACTGTACCAGCCGAACCGCGGAGGTCTGCACCAGTGTGAATTTGATGCCCGAAAAAGAAGAGCCCGTTGAATTTACCATCGGCTTGAACCTCAGTGATTTTCCAGCATCCATGCAGCAGGTGAGCTTCTTAAAGCAGCACCTGAAGCTGGCGGTGACCGGCGGAAAGGCTTCTATTGGTACAGTAATTGCTGCCTCAGAAGAGGTAAAGGCTACGCCCGACTTAGCCAAGTACACCCACTTCGTGCGGGTGAAGGTTCCGCAGTTGACGGCGAATTCGGGTTCCATCACGCTGCAGCTTCCGCAGGTGCTTCCCGCCTGGGTAAACCAGTGGTCCACCGCCAACGACAACAATCCGGCGGGCGCGCAACGGAAGACTTACCAGTTGAATACCATCATAGAAGGCGTGCAGGCGCTCTATAGAGACAAAAGCGAAAACGTGTTTAGTGTAACCATGAAGTTTAACAAAGAAAACAAGTAAGGATGATCCAGAATTTCTTCTCCGGGCTGTATGAGCTTTTCCTGGGCCGGCCTATGCCCGCCAACTACACCAATGATTACCGCGAAGTAATTTTCCCCAACACCGGAATCCAACTGATACTGGTCTCGCTGGCGCTGGTCATTCTGTATTACTACGTGTTCAACCGGGTCATGAGCACCGGCTTTTACAAACCCATGCACTGGACCATCATGCTGGTCATCAATGCGGTGATTGCTTTCATCGTTCCCATCTCGCAGGTGAACGGCAACGGCGTGGAGACGCATTCGTACACCTACACCTTTGCCCTGGTGAACGCCATCCTCAGCCTCATTCTCTTTTTCATTTTCTCCTTACTGCTTAAAAAAGGATCTGTCCAAGCCTGGACAACTCCTATGAAATGGCCTCACACACGATAAACTATGGCAAAACTTTTTGTATTCGGAATTGGGGGCACGGGCTCCAGGGTCATTCGGTCTCTGGTGATGCTCATGGCCGCCGGTGTCAAGATCAAGAACTGTGATAAGATAGTACCCATCATCATTGACCCCGACACCCAGAACGGGGACATGAACCGCACGGTGGAACTCCTGAAGACCTACAAGCACCTCCATGACCCACTGGGCAAACGCGACGAAGGCTTCTTCCACACCAACATCAGCACGCTCTCCAGCATCGCCGGCGACGGTTCCTCCAAGATCAGAGATTCCTTTGTGTACGATTTCGGGGGCATCAACAAGCCTTTCAAAGACCACGTGGGCTACAACCAGCTGGACATTGACTCCCAGGCCCTGGTTGATTTACTTTTCACTCCTGAGAACCTGAACAACAGCCTGGATGTGGGTTTCCGGGGCAGTCCCAACGTGGGCAGCGTGGTCCTAAACGAGATCATCGACTCTCCCGAGATGCGTTTCTTCGCCTCCAACTTCCAGGCCGGTGACCGTATCTTCTTTGTCAGCTCCATCTTTGGGGGCACCGGCGCCGCCGGATTCCCGCTCTTGCTGAAGAACTTCAAAGACGTGCATTCCAAATTGCCCAACGCCTCCAGCCTGAACTCGGCGCTGACCGGCGCGATGGTGGTGTTGCCGTACTTCTCCCTGGAACAACCCGCGCCCGGCGTAGACGCAGATTTCATTGACTCTAACACCTTCACCACCAAAGCCAAAGACGCCCTCTCGTACTACCAGAACCACCTCACCGGGGTGAACGCCACGTACTACATCGGCGACACGCCAGACAAACCGCTGGAAAACAACCCGGGTAGAGCGAGCCAGAAAAACGATGCCCACTTAGTGGAGTTGCTGAGCGCTTTGTCCATCATCGACTTCATGGACTACTCAGACAACGAGCTCACGGGTTCTGCGCATTACCATGAGTTTGGCCTGCGCGAAGACGTAGACAACGTGCAGTTCTCCCATTTTGACCAGGAAACCCGCGACCGCGTCGCCAAGCAGCTCATCAAGTTCCATTATTTCACGCGCTACTACACCACGCATGTCCCCGAAGATGCCCAGGCGGCTTATGCCAAAGGCGTGGATCTGGCCGGTGCCATGCGAAATGAGCCTATTTTCAAAGAACTGAACAAATTCCTGACCAGCCCAGATTTCGGGTATGACTCTTGGCTGCGGGAGCTGAACCGCATGGAGCGGACGTTCTCAGTGTTCCAGCTCAATGAACCCGACTTTAACCGCATGGTTTCCGATAAACAGGTGGAAACGGGCTTCCTGAACAAAGGCATTCACCAGGGTTCCTTCGTGAAAGAACTGAACCGGGCTTCAGAGTCCATCTCAGACCGCGAGGCATACAAAGCCACCATCAAAGCGTTTGAAATCGCCACGAACAACCTAGTGGAAGACAAGCTGAAGTATTCCTGAGGAACCGCTTTGTGCTTTGAGCCTGATTTGCTGAAAACTGCCTTAAAACGGAAGATCAGCAAACGGCCTCCCAGCAAGGGAAACAATTGAAAAGAGAGGCTCCCCCGAAACCACCGGTGTTTCCGGCCTCTTTTGATGAAAACATCTTAAAAAAACAGATTGATTTATGCCGAAAGTACTTCGTCTTCATAAAACCGGCTCCAACGTAGAAGGATGGGCTAAAACCAGCCAGATCACCAGCACCGAGATCAAGGACATGGTGGATGGCGCCGGTGGCCGGGCCCAGAAGATCAATGCCTCCATTCCCACGCCGTTTGCGCGCATGCACCTCTTTGAGACCGCGTTTGATTTTGTGAAGCAGGGCGTGACCAGCACCCAGAACAGCATTTACCACAAGTTCGTGACCCACTTCTGGGATCTCTGGGAACTGCTCTACAACCACCAGAGCTACGCGCAGGGCGGAAACAAAATCGTGATCCGGCGCTGGAACAAGCACCAGCAGCTCTCGGCCATGCAGTCTAACCCCAACACCAACCTGCTGGGCAAGACGCTGGAGCTGTTCATGAACGACAGCCGTTTCCATGGCGTGGAGGACCTGTTCCTGTTTTACCTGGAGTCCACGTCTCCGCGCGGCGACCGTTACCTGCAACTGCTGGGTGGTACTTCGCCACTGACCTTCCTGTTTGTATCGCCTAACGTGCAGCCGCTGTCCATTAACCGGGCGCAGAACGTGGGCGTGTACTTTGACAACAACTTCATTTCTTTAAGTGAGCGCGAGCGCGATTTTCAGGAATATGTGCACCGGTTGTTTGTGTCTAATCCGGACTACATTAGGGCGTTTCCGGCCGTGTACAATGCCCTGGACGAACACCTGCTCAAGAGCATCAGCATGTCTGGCGTGGGCGGGCAGCACACCATCGCTTCAGATTACCTGCCGCTCGTAGATTTGCAGCAGAACCCGGTACACGTGGGGCATCTCACCTTCCTGGTGAAGAAAGACCAGACCGCCGTCACCAGCAGCGATCTTTTCTTGCGCCCAACCAACCCCATGTTCACCGGAGATCGGCCGATTGTATTGAAGCCTGATTTGAGGTTAGCCCCGCATGTGAAGTACGTGAACAACCTGGCCTGGCCTACCAACACCAACGTGGGCTACTCAGACAGCAAAGAGATCGCCAGCCGTTCTCTGCCGGGCGTGGGTTTCAACTATCCGTACCTCACCGTGAATGACCTGTTGCAGGAAACCATTGTGCAGGTGCCTTACGAGGTGAACACCGACCGTTTCTACAGCGGTACCGTGCTGTACCAGCCGGGCGTGACGGAGAAAAGCTTCAATTACCTGTTGCCCGTTACCAGCCTGTACTTCCAGTATTTCACCCCGGAGGATTTGGCCAATCACCTCACGTTCTACGTGGATGTGAACCATGTGCGCGTGACCTTGCAGATCCCCACGGAGAAAGGCAACGTGGTGTACGAGCGCAGCTACTATGACAACCCGCTGAACTCCAAAGATGCGCACGGCGAGATCATCCCGGAGAAAGGCCATATCCTGAAATCACGGGTGGGCATAGGGGTGTTTCCGTTCTACAAATTCGTGGATGCGCCTACCTACAATGATTTCTACAAGGTCATGCTGGTAGACGAAGACATTGATCCGCTGCTGGTAAACAGAAATCACTCCCTGACGTTCTATGCGGGGGGGCGGCAACTGGAAGCAGCCGGAGGCATCATTTCAGCTACGTCGCAGCGCCGCACCAAGAAGAGCAATAGCAGTGCGGGCAGTACGTACTATGAGATCAGAGGCACGCACTTTGACTACGCTGAGCTGGTACACGCTGGCGTGGATGTGACCGGACGCGCGTTGATCGTGCCTAAGTTCCAGGAGGTGCACCAAGGCATCCAGAACTTCACCTTCGCCATTGACTTCGGGACGTCTAACACGCACATCGCTTATACGTCCGGCGCGAACCAGCCGCCCAAGGAGTTCGCCATTACGGCCAATGATTTGCAGCTGGTGATGCTGAACAAGCCCTCAGATGATGCTTCACTCACTGATTACCAGCGGTTCCACAAACGAGGCTTCGGGCGGTTGTTTGCCGTGGAGACTTTGCTGAAGCGGGAGTTCATTCCCTTGATCATCAACTCCGGCGGCTCGCTGTATTCTTTCCCGACCAGAACGGCCACCTGTGAGTCCATCGATTTTGAAAACCAGATTCCGAGTTTGTTCGGGAACATCAACATCGGTTTCTCCATCAACACCGAGGGCACGCACCAGGACCAGTACAAGCAAACGTACCACACCGATCTGAAGTGGAGCGAAACGCTTTCCAACACCGGCAAACGCCGGATTGAGGCTTTCTTCACTGAGATCATGCTGCTCATCAAAAACAAAGTGGTCCTGAACAACGGGAACGTGGCCAACACCAAAGTGGTGTGGTTCGCGCCGCTGAGCTTTGATGACTATTCCCGCAACATGTTCCAGAACGTGTGGGACGGCGTTTACCACAACGTTTTTAAAAACGGCCGCAATACGGCCTGCATCACAGAATCGGTGGCGCCGTTTTACTTCCTGTCCAGAACCGGGGCCGTGGTGCCGAGCCAGGATGAGAACCTGATCAACGTGGACATAGGCGGCGGTACCACCGACGTGCTTCTGTTCACCAACCGCAAACCCTCACACAGCGCTTCGTTCCGATTTGCCGGGAATGATCTGTGGGGCGATGGTTTCGCATCGGTGAAGACCAGCAAAGACAACGGGCTGCTGCAGTATGGCGTGGCTCACGTGTTACAAATTCCGCTTACGGAGGAAGGCCGTGAATACAAGAAGTTCCTGGAGACGGCGCTGGACAACCCAGATTTCAGCTCCGCGGATATCACCAGTTTGCTGTTCAGCTATGACAAAGAGTTGCACTACAGCTCTCAGTTGCTGCAAGCGAGACAGCTGCGCCTGATGTTTTACCTGCACTTCGGGGCGTTGATGTATCACCTGGCGCAGCTTACCCAACAGTTGGGAACCCAGGTACCGCGTTATATCTGCTTCAGCGGGCAAGGGAGTTTGTACATCAAATTGCTGGCCGCGGGCAACAACCTGTCCAACGTGGAGCGCTACGCCAAGACCATCTTCCGGAAAGTGACCGGGCAGGAGCCGCCCGCCAACTTTAAACTGGTGTTGGTAGACAACCCGAAACAGGTAACCGCCAACGGAGGCGCCATGGCCCTGGAAGGCAACAACCTGTCTGACCTGACCGACATTCCGATCATGCGCCCCACCGGAGCCGCCACTAGTGAAGACTCCCTGAAGCCCGTGAACAAGAGCCAGATTTCTTCTACCATCCGGCAGGACGTGCTGGCAAATGTGATGGCTTGTCTGGAGCTGTTGCTGGATGATGCGGACATCGCCCCGCTCATGCGTTCCATGGGCGTGGAAGTAGATCCGCACTGGATTCTGAATTTCATGCGCTCCCACATTCAGGACAGCTACACCATGGTGCTGGAAGAAACCCTCAGGGGCCTTTCGGACCGCGAGCTGATCCCGGAAACCATGTTCTTCATGCCTTTAAAGCAGTCACTGTACCTGTTGTCTAAAGAATTGTACCAGCAACAGGTAGGCGCCCTCGTTTAATCCTGATGCCTCAGCTGTTTTCTGAACGGAAAGCGGCTGAGGCTTTTTCCTACCACATTCATTTAAAGAAACAATTATCGGTATGACCTATATACCTCTCATTTTAGGGATAGTCGCGCTTCTGGTGGCGGCTTTCACCTTTTACAAAGCAAGCGGCCTGATGTACAGAATCCAGTCGCTGGAACGGAAAAACCGGGAGCTGGAAGCGGGACTCAAATCCATGGAGAACCACATCAAGAGATCCGGTAAGAATCAGCAGCCAGAAAACCAGCGGAACCAACGCGGCGGGCAAACGACCCAGCCCCCCGGCCGCGAGCCAAAGCAACCGCAGGAGCCTCGTCAGCCGCAGGAATCCAGAAAGCAGCAGGGGCAGCAACCTGGCAGAAACCAGCAGCAACCGGAGCAACGCACCAACCAAGGCCAGCCGCAGCAACAACGGCAACCGCAGGATCCCCGCCAGAAGCAGGAGGGACAGCCCCAACAGCAGCGCCAACCGCGGGAACCCAGAGAGCCCAGAGAACCAAGGGAGCATAAAGAGCAACGGCAACCGCAGGAGCCTCGGCAGAAACAACAACCGCAACCCGTAGCGCAGGCTGGTGCCGCGCCCAACCAGGCGCAACGCCCGCCGCAACAACCTCAGCAACCCAGAAGAAACGAAAACCGAAGAAGAGAGCCTATGAACCCCAATGAACTTGAAGGCGCCGCCGCTCCACAGCAAACTCCGGCCACTACCTTAGGAAGAGAGATCGTGGGCGATGACCTGCTGAATGAGTTAACCCAGCAGCAAACGCCGCAGGCAGCACCAGCTCCCGAGCCCGAGGCACCCATGAGCCGTACACGTTACGCGATTATCCCGGAAGACGGCACCATCAAAACGCACCAGTTGCAGCAGCGCCCCGACTCTGATTCTTACCTGGAGATTGATTCTCCGTCTGAGGGTAGCAGCAGCACCACGTATCGGTTCAACTTGGCCGGAAACCAGGCCTTTGTGATCTCACAGGGCATGGACCGCCTGGAGAACGCCTTCTCCTTCGAGAAACCCTCCAACCGGATGGTGACCCGCATTGTGCACCAAGGCGATGGCGTGTTGGTGAGAACCAGCAGCGGCTGGATCATTCAGGAAAAAGCCAGGATTGATTTCCGGTAAGTTCTCCGGGAGGATAGCTTGAAAGTAAGTTCTTTCCGACCCCGCAGTACCACCCAGCGCAGAGGAACCGTTTTAGGCCTGTTTTCTGAAAACAAGCCCGAAACGGTTCCTCTCCCTTTTTCCCTGATCCCTCTGCAAACAGTTTAAATCCCACTTGTCCGTTTAGAGGCTGTTTTCCAAAAACAGGCTCTAAACCGGGCAAGCCGAAATAAAGGCAGTCTATTGCTCTGCTGCTTAAATTTGTCATAAATTACCTACATGGAAGGAATCTTTATATTTGAAGCGTTACTGGTGCTCCTGATCATAGGCTACCAGTGGCGCGTGTACCGGGCCAACCGAGCCAAGGTGGAGCGCATTGAAAGCCTTTTTCCTTCAAAAGAAAAGCTCTCCGTCACCCGACGGCCGTTGAGCGCTCCGGAGCCTGAGCTGAAACCGTTGGCCGCGCAGGACAAGCTCTGGGACCGCTTGCTGTACGGCGAGGCGTTCCGGGAATTCTCGCCCACCAATCCGGTGATCAAGAAGATCATTGCCGTTGACGCAGAGGAACTCCACATTGAGGCCCAGAACGGCGAGACGCCTTTTTACACCATCAACATAGAGAAGTTCAGGCAACTGGTGCAGAACGGGAACATCTATCTCGTGAGCGATACCACGCCCCGGGAAATAGCGCCCGTTCAGAAAAACGAGCCCGAAACGGAAGTGGACCTGATCTCCGTCCAGAACCCGTCCGAGACGTTCCAGGATATCCTCAGGAGCACGAACGAGTACCTTCGGCTGAACAAAGGCGCCGCCGCCGATTTCAATATCCTGAAAGACGTAGCCGAGCGGTATTCTGAAGCGCAGGATGCGGAGGTACAATCCACCATCGGCACTCCGCTGTATGTGGGCTTGCTGGGCACGTTCTCCGGCGTTATTCTGGGGCTCTCCAGTCTGGTGTGGACGGGTTTGAGCAACAGCTCAGAAGCCGAGTCCTCCTTCATCACCGATCAAAACATTCCGTCATTCCTGTTTGGCGTGCTTATTGCCATGGCCGGTAGTTTCTGCGGATTGCTGTTCACCATGATGGGGAATTACGCCCTCAAGAATGCCCGCAGCGCCCGTGACCGGCAGAAGAACGACTACTACACCTTCCTGCAAACGCACCTGCTGCCCAAGCTCAACTCCGACATGTCGGCTAGTCTGGGGAACCTGAAATCAGTGCTGGACTCGTTCAACAAAGACTTCCTGGACAAGATACTGGGCTTCCGCCCGATTGTAGAAACGCTTACCGATAACATCAGCACGCAGAAGGAATTCATCCAGAAACTGGACCAGATTGGTTTCACCCAGATGGCCAACGCCAATCTGCAGGTGTTTGACAAAATCAAGGAGAGCGAGCGCCTGTTCATGAATTTCCTCAACTACCAGGAAGCCCTGAACGAATCGGTTCGGAAAGGCGGGGAGCTCACGCAGAACATCACGCAGGTGCTCAACCGACTCACCAAACTGCAGGAAGGCTTTGACCAGGTGCCCGGTTACCTGCAACAGCACGACGAGTCCATTCAGCGGCAAATCAATTTCTTTTCTCGTCATGAAGAGGAACTGGACACCATCGCGAACCGCACCGAGCAGTATTTTGACAAAGCGTCGCTTAAACTCACCGATCTCATGCAGGCCCGCCTGGAACACCAAGAGCGTGATGCCCAAAACGCCTACGAGAAATGGCAGGAGCATTTCAGGAGGCTGAACGAAGACAACCTGTACCAGCGCATTCTGGACTACATGCGTCCGTTCGAGAACCTGACCCCGCAGCAGGAAAACCTCAACCGGCAGCAACAGAGCCTGGCCCAAGAAGTGAAGCAGACGAACGAGCGCCTGCTGCAGAAAATTGAAACCGACACCGAGATTCAGCAGCAGTTGCTCCGGCAGCTGGCGGTCCTGAACGCCAACGTGGAGAAGAGCATGGAGCCCGGCGCGTTCAAAGCCGCCCTGGGGAAACTCTTCGGGACGGGAACCAACAACGGCCGCAAGTCATAACCAGCCATGAACAAAGACAACCAAGACTTCTTCTGGCCCAGCTATGTAGACCTCATGACCACGCTGTTCCTGATCATGCTGGTGCTGTTTGTGCTGAGTTTTAAGATGTTCACCGATAAATCCTCTGAGAACCTTCGCAACATTGCCCGCCTGCAGGTGGAGGTGCAGGAGAAACGCAAACTGGACGAGATCAAAGCCGCCCTCTCGCGGCTGGATGGCCGCTATTTCCAGTACAATGAAAAATACAAGCGCCACGAGTTGCTGGTGGATGTGCTGTTTGAGCAAAGCAGTGCCACTATTCCACAGCGCTCGCTGGCTCCGTTGCGCCGGGCAGGGCAGGAACTGAGCAAGGTTATCAACTCGGTGAAAGGCGAAGATGTCAAGTACCTGATCGTGATTGACGGCCGCGCCGCCAGTTTCCCCAAAGGCGATGCCCGCAACATCACCCAGCGGGAATACGCCCTGGAGTTAAGCTACAAAAGGGCCCTGGCGCTGCTGCAGTTCTGGCGCAACGCCGGCATTAAATTCCCGCAGGAACGTATTGAGCTGATCGCTTCAGGCAGTGGTTTTGAAGGCGCCGGCCGTACCGGTGATGTACGCGATAGAAGGTTCGTGATCCAGATTCTACCGAAGGTAGGAACCCTGGAGACGAAGGTGATCAAGTGAGAGACAAGCGAATTTATGGTAGACCATGATTCTCCCTTGAGGGGAGATAAAGAGGGGTGTTTACACAGGAGAGCACGCCTTCTAGAACTATTTGAGAGGTATCTCTCCAAAAGAAAAGCAACGTCAGCAATGCGTGACCGTGGCTGGTGTAAACACCCCTCTAACTCCCCTCAAGGGGAGAATCTACTCAGATAAACAAAGAAGCCGCTGCATCTTTCTTGCAGCGGCTTCTTTGTTTATAGCCTTTTTTCTGGAAAACGAGGCTAAAACGCCTCGGCGAAGGAGAAGTAGAGGAACATGCCTTGCTCTGAAAACGCGACATCGCCGCGGACCACCATGCCTTCCTTGTTCAGTTTGTAGCGCAGTCCGGCCCCGCCACCTAAGTGGAATTCATCGGCGGCAAAGTCTTGGATGCGTTTGGATACCTGTCCGGCTCCTCCGAACAACGCGCCCCCAATGCGGCCTTTGATGGGGAAGCGGTAATCGGCTTGGATCACGACGGCATCTTCATCCCGGAACCTTCCTTCCAGAAATCCGCGCATCACGTTCACGCCGCCCAGCGGCGAGAGATACTGGAACGGCGCGTCACCCACCACAAACGTGAAGAGTCCCTGTACCGCCAGCACTCCCGGCCCAATCCCCGACATGTACTTCCGGAGGTCCAGTTTGTACCGGGTGAAATTGTCTTCTCCCCCCAGATACTTCCCGAAGAAAAGGGCGGTGAACTGATGGTAAACCCCTTTGGAAGGCGTGTAGGCGTTGTTCCGGCTGTCCACCATGAGCACCGGCCCGAAGCCGGAGGCGATCACGCCGTCGCTTCCTATAATGCTTTTCTGGGACAGCTGCCCTTCCGGTTCCACTTCGGGGATGGTTTCTTTCTTGAACTCGTACCGGGCTCCCAGATACACCTTCTTATAAACGGCTTGCTCAAACTGCCCGAAGAAGTTGAAGGTGCGGCTGGTATAGGCTTCCTCCGCCTCGTCCGGGGAATTGTTCCCGATCCCGAAGAAGAAATAAGGGTAGTCGTTGTACTCGGCCTGGGCGTAGAGGTGTTGCCGGTTGTGCTTGCGCCACACATCAGCGGATAAGGTGGTCAGGATCTGTTTGCGGGAGGTGTACACCAGAGTAGGCGAGTACAGGTCGGGGCGGTCGGTGGGCAAGGTGCCTTCGGATTTCCGGACGTGCACCAGTTTCGTCCCAAAGCCAAACTGCGTCTCGGGGGTGTAGTACAACACCGGGTAGATGTTCCATTTCCGGTAGGCGGGAGCCACCGAATCTTGAGGCGTTTCTTCAGGAGTTTGCGCAAAGGAGGCAAAGGGAATTGCCAGGAGGAGCAGGAAGAGTAGTTTTGTTTTCAAAGGTTTGTAGATTAGCTGTCTGCGCCTCTATACGTAGTAAGCCGCACTTCTAGCTGATAAATCCCTCAGAATAATCTACTTAATGCCGTGTTTGTTTTCATAACGTAAATCACTGATCCTAAAGCTTAAACCTTTCTGAATGGAACTGGTTTTAGGCCTGCTTTCTGAAAATAGGCCCAAAAAGGAAACCGGCTGGTGGAGCAGGAGGAAGATAAAGGCAGCTATTTTTGGCTTCGTTCTTGAAAATGAGGCTTAAAACAGGATTGTACCAAGGCAAGCCCCTTGAAAGCGAGGGCCTTTGCTGATTTTTGAGTAGTTTTCGGGGATGAATTCGGAAGAACTGGTGGCGAACACCGCTCAACACGTAGAAAGACTTTTTGCCGGCGAGGGCTCCGGCCATGACTGGTGGCACATCAGACGGGTTTGGCAGAATGCCCTCCTCATCGCGCGGCAGGAAAAGGTAGACACCACGGTGGTGCAGCTGGGAGCCCTGTTGCACGACATCGCCGACTGGAAATTCCACCACGGCGACGAGGAAGCCGGTCCCCGCGTTGCCCGTGAATGGCTGCTCTCTCAGTCCGCGCCAGAACCGCTGATAGAGAACGTATGCCAGATCATCCGGGAGGTGACCTTCAAAGGCGCTGGCGTAGACACGACGCCCAGCACCCCGGAAGCAAAGGTAGTGCAGGACGCCGATCGGTTGGATGCCATTGGTGCTATCGGGATCGGGCGGGCATTTGCTTACGGGGGCCACAAAGGCAGAGAAATGTACCATCCGGGGCAGGAGCCGCAACTGCACGCCTCTTTTGAGGAATACAAGAAAAACCAGGCACCCACGCTTAACCATTTCTATGAAAAGCTGTTCCTCCTGAAAGACCGGTTCAACACCGCCACCGGCCAGCAGCTGGCGCAGGAGCGGCACGCCTACATGCAACAGTTTGTGCACCAGTTTCTCTCTGAATGGCACGGAGAAGAAGTTCCTCCCGCCGCTTTCCGCCTCTCTGATCCTTCCTGATGCCCCAACCGTCCGTTTCAAGTACCTTTTCATGAAGAATACCCTAAAAGCGGCCCTACTGGGGATCGCTTTCACTGGAATCAGCAGCTACGCCGTTGCCCAGCGCGATTACCAAAGTTATGAGCAGATGACGCAACGGTTGCAGAAGCTGAGTTCACGCTACAGCAAGCTGGTATCGCTCACCACCGTGGGCAAAACCGCCACCGGCAAGGAAATCTGGATGCTGACCATGGGCCGCGACAATTCCGCCAACAAACCCGCCATTGTGGTAGCCGCCGGGGTGGAAGGCACCCAATTGGCCACTACCGAGTTGGCCGTGCAAATGGCCGAGCAGATGCTACAGGCCGCGGTTCTCCAGGACTCGGTGCGGGAGTTACTGCAAAGCAAAACCTTCTATATTTTCCCTAACCTTACCCCCGATGCCTCAGAACAGTACCATGAGAAACTGCGCTGGGAGCGTACCGGAAATGCCCAGCCTGTGGATGATGACCGCGACGGGCGCATGTTCGAGGACCCTTTCGAAGACCTGAACAAAGACGGCCTCATTACCATGATGCGGATCAAGAGCCCCACCGGCACGTTCCGTCCGGCCGATGCTGACCCCAGAATCATGGTGAAGGCTGATGCCGCCAAAGGCGAAAAAGGCGAGTACCTACTCTACACCGAGGGCATAGACAACGACAAAGACGGCAAGTGGAACGAAGACCCCGAAGGGGGCGTGCAGTTCAACCGGAACTTTACCTTTGATTACCCTTACTTCCAGGAAGGAGCCGGCGAACACCCCATGTCTGAACGGGAAACCAAAGCCTTCGCCGATTTTCTGTATGATGCCAAAAACGTGTACGCCGTATTTCTCTTCGGACCGGCGAACACGCTTTCTGAGCCGCTGCGCTATGACAAGGCTAAGGCCTCGGCCCGCATTATGACCGGTTTGCTGGAGAAAGACGCCGCCGTGAATGAGCAGATTTCCAAACTCTACAATACTGCTACCCGGCTGAGAAACGCGCCGCGGGTGGCACCTTCCAGCGGAGATGTGCTGCAGTGGGCGTACTTCCATTACGGACGCTTCAGTTACAGCACGCCTGGATGGTGGACTCCTAAAATGGAACCCACTCAAGATACCACCGGCGGCAAAAGTCCGCTCGCGGCTTCTGAGCACGCAGACGTGAACTTCCTGCGCTGGGCCGAGGCCAATGACGTGGTAGGCACCTTTGTGAACTGGCAATCCATCAAACACCCCGATTTCCCCGATCAGGTGGTAGAGATTGGCGGTCTGGCTCCGTACGTGAAGCAGACGCCGCCGGTGCGCCTTCTGGGTCCCATCGCTCAGAAGCACTTTCAGTTTTTCTCGGCATACGCCAAATGGATGCCCTCGCTCCAGATCGTGAACATCAAATCCGAGAAAGTGGACGGTGGCCTCACCCGCATCACCGCCGATGTCTACAACCAGGGCTCTCTGCCCACGCATGCAGAGATTGGCGATAAATCCCGCTGGGTGCAGAAAGTAAAGGTTTCCTTGCAATTGAGTGACACCCAGAAGATTGTATCCGGCAACAAGATTCAGCTGAGCAATGCGCTGGCGGGCGGCGAGAAGTTTCAGGTTTCCTGGCTGGTGAACGGGAAAGGCTACGTCTCTATCAACGCGCAGAGCCCTATGGCCGGCAAACAATCCAAAGAAGTGTTCTTACGCTAGTTCCGGGTCATGAAGAAAACAATTCTACATATCGCGCTGCTGACTTCCTGTCTGTGTGGGGTAGGCGTACGGCAGGTCAAGGCACAGCAGACGGCGGCCCAGGTGTTCAGGGCCGCGGGCACGCCCCAGAACCCCAAAGTGACGGTCAACTGGACCCGCTATTATGACTATGATGGCTTGACGGAGATTTGCGCGAAGCTGGCCAAAGCCTACCCAGATTTAGTGAAACTGGAAACCATTGGTGATTCATATGAGGGCCGCCGCATCTGGGCCCTGACCATCTCTGATTTTACCACCGGTGACCCCGAGCGGAAACCCGCCATGTACATAGACGGGAACATCCATTCAAATGAAATCCAAGGCTCTGAATTTGCCTTGTACACGGCCTGGTATCTGGTGGAGAATTTTCAGGACAACAAGTTCATTCAGGAGCTGTTGCAGCAAAAGACTTTCTACATTCTGCCTATCATCAACCCAGATGCCCGGCACAACTTCATGCATCAGCCCAACACCGCGCAGGCTTCCCGTTCCGGGATGATTCCGCTGGATGATGATGGAGATGGCTTAGTGGACGAAGACGTACCCGATGACCTGAACAAAGACGGCCACATTACCTTCATGCGGCGCAAATCATCCAACGGCCGGTACGTGGTGGACCCGCAGAATCCGTTGCGCCTGATCCCCGCCAAACCAGACCAGCCGGGTGAATATGAGTTGCTGGGGTATGAGGGGCTGGACAATGACAGCGATGGTCTGATGAACGAAGACCCGCCGGGGTATTATGATCCCAGCCGGGACTGGGGCTGGAACTGGCAACCCAATTACATCCAGCCCGGGGCTTACAAATATCCTTTCTCCGTGCCAGAAAACCGGTCGGTGAAAGATTTTGTGCTGCGTCACCCCAACATTGCCGGCGCTCAGAATTACCATCACAACGGCGGCATGGCACTGAATGCGCAAGGGGCGGAAGACCAGAACACCTTCACCCGTGAAGACAACCAAGTGTATGATTTGTTGACCCGGAACGCGCAGCAGGTGATCCCGGGGTACACGTACTCGGTGGTCTACAAAGACCTGAATTCCGCGTTCGGGGGAGAGTTGGACTGGTTTCACGGCGCCCGCGGAATCTTCACCTTTTCCAACGAGCTGATGTCACCGTTCCTGCAGCTTGACCGCAAAGTAGCCAGCGGGGAAGAGCGCGAAGCGGAACAGCAAGAGCTGAACAAAATGCTGCTCTTAACCGATGCCTTTGTGGAGTGGAAGCCGTTCGATCACCCCACACTGGGAAAAATAGAGATTGGCGGATTCAAGAAGAACTTCCCCAGAGCGCACCCTGGCTTCTTGCTGGAGGAAGATGCGCACCGCAACATGGCTTTCACCGTGTACCAGGCCTACCAGTTGCCGCAGTTGGTGATCCAGGAAGTGAATACCCGGAAACTTTCCAACGGCCTCACCGAAGTGACCGCCACAGTGGCCAATAACCGCATTCTTCCTACGCACTCCAGCCAGGACCTGAAACACCGGATAGAACGCCCCGATTATATTTCGCTCAGAGACTCCACGGTAGTATCTGGTATGGTATTGGAAAGTGCTGGAGCAAACCGAGGGAAAGAACAGAAACTGAACCCCGCCCGCCTAGAAATTCCTAATGTTCCTGGCATGGGTTCTGTCAAAGTCCGCTGGATTGTGAGCGCGACCAAACCCAACCTGCTGGTGGAAGTAGACAGTAGAAAGGGCGGCGTGGTGAGCCAGCGTTTTTAGGCTTCTTTTTCAAAAAGAGTCCCAAAAAGGAAGGGCGGCTTAGATGGCCGCCCTTCCTTTTTAATGAAGTATAAAGCGTCTACAAAGACTGATAATACTGGACCACATTCAGCAGGTCCGCTTCAGAGGACATGGCTAATTTCTGGGCGGACATATACGCTTTCAAAACATCGGCTTTTTCCGGAAACACCTCTAAAACAGATTTCTTGTTCAACTTCACGCGCTGCATCTTGCCGTTGGCCACCAGATAATAATTGGTTTCGTTCACGATCTCGTCATAAGCCTGACCAGAGCTGTAAGGTCCTTTGAAATCAGCGGCTACTTTCTTCTTGGCGGCTCTTTTCACCAAGGCTACCTTGCCATCTTTGCTGTCATGTAGCACCGCGAAAAATTCATTGCCCAAGGCCGGGTCCAACTCCCTGGCTTCCTTGATCCGTCTGAATTCCAGTGGAGTTCCGCCCGTGGGCAATTCTAGGTGAAAGGAAATCACGGGCGTGGTGTTGAGCACCAGCGTGTCTTTTGATTGCGGCATCACCGCCAATAGCAGGTTGGAGAAAACATCGTACTTCAGCTTCAGATCCTGGAAGACCTGCGTTTTTCCGGTGTTTCCCGCTTTCACTTCCACCTGGCCCGGCACCCACGCATCTACGTAGAACGGACTTCCCTTCACGCCTTGGTACCGATCATCAAAAACGGTGGCAGTAGTGGCGCTTCCTCCGCTCGCCAGAATTTTCAAATTCATCTCGGCCGCCATGCCCTGCGGAGCCGTGGTCTGTGCGAAACCCGTGGTGCCGTACGTTACACCAACAAGAAGCAGGGAGAAAACTTTAGATGCATGAATTTTCATAAAGGTCCGGGAAGGGAAGGTGAGGCTTACTGCTTTGAAGTTATCTTTTAATTTTGAAAATCCCTAAAAGTCTAATTGCCCACTTGTGTTTCGGGAATAAATAAAAAGTGACATTTTTACAGCATGATGACGTACGTGAACAAAAGAGCTTTGTCGCTGATGGTGGTTTCCTTCAGTATTCTTGCGGCTTCCTGCCGGCCCGCTTGCCCCATTAATTCCTGCCAGACCCGCATGGTACACCGGCACGGCGAAGGCGAGTATAGAGGCATGCCCTGGTATAAAAAACAGAATCCCAGAATAGGGGAGAAACTTCCTAAGCCCTCCAAAGAAATGAAGAAACAAATGGAGGGAAAGAGTAGCCGCAACAAGGGTAAAAATTAGCAAATCACTATCTTTTTTCGTAATTTGCAGGCTTATAAAAAGTACAAATTTTAAGCTCTATTGAAGTAAAATGGCAGAAAACGAGCGGATAATTCCCATCAATATCGAAGATGAAATGCGCGGGGCGTACATTGACTATTCAATGTCCGTTATCATTTCCCGGGCGCTTCCGGATGTGCGCGATGGTCTCAAACCTGTGCACCGCCGTGTGTTGTATGGAATGTCTGAGTTAGGGGTTTCCTATAACAAAGCATATAAGAAGTCGGCCAGGATTGTAGGAGAGGTGCTGGGGAAATACCACCCGCACGGTGACTCCTCGGTGTATGACACCATGGTCCGGATGGCGCAGCCCTGGTCGCTCCGGTATCCGTTGGTAGACGGGCAGGGGAACTTCGGTTCCATTGACGGTGACTCACCGGCCGCCATGCGTTATACCGAGGCCCGTCTGAAGCGCATCGCCGATGAACTGCTGGCCGATCTGGAGAAGAACACCGTAGACTTCGTCCCCAACTTTGACGACTCCCTGAAGGAGCCCAGCGTTTTCCCGGCAAAATTCCCAAACCTGCTGGTAAACGGAACCTCCGGTATTGCGGTTGGCATGGCCACCAACATGGCACCCCACAACCTCACCGAGGTAGTCAACGGAACCATCGCTTTCATTGATGACCCGGAGATCTCCATCGCGGACCTAATGAAGTACATCACCGCCCCGGATTTCCCGACGGGTGGTATCATCTTCGGCTACGATGGCGTGAAATCTGCCATGGAAACCGGCCGCGGCCGGGTAATTGTCAGAGCCAAAGCAGTCATCGAGACAAACAAAAACGGCAAAGACCAGATCATCGTCACCGAGATTCCTTATATGGTGAACAAGGCGGCCATGATTGAGAAAACCGCCGCGCTCATCAACGAGAAGAAAATTGAAGGCATTTCTGATCTGCGCGATGAGTCTGACCGCGAAGGTCTGCGCATTGTGTATGACCTGAAGCGTGATGCGGTGGCCAACGTGGTCCTGAACAACCTGTTCAAATACACGCAGCTGCAGTCTTCTTTTGGCGTGAATAACGTGGCGCTGGTAGGTGGCCGGCCCATGACCCTGAACGTGAAGGACCTCATCAAGCACTTTGTGGACCACCGCCACGAAGTGGTGATCCGGAGAACGGAGTTTGAACTTGAGGAAGCCCGCAAACGCGCGCATATCCTGGAAGGTTTGCTCATCGCCCTGGACAATCTGGATGAGGTCATCAACTTGATTCGTGCTTCCCGGGACCCGGAAGTTGCCCGCGCCGGTTTGATTGAGCGTTTTCAGTTGTCAGACATTCAGGCCCGCGCCATTCTGGAGATGCGTCTTCAGCGTTTGACCGGTCTGGAGCGTGACAAGATTGAGAAAGAGTACAACGAACTGAAACAGCTGATTGATTATTTAATCAACGTGCTGGCTGATGAAGGCCTGCGCATGGAAATCATCAAGCAGGAATTAATTGATATCAGGGAGCGCTACGGAGATGAACGCCGCACCGCCATTGAGATGGTGTCCAGCGACATTTCCCTGGAAGACATGATCCCGGATGAGAACATGGTGATCACCATCTCGCACGAGGGGTACGTGAAAAGAACGCCGCTCACCGAGTACCGCAGCCAAAGCAGGGGCGGGGTTGGTTCCAGAGGCGCCGCTACCTCCAAGCAGGACGACTTCACCGAGCACTTGTTCATTGCCAGCACCCACAATTACCTGCTCATCTTCACCGAGTCTGGGAAAGTATTCTGGCTTAAGGTGTACGAAGTGCCCGAAGGCGGCAAGACCACCAAAGGCCGCGCCATCCAGAACCTCATCAACATTGAGAAGGATGACAAAGTACGGGCGGTAATCAACGTGAGCGGGCTCAAGAACCCAGATTACGTGCTCAATAATTACCTGGTGTTCTGTACCGAGCAAGGTACCATCAAGAAAACGCCGCTGGAGGCTTATTCAAGACCAAGACAAGCCGGTATCCAGGCCATCACCATCAACGAAGGCGACCGTTTGCTGGACGTTCAGCTGACCAATGGTGCCAATGACATCATCATTGCCCTGCGTTCAGGTAGAGCCGTTCGTTTCCCGGAGGAGAAAGTTCGTACCATGGGTCGTACCGCGGCCGGGGTACGGGGTATCACGCTGGCTGGCGAAGACGACAAAGTAGTTGGTATGGTTTGTGTACACAACCCAGATACCAATTTGCTGGTAGTTTCTGAAAAAGGATTCGGAAAACGTTCTTCCCTGGAGGAGTACCGGATCACCAACCGCGGCGGTAAAGGCGTGAAAACCCTGAACGTGACGGAGAAGACCGGACATCTGGTTGCCATCATGGGCGTGATTGACACTGATGACCTGATGATCATCAACCGTTCCGGCATCACCATCCGGTTACGCGTAGCCGATCTGAGAATCATTGGACGGGTATCACAGGGAGTGCGCCTGATCAGGCTAAACGAAGGAGACGAGATTTCCTCTGTAGCTAAGATTGAAGCGGAAGACAAAGCCGAAGTGGTGCTGAGCGAAGCCGATCTGCCGGTAGCGGAATTGCCGTTGGATGAAGCGTTGAACCCCGAGGACATGATTGACCCGATTGAGGAGGACGATGAGGAAGAAGAACCGGAGGAGGACGTGATTGACCCCGAGACTTCCGATGATCTTCTGGACCCGGACAACCTGAGTGAGAACTAATTTTCTACGCTTCTAGTTTAACATAAAACAAACAACCCCTAACTTAACTTAGAGAAAACAATGAAAAAATTTCTTTTAACAGCAGCCGCCGTAGTCTCCATGCAGGTGACTTTTGCGCAGACATCTGCCGTGACCAATGCCATCATGTACCAGCAAAAAGGTACTTTAGATAAGGCAAAGGAAGAAATAGACAAAGCTGTAGTGCACGAGAAAACTGCCAACAACGCAAAAGCGTGGTACTACAAAGGTGTGATC
The DNA here is from genome assembly GCF_014269285.1 of Rufibacter sediminis. Lineage (GTDB taxonomy): Bacteria > Bacteroidota > Bacteroidia > Cytophagales > Hymenobacteraceae > Nibribacter > Nibribacter sediminis. The sequence goes on from NZ_JACOAF010000021.1 coordinate 41,808, forward strand.
TACCAAGACATCGCCGGTCACCCGGTATATGGTAAATTAGTAGATCAGGCAGAGGCTTCTAAACAGGCGTACGATGCTTTCTCTAAAGTTCCAGCCCTGGAAACGAAGAAAAAGGAGTTCACTGACGAGGCGAACAAGCGCAAAGAAACGCTGGTGAGCAACATGTATGCCTTAGCCCTGAATGCCGGGGTAGAGAGCTACAACAACAAGAACTTCGCTGAGGCCCAGAAAGCGTACATGCAAGCCATCACGTATAAGCCGGAAGATACCACCGCTTATATCTATGCCGCTTATGCCGCCGCCGGAGCGGAGGATTACGCTTCCGCGAAACAACTGTACACGCAGCTGGTAGACAAGAACCTGGCTTCGGCCTCTGTGTATGGCCAGTTGCTGTACATTGCTAACAACGTGGAGAAAAACGAGAAGGACGCGTTGACCATCCTGGAGAAAGCTCGCGCTAAGTATCCAAACAACCGCGACTTCATGCTGCAGGAACTGGATCTGTACCTGAAATCAGGTCGGGAGAAAGAAAGCATGGACAAACTGGATGCCGCCATCAAAGCTGATCCAACCAACGCGAACCTGTACACCGTGCGCGGTAACATCCTGGAGAAAGTAAACAAACCGGATGAGGCGCTTGCTTCTTACAAGAAAGCGGCCGAGATTGATCCTAACAACTTTGACGCCCAGTACAACCTGGGGGTTTACTACTTCAACAAAGGCGCGAACCTGAACAACAAAGCCAACAAGATGAGCCTGGCCGAGTACCAGAAAAGCGGAAAAGCCGTTCAAGCCGAAGCCAAGAAGTTCTTCGCCCAGGCGATGCCGTACTTCGAAGGCGCGTTGAAAGTTCAGCCGAAAGACCGTACCACCGTACAATCTCTCTTGAAAGTGTATACCGCTTTGGATAAAACAGCCGATGCCAAGCGCATGGATGCATTGCTGCAGACGTTGTAATTTCCATTAGAACAGTATAAAAAAAGGAGCTCCGGTAAGAGCTCCTTTTTTTATGCCCTTTTTGTAGAAACAGGCTTAAAACAATCTTCCCAAAACTGATCTATAGAGAAGCGGGTACACTTTTAAATAAGTAGTAACTTGACGCAAAATTACAATCTATGCCAGCAGAAAAAGCAATTGCAATTATCGCGCACGACGGAAAGAAGGCCGAAATGGTGGCCTTTGTGAAAGACCATGCTTCTCTTTTCCAAAACGTCAAATTAGTGGCTACCGGCACCACGGGGCAATACGTAGAACAAACAGGTTTAAAGGTTAAAAAGCTGCTTTCCGGCCCAAAAGGAGGGGATGCTCAGATTGCGAGCCTGGTGGCGGAAGGAAAGATTTACGCCGTCTTATTCTTTAGAGATCCCTTGGGTAAACATCCGCACGAACCCGATGTGCAGATGCTCATGCGTCTCTGCGACCTGCACAACGTGCCGCTGGCCACCAACCCCGCCGGGGCCCGACTTTTAGTCAAAGGTTTAGAACTGGAATTTGCCCAAGCCAGGAAGTTCTAAGTTCCTGGCTAGACTATCTTCCAAACTAAAATCGTTTAATCAAGTAAATACTAAGCTGTAAATTACCTGATTAGACAAGATGAAATACATAAATCATTTAACCTGCATCGCCGTTCTGGTTTTTCTCCTGAGCGCCTGCAGTTCCATACGAGTGTTGAATACGGAAGCGGCCCCTGATTTTAACCTGTCGACCTACAAAACCTTTGACTTCGCTCAGGGCAACACCGGGGCAGATTCAACGGAAACGATCATCCCCGCCGAACACATAGCGGCCCTGCAAAGGGAGGTAAGTCAGCAGTTGGAGAAGCGCGGCCTGACCAGATCCACTACTAATCCAGACCTGCTGGTGAACCTGGGCATTGTGGTCCAAGAGAAAACGCAAACGCGGGATACCAATTTCAGAACCGATGCGCCGTATTACACGGGCCAGCGGAGGTATTCCTGGAAAAGCAAGGAAGTGGAAGTGGGAAGGTACAAGGAGGGAACCATCTCGCTGCACCTGGTCAACAATGCCCAGAATACCTTAGTCTGGAGTGCCGAAGCAGAAGCCGTAGTGCCCAAGAAAACAACAGAGGTGCAAGCCAGAATCTCAGAAGGAGTGGAGAAACTGTTTGAGTCCATCACACCCGCAAGTGGACAATAAGGCTTAATAAAGCCGATAGTCCTGAAGTGCAGGAATTATGTTAAATGAAGAAGCCTCTTATATAAGTAAGAGGCTTCTTCATTTAAAGTACTTAAAAACCTGTTTTTCGGGTCTTTTCTGGAAAGAAGCCCGAAAACAGATCAATTACGTTTATGATTTACTCAGTTCTGTGATGAATTCATCTACGGTGTCTTTGCTGTAGCCAATCCGGCGGGCATATTCCAGACACAGGTTGTATTCCTTGTCGTCAATTCTTCCGTCTTGCAGTACCATCATGACCAGGCTTTGCAGCTCCATGGTTTTCTGCAAGCCTTCCTCCGGAATAATGAAGGACAACACCGACAGATTATCCGCGATGGGAGCAGTGTCTTCTTCGGTCAAGTTCAGCTTTTGGCCAATGGAAACCAGGAAATCACTTTCCATGGGATCAATGTGCTTGTCCGCCACTGCTACTAAAATAAGGTTCTGGAAGAAGGAGAGCTTTTTCTGCTTGGTATTGAAAATAACGTCAAACGATGTCTGAGTAGCCATATAAGTGTAATTTGGTTATTCTTTGTAAGTACCCTGTAACGTAGACAAAAGTTGTTCCAAATCATCTTTTCAGCCCATTTTATGCATCTTTCAACGTTAATGCTCCACCACAGGAACTTACTACTGCACAGCTTCTTTGAAATTAAAAAATACTGCTCTAGACCAATGAATCTTTACAACGCTGAACAGCTGCTTATACCTGCGGATGGAACAGAAAGTAGAGGTATGGATACGCGTATAGATAGAAATGATTTATATAGATAATTGATGGATTAGGAAGGTTCTAGAGTATATACTTAACATAATATAAATTATAAGACTAATAAGCTATAAGCTTATTTACAATGAGCTTATAGCTTATTATATGTTAAGTAGAGGCTAGCCCTATAAAAAAGAAGATATATGATCATCTAAATGTCACTAATTAACTAAGCTTGATTTTTAGTATCCTATATCAATATATTATTAGTATTTTAAATCCAATAACCCCAATAGCTTATTTTATTTAATAAATCAAAATACCATATGCTATGAAATTTTTCATTCTTACATCTCTTGCCATTTCTTTAGTCACCCTGTTCAGTTATAAAGCTAACTCTCAGGTAACTTCTAGAAGCTTCCAAGACACCTTATCCTCTTCGCAGATGAAGATAATTCTTTCATCTATACAAAATCAATCATTAGTAGGTATTGGCGAAGCGGAACATGGAAAGAAAGAGTATTATGATGTAAAGAGTCAACTTGTAAAATCCCTAATAAAGGAAAAGGGATTTACGGTAATGGCGTTTGAAGGAAGTATGAATTCTTTTGAACGGATAAATGAATATGTAAAAGGTGATAGCAATATAGATGTTAAAAAATTCCTCTACGAGGCGAATGTTACGAATGACTCACTGCTACATCATGTTTTTCATACACAAGAGATTCTTGATCTTATCAATTGGATTAAGACGTATAATGCCACCCATAAAAAGAAAGTAAGCATAGTTGGGTTTGATTTCCAGAATCCTACTCTTTTGGTCAATGATATAAATAAACAGCTTAAAACGACAGGTAACAAGGCAACCGTCCCTGATGATTCATTAACTTATTTTACCGGTAGTCTAAATAAGGCTACATTAGTTTACGAGGAATTCTATCGCAATTACATGACTTACCCTGAAATAATAGGAATCTATAAGGAAGATAAACTAATAGCTATGGCGAAGAATTCTTCTCAAAGAGTTGAAGAAGTAAAAAATTATGTAGACAGGAAATTCCCTGATTCAAAAGATTCATTAGTTAGTAAGCTAAAGATTAATCTTAATGCTTTAACAGCTTTATCTAAAATATTCCTGGACCCAAATGGCGCTATGGAAAGAGATAAGAATATGTATGAGAACATCAGCTATTATAAAAACCTGCATAAGGGTGAGAAGACAATTGTATGGGCCCATAATGGTCATTTATCGGAAAGAGATCTGGTAACAGGCAACGGCTCCAGATTCTATTGGATGGGCTACTATCTGAGGCAGCAATTTAAGAGCGATTTCTTGACAATAGGGATACATCAGAATATGAAATGTGCTTCCCCTCCTATCTCATCGGTGAAAGGCTCACCACTTCAGGTACTAGTAAGAAAGGCAATCCAAGTAACGGCTAAATGCTTTGAAGACAATGACAATGCCGTATTAATTAATATAGTTAAACCAAAAGTAGAGAAGGCCCAATTTCTTTACTAAGAGTATGATTAAGGTTTGGTGCTCTTTTCAGGATTATAGATATAAATGCACCAAAACTAAGATTTCTCCAACCAAAAGCCTATCAATAAAACTAACTATGTTTCATTTCAAGGCCGTTTTCCTGAAAACTGCTCTAAAATGACTTGCCCTATCCCGCAGGAGTATTTTTTAAAAGAACGTGACACGTGCCGCAGATTGCGTATTTTTGAAGCTTTGAGCATTCTTGCCGCCATCCATCATAGCGCCTGTTAGTACATGAAATTCGATACCGCCTCCCTCACGCATCTCTCCATCCACCACGTGGGCAACAAAGGACTGGAACAGAAATTGACCTTATCAGAAAATCAGTTCGATTTTGGCGACGGTCTCACGGAAAAGCTGGAGAAATTCTTCCTCGGAAAATTTGTACAGGCCCACGAGCGGTTCAAATTCAGCCACCCATCCTCACTGCAGTTCAACGAGGTGTACAGCTACGCCGAGAACATCTTCGCCGACAAAGAATCCTTTCATGAGAATTCGCGCAACATTGCCCGGCACTTGTTTGAAAGCACCACGCACCCCAAGATAAAACCCGGCGAGCTGTATGTCTGCCACTTCATCAACTGCGAGATTGAAGAACGCGTGGTAGACGCCGTGGGCATTTTCAAGACCGAGGTGAAAAGCGGTTACTTTGACATCAGCCGGAAGAACCGCGATTTCTCCATGTCGTACCTGGAGGGAATTGATAGCAATAAGTTTGACAAAGGCTGCCTCATCTTCAACACCAAACCCGAGGAAGGATTTCTGGTGGCCATCATGGACAACCAGAACCGCGGCGAGGAAGCCAAGTACTGGAGCGAAAACTTTCTGGGGCTCACCCAGATCAACAACGAGTTTCACCAAACCAATCACCTGCTCAACCTCACCAAAGAATTCATCTCTGAGCGGATGACCGAAGAATTTGAGGTAGAGAAAACCGATCAGATCGTGCTCCTGAACCGCTCCGTGGAGTACTTCAACAAACACGAGACCTTTGACAAAGAGGAATTCGTCACCGAAGTGTTCGGGCAACCGGATTTGATAGAGTCCTTCAACAACTATGACACCGAGTACCGCCAGAACTATGACATTGAACTGGAAGACAGTTTTGACATCTCTCCCCAGGCCGTGAAAAAACAGGCGCGCGTCTTCAAAAGCGTGCTCAAACTGGATAAGAACTTCCACGTGTACATCCACGGAAACAAAGACATGATTGAGAAAGGCGTGGACGAAGACGGGCGTAAATACTACAAGCTTTATTTCGAGGACGAAGAATAAAGCCGTTTTAGCGCTATTTTCCTGAAAACAGGCCAAAAAGGCCAACGGCTATCCCCTCTTTCAGTATAGGTAGGTGAGATTCCCTTGGATCTTCTTTACTTTACATAATAACTGAGCGAAAGTACATCTTCTGTCCTTTCGCTCCGCCTAACTAGTAGCGTATGAACCTCTTTGTTTACTCCGATTTAGATCCACAGAGTAAAGCGTATCTGGCAAAAAAACTTCCCTCGGGTATTGAGCCCTTCATCTATGACAGCGCTTCTGAGGAGGCGAGCAAAGCTGCTTTCACCCAGGCCGAGGTGATTTTCGGGAATCCTCCCTCCTCCTGGTTTGGCACCGGGCATCAGAACTTGAAATTCTGGCAGCTGGAATCGGCGGGTTTTGACCAATACCAGCAACTTGAGGTGCCGGCGGCAGTCGCCAACATGGGAGATTTCTTTGCCCAGGCGTGCGCTGAGACCATGGTAGCCGGAATTCTGGCCTTGTACCGGGGACTCCCTACCCTGCAAAGGCTGCAACAGGAAAAGAACTGGCAGGGCAAAGCGGTTCGGTTCACCCTTGATCTTCTTAGCGAGAAAAAGGCGATTGTGCTGGGAGCCGGAACCATCGGCAAAGCCGTGAAGCAACTACTGGAAGGCTTCGGGACGAAGGTGAAAATGAGTGCCCGACAGAACCCCGCTGCAGAGATTCATTCCCTGGAGGACCTCTTCTTAGAGTTGCCCTACACCGATCTGGTGATCAATACGCTGCCCGGCAATGCCGGAAAATACGTCTCCGCCGCCTTCATCCAGCAGATGAAACAAGGCAGCCTATACGCCAACGTGGGCCGTGGCAACACCACCGACGAAGCCGCTCTGATCAAAGCCTTGCAGCAAGGGCAGCTGGCCGGCGCGGTATTGGATGTCACTGAGGTGGAGCCTTTACCCCAACAAAGTCCTTTATGGGAAATGGAAAACGTGCTGCTCACCCAGCACACCGGTGGTGGCCAGGCCCGGGAAATGGAAAGAAAGATAGACCGCTTTGTCTCCAACCTGCAACGTTTTATAGCGGGCAAGCCCATCCAAAATCAAGTGAACCTGGCGCAGGGATATTGATCAAGCGTCACAGTTTGTAACTCCGCAACTTGTTATAGGGCTACTTTCCTAAAAACGGCCCTGAAACGCTCAGGCCATCATGCTGCTTTGGTAGGCTTTAGGGGTTAGGCCAACTTCTTTCTTGAAGGCTCTGATGAAATAATGCAGGTTCTGGAAACCCGCCATGTAGCATACCTGGGTCACTGAATGGCCCGGCTGCCGCAGGTATTCCTTGGCCAGCTTCAGGCGCTCCTTCAGGATATAATCAGCCGGGGCCAAACCAAACTCCTCCTTGAACTTCCGGAAGAAGTTGGCCCTACTCATGCAGGCTTGCTCGCTCAGTTTCTCCACCTCCAGCTTTTCTCTGATGTTTTCTTTGATGTACCGGATCACGTGCGCAAACCGGTGGCTGCCGGATAGCTTCAGGTAATTCTTCTGGAAAAACTGCCGCGCCTGCGTTTGCATGAGCCGGATCAGCAGTTCCCGAAGCGCCAGTCCGGCCAGCAAGTCTTTTTCCCTAGAAGTGTCGTTCAGGCTGATCTGGAGGAAGCGGTTGATGATGTCGTTGAGTTCTTGGGTATGCAGCAGGTGAAACATCTCCTGGTCCAGGCGCCACTGCTGGTCTGTTTCGGCTTTGGGGAAGTGTTCGTTCAACAGGTTGAGCGTGGTCTGAATGTGCTCTTTGGAGATTGCCAGTGCAATGCACTGCGTAGGATTGTGCCAGTTGGCCTCGGGGAAATCAATGGTCATGACCTCTTGCGGGGGCACCAGCACAGATTCACCGGGCAGGTATTCAAAACCGGGGGCCTCAAATAAATGCATGACTTTCTTCCCGCGCAGCATGCTGGTGAGCACCAGGTCATCAAACACCAACGGCACCCGCTCGGCCCGCTGGTGGGTTTCAAACACAGACAATTCACAGCTTTCCAGGGTAAAGGCAGATCGGTTCTCAACCAGGGTGGAAAGCGTGCGTTCCGTATGTAAAGGAACCGGCTGAAGCAGATGCGTGGATTTCTCCATAGAACACGTTCTCAGGTTGTTTGACGGATTGATACCATAAGTACATAATTTAAGACAATATGTCAAGTTTCTGGGCAATTTTAGAGAGAGCTTTGATAAACTATCAAACCAAATCTCTTTATCATGGAAACCTTAGATATTGTACAGGAAGCGACCTCCGCCTTGAAACGCCCGGCCTTCAAAGAAAGATATGAGCATTTTATTGGCGGCGAATGGGTGAAGCCCGTCAGAGGCGAATACTTTGACAACATCTCTCCTATTGACGGCAAACCCTTTACCCAAGCTGCCAGAGGCACCAAAGAAGACATAGATGTTGCCCTGGAGGCCGCCCATAAAGCGTTCAGAACCTGGTCCAAGACCTCGGTGGCTATGCGCAGTAAACTTCTGCTGGACATCGCGCAGATCATGGAGGACAATGCTGAGCTGCTGGCCCGCGTTGAAACTATTGACAACGGCAAAGCCCTGCGCGAAACCCGCGCCGCGGACATTCCGCTGTGCATTGACCATTTCCGGTACTTTGCGGGCTGCATTAGGGCAGATGAAAGCACCATGTCTGAGCATGATGAGTTTACCGTGAGCATCAACCTACAGGAACCGCTGGGAGTGGTGGGACAGATCATCCCCTGGAATTTTCCGCTGCTCATGGCTACCTGGAAAATGGCTCCAGCCCTTGCGGCCGGCTGTACGGTGGTCATGAAACCGGCCGAGCAAACGCCTACCAGCATCATGGTCCTGATGGAATTGATCCAGGACATTCTGCCCCCGGGAATTCTCAACGTGGTCACCGGTTTCGGACCTGAGGCGGGCAAACCCCTGGCCTCCAGCCCAAGAGTAGCCAAAGTTGCCTTTACCGGTGAAACCACTACTGGTCGCTTGATCATGCAGTATGCCTCAGAGAACCTGATTCCGGTCACCATGGAGCTGGGTGGTAAATCGCCCAATATTTTTATGCCCAGCATTGCCGATGCCGATGATGAGTTCTTTGACAAGTGCGTGGAAGGCGCCGTTATGTTTGCCTTGAACCAGGGCGAAATCTGCACCTGCCCTTCCCGCCTGCTGGTGCACGAAAGCGTGTATGACCGCTTCATGGAACGGGTGGTGGAAAGAACCAAATCCATCAAATTGGGACATCCGCTTGCCGAAGACACCATGATGGGCGCGCAGGCCTCCAATGATCAGTTCCAGAAGATTCTTTCCTACATGGAGATTGGCAAGCAGGAAGGTGCCGAGGTGTTGTGCGGCGGCGGACCGGCTAACCTGAACAGCGGCCTAGAGAACGGCTATTACGTGCAGCCCACCATCTTCCATGGCAACAACAAAATGCGCATTTTCCAGGAGGAGATTTTTGGACCGGTGGTATCTGTCACTACTTTCAAAGATACCGCAGAGGCCATCTCCATCGCCAATGATTCGCTTTACGGCCTGGGCGCCGGCCTCTGGACCCGTGACGCTCACGAAATTTACCAGATCCCCAGAGCCATTGAGGCAGGCCGGGTGTGGGTGAACTGCTACCACGCCTACCCGGCGCATGCTCCGTTTGGCGGCTACAAGAAATCAGGTTTCGGGCGCGAAACCCACAAAATGATGTTAAACCACTACCGCCAAACCAAGAACATGCTGATCTCTTACAACAAAAACAAGCTAGGCTTCTTTTAATGGGCAGCAAGGAGCAGGTATCAAGTAGCGGCATAACCTTAAAACAGCTTTCCATCCAAAGATATAGCTGTTAGCTGAGTCCTCACTACAAGATACCTTCTCCTCTATTCCTAATCTTGATACCTGATACTTACTACCTGATACAAAGAATGGCAGTACAACGAGTAGAGGCCACGACGTCGGCCATAGAGTTGATTCACCGGTTAAGAGAGCGGCACGGACCTTTGATGTTCCACCAGAGTGGCGGCTGCTGTGATGGTTCGCAACCCATGTGCTTTGAAGACGGGGAATTCAGAATTGGCGACAGTGACGTGCTGTTAGGGCAAGTGGAAGGCTGCAACTTTTACATGCACCAGGATCAGTTTGAATACTGGAAACATACGCACCTGACCTTAGACGTGACGCCGGGCCGCGGGTCCAGTTTCTCCCTGGAGATTCCGCTAGGGCTTCGGTTCATCATCAAGTCCAGGTTGTTTACAGAACAGGAGCAACAGGAATTAGCCGGGCAGTGAAGGAATGAAGCAATCTCGTTTTAGGCCGTCTTTTCGGAAAATACCCCCAAAACGGAAGCCAGCTCAGGTGAGCAAATCTGTTGTGCCGCATATGTACCCAGTCTTAAATTTAAACATCGATTCTTTACCCAAATCAGAATCTCACCCATAGTTGAGTAGATGAAAAAAGGCCAGCTTCTGTGTAAGAAGCTGGCCTTTTTGTTGAGTTAAGAGTGAGACGCGCTTAGCTCAGCAAAGGCTGGGCAGACGTTTGTACCAAGGAGGTTTGCTGGTACTCAGCGCTGTCGTATTCATCATCGTTGCGCTCAATCAAGGTGCTGGCAATGGCCAAGGCAATGGCGATGACCAGAGCGGGCCAGAAGCCTTTCACCTCGAAATTCTTGAGCAGTTTATCTACCAGTTTGATGATGATGGCGGTCACCACCAACCTAACCACAAACTGAAGAAAGAACAGCGTCACCAGGTTCAACGGGAACCGAAGCAGCAACCCAATGGTCGCGTTCAGAATACCGATCAGAAAGGCCACCCATAACGCCGTCCAAAAGCTTTTGATGTGGACCTGAGGCATGATGTAGGCCAAAAGCATCAACACGCCGGCGCTTACGAGAAGGTTAATTAAAAAATCCATACATTTTCATAGTTTAGGTAGAACAGTTGTCACTCATCTGCCAGTCATGTTGTGCATCTGGCTTTGCAGATATACTGGAAATTGAACCAAGAGTTTAAAGCGCGCGCATAAAAGTTTGGTGCAAGTGGGTTTGCAGCTCCTGCCACTCCGGGGTGCCACTCACCGGAAAACGTTGATTTACTTCCAGTTCCAACCCGGCGTATTGCTCATTGGTAAAACTTTTCCGCAAATAGGTAACAAAACCATCGGCGGTACCTTTGTAGGGATAATTGTACCTTATTTTGATTTTGGGGGAAACCCGCTGCATCTGCTGGCGCCACCGCGCCGCGAACAATTGTTCCCGTTCGCGCTTGGGGTCATATAGGAAGCCTACATCGGTCTTACGAACTTTTCCGTTCAGTTCCGGCGTAAAACTGTGCACCGACAGGTGCAGAACCGACAGACCTTTCTGCACCCACTCTCCTATCTGTTCCTCTACTTTCTGCCGGTACGGATGATAATGCAAAGACAGAATCTCCTCGGCCTGCGCAGAGGTCAACGGGTGCATGAACTCCGAGAAAAGCTTGGGATGGTGCAGTGAGCGGTTCAGTTCCACCACTAACCTACTGGTGGTGCTATGAAGAGAGAAATCGGCGGACTGGGTGAATTTCTGGTACAAGTCCAGGGCCCCGATGTCATAGCCCCGGTGCGAAGCCAATACTTGCTTTGCTTCTTTAAAGGCCGCAGCATAAGCCGAGGGAATTTTGTTTCCCCCGTGCTCACAAGTGACCACAATCCTTAGCCCATCGTCCTTCACGGTTCATATAGTTTGTTCTGGGCCAGACAAACGGCCAGATTTCTATATACGGCTCTGATGTCATCTAAGGAAGGACTCTCCCCTAAAACTTTCAAGATTCGTTCAGAAAGCGTGCCCTTTTCCAATAGAACGTCTATGCTTAGGGATATTTCCGGGGTAAACACGGGGCTTTTCTGCACGTTATTCCAAAAATGGCCCCAAATCTCCTCCAGCGTAGCCTGCGTTTGCGTGAGCCCCAAAAGCTTCAGGTAAGCCGCATCTTGTACTTCCGTTTTTGGGCCGTTTTTAAGAGAAGACCGGAAAACCGAGGCTAACAGGTCAGTCTCAACTTTCTGCTGGTCTTCATAACGGCTCCACGTCTCAGAAACCAATTCTTTCAAGACCTCCGTTACCAGGATTACAATGGCGATGTCGGCTAAGGGGCATTCCTGGTTGTCAATGATCCTGATTTCGATGGCTCCCCGACTGAACCGGGCGATGGCTCCCCGCGAGTTCAGGAACTCGTCTTGCAGTTCTTCCTCGGGATCATACGGCGCAATGGCCCGGAACATGGGCTGAAAAATCTGCGCGTCGTAGTCTGCCTGGGAGAAAACCGCTTCGGGTACCACCTGTCCGGCAATCAAAGGAATCTTCTGCTGGTTGGTTCGGTACACTTCCAGGCGGGTATCCAGCAAGCCACTTACCCGGCCATCCAGCACCGGAGAAGCCGCGCTGAGCGCCGGGATCAGGGGCAATACCAGCCGGATGGCGGCATGGAGTCGGCCAAATTCCTCATCTGACCCAAACGGCAGGTTTAAATGCGTGCTCTGCAGGTTAGACCAGCCGTGCCCCTGGCAGTTGAAGATGCGGTTGTAAGCTTCGTAGATTTCGCTGGCCTCATGCGGCCACAGTTTGGTTTCGGTGAACGGGTCCATGAAGGGGTGCGCGCCCGTGGGCAGCAACATCGCGTTGAACGGCTCCAGCAAGGCATTCACCCGCACTACTTCCTGGTGGAACTGCTGCGCCAGAGAAGCGAGTTCGGGCGCCGGACCGTTCGTTTTCAGTTCCAGAACGTGCAGCACCAGTTCATTGGACCAGGCCATGGAGCCCCGCTCCACGTCAGAGGTCAACTCTCCGGCTTCGGCTTTGAGCACCTCATCTGAGATAGGTTTTACCTGGAGCGTGTCACGGTCTACAATCATGTATTCCATCTCCACCCCAAAGCCTTTAAACAGCCCTAATTTATGCGACGCGCTCATTTCCGTTCAGGTTCTTTTGACTGTCAATTCTCCGCTTAATGGATTTCAGGATGGTTTGGTATAGGTTCTTTTTGAGGATCTTGTCTTCCACGCCATGGTCAATGTTGGGGTTGTCGTTCACCTCTATGACGTAGGCTTTGCCGTCAATCTCCTTCACGTCAACGCCGTACAGCCCGTCTCCTATCAGGTTGGCCGCCTTTAAAGCCGTATGCAGCACAAAAAACGGAACCTCCTCAAAGGGTACGGTCTCGAAATTACCTGTAACGTCGTTCTTTTTGCCGTCCCAGTTGTAGATCTGCCAGTGGTCTTTGGCCATGAAATACTTACAGGCGTAGAGCGGCTGCTTGTCCAGCACGCCAATGCGCCAGTCAAAATCCGTGGGGGTGAATTCCTGCCCGATGATCAGGTCAGACTCAGACAGCATTTCCTTTAACTGCTCGGCCAGTTCCTCCTCGGTTTTCACTTTTACCACTCCCTGGGAGAAAGAGGAATCCGGTTTTTTGAGCACGCAGGGCAAACCCAGTTCCTCCACCACTTTGCAGCAGTTGTCGCGGTGGATGATCATGCTTTTGGGGATGTTCACCTTCGCCTTGCTCAGCAACTCGGCCAGGTACACCTTATTGGTACAGCGCAGAATAGACACCGGATCATCAATCACCACCAGGCCTTCGGCGTGCGCCCTGCGGGCGAAACGGTAGGTGTGGTGGTTCACCGAGGTGGTTTCCCTGATGAATAAAGCGTCAAACTCGGAGAGCCGGCGGTAGTCTTCCTTGGTGATCAACTCAGTATAAAAGCCCAGGCTCTCGGCGGCATCAATGAAGTTCTGGATGGCTTTGTCATTGGAGGGCGGGTCACTGTCGGCGTGGTTCACCAGAATGGCCAAATCGTAGATCTTCTTATTCGTCCGGAGGCTGGAGAACCGGTTACGGGCGAAGTAGGCCCGCGCGAAATTGTACAGATCCGGCAAATGGTGCTCCGGCACTTCGTTCACCGGAATAGGATTTATACTTTCCAGCACCCACTCTTTGTTGTAGACGAACTGCGCGCGTAGCAACGGTGCCTGAAACAGGTCATGCAGTTGCTTGCTCAGTTTCTCGTACTGTTTGGCCACATTCTGCCCAAAGTAAATGCTGAGGGTGAAATTCTTGGATTTCAGCTTAGACAAACTCTTCTGGATGGTCTCGTTGATCTCATCCGTGATGGCCCTCACAATGGTCTGGGACTTCAGATCCTGAATGGTGGTCACGTTGGGAATAGCCCGGTGGCCCCGGGCTTCGGCCAGGAGTGAGACGTAATAGCCACTGCTTTGGTATTTGTAAGAGCGGCACAGGTTGAAAATACGAGCGCTTTTGATTTCTGTGTAGGCCGGATCGGTGAGATACCGTTGCGCATCCACCACCTCTACATCCTCTACGTCAAGATCCCAGTCTTTGGGATTATTGACTACTACTAGTTTGCGCATGAAGGTTGGTCTGTTCCTGGTTTAGGGTTGGTTTTGGTTGTGGTTCAATGGCCAGCAGGTTGGCATCATACGTCACGATGCCCAGCATGATGGCATTAATCAATCTGGAGATAGGCACGTTGTAATAGTTGTTCCCAAACAGCGGATTTTCCTGGTAAGGATCTGCGACAATCACGTGCTCTTTTTCCTGTTCCTGGTCAAAGCCGGCCAACACCACAAAGTGCCCCAACGGCTCGCCGCGCACATCGTCATAGATGGCCTCGCCGCGTTCATTCGTGCGTTCGCGGGCGCAATTGTAGAGGTACGTGGCACTCAGGCCCGCCAGCAGCGGAATGCCCCGGGAGAAGTAATCATCCAGTAAATGAAAGGTTAAGTCTTTGTGCCTGATTTCGCCGCCCAGCTCCAGAAACTCAATGTAGGCGTGAGTGGCCACGTGCAACTTGGCGTCTGATTTATAGATCAGCTGCTCCCTGAGGTTGGCGATCAGCTTCTCTTTTTTCAGCTTGAACCAGGTGGGGTCAAACACGTGCAGGTTATAGGTGTAGATTTTGGCTTTGTAGCCCCGGCGCAGGGCATGGCAGCCCAGCAACACCGCCAACGTGCCGCCTTCCTCCAGGAAAGACACCTCTGAAATCACCTGCTCCAGCGGAACCGTATCCTGAAAATACTGATATACCGCATGCAGGCTGGTGGGCCCACAGGTGGAATCATCCGGCTGGGTTAATATTTTTAGAGAATTAAGTAAGGTTACAGGAAGCACTTGCTGGTTTTTCTTTTTGTGCTTCTTATACGTATTTTTACGGCTTGGTTACTGGCCCGTAGAGGAGATTGCGCTGGTTGTTGTATGTTTTAAAACCGACAAAAGCCTAAGATATTGTTACATAACATTTTCTAGTTGGTGCCAAATACATTTTTTTAGATTATCTGAATACGCATTGTGATTTAGATTGATATCTTTGGCACTGGAAAACTTACGTTTGATTATAATACACAACTACTTTTGAAAAAGGACACCCCCCTCCGCACGGTCATTATTGATGATGACGAATTGAGCCGCATGATTTTGGAACGGCATATCAAAGCCACTCCCAGCCTGGAGCTGGTGCAGGTTTTCAGTTCCAGTGTAGAAGGCTTGGCCTGGCTGCTCAAGAACGATGGTGTTGACCTGCTGTTTCTGGACGTGGAAATGCCGGAGATGACGGGCATGGAACTTCTCCAAACGCTGCCTATCAAACCCGTTACCATCCTGATCACCTCGCACAAGGACTTCGCTCTGCAGGCGTTTGAGTTGCAGGTAACGGATTACCTCCTGAAACCCGTTGATTTCACCCGTTTCACCCAGGCGGTGCTCAACGCGACCAAGAAAATGCCGGCGGCTGCGGTATCTACTCCCGCCGCGTCTGCCCCGGAGGAGCTTTTCGTGAAAGTAGACAACAAGATCATTAAACTGAACCTGAACAATGTGTCGTTCATTGAGGCCAGGGGCGACTATGTGGTCATCAATACCGAGAACAAAAAGCACATTGTCTATACCACCATGAGCGCCATCGACCAAAAGTTGCCCCAGGATCAGTTCCTGCGCATCCACCGGTCGTTCATCATCAACCTGAAGCGCATTGAATTGATTGAGGATGATTCGGTCCTGATGCAGGACAAGTACATTCCCATTGGCGGTTCTTACCAAAGTAAATTCTACAGCCGCATCAATAAGCTCTAGCCAGCTGCTTACCGTAACTAAAACTCCCGTTTTAAGACTGCTTTTCAGAAAAGAGCCTTAAAACGGGAGTTTTAGTTTGCCCATGTTTTTTAGAAAATAGAACAGAAACGTTCCTGCTATAAACAGAGCCTGTTATAGTAAAGCAGAAAGGATGCGAGACTAGCCGCCCTTGTTGGTGTTCTCACCAACAATCCAAGCACAGGAGCAATTCCTTTTGCTGGTGAGAACACACTGCAAGGGTAAAAGCTAATCACTGTTTCTTTACAAAATAGGTTCACAGAAAGCAGGATACAATTTTGCAGAAGAACTAAGTTGAATCAAATGTCTGTCTCTGCTTTCTTGAGGATACCTTTTTCTACGGAGCTGTCCATCAGGGCGACGGCGAAATCGTAAAGGGTGCGGGAACCGTTTTGCATTCCCTCGGTTTTCTGCATCACCCGTTCGTAGGAAACGTTGTACTCTCTCCAGGTACCTCCCTGGTTGGAGACATTCTGCAGGAGCGGCTCCAGCCGATCCATGGTGCGGGCAAACTTGGCTTCGGCGGTTTCGCCGGCCTCAAATTCCTCCCAAAGCTGCAGAAACTCATCGGCTTGCTTTTGAGGCAAGAGCCCAAAGATCCTTAAAGCCGCTTTCCGCTCCGCCTCGGTATTAGCGTGGTTCAGGACGGTGTCAAACAGGAAGGTGTCGCCCGCGTCAATCTCCACCAGGTCATGCAGGAGCAGCATCTTCACTACCTTGAGTACATCTACGGGCTCATTCGCATGTTCGGCTAACACTAACGCCATCATGGCCAGGTGCCAGCTGTGCTCCGCGTCATTCTCGTGCCGATCGCTGTTGAACAGGCGGGTTTTGCGGGTGATATATTTGAGCTTATCTATCTCGTGAATGAACGCGATCTGCTGAAGCAGTATATCAAATGGTGTCATATCCGATTTAGTTTGATTCAAACGAGCATCAAATAAATTAGATGCTGTTTTTTAGGTAAAGGCTAATCCAGTTGCTTTAATAACTCCAACCCTTGCGGCCACTCACCAAATCCGGCTGCTACGTTGATATGCCCCGCCGCTCCGATGTTGAGGAACCTGCTACCCCACTGCTTCGCCAGGTATTCGGCACGCTGCAAGTCCATGTACGGGTCCTCTTCACTGGCCACCATCAATGAAGGGAACGGCAGTTTGCCCAAAGGAATGGGAGCAAAACCATAGGTTCCTGCCGGAAACGATGCCGCTTCGGTGTCGCTGGGGGCTACCAACAGGGCTCCTTTGATCCTCTTTTGGTATTTAGCGGCCCAAAACGCGATGGTAATACAAGCCAGGCTATGCCCAACCAGCAGGAGGTTTTCCGGATCATGCTGACCGATGGCAACCTCCAGGGTTTCAACCCAATCAGCACACACCGGGGTTTCCCAATCTTGCTGTTCTACCCGAGGAAAGCCAAATTGCTTTTCCCAAAGCGTTTGCCAGTGCTGCTCCCCTGAATTGCCCAAGCCCGGAACTAGAAGAATGGTAGCGTTGAAGTCCATGCTGTTTGCGTTTAGCTACTCTCTAGGTTTATGACGGCTTTCCAGCACCTGCACCACTTCGGCCAGAGAAAGACCGGAGGCTTCCAGTAGCACGAGTAAGTGGAAGATGAGGTCAGCAGCCTCGCCTTTCATGGTATCCGTTTTACCGGCTACTGCGTCAATGACTACTTCAACCGCCTCTTCCCCTACTTTCTGGGCCATTTTATTCAGGCCTTTGTCAAAGAGGAAATTGGTATAAGATCCCTCTATCGGGTTCTTCCGACGTTCTTTGATGGTCTGCTCCAGCTTCGCGATGAATTGAAGCGCTTGCTCCGTGGGCGTAAAATTCTGGAAGCTGCGGTGATGATAGGAGTCAGCGTCTCCTTCCACGTCAAAGCAGGTTTCGGTATTGCGGTGACACGCCGGACCATTGGGGTCTACCAGAATCAGGAGCGTGTCCTGGTCGCAGTCCAGCTCCATTTTGACCACCTTCAAGGTATTACCCGAGGTTTCCCCTTTGGTCCAGAGTCGATTTTTTGAACGCGAGAAGAACGTCACCATTCCCGTTTGTAGGGTCTGCTGGTAGGCTTCCTCGTTCATGTAACCCAACATCAATACTTTACCGGTAGTGGCGTTCTGGATGATGGCGGGTACCAGCCCCTCTCCTTTGTTGAAATCTATGGTCATGTTGTTTAGGGATGTTAGACACTAGATATTAGATGTTAGACTCTATAACAAAAGTGAGGTCATGCAACTAAAATCTAGCATCTAGATACTAACATCTTATGTCTATTTTATTCTCTGCTAAAAACTGCTTCAGCTCTGGAAGCGGTACTTCCTGGAAGTGAAAGATGCTGGCGGCCAGGGCGGCATCGGCTCCGGCTTCAAAGACATCCAGGAAATGCTGCTGGTTTCCGGCTCCGCCCGAGGCGATCACCGGCACAATCACGTTCCTAGAAATCTCGCCGGTAATGTCCAGGGCAAAGCCGCTTTTGGTGCCGTCGTTGCTCATGGAGGTCAGCAGGATTTCGCCCGCGCCGCGTTCCACTACTTCTTTCGCCCAGTCCATGGCCCACATTCCTGTATCTACCGTACCCGCCTTGCTGAAGACTTTCCAGCCCTCGGGGGTGTTCTTGGTGTCGATGGCCACGGTCACGCACTGGCTCCCGAAACGGCTGGCCAGCTCGGTAATCAGCTCGGGCCGGTGAATGGCCGATGAATTCACCGATACCTTATCGGCGCCGTTCTGCAGCAGTACTTCCACGTCTTCCACGGCACTGATGCCGCCGCCCACGGTGAACGGAATGTCAATGTGGCGGGCCACCTCGCGCACCAGTTCACGCAGCGTTTTCCGCTTTTCATTCGTGGCGGTAATGTCCAGGAACACCAGTTCGTCGGCTCCTTGTCTGGCGTACAGCGCGGCCAGTTCCACCGGATCACCGGCATCCCGGATATCTTCAAACCGCACGCCCTTCACGGTGCGGCCGTTCTTGATGTCCAGGCACGGGATTATTCGTTTTGTCAGCATAGGATTGACTTCCCTACATTCTCTCCTCTGAAGAAGAGGATGTTCAGGTTTTCTAATTCGTTCTTATCTATGTTTTTAGTGCTCTTTTCAGAAAACAGCCTCAAAACAGCTTTACAATTCTGGTTTCAACTGGCGCGAGTCTCCAGACTCGTGCACAAGGATGCGGGGAGTCTCCAGACTCCCGTCTTCCAGCTGG
The DNA here is from genome assembly GCF_014269285.1 of Rufibacter sediminis. Taxonomy (GTDB): domain Bacteria; phylum Bacteroidota; class Bacteroidia; order Cytophagales; family Hymenobacteraceae; genus Nibribacter; species Nibribacter sediminis. Next base: position 60,840 of record NZ_JACOAF010000021.1, read on the forward strand.
TGGTTCCCGTATTCCGGATCATGGTTCCCGGCGAGTCTGGAGACTCGCATCTTCCATTGGCACGAGACTTCAGTCTCGCGCCAGTTAATAGCCAGCAAACGTTACCGAACTTCCTTCGCCAGATCTTCCAGGGAGATGGTGCCTTCGTAGATGGCTTTGCCGATGATGGCTCCGTGGAGACCGGCTTCGCGGAGCTGGCGCACTTCTTCAATGGTGGTCACGCCGCCGCTGGCGATGAACTGCAAGGTGGGGAATTTCTGGATGAGCTGCTGGTAAATCTCCAGCGAGGAGCCCTGCAGTTTGCCGTCTTTGCTGACATCGGTGCAGATGAACGTTTTGGCACCCTTTTCGGAAAAAGAGCTCAAAAACGTTTCCAGCGTGAGGTCACTTTGCTCAGCCCAGGCATTGATGGCGATGCGGTTGTCTTTGAAGTCGGCCCCCACGATGATGCGCTCGGCACCGTATTCCTGCAGCCACTTCTGCACGGTTTTAGGTTCGCGCACGGCAATGCTTCCGGCGGTCACTTGCTTGGCTCCCGCATCAAAGGCTTGCTGGATGGCCTCACTGCTTTGCAGACCTCCGCCATAATCTATGTGCAGTTTAGTTTCACGGGCGATGCGGGCCAGTACCGGCAGGTTCACCGGTTGTTTGGCGCGGGCCCCATCCAGGTCCACCAGGTGCAGGCGGCGCAGCCCCAGGGCCTCGAATTGTTTGGCTACTTCTACCGGGTCTGAATGGTAGGTAGTCTGCTGCGCAAAGTCACCCTCGGTGAGGCGCACACATTTTCCATCAATCAGATCAATCGCGGGGATAATTTCCATGGCTTAGAGATTTAGGAAGTTCTGGAGAATCTGCGCCCCGGCGGGTCCGCTTTTCTCGGTATGAAACTGTACGGCGTAGAAGTTTTTGTACTGCAGAGCGGCACTGAAAGGCTCTGGATATGAGCTCTGGGCAATGGTATGTTCCGTCACAGGCGCATAAAAGCTGTGCACAAAGTACGCGTACTCATTATCCTGTATACCAGTAAATAATCCGCTTTTCAGGTGATGCAGGTTGTTCCAGCCCATGTGCGGCACCTTAATGGCCGCATCGAACTTTTTCACCTTCACCGGAATGATGCCCAGCATCTCGGTATCGCCTTCCTCTGAGTGCTGGCACAGCAGCTGCATGCCCAGGCAAACGCCCAGAAATGGTTGGGTGAGCGTAGGCAATAGCTTGTCCAGGTTGTTCTCTTTCAGGGCCCGCATGGCTGAGGAAGCCTCGCCCACACCCGGGAAAATCACCTTGTCCGCGGATTGGATTTCCTCGGCGTTGGCCGTGACGGTGGCCTGTACCCCCAGCCGTTCCAGCGCGAAGAGCACGCTCTGCACGTTACCCGCTTTATAATCTACAATGACTGTTTTCATTACAGAACGCCTTTGGTACTGGGAATTTCCATCTTGTTCACGTCACGCACCAGGGCCATTTTCATGGCTTTGGCCACCGCCTTGAAGATGGCCTCAATTTTATGGTGCTCGTTCTCGCCTTCGGCCTTGATGTTAAGGTTGGCCTTAGAGGTGTCTGAGAACGATTTGAAGAAGTGCAGGAACATCTCGGTGGGCATATCGCCCACTTTCTCGCGGGTGAACTTGGCATCCCACACGAGCCACGGACGGCCGGAGAAGTCAATAGCGGCGTGCACCAGGGCATCGTCCATGGGCAGCAGGAAGCCGTAGCGGTTGATGCCGCGTTTGTCCCCGATGGCCTGCGCGAAGGCTTCGCCTAACGCTAGGGCGGTGTCTTCAATGGTGTGGTGTTCGTCAATGTGGAGGTCGCCTTTCACGTGGATGCGCATGTCTACGCCCGAGTGGCGTGCCAGTTGGTCCAGCATGTGGTCAAAGAAACCAAGGCCGGTCTGCATGTCTGACTTGCCTTCGCCGTCCAGGTTGATCTCCACGGTGATCTGCGTCTCGTTGGTGTTCCGCTGAATGGTGGCTTGGCGGGCGGGCAACCGCAGGAAAGCGTAAATCTCATCCCAGTCCGTGCTGGTAAAGGTGGCCTCTTCGTGGGCCTCGGGTTGCAACAGGATGCTTTTGGCGCCCAGGTTCTGCGCCATCTGCACATCGGTTAGGCGGTCCCCGATCACGTAGGAGTTCGCCAGGTCATATTCGCCGGACAGGTACTGGCTCAGCATGCCCAGACGGGGTTTGCGGTTGGGGCTGTTCTCGTGCTCAAAGCTGCGGTCAATGTGGATGTGCGCGAACTGTATGCCTTCACCTGCCAGAATTTCCAGCATCTTGTTCTGGTACGGCCAGAAGGTGTCCTCGGGGTAAGAATCGGTGCCCAGGCCATCCTGGTTTGTCACCATCACAAACTCGTACTCCAGCTCGGTGAAGATTTTGTGCAGGTTCCGGATGACCTTGGGGTAAAACGAAAACTTCTCGAAGGAATCAACCTGGTAATCGGTGGGAGGCTCCAGCAGAATGGTCCCGTCACGGTCAATGAATAAGACTTTTTTCATGGTTTGTTTGTAGCAGCCATCGCGCAGCGCGATGCCTTGTTTTATCTTCCGCCGCAAGCGGAGGCTTAGGTTTTATCGTTTCTACTTTCAGCCTGTTTTCTCAAAATCAGGCCCAAAGCGCATTTTCTTTTCCAATGCTGGCGCGAGACTGAAGTCTCGTGACAAAGGATGTGCGAATATCCGGACTCGCTTGGAACCGCCTTCTGCTAATAACTATCAACAGCATCGGTTTCGGCACTCACGCCCCGAGGGTTGTCAGAGGCTACCTGCCATCTGCGGGCCCGCGTACGGAAACTCGTACCAGTCGCTTTGGTTTGTAATTTGGGCTTGTTTTCTGAAAACAGCCTTAAAACGGCTTTAGGCTGAGTTTTGCGCCGCGTACGTCTGCAGCGCTTCCAGCAGATGGTCGTTTTCCGGGGGAGTGCCCACGGTGATGCGGACGCAATTGGCGCAGCCGGGTTGTGTGGAACGGTTTCTCACCACCACGCCGCGCTTCAGCAGATAGCCATACAAGTCATTGGCATTGGGCACCTGCACCAGCACGAAGTTCGCATCGGACGGATAGACCTTCTCCATCAGTGGAAGAGTTGCAAAGGCTTCCATCAGGCGGGTTCGTTCCTGGATGATAACGTCCAGCATATCGCCTAGTTGCGCGGTTTTATCTAAAGCTTCGCTCACGAGCTCCTGCGTCACGGCATTGATGTTGTACGGCGGCTTTATTTTGTTCAGGAACCCGATGATTTCCGGCGAGGCAAAAGCCATCCCTAAGCGCAGTCCGGCCATTCCCCAGGCTTTGGAGAGCGTCTGCAGCACCACCAGGTTGGGGAACTCGTCCAGACGGGTGCTCCAGCTAGGGGTATCAGTAAAATCAATGTACGCTTCGTCTACCACCACTAATCCGTTGAACGAGCGGATCAGCTTCTCTACGGTGTTCGGTGCCAAGCTATTGCCGGTGGGGTTGTTGGGCGAGCACAGGAACAGGATCTTGGTGCGCTCCGTCTGTTTCTCGGCTATTTTCTCGAAAACAGGCTGAAAATGCTCGTCCAGCGGAACTCGCTGAATCCCGATGTGGTGGATGTTCGCGCTCACCTCGTACATGCCGTATGTGGGTGGTAATAGCAGCACCTCATCTTTACCGGGCTCGCACACCAGTCGCACCAGCAAGTCGATGGCTTCATCGGAGCCGTTGCCGATGAAAATCTGCTCCGGCCGCACGCCTTTCAGCTTGGATAGTTTCTCCTTGATGGTTTTCTGGTACGGATCTGGGTAGCGGTTGTAGTCTACGCCCCCGGCCAGGCTGCCAAGGTTGTTCTCGTTCGCGTCAAGATAAACGCTGGCCTCGCCTTCAAACTCATCGCGCGCCGAGGAATACGGCTTCAGCGACAACAGGTGCGGGCGGATGAATGTCTGTATGGAAAACATTGTTTCTGATTGGGAGATTTGGGTATGAGGAAATCTGAAGATGATTTCTTTCCTAACTCTCTATTTTAATGTTCAACTTATCTTCAATTTATAAATCGTAAAGTCTTCACCTCTCTTTTGTCATCCTGAAAGGATCTTGTGGGCGAATTAGAAAAGCAGAAGCCAAACTCATCCACCATTTGTCACCAGGCTAAAAAGGTAGGGTTATGGCAGAAAGAGAAGTGCTAATGATCATTTTCAAATCTCCACATCTTCTAATTTCCAAATCTTAGCTCTTCCTTAACCGAATAGTCACCGCATTCTTGTGGGCGTGCAGGCCTTCGGCTTCGGCCATGAGCTCTACGGCGGGGCCGATGCGTTCTAATCCTTCGCGGGAAACCTGCTGGAACGTGATCTTCTTCACAAAACTGTCCAAAGAGACGCCGCTGTAGTTGCGGGCGTAGCCGTTGGTAGGTAACGTATGGTTAGTTCCTGAGGCATAATCACCTACCGATTCTGGGCTAAAGTGGCCCATGAAGACGGAACCGGCCTGGGTTACGAGATCGGCAAGTTCTACCGGGTTTTCTACGGACAGAATCAAGTGCTCGGGAGCGTACAGGTTAGAGAACGCCATTGCGTCTTCTAGCGAAGTTAATACCACGCCCAGGCTGTTGTTCAAGGCCTGCTGGGCTACTGTTTGGCGGGGCAGTTGGGCTATTTGCCGGGCTACAGCGGCTTGTACGTTTTGGAGCTGTTTTTCAGAATTCGTCACGAAAACGACTTGGGAATCGGGGCCGTGTTCGGCTTGCGAGAGCAAATCAGCGGCGATGAAATCCGCGTCGGCGGAGTCATCGGCGATGACCAGCACCTCAGAAGGTCCGGCGGGCATGTCAATGGCAACGCCCAATTGGGTGACCATCTGCTTCGCGGCCGTGACGTACTGGTTACCGGGGCCGAAGATCTTGTCCACTGCCGGCACTGTCTCCGTTCCGAAGGTGAGGGCCGCAATGGCCTGGGCTCCGCCCGCTTTCAGGATGCGGGTGATGCCCAGCAAATGCGCGGTGTACAGAATAGTGGCATTCACCGAGCCGTCTGCACCTGGCGGCGTAGCCAGAATGATTTCCCGGCAACCGGCAATCTGGGCCGGAATGCCCAACATGAGCAGCGTGGAAAACAAAGGCGCGGAACCACCCGGAATGTAGAGACCTACTTTCTGGATCGCGACGGATTTGCGCCAGCAATTTACTCCGGCCATGGTTTCAACCGGCTGCACCACTTCGCGCTGCGCTTCATGAAACCGCTTTATGTTATTGTAAGCTAATTGAATAGCTGACTTCAGCTCTTCTGACACTTGCGGCAAGGCGGCGGTAATCTCTTCTTCAGAGACCCACACATTCTTAAGCTCAGCTTTGTCAAATTTAGCGGCAAGATCTACCAAAGCGGCATCACCGCGTTGCTGAACCAGGTCAAACGTTTGCTGCACCCCGGCCCGCAGCTGGTCCAGTTTCTGGACCGGCCGTTGGGTGAGCGCCGCCCATTCAGAGGCGTTAGGATAAAGATACGTTCTCATTTTAGCCAATCATCTTTTCAATAGGAACCACCAGAATACCCTCGGCACCGGCTTCTTTCAGCTTCTGGATGATGTCCCAGAAATCGTCTTCGTTCACCACTGAGTGCAGGGAACTCCAGCCTTCCTCGGCCAGCGGAATGATGGTGGGCGATTTGATGCCGGGCAACAAAGGCTTGATCTGCGGAATAGCTGAATTTGGCGCGTTCAACACAACGTACTTAGATTTCTGGGCTTTCTGCACGGCTTCCATCCGAAACAACAGCTGCTGGAGCAAACGGTTTTTCTCCTGGTCCAGGTTTTGGTTCGCGATCAGGACGGCTTCCGATTTGAACACGGTTTCCACCTCGCGCAGGCCGTTGCTGATAAGCGTAGAGCCAGAGGAAACAATGTCACACACGGCATCGGCGAGGCCAATGCTGGGGGCAATCTCCACGGAGCCGCTGATGGTATGGATATCGGCTTCTACGCCTTTGGAGGTGAGGAATTCCTGAAGCAGGTTGGGGTAAGAAGTGGCGATGCTTTTGCCTTGCAGGGTGGTGACATCGTGGTACTCGGCTCCCTTGGAAACCGCCAGGGACAGACGGCATTTGCTGAAGCCAAGGTTCTTAACTGACAACTGCTGCAGCCCTTCCTCCACCAACACATTCTGGCCCACAATGCCAATATCAGCCACGCCGTCGGCTACGTAGCCGGGAATGTCGTCGTCGCGCAGGAACAGGATTTCAAGGGGGAAGTTGGTGGCCTCGGTCTTCAGTTTGGAAGTGGTGCTGATAAACGAGATGCCGCACTCGCGGATCAGTTTCAAAGAGTCCTCAGAAAGGCGCCCGGATTTCTGGATGGCTAACCGGATCATAGATGTAGGGTTGCTTTAGAAAGCGTGAAATGAAAAACAAAGATAGTAGCGAATCGCTGATCTCTAGGAGTAGCGACGGCTTAAATGGGGCCCAGCCCCGAACGGACGATATGATGCTATGATTCCTCCTAGGAGGAATGATGGAAAAGATGGCAATGCACCCCGTGCACCGCGGTTGCGGCGTTGGAAAGGGAAATATTTTTATAGGTGCTGCTCATAATGTGAACCAAAGGTAGTACGTTCTCCTCAATAACAAATAAGAACGGCACTTTTTTTGATTTGTTTTCTTCTGAATATAAGGCGAAATTTGCATATTATAATAAAAACAAGGAAAAAGCATATTTAATCTTTTTTCTCCCGCAAATGACCCAATTATTCAGGTAAACTGTTCTTCTGTTTCAAGCCGTAACCCATTATGACTAAATACTTAATACCGGTTCTCTTCCTATTCCTCTCCGTATCGAGCTATGCCCAAACCTTGTTGAAATTGCCGCAGGTTAGTTCCAGAGCTAACCTCACCTACACCATAGGAGTCACCAATATTACCCTCAACTACGGCGCGCCGGGCGTTAAGAACCGCGAGGTTTGGGGCAAGCTGGTGCCTTACGGGAAAGTTTGGCGGGCCGGGGCCAATGAAGCCACCACCATCAGGTTCAGCACCGATGTCCGTATTTCGCAGGAGAACATCCCGGCCGGCACCTACACGCTGTACGTCTTGCCCGTCGATTCCAGCAACTGGACCTTTATCCTGAGCAAGCAGAAAGGCCTCTGGGGCACCGACGGATATGACCAAAAGCAAGACCAGGTGCGGATTCCCTACAGCCCTAAATCCTCTTCTTTCCACGAAACGCTGCAGTATTCCATGCAGGACCTTACCCCTACCAGCGGACGGCTGGTACTGCACTGGGCCGATAAAAAGCTGGAAGTTCCCATTAGAGTGGAGTCGCATAGCCAAACCATGAAATTGATCAAAGACTCGCTTTCCATTGCCAAACCCAATGATTGGAACGTGCTCGCCCAAGCCGTCAATTACCTGATCCAACAGAACCTGGACCATGAGCAGGCCCTGCAATGGGTCAACAAATCCATTAAGATTGAGGAGAACTTCTATAACACCTGGTTGAAAGCCAAACTGCTGGCTCAGAAAAATGAGTACTCAGAAGCCTTGGAACTGAACAAGAAAGCGCAACGGCTGGGCAAACAAGCCAAAGAATCCTATGAACCATACGCGGCCGAAATTGAAGACGCCGCCGTGCTCTGGAAGGAAAAGCGTTTTGCGGTCAATTAAGGCAAAACAGCCCTAAAACATAACCAGCGATGCCACCCAATACGGGTGGCATCGCTGGTTATAAGGGAGTGATGAGGAAAAGATGGCTGCTTATAGCGTCAGGTGTTGCGGCATGTTTTAAGCCTGTTTTCTATAATCGGGCAATAAAACGCAGGTTGATCAGTCTACCGGTCAGGTAATTGGGAACGGCGTAGGTGACGCTATTCAGGTCCCTGACGTAATTATAGGAAATCACGTTGTTGGCGGCAATTAGGTTCAGGACCTCTAGGCTAAGCCACAGGCTTTTCAGGCTCAGTTTATCAGCGTTCTCCGTTCCTCTGATGGTAATCAGTTTGGAGAAACCAATGTCTACCCGCTTGTAGGAAGGTCCGGGAAAACCACTCCGCAGGCTGAGGTTTCCTGGCGGGCTAAACGGCAGCCCCGTGCTGAACACCATGTTCAGGTACATGCGCAAGGTGGGGTTGTTGGGTAGATGGTCCTGAAAGTACACCCCAAAGTTCAGCAACTGATCAGTTGGTCGCCGGATATAGCTGCGGGCTTCTTTTTTAAGTACCTGGCCGGTTTCAAGATCTCGGGTGATGGTGGAGTCGCCGGTCAGGTTCTCTCTGGTTCTTAGAAAGCCCAAACTGAACCAGGACTCTTCGCCCTTGATAAACTCCCCGTTCACCCGCACATCAATCCCGGCGGCATAAGCGGTGGCGTTCACCTGGGGCAGGTACCGGATGCGCATGTTGTCCTGATCATACGGAATTACCGAAGGCAGGTATTTGTAGTAGCCCTCGGCAGTCAGCTTAAAAGGTCTTCCCCATTTCTTGAACCGATACTCAGAGCCAGTGATGAAATGCCAGGATTGCTGGTTGTTGAGGTCAGTCACCAAATTGCCTTGAGTGGTGCGCAACTCACGGTAGATGGGTGCCTGCACGTACAAACCGGTAGCCAGTTTGAAAGACCAATCCGGCAGACGCGGTAACTGAACCGCATACTGCACCCGCGGGCTCACCGAGAGCTGCTTGTTCACGGACCAGTAATGAAACCGAACTCCGTACGTCAGGGTCTTGAGGCTGTCTAAGTTCCACTGGTGCTGCGCGAAGCCCTGGTACCGCTTGGAGGAAAGGTTCTGCTGGCTCTGGAGGCTGGAAAGGTCATACACGTAATCAGACGAGTCCTGAAAGGAGTATTCATTCAGCACGTCCCGGATGTCTTCCTGACTGCCTTTGATTCCGGCGCTGAACTGGTGTCTGGAAGATGGGGTCCAGGTGGTTCTGAACTCCAGGGTTTGCAGCGCCGCCCGCAGCCGGTTTCTGGAATACTCGTACCTCGTACCTACCCCGCGCTCTCCGGCGCAACGGTTGAACGGTGATACGCCCGGCGTGGGCAAAACATCACAGAACCGGTACCCTGATTCCAGATCTCTGAACTCCCGTTCCTGGCTGTAAAGACCCGAGTAGATCAATTCGGTGTTGACGTAAGGGGTAAAGGCATGCTGCAGCCGGAGGCCTCCCTGGTAGGTGGTGTAGCGCATCTGCTCCTGTCCGTCATACCCTACCAAAAGGCGCATCATCTGAAATTGGTTTCCAAACGTGGTTTCGCGGGTTTCCGGACGTACCTGGTAATTGTTTCGGGCGATGTTGCCTAAGAAGCTGAGTTGGGTTCTGGGCTCCAGACCGGCGGCTCGGTGCTCCTTCGGAGATAAGTCATAGGTGAGGTACGTCTGGATGTCAGAGAACTTCGGGCGGTAGTCGCCCTCTACCTCCAGGCTATTCAGGACGTACGCCGCCGATTTATAACGAGCGCCCAGCAGGTAGCCAAACCGTCCTTTCGCTCCGGTGCCTTCGGTGTGGACTGATCCACCGGTGAGGCTTCCAGAGACTGTGGCAGCAAATTTGGTGGGCGTTCTATATTGGATATCCAGCACCGAGGACAACTTATCGCCGTATTTTGGCTGCCAGCCACCTGAGGAGAACGTGACATCCTCCACCAGATCTGGGTTCACAAAGCTAAGGCCCTCCTGCTGTCCGCTGATGTTCAGGAACGGCCGGTACACCTCAATTCCGTTTACATACACCAGGTTCTCGTCAAAACTACCGCCCCGAACCGAGTAGCTGGACGAGAGTTCGTTGTTGCTGGTCACCCCCGGTAGCGTGAGCAGAATCTTGTTGAATTCCTGAAAAGGCGATGGCAAAGTCTGGGTCAGGCGCGGGTCCAACCGGGTGATGCTCACCTGCTCGCGGGTGTCATCGCTGCTTTTCCCTCTGATGCGTACCTCCGTGAGCTGGCTGTTCTCTTCCTGCAGTTCAACGGTCACAAACCGGGTCTCATTGGGCAGCAACTGAACTTCCTCGCGCTGCGTCTGGTAGCCTATGTAGCTTACAACTAATATGTAACGGGTATTTGGCTCAACTTTCAGATTAAATCTGCCGCGCGGGTCTGAAGCCGCCGAAATGCCTTTGTCCTGCAAGGTGATGGTGGCACCAACCAAGGGCTTTTGACCGGCGTCCTGCACCACTCCCTGCAAATACGCTTGTTGCGCCCTGGCTGAGAAACTCAACAAGAGAAGCAAAACTCCACCCCACAGACCAGTACGCATGCTCATTCGCCTTTAAAAGGAAAGTTGTTTCAGATCTGAAATGGTTTGCACCGGATTTGGGGAATTGAACACGAAAGAACCCGCCACCAGCACATCGGCACCCGCTGACAGCAGCAAAGGCGCATTCTCCAGGTTCACGCCCCCGTCAATCTCAATGAGGCAAGCCGATCCTTTCTCCTGAATCATTGTTTTCAGTTCCTTGATCTTCTGGTACGTGTGCGGAATGAACTTCTGCCCCCCAAACCCTGGATTCACCGACATGAGGCAAACCACGTCAATGTCCTGGATTACCTCAGACAGAAAAGAAACGGGCGTATGCGGATTCAGAGCCACGCCTGCTTTGGCGCCGCAGGCTTTGATCTGCTGGAGCGTGCGGTGCAGGTGCGGGCATGCTTCGTAATGCACGGTGATGATCTCGGCCCCGCCCGCTCTGAACTGTTCAATGTACAACTCGGGGTGTTCAATCATCAGGTGGACATCCAGCGGCTTTTGGGCTACCTTCTGAATGGCGTGGAGCACGGGAAACCCGAAGGAGATATTCGGCACGAAACGGCCATCCATCACATCCACGTGAATCCAATCCGTGGCGCTTTGGTTCAGCATCTCAATAGCATGGTCTAACTGACCGAAATTGGCGGCCAGCACCGAAGGGGCAATCAAATGAGGCATAAGGTTATTTTTTCTTACACAAAGCAACGCTTTCTGACCGCAAAAAACAATTAGATGTGCTGCTCAGAAGCTTAGCCACTTGAAGGAACGCTGTTTTAAGGCCCTTTTGCTGAAAATAGCCTTAAAACGCAGTGCAGTTCTTTTCACAGAAAGCGATGAAAATTGCCTTAGCAAGAACTAACGTAACCTACCAACCTTATCAGCTGTGTTTAAAGGGTGATTTCCAGAAAGTAGCCCTAAAACAAAGCCTCGTTATAAGAGCTATAACGAGGCCTTGCTGTTCATCTTGACGGATGCTTATTCCATTTTGCCGGAGCTTTCCAGGACTTCCAGTTTATCGGTACCGTTCACGATGTACTCTTCGCCGTACGGGCACTGCTCACCGGTAGAGTCATCACAGTAGAAGTAATGCTTGTCAGTCCGGTTCACCGGACCTTTCCCGGCGGCGTACACTTCATATTTCTCCTGGTACTCCAATTGGGTATCGGTATCTCCCTGCAGCAAAGTGACGGTGTTGTCATAGGTGTTTCCAGCCTCGGTGAAGATACTGCCTAAGTCAGCGTAGGTATAGTACACCGGCTTGTCGTGGTCTTCGTTCCGGAACGCATTGGATATAAAGGAATTGCCATTCTTCACAGGGAAGATCATCTGCACCGTGGTCTGGTTGTTTTCCTGAATCCGGAGATCAGAAGAAGACATGGAGATCAGCTTCACGCCGCTGACCATCCAGGCATCGCTGGCCGTATTCCTACGACTGATCTGCACCCGGTACCACTCCCGGCCGGTTTGGTCGGTCACGGTGGCGTCAATCCACTCGCGCTTCTGGTACGTGGAGGTCTGACTGATGGCGTCCCGGACGTACTTGTTCTCTGTGACGTTGAAGATCCAGTAATTGCCAATGGCCAGCGGATAGTACTGGTAACCGAAGCGTTCTGCGTCACGGGTGATTTCATCGTCTCCGCAGGAAGAAAGCAGGCTGGTCAACAGGACCACAAAGAGCAAGATTCGTTTCATATGAGTTGAGTAGTTCTTAGTCTACAAGAAAGCTGGTTTCAATCCAGCCACCGCCAATCACGTCGTCTCCCTCGTAGAAAACGGCGGCTTGGCCCGGGGCAATGGCATTTACGCCCGCATGGAACTTCACCAGCATTTTATCGCCTACCTGTTCAATGGTGGCGGCGGTGCCGGGGTCGTTATAGCGTACTTTGGTGATGGTCTCGGTGGGCAGACCCAGCAGGTTCTCGTATTTGACCATGCTCAGTTTGCCTACGTTCATGCCGTTCTTAGCCAACTGCTCGTAATTGCCCAGCACTACCCTATTCGTTTCTTTCTCGATGCGGGTTACAAACGCGGGATACCCAAGTGCCACTCCCAATCCTTTCCGCTGCCCGATGGTGTAAAAAGGGTAGCCTTCGTGCTTGCCAACCACGGTGCCGTCTTCCAGCACAAACTCGCCACCGGCTACTTCGGCCTGCAAGGTGGGTACTCTCCTTTTCAGGAATCCGCGGTAATCGTTGTCCGGAATAAAGCAGATTTCATACGACTCGGCTTTCTTCACCAGCGCATCGAACCCGCGGTCCATAGCCATTTGCCGGATCTCGGTTTTATGCAGTTGCCCCAACGGGAAAATGGTGCGGCTCAGGCTTTCCTGCGAGATTCCCCAAAGTGCGTACGACTGGTCTTTGTTATGGTCTTTCCCTTTGGAGATGACAAAACGGCCATTCTCCTCCCGGATGTTGGCGTAGTGCCCGGTCGCAATGAAATCACAGCCCAGCTTATCGGCGCGGCGCAGCAAGGCATCCCATTTAATGTGGGTGTTGCACAGCACGCAAGGGTTAGGCGTACGTCCGGCAATGTATTCATCGGTGAAATGGTTGATCACGTAATCGCCGAATTCCTCCCGGATGTCAATGATGTAGTGCGGGAAACCCAACTGCACCGCAATGTCACGGGCATCGTTGATGGAGTCCAGGCTGCAGCAGCCGGTTTCCTTTTTGCTTCCCCCGGAACTGGAGTAGTCCCAGGTTTTCATGGTCATGCCCACTACTTCGTATCCCTGCTCGTGCAGCAGCACCGCTGCCACGGAGGAATCAATTCCGCCACTCATAGCGACTAATACTCTTCCTTTTGAACTCATTTTTTTCTTAGATGAAACGGGATTCACAGTCCCGCCGAAAAACAATGCTGCAAATATAGTGATTTTAACGCGTTCTGCCTGCTTCTGTCTTTCAGGCACTTACCGGGTTGTACTTTCCCAAACCCTGTCTCGCTAAAATAAGTTTAACAGAAGCACAGCAATAGTTTAGCGCTGGAAAAGCCACTTTTAACGAATTCCTGTAGGCTTGAAAACCGAAACGCATTACTTTTGGCGTTAGAACCGGTCTTAAAACGCCTGTTCTTCTAAAACAAGCAACAAAGCGATGGCACTAAATACAATAGTTCTGGTGAACCAGATCACCAATTTAAGCGATGCCCGGTACTGCGCCGGCATGGGCGTGGAGATGCTGGGCTTTTCCCTGCAGCCGGGCCAACCGCAGCACCTTACCCCTGCCGCCTTCAAGGAAATTTCGGGCTGGGTATCCGGGGTGAAACTGGTGGGCGAAGTAACCAATATGCCCGTTCAGGAACTAGAGGAGCTCCTGCTCGACTATAAAGTAGACATGCTGCAGTTGAACAGCCTCTACTTCATTGAGGAAATGGACGATCTGCCCCTGCCCATCATTCTGCGGGTGCTCATTGACAAAGACACCGTTGAGGAAAACCTCCTGAACACCCTGGAGACCTACCAACAGCACGTAGAGTATTTCCTGATTGACTCAGAGGACTTTTCCTTCATAGACGATACTAACCTGCGTTTCCTGCGCGATATTTCCAAAAAGTACCCCATTCTGCTGGGCTTCGGACTGACCAAAGAAAATACCCGCCAAGCCCTGGACAAAATCCAACCGGCCGGCATCGCCCTCAAAGGCGGCCAGGAAATCCGCCCCGGCTTCAAGAACTTTGACGAACTGGAGGAGATTTTCGAGCAACTGGAAGATTAGGGTAATGTGCTTATTTTTGGATTTGGAAATTTGAAGATGTGGAGATGTGGCGATGAAAGGATGTGCTAAAGTGCTAATTTTAGAAGTAGAGCACTTTTAATAGCTAGTCAGCCATTCATCAATTAGATCTTTAACCTGTCATTAAAAGAGAAATCCCTTTTGGGGATGTTTTTGAAAAACATCCCCAAAAGGGATTTCTCTTTTAAGCTAGTTGATAAGTAGGAATTCGCACGCTTTCTTATATCTGCACATCTTCAAATTTCCAAATCCTCAAATCCAAAAATTAGCACATTAAACCGAGTACTGGAGGTACTTGATGGGAACGCCTAGGTCCAGGTACTTCTTCTCGAAGGTGGTGTAGATGCCCATGGTGTGCTCCTGGAGATCAGATTCGTAGAGATCTTTCGTGTAGAGCAAGTTAGCGGCGTTTCGCTCCTGTAACACTTCCAGGGAATAGTCAAAGAGAAGCTCGCTGTCGGTTTTCAGGTGGAGTTTGCCGCCGGGTTTGAGGATGCGTTCGTACATTTCCAGAAAGCGCGGGGAAGTGAGTCGGCGTTTGATGTCCCGCTTGCGGGGCTGCGGGTCCGGGAACGTAATCCAGATCTCGTCTACCTCCTGCGCCCCGAAGTGCTGGTCCAGGTTCTCCAGGAAAATGCGCAGAAAACCCACGTTATACAAACCGGCTTCCTCGGCCAGCGTACTTCCCTTCCAGATCCGGTTGCCTTTGATGTCAATCCCGAGGAAATTTTTGTCGGGGTGCCGTTGTGCCATTCCTACGGTGTACTCACCTTTGCCACACCCCACTTCCAGCACCAACGGTTGCTCCTTCAGGAAGAAGTCTTTGTTCCAGCACCCCTTCAGTTTCTCAAAATTCTCTTTTCCCGGTTCCACCACGTTAGCCCGGGTGGCGTTTACCGCAAATTTTTCTAGTTTACCTCTGCCCATTAATTATAGATCGGCTATTTCTGCCACCACAAAGGTACTACCGCCAATGAATATTACCTCATCTTCCTGGGCAAAAGCTTTGGCGGCCAGAAGAGCATCTTCCACAGTGGGGTAAGCCGCCCCTTTCAGGCCGGCAAACTGCGCCTCTTCCCAAAGCTTGTGCACAGGTAAAGCCCTCGGGATTTGCGCTTCACAGAAATAATACCGGTAGCTCACCGGCAAAAGACGCAGCACGCTTTGAATGTCTTTGTCGTTAACCGCCCCGAATACGAAATGCACCTGTTTCGGCTGCATGGCCAGTAGTTGCAGAATGACCTCCCGCAGCCCGTCTACATTGTGACCGGTATCACAGATCATCAACGGCTGATGTCCTAAAATTTGCCATCTCCCCTTTAAACCGGTAAGTCCCTGCACGTCCCGCAAACCCGCCCTGAGTTGGTCCTCCGAGATCTGGTACCCTTGCTGGTTCAACTGATCTACCGTAGCCAGCACGCCGGGTAAATTGAACCGCTGGTAGCTGCCCAGCAGTGAAAGTTCCAGTTGATCCAGATACACGGTATCACCTTTGTACACAGTATAATATGATGATAATCCGGAGGCTTGCAGAAACTCTACTTTGTAGGCTTGCTCCGCGAAGATGAGCAGGCTTTCCGTTTCAAGGCTCTTTTGCTCAAAGATGCCCGAAACTGATTCCTGGGTTCTGCTGATCACCGCCGGCACCCCTGGTTTTATGATGCCCGCTTTCTCGGCCGCAATCTCCTGCACAGTGTTTCCCAGCAAGGCCTGATGGTCTAAGCCGATGTTGGTGATCAGGGAAACCAGTGGGGTGATGATGTTGGTGGAGTCAAGCCGACCGCCCAAACCTACTTCAATAATGGCAATGTCTATCTGCTCTTCCACAAAGTAGTCAAAGGCCAAAGCCACTGTCATCTCGAAGAACGAGGGTTTCACCTCCTCAAATAAGGTCTGGTGCTGCTGGGTGAACGAAGCAACTTTCTCCCGGGAGATCATCTCACCGTTCACCCGGATGCGCTCGGTGAACTCCTTCAGGTGCGGCGACGTGTACAGCCCTGTTTTGTAGCCCGCCGCCTGCAAGATGGCCGCCAGCATGGAGGAAGAGCTTCCCTTGCCGTTGGTGCCGCCTACGTGCACGGTTTTGAACTTGTGCTGCGGATTGTCTAGGGCCGCAGTTAACGCCAGAATGTTGTCCAGGCTCTTCTTAAAAGCAGCGTTGCCGATGCGGTGAAACATCGGCAACTGCTGGTATAGGTAATCTAAGGCTTGTTCGTACGTCACGAAGGTCGTCTTTTAATTGGCTCTGATAATAAAGGTGATGGTTCCGGTAGCACCCGCACTGGAGGCCGCGGAGTTGGTTCGGCTGAAAGAGGTCTTTCTTACTTCGTTCTTGTACCAGTTCACTACTTGCGGACTCACGTTGCTTTCCACTACTTCCAGGTTCACCAGTTCGCCGTCGGCGTCAATTTTAATCCGGAAGACAACCCGGCCGCTTTCATTGTCATACGGGTCAGGTCTCGGGGCGATGTCATAGCGCCAGCCGGGCATGTTCAAGGAACCACCGCCGCTCCCTCCTTTGCCATTCGATTTACCGGGATAAATACCGGCCGGATTTCCCTTATCGCCCACGGTGCCTTCGTCTCCGTTGTTGTTTCCGGTAGGCCGATTGCTGCTTCCGGCGGTTCCGTTCCCGGCACCGTCTTTGGCTTTACCCGTCATCAGGGCGCGGGTGTCTACTTTTTTGACAACTTCTTTGGGCTGTTCTTCTACCTTAGGTTTAGGCTCTTCTTTCACACTCACCGGAGATTCCATGGTGGTTGTCACCACCTTCTCGGCTTTGGTGACTTCTACGGGCTGCGGTTGGGGCTGTGGTGTTGGCGTCACTTTAGGCGCTTTGGCCGCCGGCTTGCTGTCCTCCGTGTTAGTAGAGGGGTTTGGCTCCGCTTTGCTATGCACATCGCCACTGCCGGTCTCTGTAGTTCCGAAAGACATTTCAATGCCCCCCAATTGGTCTAAGGGTGGATCAGGAGCCCGCCACGCCAGCATGTAGAAAAGAAACAGCAACAACAGCACATGAACCACCAGGCTCACGCCCATGGCAATGCGTTTGTTCTTTTCTTCTTCTTGTCTGTTTACGGCAATCATTCCTTATTCAGTTGGTACCGTAGCAATGGAGATCTTGGCTTTCAGGTCGCTGGCAATGCCGCCCACTTTCACCAGATATTCCACGGGTACAGTCTTGTCTACGTTTAAAATCACCACCCGTTCGCCTTCTTCCGCTCCGCCCAACGCCTGCTCCAGGTCCGTGCTCATGGTTTCCAGGGTTGTTTCTTTGTCATTCACCAAATACTTCAGGTCAGCGGTAATGGTCACACTTACCTTTTGCATCACAATCCCTCCTTTGGAGCTGGAGGGCAGGTTCACTGGTAAGGCCGTGGGGGTTACAAAGCTGGAGGTGAGCATGAAGAAGATCAGCAACAAGAAGATAATGTCCGTCATGGAGGACATGTTGAATTCCGGGTTGATCTTATTTTTTGAACGTAAATTCATTAGGCTTGCGGCTCCTGTAAAAGGTCAATAAACTCAATGGAACTGTGTTCCATGTCATGCACGATGCTGTCAATCTTAGACACCAGGAAGTTGTATCCCACGTACGCAGGCAGACCAATAATCAGGCCAGTTGCTGTGGTTACCATAGCTTCATAAATACCGCTGGACAGCAACTTGGGACTGATGGTTCCTTCGGCCTGTGCAATGGCGATGAAGGCGCCAATCATCCCCGTCACTGTTCCCAGGAAGCCCAGCATGGGAGCCGCACCGGCAACGGTAGCCAGGCCAGAAAGGCCTTTCTCTAAACGGGCAATCTCAATTTTACCTACGTTCTCAATAGAAGCCTCAATGCTCTTCAAAGGCTGCCCGATACGGGAGATTCCTTTTTCCAGCATGCGCGAGATGGGTGAATTTGTTTGGGCACATAACATGCGGGCTCCTTGTACATCACCGGCCAACACTAAGCTTTTCAACCTTCCAATAAAACCAGCGGGATTCTGCGAGGCCTTTTTAATGGTAAGATACCGTTCCACAAAGATGTAGATGGCGACCAATGACAGCAGGATGAGCGGAATCATGGCCCATCCGCCCGCCATAGCTAAGTCTAATAAGGAGACGGTTTCTTGGGTGGCTTCTGCCCCGGGAGTGGCGGCGGCAGTGGTGTCTACAGGTGCTGAAGTGGTAATCTGGAGCAGAAAAGCGTTCATGTTAATAGTTATATACCCAAAGTTCATTGCTGATTTTTGCGCGCAACGCCGGTAGAGCTGCGAAGGCATCGGTTTCAGAAGCAAAATCCGCTACTGAGACCCGTTGCCGTTTGGTGTCATAGATGGAGGTGATGATCTTAGCGGTAAATCCTTTTTTCTGAAGCCGCTTCTGGTTCATGACCGCATAGCCATTAGAGGCATCAAATACGCCCATGATGATGTAGAAACGCCCGGTCTTCCGTTTGATTGTGGAAGATTCTGCCTCTGGAGCTTTTTCTTCTGCCTTCACGGTTACTGGCTTATCGGCTTTAGCCAAGGCTTTTTCCTTTACCACTGGGGCAGCGGCTACTGGAGCTTCTTCTTTGTCTTCAAGTGATACTTCAGGTGCGCTACTAGCTTCTGGTTCCGTTTTGGGGCTAGTTTTCGGAAAAGCGGCTAAAAGCGAATCCTCAGCGGCAAGTTCTGCTTCCAGAGAAGGCTCCACCGGCAGAGCGGACTTGTATTGCTCCGTTAATTGGGCTTGCTCAAAGGCATCTACATCAGGCGTCTCCGGGGTTGCCTCAGGGGACGAAGTAGTCGTTTCAGTTCCGGTCAGCAAGGTCACCGGATTTAGGGAGCTCAGCGCCATGTCGCCTTGCAGAGACAGCAGGTAAATGGTAGCCACGGAAACACAGCCAATCACCAGACCGGCCCCCACGCGGTATAGCTTGCGGAACTTGCTGCCCACTTTTTTGCCATCAGTGGCCTGCGCTGCCTGATCCTGGTATTTGCCTCGCAGGATCAAGGTTTCTTTACCGGCGATGGGTTTCGCCACCAGTTCCGGTAACCCGAAAGCCTGTTCCAGGAAGTTGTCGTTCTCCAGGTTCTCAAAGACCAGCTTGTGCTCGGCGTTATAGCGGAACACCCCCACGTCCTGCAATTCAAAGCGGTGCTGGGTTCTTAGCTGCTCTTTCAATTCCACCACAAACTCGGCCACGGCCAGCTGGGCCTGCGGCATGGGCCACTTTTGTTTCTGCGCCAAGGTGGAGATCAGCAACCCGTCATTCGCCTTCAGTTGCTCATTGAAGGCAATCCGTTTGGAAGGCGGCGAGAACATATGTTTCACCGGGTGGATTTTGGCAGGCACATAGTGCGTGATCAATCCCCCAAAGTTGGGGATGATCACGCAGTCATAGGCGTACAGCAGTGATTTTATGTGGCTTTGAACCATAGTAGCTTAGAAGGAATAGGTCACCCCACCCAGAACCGAAATCCCTTGGGTAGGATAATTCACAAAACGTTCGTACTTGCTGCCCAGGAGATTGTTCCCCATCAGAAACGCCGAGAACCGTGGCGAAAAGCGGTAGTCGCCTTTCAGGTTAAGGTCAACGATGGTATCAGTCTCGCGCAGCAATTTCGTACCATCTGTACGGGTTATTTCCCCGAACGAACTGCTAATATAGTAAAGTTCACTGTTCAAGAGAATCTTGTCTGAAAGATTATAGGTTGCAAAAGCCGTCGCTTTCATGTCGGGACGGTGAAAAGGCTCTCTGAGTGAGGTAGTTGTATACTTGTTGCTTTCTGCCTTCACCCCTAACCTTAAATCTTCTGACTGGTTAAAGGTCAACTGCCCGAAGAACTGGAACACCTTGGTGACCCCGTTGTCATACAGCAGGTCAAATTTGGTGGAATCTGCTACCGAGTTGTTGAAGAAGTACAGGTTGCGGTAATTCTGCAGCGCCAGACGACCGGTGAACTGCACATACTTGCTGATGCTGCCGTTCACCCCGCCATAGATTTCTAGACTCCTGTTCACGTCGGCCACCTGCAGGTTCTGGTTTACAAAAGGATTTTCTTTGCTGATGGAGTACAGCGTAGAACGCTCCAGATCGCCGCCTGCTCCTACAAACAAGGAAAGCTTGTTCTGAACTACCTGGTAATTCGCCTCCAGAGCTGGATAGAGGTTGAATTTACGGGCATCATTGATGGTGTCTCCGGTATAGGCAATGGTAGCGCCCAGAATCAGACCCAGACGATCCATCTGCAAGGCGTACGCAGGCCGAACTTTGAAGAAACCACGTCCATAGGTTTCGGCATCTTTCTGGTTCGTATACGCCAGATCCAGATCTACTAATACTTTGGAGACATCGCTAAGGCTGTAGTTGGTTTCTACCCGGCCAAAGAGATGGGTTTCCTTGGCGCTGTAGTTGTCGCCGGTGTGGGTCAGGCCTACTTTGCCATCGAAATGGAAAGGGGTTTTCAGGTCATTGAGGTTGTTCAAGTGCCCCTCCACCAAAAAGCGGTTATATACCTGTTTTATATCGCTTTTATCAACTTCGGCTACGTTCTTACCGCCGTAGAAATAATTCTGGTCACGCTCATACCGTACCCGGCCTCCCACCGTGATGGGACCGGAATACAGATCGCCATTGGCCTGCACGTAACTGCTCGCGGAGCCGGAGTTTTCAATCGGGCCCATAGAAGAAGACAGATGCCCTACCTGCGCCCCGAACGAAGATTTATCGCTCCGCTTGTTATGGAAGTAGCCTTTGGCGTAAACCGTCCCATAATTGCCGATGCCTCCTTTCACGTAATTTCCATAGAGCTTGGAGAGTTCCTCCTGCTGGATGGTCAGCACCTTCATGGGTAGGTTGATGTAATGCTCCGGCAGACGGTACTCATTGAAACGGTACGTCACCTTGCGGTCACCCAACGCGGGCGGCTGAATGAGAAACTTCTGAAAATTTCGGTTGGCCTCTGGCAGCTCCAGCACCCGGTTCTTTTCAACGACAATCTCTGTGCTTTCCAGTTTGTTGCCTTCTCCCCAACCCGTCTGGGCCTGAGCGGCCGGAAGTAAACCTAACAGAAAGAGAGCAGAGACACCTGCCCATTTTTTAGTATATCTCATGGTCTTATTCTTTAGGAGTGCTGGTAGAAGGAGTGACACTGTTTTCCAGTTCTGCCAGTTTGGCTTTGGCCTCGGTTTTGATTTCTTCCAGCGGTGAATTCTCGATGATGGAATTCAGGGTTGCCTTGGCCTGGAAGGCTTCATTCTGCGCCACGTACACATCGGCAATGAGCAGGAAAGTTTTTCCTAACCACAGGTCATAATCGCCGAAGGTCTTGCTGAACTCAAAACCATGGTCCAGCGCTTCTTTGTATTTGTTCTGCTTGAAGTAAATCTCGCTGAGCAGGTAATGGGCCTCGGCGCCGTTGGCATCCGTGGCCGAGGTGGCGGCGGTGCTGAATTCCTTAGCCGCCTGATCTAAACGGCCCAAGGCATAACTGGCTTTCCCTCTGAAGAGCAAGGCACTGTTGTAGGCACCTAAAGTGGCGTTGCCGCGGGCAATGAGGTCATCGGCGATGAGGATGGTATTGTTGAAGTCATTGGTGAAGTAGAAACTCTTCATGAGTCCAGTCAAGGCGTTGGCCTGCTCTTTCTTGTTCACCGCCAGGTCACGCAGACGGGAGTAGAAATTGGCGGCCTCGGTGTAGTTGCCGTTCTCAAATTCCATGTCGGCTACGCGCTGCACCGCTTTGCTCAGGTACTCCGACTTTCCTTCTATGGCCACTTCCTTCAGGCTACGCAGCGCGTTGGCCTTATCTCCATTACGGAAGTAAGAATCTCCTAAGAAATAACGGGCGTTGGCGACAGAGGCACTGGCCGGATAACTTTTCAGAAAACCCTCAAACTTAGGAATAGCCTGGGCATATTTCTCATTGAAATAAAGCGATTTGGCAGCTTCAAACTCAACGCTTTCCAGCGCATCGCTTTCTGGGTTAGCGGCCTTAAACTTGGTTAAATATGTATCCAGCTGCTCGGTTTGGTTGGAGGCTCCCAAAGCTTCCTGCAGGCTGTAGAGGGCGTTGTTGGCGATCTCATGAGTAGGGTACTGATCAATTACCCGCTTGAAGTCCGCGATGGCCTCGTTCTGGCGCTTCAGGTTCATGTAGGCAACTCCGCGTTTCTGCAAGGCGTTCGGCACCAACGTGCTGGAGGAATAATTATCGACCAGTTGGGAGAATGAAGCAATAGCCGGTGCGTAGTTCGAGTTCTCAAAGTCAATGATCCCTTTCTGGTACACGGCGTCATCGGCGTAGCGAGATCTGGGGAAAGACTTCAACAATGACTGCAGCGACTGGATGGCCTGATCCCTTCGGCCCGTCAGGTTGTACACCACTCCTTTCTGGAAAGCCACGTAATCAGCATCCGGAGTTTTGGCGGCCAGCGCCTGGTCATAGTAGCTTAACGCCGAGGTGTAATCCTTGGTCACATAATAGCAGTCCGCCAGCCGGATCATGGCATCAGCATAGTTGGGATTACCGGCCTTGATGGTGTTGTCGTTCAGGTACGCTTTGAAGTGCACCAAAGCTTTGTCGTACTGCTTCTCATTGTAATACGCATAGCCTATGCCGTAGCGGGACTTCACGTAAAACTCGGTGCGGCCGGAGTTCACAGTCTGGAAAACCGCGCCGTAGCTGTTGATGGCCTGGGGCCAGCGCTGTCCAATAGAGTAAGCCTCGCCTTTCAGGAAGTTGCTGCCCGCCTCAATGTCTTTGTTGTAAGGAAAGCCCAGTGATTTGTCCAGCATGGCCACCGCCTGCTGAAACAACTGGTCATTGTAGAGTTTTACGCCCTGATAATAGGTTACCCGCTGGTACGTCTCGTTGATGCGGTGGCTCCGCTTGGGCAGCTTCTCAATGTGCTGGATGGCCTCCATGTAATTGCTGGAGTTCAGGTAGGCCTCACTGAGGATGTCATCCGCCTCACCGGCAAACCGGGAATCGGGATAGTCTTTGGAGAACGAGGCCAGGGAGTTGATCACCTCTGAGAAGTTGCCCAGTTCATAGTTGAGCTGCGCGTACTTCACGGTAGCTCCCTCTTTCACGTTCTTGTCAATGTTAAGCTTGCGGGCTTGGTCAAACGCCCGCAGCGCGAACTGCTTGTTGTTGTCTTTGAGGTAACTTAAGCCCAGATGGTAGGAAGCGTTCTGCCCCAGCGAGTCGGACTGGAAGGCGACGGCCTTCAGGTTTTCAATGGAGCTCTTGAAATCATTGTTCTTGAAATCAGCGATCCCCATTTTGTACTGCACCGCTTTGTCCAAGGTCTTTTTCCCCTGGCCGTAGCTCTTGAAGTACTTAGAGGCGTTCTGGAAATCGTTGCGCTGGAAGTAGGCATCGCCTACCAGCACCTCTATCTCCTTGGGGTTCTGCACCGGCGGAGTCATCTGCAACGACTTTTCGCCGTAGCTGATCACCTCCTGAAAGTTCTTCTCCTTATAGAGCACCTCGGTGAGCATGTACGGCACGGCGGTGCGGTAATTCTCATCCTGCTCGGCTACCTTCAGGTCCAGCTTGGCGCCAATGTAGTCGCCCTCACGGTACGCCAGATAGCCAGCGTAGTAGCTGGAGGCGTACGTATATTTATGCGTGCCTCGCTTGTTGCGGTCAAACAGCTCCTTCGCCTTTTTGAAGTTCTTTTTGGAAAAGTAGGAATACCCCAGTTTGAAATCAGCCTCCTTGAGCTGGGCATCGTCCAGCCGATCGGCCGGGGCTTTTTCCAGGTACTGAATGGCTTTGTCGTAATTCTTGTTGTCAAAGAAAGTGGTTCCTAATTCAAAGAACGCGGTGGCCGCCTTGGGGTGCGCCGGGTAGCGGGAGGCAAACTGCAGCACCAGTTGCTCGGCATCGGGGTGAAGCAGGTGCAGCCCGCTGATGGCGTAGTAGTACTGGGCATCGGCGGTCTTCAAGGGGTCATTGATCAACCGGATGTACTCAGCGAAGGCCTGTTGTGCCGCCCCGAACTTTTCACGGTCGTACAACTCTAACCCTTCCTGAAAGAAGCGCTCTTCTGAGCGGAAGGTCAGGGATTGCTGCGCGTGCGCAATCTGCGTTCCTCCCAGTAAGGCGGTAGCCAAGGCTAACTTGTGCGGTAGTTTCATAGTGAAATAGGCTTTAGGCCGCCGCCCGAGGCAGGGCAGTTCTTTTCTGCGATGCCAGGGCGGGCCTGTCCTTCAAAATTAGGAAAAATGCGGGGAAGCGACAGTATAATTTACAAAACCGCCTCTACGCCTGAACGATAATATAGCAGTTTTAGCATAGATGCCAGCTACAAAAATTCCTGTTTTAGGGCCTGTTTAGCCAAAACAGCCCTAAAACGATTTTTTTGGTAGAACGGGCACCGGGTGCAGCATCTTAAACACCAGTTCCTTCAGGATGGCCGCGTCTGACATTGCCCCTCCTTCAATGCCCTTGCTCTGCAAATCGGCCTGGTGGATGAACTGGATGATCTGCAGCACGCGCCGGTACGGGTACACCCGGAGGGCCTGCAAGTACTCCTTGGCCAGAAATCCGCGGTTACCCAGCTCTTTGGCCACCGTCTGCTCGGTGATCTGCGGCAGCAGGTGCAGGGTCATCAGTTTGGAGTAAAAGGAAAACAGCAGCACCAGGTTGGGAATCAGCGGATTGTCCTTGGGATTGGACTCAAAGTAATTCAAGATGCGGTTGGCCTTGAGCACATCCTGGCGCACCAACGCGTTCTGCAGTTCAAAAATGTTATATTCCTTGCTGATGCCGATGTTCTCCTGCACCAGCTTCTCATCAATGGTCTGGCCCGGCTTCAGGTTAATGGCAAGTTTCTCAATTTCGTTCGCTAAACGCGACAGGTCTGAACCGATGTACTCACCCAGCATCATGACCGCCTGCGGGGTAGCCATGAGGTTCTTAGTTTTGATGAACTGATTAATCCAGCCGGGTACCTGGTTGTCATAGAGCTTCTTGGTGGTCAGGAACACCGCCTGTTTGCTGAGCAACTTGCCCAGCCGCTTGCGCCCATCCACGGTTTTGTGCTTGTGGCAGAACACCAGAATGGTAGACGGCAGCGGGTTGTTAAGATAGGCATCCAGCTGCTTGGCCGCCGGGTCTTTCTCGGGATCGGCTTCCAAGTTGGCCAGGTTCTGCGCCTCCTTTACAATCACCACCTGCCGGTCAGACATCATCGGGAAGCGCTTGGCTTGCAGCAACACCGTCGGTACATCGGTATCCTTGCCGTACATCACCACTTGGTTGAAGCCCTTTTCCATGTCATTCAAGGCATGCTGCTCAATGTAATCAGAGATCAGGTCTATGTAATACGGTTCATCGCCCTGCAAAAAATACACGGGAGCGAATTCACGGTTCTTGAGTTGCTTCAGGATGTCATCTGCGGTAAGCGCCATGGACAAGGGAATGGATGGAAATGAAAACGGAACGAGACGGCAATTTACCTAATTTTCGTTTCAGGTGGGCAGTAGTTCGTGATTCCTATGCCGTTAATAGCTGTTCTGAACAGGCTGCTTTAGGGGTCTTTTCTTGAAAACTGCCTCAAAACGCTACAATGGCGCAGACACTCGTAGGAACTGCGTACAACTGAGTCCTGAGTTCTGAGTAACGAGTCCTTAGTCTGTTAATAGAAGAAGTTGTTAATAGAAGAAGCTGGCGCGAGACTTCAGTCTCGTGCCGAAGGATGATGCGAGTCTCCAGACTCGCCGGGAACCACAAGCGGGATTATCTAAGATCAAATCTTACGACACCACCATCACTTACCTCATCAATTTGTGCCCGGCTAGCAGAACGCACTTCCAACTGATAACTAACAACTGACAACTAAAAACTTATTTGGGTATATTTGGCCCAAGTAAAATTGAAGCTACATGAATTTAATTGAAGAACTGCGTTGGCGCGGCATGTTGCAGGACACCATGCCCGGCACAGAAGAACAACTGAACGCAGGCATGACCACCGGCTACATCGGTTTTGACCCGACGGCCTCTTCCCTCCACATCGGCAACCTGGCCACCATCATGCTGCTGGTGCACCTGCAGCGGGCGGGCCACAAGCCCATCGCGCTGGTGGGCGGTGCCACGGGTATGATCGGGGACCCATCGGGCAAATCCGCGGAGCGGAATCTGTTGTCGGAGGAGGTATTGCGCGCCAACCAGGAAGGTATCAGGAAGCAACTGGAGAAATTCCTGAAGTTTGAGGGCGTGGAGAACGCCGCCGAGATCGTGAACAACTATGACTGGTTCAAGGAGTTCTCGTTCCTGGATTTCCTGCGCAACGTGGGCAAGCACCTCACGGTGAATTACATGATGAAAAAGGAATCGGTGCAGAAGCGGATCACGGCGCAGGAAGGCGAAAACGGGGCCGAAGGACTCTCCTTCACCGAGTTCTCGTACCAGTTGCTGCAGGGCTACGATTACTACCACCTGTACAAGCACAAGAACGTGAAACTGCAGATGGGCGGTTCTGACCAGTGGGGGAACATCACCTCGGGCACCGAGCTCATCCGCCGGATGGAAGGCGGCAAAGCCTTCGCGCTCACCACTCCCCTGGTGACCAAAGCCGACGGCAGCAAGTTCGGGAAGTCCGAGAGCGGCAACGTGTGGCTGGACCCCAACATGACGTCACCCTATAAATTCTACCAGTTCTGGCTCAACGTAGCCGATGAGGAAGCCGAGAAGCTGGTGAAGCGCTTTACCCTCTTAACCCAGGAAGAAATTGAAGCTCTGGTGACCGAGCACCAGCAGGCACCGCACCTGCGCGTATTGCAAAAAGCATTGGCCAAGGAAGTGACCACCACTGTGCATTCCGCCGAGGAATACGAAAGCGCCGTGGAAGCATCTCAAATCCTGTTCGGGAAAGGCGACCTGGAAACCCTGCGCAGTCTGCCGGAGGCTACCCTGCTGGCCGTGTTTGAAGGCGTGCCCCAGATTGAGGTTCCCAAAGACAGCCTGTCAGCCGATACTCTTGCCGTAGATTTCCTGTCTGAACTGACCCAGAACCAGATTTTTGAGTCGAAAGGCGAGGCGAAAAAAATGATCCAGAACGGCGGCGTGAGCATCAATCGGCAGAAAGTGGACAAACCAGACGAGGCGCTGTCTCAGGATTTACTCCAGGGCAAGTACCTGGTGATCCAGAAAGGAAAGAAGAATTACTACCTCGTGAAAGCGGTTTAACCCCGTTCTATTTAGCATAATAGTACAAATCAAGAGCCTCCTGCTTTAGGGCTGTTTTGTTAAAAACGGCTCATAAGCAGGAGGCTCTTGATTTTATAAGCGCTCAAAAGAAAAAAGGTGAGCATATCACTCACCTTTCTCATAATATCTTATTTCAGAGCAACTTACTATTTAGCAGCGCCTTCGCTGTTTTTCATGTCCTGAACTTCCTTACGGATGTCCTGCGCCATGTTTTTAAGATCTTGCATACCCTTTCTTACGCGGGTACCGGCAGCGGAATTCTTCTTGTCATAGAATTTCTCAAAGTCGCCTTCCAGAGAAAGAACCAGATCCTTAAGTTTGGAATAATTGTTCATTAGAGCTTGTTTAAATGGTTTGACATTACGTTTAATGGCTCTAATATAGGAATTTTATAATAAGGTGCAAAAAAATAAAAAGTTTGTATTATTTTATAAAACAAGTCCTTTTCTAGGCCGTCACAGAAGATTTAGTATAAAGTCCTTTATCCAGCTTCGCGGAGATCGCTTCAAAGGCGGCAATTGTTTCGGCAACATCCTCCAAGGTGTGGGCAGCGGTAGGGATCAAACGGAGCATGATCACGTCTTTTGGCACTACCGGATAAACCACAATTGAACAGAAAATATTGAAATTCTCGCGCAAATCAAGCGTAAGCGCCGTTGCATCAGGGATTTGGCCATTCAGAAGCACCGGTGTCACCGGAGACTCAGTGGTGCCAATGTTGAAGCCTTTCTCGCGCAGGCCAGACTGCAGGGCATTTACTACGGTCCAGAGGTTGTCTTTCAGTTCTGGCTGCGTGCGGAGCAATTCCAGACGTTTCAGAGCGCCAACGACCAGGGTCATCGGCAGAGACTTGGCATACGTTTGGGAACGCATGTTGTAACGGAGGTACTCAATTACCTGCTCGTTGCTAGCCACAAACGCGCCAATGCTGGCCATGGATTTGGCGAAGGTGGAGAAGTACACGTCAATACCGTCTTGTACGCCTAAGAACTCACCGGTACCGGCCCCGGTTTTCCCCATGGTCCCGAACCCGTGGGCGTCATCGATCATCAACCGGAAGTTGAATTTCTCTTTCAGCGCCACCACTTCTCTCAATTTACCCAGGTTGCCGCTCATGCCAAACACGCCTTCGGTGATCACCAGGATGCCGCCGCCGGTTTCATTGGTTAAACGGGTAGCGCGTTGGAGTTGCTTCTCCAGGCTCTCAATGTTATTGTGCTGGTACACGAAGCGCTTGCCCTGGTGCAGACGAACGCCGTCAATGATACAGGCATGCGACTCGGCATCGTACACAATCACGTCGTGGCGGTCTACCAGGGCATCAATGATGGACACCACCCCCTGGTACCCGAAGTTGAGCAGGAAAGCGTCTTCTTTCTGCACGAACTCGGCTAATTCACGCTCTAAACGCTCGTGGTTATTTGAGTTACCAGACATAATGCGGGCGCCCATGGGCAAGGCCATTCCAAACTCAGCGGCAGCATCAGCATCGGCTTTACGCACTTCCGGGTGGTTGGCCAGGCCCAGATAGTTGTTCAAGCTCCAGGTGAGGACTTGTTTTCCTCTGAAGGTCATGCGCGGAGCAATCTCGCCCTCCAGTTTAGGGAACGTGAAATACCCGTGCGCATAGTGAGAATGGCTGCCAAGCGGTCCGCGGTTGGCCAATAACTTTTCAAATAGATCCACTTTAGATAATGTTAAGGCGGTTAATAGTGTGAAGGGCGTGAAACTACCTTCTGAAATCAATAATTTAAACCTATAAGGTAGGCAAATTTACATTGATTGTCATCAATTACAAAGTCAGTGCCAGATTGCTGCGGTAAAATCGTCTTTTAACTTTGGCCGGAATGAACTTTCTTTGAGGATTGAACCGAACTGAACCTGCCTTCATGAGAAAAATTGAAAAGCTGCTGGTCGCAAACCGCGGTGAAATAGCCTTACGCGTGATGCGTTCAGCCCGCGAGATGGGCATCAAAACCGTAGCCATCTATTCTGAAGCGGACCGCCAGGCCCTGCACGTGCGCTACGCCGATGAGGCCGTCTGCGTGGGGCCACCCGCCTCCAGCGCGTCTTACCTGCGCGGAGATGTCATTCTGGAGGTTTGCAAACGATTGGGGGTAGACGCCATTCACCCGGGCTACGGATTCCTCTCTGAGAACGCGGGTTTTGCCCAGCAGGTGCAGGAGGCCGGCATCACGTTCATTGGTCCCTCGCCGGAGGCCATTGAGCTGATGGGCAGCAAGCTGGCCGCCAAGGCCGCCGTGGCCAAGTACAACATTCCCATGGTGCCCGGCACCGAGTACGCCATCACTGATATTGAAGAGGCGAAAGTTATTGCCTCTAACATCGGGTTCCCCATCCTGATCAAAGCCAGTGCGGGCGGCGGCGGAAAAGGCATGCGCGTGGTGGAGCGGGTTTCTGATTTTGAGGAACAGATGCAGCTGGCCGTGAGTGAAGCCACCTCGGCCTTCGGGAACGGAGCGGTCTTCATTGAGAAATACATCGGCTCGCCGCGGCACATTGAAATTCAGGTGCTGGGCGATACCCACGGCAACATTGTGCACATGTTTGAGCGGGAATGCTCCATTCAGCGCCGGCACCAGAAAGTGATTGAGGAAGCACCCTCATCGGTACTCACGCCCGAGTTGCGCGCCGAGATGGGCCGCTGCGCCGTTGACGTGGCCAAAGCCTGTGATTACGTGGGCGCCGGCACCGTGGAGTTTCTGCTGGACGAGAACAAAAACTTCTTCTTCCTGGAGATGAACACCCGCCTGCAGGTGGAACACCCCGTGACCGAGCAAATTACCGGGCTTGACCTGGTGAAAGAACAGATCAAGATAGCCCAGGGCGCGCCTCTCTCCTTTTCCCAGGAAGATTTGACCATCAGCGGACACGCTCTGGAACTGCGGGTGTACGCCGAGGACCCCACCAACAACTTCCTACCGGACATCGGGACGCTGACCACCTACAAACGGCCGCAGGGCTTAGGCGTGCGCGTGGACGATGGCTTTGAGGAAGGCATGGAGATTCCGATCTACTATGACCCGATGATCGCGAAGCTGGTGACGTTTGGCAAAGACCGCCAGGAAGCCATTGAGAAAATGATCAGGGCCATTGACGAATACCAGATCACCGGCATAGAAACCACCTTGCCCTTCGGACGCTTCGTGATGGAACACGAGGCTTTCCGCTCCGGTGATTTCGATACGAAGTTTATTGAGCGGTACTTCCAGGACCCATCGGTATTGAAACCCGCACCTACTCAGGACGAGGAAGCCATGGCGGCAGTGCTGGCGGCTTTGTTCGCGGGCAAAGTCAAACAATCGACAGCCACTCCTACGTCATCAGCAGCCCCTACCGGCTCCATGTCTGATTGGCGTAAGAACCGCTTAAAGTAATCCCCTCTGTTTTGAGCCCGTTTTTCTAAAAACAGGCTCAAAACAGAACGTCAGCCTAAAAAGAAGGCCCTGTGAGAATACTCACGGGGCCTTCTTTTTAGGCTGACGATATACAGGACGCTTTGGGGCCTTTCAAGAAAGGAGCCTTAAAACAGCTTCGGCACTTTAGGAAGTTAAATCAAATCAAACAGGTTCTTTACTCCCAGAGAGCGTTCTTTGGTAAACCCTTCGCCGTAAGAGACCCCAATGGCGTGGCCTAACTCCTTCGCGCGCGACTCAATGAATTGCAGGAATTCCGGGGAGGAAATATAGGTGGCGGGCTCTGGGCTGTCTGCAGTGGCGGGGGTGAAAAACTGCGTCTTAAATGCTCTGATCGCCTCCACTTTGGTTTCCCAGTAGGGCGTAATGTCTACCACCAGATCCGGGGAAATGAAGCGGTCCTGGATGTAATGGTACACCGCCTTCGGCCGCCAGGCCTCCTGCTCCTGCCCATCAGCTCCCTGGGTTTTAATCTGCCGCAAACCAGAATAGAAACAAGCCTCAGAAACCAACTGGCTGCCGCGCCCGTGGTCGGGGTGGCGGTCATGGATGGCGTTCATGAGCACGATCTCGGGTTGGTATTTCCGGATGGCTTGGATCACGAGGCGTTGGTGGGCTTCA
The DNA here is from genome assembly GCF_014269285.1 of Rufibacter sediminis. Classification (GTDB taxonomy): domain Bacteria; phylum Bacteroidota; class Bacteroidia; order Cytophagales; family Hymenobacteraceae; genus Nibribacter; species Nibribacter sediminis. The sequence continues at coordinate 92,020 of NZ_JACOAF010000021.1, forward strand.
TCGTTCCGGAAGAAGCCATCGGCTAAACCCAGGTTTTCCCGGGCATCCAATCCCAGGATCTGGGCAGAATCGGCGGCTTCCTGGGCGCGGGTCTCCACGGTTCCGCGGGTTCCCAGCTCGCCGCGGGTGAGGTCTACAATCCCTACCTTTTTGCCCTGGGCTTTATGGGCCAGTAACGTACCCACGCAGCCAAGTTCGGCATCATCTGGGTGGGAGGCAAAAGCCAGTATGTCAAGCTTCATGAGCGGGTTATTTAATGCGGAGGTTACGTCCCAAGCGCAGCGTGGTACGGGTGGTGATGTGGTTCAGGCGGGTGATCTGGGAAACGGACACCCCATATTTGCGGGCAATGGTGCCCAGCACTTCGCCGCTTCTCACTTTGTGGTACACCGCTCTTCTGGCCCGGGTAGCTCCGGAAGAAGATTTCTTTTTAGCGCGGTTGTAGTAATTGAAAAGCGCGGAGGTGATCTGGAAATTCTCGCCCTTCAGCAGGTATTCCGGGAAGTCATAGAGTTCCTCGGGGTCAATGGGGTTTCCCTCGTAGCGCACCTCATAGTGCAGGTGAGGTCCGGAGCTGCGGCCGGTGCTACCGCCCCAGCCAATCAACTCGCCCGCTTTCACGTACTGCCCTACTTTGGCCACTGGCTTGCTGAGGTGACCGTACACGGTCTCCAGACCGTTTACGTGACGGACCACCAGGTAATTCCCGTAGCCGCCGCCGTCCCATTTAGAGATCCGCACCACTCCGTCAAACGCTGTTTTCACCGAGTCTCCGGTGTCCAGATCCAGGTCGGTGCCGTAATGCCAGCGATATCCCCGGAATCCGAAATCAGAGGTGATGGGGGTTTTCACCAGCGGCATTTTATAGGGGTGGGTCTTGTTATACAATTGCAGCGCAATGGTATCTTTAATAGTACGGCCGTCTTTGCGGTAAGGGTTCAGGTTGTGCGTGTCCCAAATGGCGTAGTAGGCGGCAATCTTCACCCAGGCACTGTCATCCAACTGGATCTCCTCAGACATCTCCACAATGCTCTGTTCCCCCAGGTTCAGGGAACTGGTGTCCTCACTGACAATGGAGAGTTTCTTGACTGGGCTGAACTCGGCGCGGTTAGGCTTGTCTTTGTCCTGTAAGGTTTCCTGCTTCACCTCCACGGTGGTTTCAGGCTTCACGGCTTTGATCTTGGGAGATTTCCGTCTGAAGATGTCTTTATTGGTTTTTTTCCTCTGCGCCTCTGCCATGTGCCCCGAGAAGGTGAGACAGGCGAAAAGCAGAAAAAAAAGTAGCTTTCTTACTAACATTTAATCTGATTAATCACCGAACCAACATTTGTTTTCGGCTCGGCTATAAAACTGAACAAGCCGCTATTTTATTGCTTTTGCAAGGCGATAGCGGCTTGTTCTTCCTCTGTTTTAATGGTCTTCCAGCGAAGCCAGGTAACGTTCTGCATCCAGGGCGGCCATACAGCCGGTGCCCGCCGCCGTCACCGCCTGGCGGTACACATTGTCCTGCACATCGCCGCAGGCGAATACGCCGTCAATGTTGGTTTTGGAAGTGCCGGGAATGGTCTTCAGGTAGCCGCTCTCATCATGCTGCAAGAAAGGCTGGAAAATCTTGGAGTTAGGCTCGTGCCCGATGGCCACAAAGAACCCTTTCACGGCAATTTCACTGGTCTCACCGGTGATGGTGTTCTTCAGCCGAACCCCTTGCACATCGTGTTCACCCAGGATTTCATCGGTCACGCTGTTCCAGATGATCTCGATGTTGGGCGTGTGCTTCACCCGGTTCTGCATGATGGTAGACGCTTTCATCTCATCGCGGCGCACAATCATGTATACCTTGGAGCACAGGTTAGAAAGATAATGAGCTTCCTCGCAGGCGGTGTCGCCGGCTCCAACAATGGCCACTTCCTGGCCGCGGTAGAAGAACCCGTCGCACACGGCGCAGGCAGAAACCCCGCTCCCGTTCAGTCTGGCTTCCGATTCCAGTCCCAGCCATTTGGCCGAGGCACCGGTGGCAATGATGACCGTGTCTGCTTCTATTTCCTTCTGCTCGTCAATGGTCACTTTGTGCGGCTTGCCGGAGAAATCAACGGAAGTAGCGATGCCGTAACGGATATCGGTACCGAAGCGGGCGGCCTGCTGACGGAAATCTTCCATCATCTGCGGGCCATTTATACCGGTTGGGTAACCGGGGTAGTTCTCAACGTCATTGGTAATGGTCAACTGACCACCAGGCTGCAGGCCTTGGTACATAACCGGTTTAAGACCGGCCCGTGAGGCGTAAATGGCGGCGGCATATCCGGCAGGGCCAGAGCCGATGATCAAACACTTTACGCGCTCCTTTTGGTTTTCCATATCAGGTAATAATTTGGGAGTGCAATATTACGAATTATTTTAAAGACACCGGCAGCCCAGCGGGATACCAGCGTTTTAACATCTATGCTAATTGTACATAATTACTTGGCTTCTAGCTAGTACATAGCGGCAACCAAGGTTTTGCTTTAGATTTCTATAACAAATAAAAGCCAGGAAGAATTCTCCCCAAGTGATTTCTTACCCGTTAGACAGCAAGGCTCTTAGATAGTTTAAACCTAGATACGCTTTAGGCCTCTTTTCCCGAAAGGAGGCTTAAAAAAGCAGCAGACCTTTCCTAATCATTTGGCTCTAAAAAGCAAAAAGCCCTGGTCTTTGTGAAACCAAGGCTTTGCAATGATGAAGTAAAAACTATCCCAAATAAGGCTTTAGGGCTTTACTGCGGGAAGTATGGCGTAACCGGCGGATGGCTTTCTCTTTGATCTGACGCACGCGCTCGCGGGTCAGGTTAAATTTCTCGCCGATCTCTTCTAAGGTAAGGGAGTGCTCTCCGTTCAGTCCGAAGTAAAGCGTGATCACATCAGCTTCGCGTTTGGTCAAGGTAGAAAGGGCACGCTGTACTTCTTTGCGCAGGGAGTCGTTCATCAGGCCGGTGTCCGGAGACTCTTCGTCTTCGTTTTCCAAAACGTCCAATAAACGGTTTTCCTCACCTTGCACGAAGGGAGCATCCACAGACACGTGACGACCGGAGATCTTCAGGGTATCCACTACCTCAGCGGTGGTGAGTTCCAGTACTTCGGCAATTTCCTCTGGAGACGGCTCGCGCTCAAATTTTTGTTCCAGCTCTGAGAAAGACTTGGAGATCTTGTTCAAGGAACCTACCCGGTTCAACGGAAGACGCACAATCCGGGACTGCTCGGCCAAAGCCTGCAGAATAGACTGACGGATCCACCAAACGGCGTAAGAGATGAATTTAAATCCACGGGTTTCGTCAAAACGCTTGGCGGCTTTGATCAGACCTAAGTTGCCTTCGTTGATCAAATCGCCCAGGGAAAGTCCCTGGTTCTGGTATTGCTTTGCCACCGACACCACGAAGCGAAGGTTGGCTTTGGTTAATTTCTCGAGGGCGAACTGGTCGCCTTCTCTGATGCGCTGGGCAAGCGTTACCTCCTCATCTGGGGTGAGCAAGTCCACCTTCCCAATCTCCTGCAGGTATTTGTCTAGAGATTGGCTTTCGCGGTTGGTAATCTGCTTGCTTATTTTCAGCTGTCTCATTGGAGTGTATTTCTATACTGTGTAAATCTCTGTGTTGGTTGGCTGTTGGGATAACACTCTCCCCCGCTCCAAAAGTTCTCTTTAAACGAAAACACCTGCTAACTCTCCTTGTTTCAGGCATGTTTTTACAAAACAGCCCTAAAACCCGGCCACGCACCTCCAGAATCTGGACGTGTTTGGCCGGGTCATAGACAATAGAAAGGTTAGTCTTTCTTAGGAGCCGACTCTTGACGCTCTGGCTTTGGCAGCAACGCTTTGCGGGAAAGTTTGAATTTGCCGGTCTTGGCATCAATATCCACGAGTTTCACCTGGATTTCTTCGCCTAGTTCCAACACGCCTTCCATGCTCTCCAGACGCTCCCACTTCACCTCAGAGATGTGCAGCAAGCCGTCTTTGCCGGGCATGAACTCTACGAATGCGCCATACGGCTGGATAGATTTCACTTTACCGGTATAGGTATCGCCTACTTCCGGCACGGCCACAATGGCTTTGATTTTAGAGACTGCCATCTGCATCGCGTCCTGGTTCGTGGCGAACACGTTCACGTAGCCTTTGTCGTTTTTCTCCTCAATCTGGATCACCGCACCAGAATCACGCTGGATCTGCTGGATTACTTTACCACCTGGTCCAATGATGGCGCCAATAAATTCCTTCTCAATAATAATATTGGTAGAACGTGGGGTATGCGGTTTGAAATCTGCGTTAGGCTGCGCGATGGTTTTGTTCATCTCGCCCAGGATGTGCAGACGTCCGTTTCTGGCTTGTGCCAGGGCCTGGCCCAGAATCTCAAAGGAAAGACCTTTCACTTTGATGTCCATCTGGCAAGCCGTGATCCCTTTGGCCGTACCGGTTACCTTGAAGTCCATGTCACCCAGGTGATCTTCGTCACCCAAGATATCAGACAGAACGGCAAAGTTGCCAGACTCTTCGTCCATGATCAGACCCATGGCGATACCTGATACCGGGGCAGAAATCTGGATACCGGCATCCATCAAGGCCAGCGTTCCGGCGCAAACAGTAGCCATAGAAGAAGAACCGTTGGATTCCAGGATATCTGAAACGATCCGGATGGTGTAGGGGTTCTCCTCTTCAGAAGGCAATACTTTCTTTAAAGAACGCATGGCCAGGTTTCCGTGTCCTACTTCTCTACGGCCAGTACCGCGCATTGGCTTGGCTTCACCGGTAGAGAATGGAGGGAAGTTATAGTGCAGCATGAACTTGTTGTAGCCAGAGAACATGGCGCCATCAATCATCTGCTCGTCTAGTTTAGTACCTAAGGTAACGGTGGTCAACGACTGGGTCTCACCGCGGGTGAACACGGCAGAACCGTGCGCCGATGGCAGGTAGTTGATTTCTGACCAGATAGGGCGAATCTCGTCCAAAGCCCGACCATCTAAACGACGACGCTCTTTCAAGACCACGTCACGTACCGCTTCTTTCTCCGCGTCATGGAAGTATTTTCCAATCAGGGTAGCGTCATACGTGTGATCTTCAGGAAGAGAAGCCACAAACTCTTCTTTGATGGCTTTGAAGGCTTCCTTACGCTGGGCTTTCACGTTGTTACCGGAAGCAGCAACCTGATACGCCTTGTCATAAACAGCTTTGAAGATCAGGTCTTTCAGTTCCAGGTCGTTTGTCTCGTGGCTGTATTCACGCTTGGTAGTGTTACCTACCTCCTGCGCTAATTCCAGCTGCGCCTGCACCTGAATTTTGATGGCGTCATGGGCAACTCTGATGGCCTCCAGCATGTCTTCTTCAGACACCTCGCTCATCTCGCCTTCCACCATGGCCACGCTGTCTGCAGATCCACCTACAATCAGGTCGATGTCGGCGCGCTTCAGGTCAGAAAGCAAGGGGTTGATCTGGAACTGTCCGTCAATGCGGGCAACGCGCACTTCAGAGATAGGTCCGTTGAATGGGATATCAGAAACCGAGATAGCGGCCGAAGCGGCCAAAGCGGCCAGGGCATCTGGCAACACCTCCGCATCAGCGGAGATCAGGTTGATGATCACCTGGGTTTCGGAGTGATAATCGTCCGGGAACATAGGCCGCAGGATACGGTCTACCAAACGGCTGATCAGGATTTCGTAGTCAGAGAGACGGGCTTCTCTTTTCAGGAAACCACCGGGGATTTTACCTGAGGAAGCGAATTTCTCCTGGTAGTCAACAGACAGCGGCAGGAAATCTACCCCTTCACGGGCGCCCACGTTAGACACCACGGTGGCCAGGAGCATAGCATTTCCGCATCTTACCACCACAGACCCATCTGCCTGTTTGGCAAGCTTGCCGGTCTCAATAGTGATATCACGGCCATTGGCCATGTTGATGGTTTTAGTTATAGCGTTATATGACATCGTTCTTGATATAAGATGCAATCAAAGTAAAAGGCACCCACAGGCAGAGAGCCAAGGGCGCTAAGAGCAAGAAGGGAAAGCGGAGGCAATAAAAAAGATTAGGGAATCCCGTTTATGAATTCCCTAATCTTTCTATGTGGATTATTTACGAATGCCTAGTTCAGCGATGATAGCGCGGTAACGCGTAATGTCGGTCTTGGTCAGGTAATTCAGTAATCTTCTTCTCTTACCAACCAATTTCAAAAGACCCAAACGAGTGGAGAAGTCTTTTTTGTTGGATTTCAGGTGTTCTGTCAGGTGGTTAATCCGGGCAGTAAACAGGGCGATTTGTGATTCAGCAGAACCGGTGTCGGTGGCTGACTTTGAAAAACCGCTGGTTTGGAAGATTTCTTTTTTCGCTTCGGTAGTTAATTTCATTGCGTGTAACTGTACTTTTCTTTTTATCGCAGTTCAGATTATAAGGCGCAAAGATAGGAAACAAACCCTTATATTCAAATAATTCATTGGAATAAAGGTGGGTTTATTTCATTTATACGGCCTTGGCCCGCTTGAACCGGGCGGTAAACTTCCGCCAGGAGTCAAATTCCAGCAAGCTGGAGTCGTTTCTAGCCTGGATTAGGAAAAACAGCCCGATTGGAAGCAAGATGAGGTTGGCCGCCCACATGCCCATCACCACCGGGGCCACTCCTTCCCGTCCCCATTTCTCGCCCAGGATGCTGAGCACGTAATACACGATGAAGAACGCGATGGAGATGATCACCGGCATGCCCAGCCCGCCCTTCCGGATGATGGCCCCCAGCGGAGCGCCAATCAGGAACATGATGAAACAGGCGAAGGCCTGGGTGAACTTGCGGTAAATCTCAATCTCGTAGTTGTTCCGTTCCCGCTGAATGGTGGTCAGCCGCGAGGCATAGGAACTGGTGAAGCTTTTCACGTTGCGGGCGGCGTTGGCGGCGGCCTGCACATCCTGCAGCAGAATTGCCGGGGCGGTGGCTTCCTTCTTCACCTTGATCTTGAGCGTGTCACTGGCTTTCAGGCTGGAGAAGTGGGAATAGAACGGCCGTACATTGGGTTCCAGCAGAGACGTCTCCTTGGTGATCTGTTTCTGGAGCGAATCGGTTACCTGGGTCAGCTGGTTGATGTTCTTCATCATCTTGTTGTCTGAGAACCACTGCGAATTGCTCCGCACCATCTGGAAGGAAGACAGGTTCACCACGATCTTGTTTTTGGTGAACGCCTGCCGCAGGTACCCCGTGGACTGCCCGTAGCTGTTGGAACTGCTGGGGCGCTCCTCGGCGAAGGTTTTACCGTTGAACATCTCCAGCACCAGGTACTGGTCGTTGAACTGGGTGTACATTTTGCCGGAATCAGCTAGCATGATCACGGCGTTGCCCTGCCCGTTGGAGTGGTCATAGATCATGATGTCTTTGAGAGTCTGGCCGTCTTCAAACTTCTTGCCCACCCTGATGCTGCGGTTGGGCAAGCCGTTGTAGAAAGAGCCTTCCTTCAGATCCAGCGAGGGTTTTTTCTGCCGGATGTCCCACATGAGGCTATAAGCCTTGAGGTTAGCCTTGGGCACGATGGTGTTATGGAAGAAAAAGGCGGCCACCGTGAGCAGCACGGCAAACAGGAACACCGGCCGCAGCGCCCGCACCAAGGAAATACCGGACGTTTTGATGGCGGTCAATTCATGGTGCTCGCCCAGGTTCCCGAAGGTCATGAGCGAGGAAAGCAAGATAGCCAGCGGAAACGCCATGGGTGCCAGGTTCAGGCTGAAGTAAAACAGCAACTCGGCGATAACGGCCACCCCCAGGTCCTTCCCGATCAGGTCATCCAGGTACTTGAGGATAACCTGCAACAGCAGAATGAACTCTACTACGGCAAAAGTGAGGACAAAAGGCCCAATGAAGGACTTAAGAATCAGTTTATCTAATTTTTTCATGTAGCGCTACCGCTTCTCTGGGCAACGGCCGTAGGTATTATGGCCCTCTCCCAAGGAAAAGTGGCCAAATTTACGAAAAGCGGCGGAAAGCCGGACTATCCTCCTATCAACTCTCGCAAAGTCAATATCTGGTTGTCCCAAAGCTCGGCTAGTTGTTCAACGTCGCCCACATCGGTATAGTCTACGATGCGCAGGAATTGTTCCTGGGTCAGTTCCCCGGACTCAATGGAGAAATCGATGTAGCTGTAATCGTGGGAAGGGCCTTTGTTGGTGCCCGGAAAGGTAAACCGCACCGATTTGTTCATGCGGTGGCTCGTCATTTCAGCGATGTGGTCCTGGTTGTCCCACACCAGGTTGTACTTGCGGTCTCCAATCTGTTTGGCGGCATCACACAACCACTGGGCCAAGCCCGAGGCAGTACTCAGGTACGGGTACAGCATCTTGGGGGAAGCATTAAGAGAATACTCTCTGATAAACTTTATCTTACTCATAGGACAATAAAGCTAAAAATGGTAACAGGGTGTAGTAAAGATCGGGGGCGGATATGCTTCTTCAATTAAGGGAAAATTTTTTATACAAAAAAACTTGTGTGGTTATAAATCTTTCCCCTACATTTGCACCACAATTCGGCGGGGTAGCTCAGATGGTTAGAGCGCAGGATTCATAACCCTGAGGTCGGCAGTTCGATTCTGCTCCCCGCTACGATTAGATTTCCCAACTGTAAAAAGGCTTCCAATATCGATTTGGAAGCCTTTTTACGTTTTAGGCCTTGTTTCCAGAAATCACGTGTAAAACGCCTCAGGCCTGTCATTCTGATCTCCCAATGAAGGAAGCACCCATCTTTCCATCGTCGCTTTTCACGCTTCTACTTTTCATATCTATAAAGCAGATTTGAATTACACACTCAAATTATTGAGGCATAAACCCACTATTGGCAAGTAATAAAAGTGTTATATTAATTGGAATTAATGATGTATTTCACAACAGTTTACTGCATCTAAGCAATGCACTTGCTTTAACTATTTAGTTGATCTAATTCATTCTGTACAGAGACAGTTAAACCTAATTGGGAGAGTGTTGGCTTAGTCTATTCTGCTTCAGCCCAAGCTACCTTCAATGCAGCTCCTACCCTCCATTTACCTCTCCATTCTGTAACTGTTAGTTGAAGCAATCCACTCATAATGATTAAAGCAGTTTGCTACCGCAACTATCCACCGGTAAGAAAAATAAAGATAAAGCATAGCTTCAACTTGCAAACAGTAAAATTGCTATTATTAACGTTTTGCGTTTATGGCCTCATTTCACAAAAGCATGCAATAAACAGAAGAGGCTCCGTATATCTTTCCGCATCTCTTCCTTCATATGGGATTAACATTATATAGATGCTAAATCAGGAATAGGAATTAGTAAGCTGGAAAACATGATCCATTTGACAACTGGAACCATCCTATCAGAAACGCGAAAAAACGATTTCAATAATGATGCAGCTGATGACTTAATGAAGTGTTAGAGTAAACGGAAATCGGCTTTTCATTTTAAGTGTAAATGGGATGAGTAAAATTCTGGCTATAGAAGATCAGCAGGAAATCCTTTGCATGGGTATGCTCAAAAACTGGAGCAACACCCCATGTTACATTTAGCAAGAGCGAGGACATGCTTGTTTGTTATATTCACCTAATACATTATTTGCTGTATAGCTAGAAATTGAATTTAACAAGAAGGTCATTAGACAGGATTATTAGTTTCGTTCAATAATCACCAAATCACATCACCTATTACATTCAATACCCCTTTCAAAGGACATTTATCCCGCTCCGCTCACATTCTCATTCTCATCTATGTTCAGAAGCTTGAAAGGGGCTTTTTGCAAGTGGCGGTAGAAGCGCCTTCATTACTCACTAGTAAGTAGAGCCAATCGTATTTACCACATATTATTTTACAAGATTAAAAAAATACTGTTTTTTCTTGTTATTTAACATAATGCCTTATATCTTCAGGTATGCTTTCAGGAAGATCTCCCCTAAAGAGATTTCTCAGAATCATGGTGTATAGCTAGGAGTAAACAAGTTATAGCTTCCTGGAAGGCAAAAGCATCCATCCTTCTCTACCCAAAGCATTTATGTGGTAGAGTGATCATCAAAACAGATTCCTTTTAAGCTCCACCGCCTTAATAGAAGCACTCTCTAATGGTTCAGCAATGGGGTAGTTTGACTGAGGGTTGAATAATTCTTCACACCCTAGTCTCTTACCGGTTTGCCCGTTCAGGAGTCACTTTCCTATTAAGGAGTTCACCTGCTTCCCCCTCCTTTTCTTGTCTGTCATTTTTAAGTGCTCATTTCACTTAGGTGAATCACTGTGTCCGCCCCTTTCTGGTACGCCTCTTTAAAGGCTCAACCAGCGGTTACCTGCTATTCTCTATCCACAAAATCTATCACACATTAAACCAGAACGATCATGGTAAATTATTACAATTGTAGCAACAGGACGGGAACTGTCCTGCTTTACAACTCACAACGTGTATGGCAGTACCTCATGGTGCTTGTGGCGGTGTGTATGTTTTCCATCACTACCAAAGCCCAAGATTTGTCTCAACTTCCGTCACCGGATAGATGCGTATCACAAGACATGCAAGTTATTGGGGCAACTTTAACCGGAACAGGCTGCGTTACATGTACCCCAGGAGATCCATTATCATCTGAGTTAGTGATGACAATTTATAATGCGACAAATTCCCTGAGAACGGCCTTTGCCTTTTATGGAACGTTAGTTGTTAAAAAACCTGACGGAACCATAAGAACTTCCAGAACCATTAGTGACTGTAACGATGATGGGTTTCCAGGACGGGAACAAAGGAGTTTCACCGTTGAAGGAAATGAGATCAGCTATTTTTGTGGCGATCAAATAACTATAACTGGCTTGTATCTTGCCTGGACCGATGCTTCGGACGGGAATAGAAACCAATGTCCTTTAGATGCTTCTAAAATAGCACCTAAGTGTGGCACTCTCCAGGAGTTGAAAATCACCACTCCTCTAACTGCCATCGCCACAGGAACAAACATAGCCTGCTTTGGGGGGAATACTGGCTCCGCAACAGTGATAGCATCTGGGGGAACTGGGCCGTACACTTACTCCTGGAGCCCATCCGGGGGAACTGGTGCTACCGCCTCTAACCTTTCTGCGGGGACTTATGTTGTGACCGTAACGGATGCTAAAGGGTGTAAAACAACTGCCTCTTACACAGTCACCCAACCTGCAACAGCAGTAAATGCTGCTATCACAGGCACTAATGTCAATTGCTACGGTGGTAACACCGGATCGGCCACAGTTACTGCTACGGGCGGAACAGGTCCTTATACCTATTCCTGGAGCCCCAGTGGTGGTACGGGCCAAACCGCATCTAACCTAACGGCAGGTACCTATACAGTAACAGTAACAGATAGCAAAGGTTGCACTACCACCGCTTCTTATACTGTTACCCAACCAGCAGCTGCATTATCTGTTTCTACGATTAAAACGGATGTTTCCTGCCATGGAGGAAGCAGCGGATCGGCCACAGCTACCGCATCGGGCGGTACCGGACCCTATACCTATTCCTGGAGTACTTCCCCCGTCCAGACCGGAGCGACAGCCTCAAATCTCACAGCAGGAACTTATACTGTAACCGCGACGGACAGCAAAGGCTGTACCAAAACCGCTACGGTTACTATTGGGCAACCTGATGCCATTGTATTGTCCACTTCTAAAACAGACGCAACTTGTTCCGGTTCTAACACCGGTTCTGCTACGGTAACTGCTACTGGTGGTGTAGGCCCATATACGTATTCTTGGAGCCCAACTGGTGGCACTGGTGCAACTGCCGCTAATTTAGCAGCGGGAACATATACAGTGACAGTAACCGATAGTAAAGGCTGTACGAAATCTGCGACAGTGACTATTGCTCAACCAAGCGGATTAACTGCCTCTGTTACTAAAACCAATGTCTTGTGCTATGGAGGAAGCACCGGATCTGCGACGGTGACCGCATCTGGAGGAACAAGCCCTTATACTTATTCCTGGAGCCCTTCTGGAGGAACGAGCGCTACAGCATCTAACTTGACAGCTGGAACTTATACTGTTACTGTAACAGATGCAAAAGGCTGCACCACCACCGCAACTGCCACCATAGGCCAGCCTACTGCCTTGTCAGTTTCTATTACTACAACAGGTATTTCATGCTATGGAGGTACATCAAGCGTCACGGCTGTAGCTTCGGGCGGTACGGCTCCTTATACCTATTCCTGGAATTCCGTTCCTGTAAAAACCGGATCCACAGTAGAGTTGCCGGCAGGAAGTTACACCTTAACTGTAACAGACAGTAAAGGGTGTACCAAAACGGCGCAGATCACCATTTCACAACCGTATGCCTTATCTCTGGTGACAACTAAAACCGACGTTTCCTGCTATGGAGGAAACAACGGCTCAGCCACTGCCACAGCCTCTGGGGGCACCGGACCTTACACCTACACCTGGAACACCTCACCTGTCCAAACCGGGTCCACTGCATCTAATCTTGCAGCTGGTACCTACACCGTAACCGCGACAGACAGCAGAGGCTGCATTAAAACCGCTACTGTTACTATCGGGCAGCCATTAAGCGCTCTTCATGTAGCTGTGACAGGAACCGACGTAAATTGCTACGGCGGTAGCACCGGTACAGCAACAGTGACCGCCTCTGGAGGCACAGCTCCCTATACCTATATTTGGAACACCTCGCCTGTGCAGACTGGTACAACCGCCTCCAATCTTCCGGCAGGAACTTACACCGTTACTGTAACAGATGCCAAGGGATGTATTAAAACAGGCTCTTATACAGTAACTCAACCCGCTTCTGCGCTTATGGTGGCAACAACCAAAACGGATGCTAACTGTACTGGTCCTAATTCAGGTTCAGCCACAGCAACGGCAACTGGAGGTACTGCTCCCTATACATATGCCTGGTCCCCTAGTGGTGGCACAGCTGCAACGGCATCTAACTTAGCAGCGGGCACTTACACCGTTACCGTGACTGATGCCAAAGGCTGTACAAAGACCGCATCTGTGGTTATTAATCCTGCTACAAACTGCGTTGTATTTGAAGGGTGTACGTTAGGCTACTGGAAAAACCACACCGACCGGTGGTGCTCGAGTGTAACCATTCCTAAGCCTTATTACCCCAACTACACTATCCAGAAGAGCATCTCCGCATCTACCTTGTACGGCAGCATTTTCGCAGATGCCCCTGCAGAATTGAAAAACCTTACTCTTCTTCAGGTTCTTAATCTTGGCGGAGGAGGAATTTATAACTTAGCTCGTCAATCCGTGGCAGCTTTGTTAAACATCTGCAGCCCCGATGTGGATTACAATTCTGCTTATCCCTCTACGGTTTCATTGATCAAAGCCGTGAATACAGCCTATAAAACCGGAGGAACAGCACCAGGCACACTGGCTACGAAATTAGACAAGTACAACAATGCCGGTTGTCCATTAGGCGGTACCCCGGCTACTACTTCTACCGCTTCTTCTGTAGCAGCCCCAGACAGGAACCTTGGAAAAGTTTCGGATATTGTCATGAGTGCTTATCCAAACCCATTCTCTGAATCTTCTACCATTGACTTTACATTACGAGAAGCTGGCGCGTACTCGCTCACCCTCTTCGATGTGAATGGCAAAGCTGTGAAAGAGATTCGTTCAGGAGTTGCGGAAGCGGGTGTCATCAACAGCGTCACCATCAATGGGGACTTGCCGGCTGGTATTTACATTGCCCGCCTGAGAACGGACAGTAAAACTAAGATCCTCAGAATCATGCTCAGAAGGTAAGGACTTTGCAGTACCTTACGGGTAAAAAAAAGGCCGGGGCAAAAGCTCCGGCCTTTTTACATTTATCAAAACTGTTTACTGCTATTTTATCTAAAACAGGCTTAAAACGCACTTACTGCTCTGGTGATTATTGCTTGATCACTTTCTTCACCTCGTTCACTCCGTTTCCTTTGAGACGGATAAAGTAAAGCCCGCTGGTCAGGTTTTCTAACGTGACGGTTTGGGTGATCTGCTCGTCTCCTTTGTTCAAGGAGAACTGTTTCAGGATTCTTCCTGATGGGTCAATCAGCTCCACGCTTACCTGGCCGGTCACGTCTTGGCCAATCTGAACCTGCACCTTGTCAACGGTGGGGTTAGGATACACCGTCCAGTTTTGATCTAAGGCGTTCTCCGTCAGGGAAGACAAAGCACCGTCTGAAATGGTGGCAGCCTTAGCCTGGGCTGTAGATCCTCCAATTTCAATCCAGTTGAAATTCCAGCCAGATTTCTTCACGTAGATTTGGATGGTCTGGGTTCCGGCCGCCAACGCCACTTGCGTGGTGGTGGTTCTCCAGGTTTGCCATCCACCGGTGGCCGCCACGTCTACCGTTTTCAAAACGGCTCCGCTGCTGTTTCTGATCTCGAACTGTCCTGCTCCAGTACCTGCCGTCCGGAAGCTCATGTTGTAGGTGCCGGCAGTATTCACGGTAACACTGTACTTCATCCAGTCATTGGCATCAATGCGGCCCACATCATACCCACCGCCGGTGTCTTTGCAGCTCTCAACATAAACTCCGCTCATGCTGGTGTATTTCTCGGCCTCTATCCGGATAGATGGGATGGTGATAGCGTCAATTGGCGTGGAGGCGGGCTGCGTCACGGAAAAGCTCTGGCTAACCGGGGTGGCGGCGCTGTAGGTGGAATTCCCGGTCTGCAAAGCTTGAACGGTCACCGTTCCGGTTCCGGTTAATGTAAGGGTGTTGCCGCTCAAAGTGGCTGGTCCTGAAATCACCTTGAAGCTGACGGCCAAGCCAGAGGTGGAAGTCGCTTGTAAGGTGAAAGGAGCCACGCCATATTCTTTACTTCCGATGACGGGGAACGTGATGGTCTGCCCTTGTAGCGTAGGAGTAGTAGTGGCACCAGTCACTCCTTTGAAGAAGGAAGGAGTTGTGTTCAGGGTGATGGCGGTAGGAAGTTGCTGCGTGTTCTTTCCGGTGAGGGAATAATCCCACTCATATCGGTCTACCGAGGTCAGGTTTAAAGCTGCCGGGAAAGAGTAGGTCTGGGAATACGTCTCGGTTTTGTCATTGGGGTTCTTCGCCCACAGAGCGTACACGTATTCTCCATTCTTCACGAAAGCCCCTCCTTCTACGGTGGCAGGCAAATTCAAGGCTGCCGTACGGCCGGCATCATACGCGTAGTCTCTGATCAGCAGCGAAGTTGTCTTGAACGTTTTCCCGATTGGGGAAAGTTTTTCGGCACCGTACACGTCTCTCTTCAGGTTCTCATAAAGACCCATCAAAGAATAGTCACTGGTAATGGAAGTTCCTTCGGCCGGAGCATTTATGGATTCCCCTACTCCGTAGATTTGAACCTGCTTGATGTTATTCTTCTGCGCCAGAACCAAGGCCTTGATCCCGAAGTTACGCTGCATGGCATCAGAGCCATAGCGCCAGTCTACCGTGCGGCGGTTGAGGTTGGTCTCGGTAACGATGAAATGTTTTTTAGGATAGGTGGTGCCGTTATAGCCGTATTTTACCAAAACTGCCTCTAAATTGTTCTTGTGGTTAACCACCTGAGCGGCGGCATAGTCTGAGTTGTGCAGGTATTTAAAGCCTCCAATGGTGTTATCCCATTTGCGCAGGAAGTGAGCCGGGTACACATGATAACTCACCATGTCAAAATAAGCGCCGCCTTTATTTGGGTACTGGCTGGATACCGCGCCGCCGTTCGGGTTATCAGTGTAGCGCATAAGGGCATCCAGGAACTCCGAGTAACCGATTCCGCCCGGAGTCACGAAGTCATCGGGGTTGTATTTCTTCACCACTTCCCAGGTAATGCGCAGCATCCGGATGTAGTTGAAGAAGGGAGCTCTGAAGTTTGACATCTCAGCCGGCAACGGAGCGCGGGTCAACCAGTTGGAACGGGTGGCAGAACCTAAATCGGGCTCATTAATCACTTCCCAGTTCTTCACATACGGGCCGTACGTCTGCACCAGTTTGTACACGTAGTTGGCATAGAAGTTATTGGGGTTAACGGTACCATCGGCTAACCAAATGGGTTCGTACAGGTTCTTGAAAGATTTAGAGGAGTTGCTGCAGCCTGGGTAAGTGGTCAGGTCACGGTGCGCCTCAGACGGGCCTTCCAGAAAAACGGTGATGTCTTTCATACCCAGGTCCACCGCATAGTACTTGAACTCATTCAACCGGATTGAGTAGCCCCACCGTTCTACAAAGCTTTCGGGCAAGGTGGGCCGCAGGGTATTACCACCCGCTTTGCTGATGACAGTAGCCAGGGTTTTATCATTCCAGCCATTACCGAAAGCCCCCATATTGGCACCATATCCGAAAGGAGCTCCATAGGGTTTAACACTTTGGTTAGCGGTGGTTTGTTGGCCAAAAATGGAGAAAGAGCTTAAAAACAGAAAAAGGGTAAGAATGGACGAGTAGAGACCTAATTTCATTTTTTAAAGTTAAACTAATAAAGGGTTAGGACGTTTAAGGCGGGATTTTATAGCGGCTATGCGTCAAAACTAAACCAATTTTTTTTCTTTAAAAACCACATTTGTCACAATACAAATATTCAACTTTCTCTATATGTTCTTTTCAGCACTATTTAGAGCTCATTCTTCAAGCATTAATTATACTTTGAGCTTAGTTTTTTATATAAAACTCCAATTGAGATAAGCTGTTAAAAAGGTTTAGTACTTTTCAAACAACTTAATAGCACAAACCAACATTTTTTAGATTTGGCTTTCTGTTATACCAAGAAGTACTTAATAATTTAGATTTTAGAACTTTTACTGGATACAGCAATGGCAGCGGAAAAGTCGCTTCTTAATATAGGTTTTCTCAAATTGAATCTTTCCTCTATGGCACTTCAAAAACAACCTACTTTAAGGCGCTTTAACTGTTGGTTTACAAGTAGTTACATAAATGTAACTACAGACAACAATTAAGTACTTCTACTAGCATTTAAGTAGATGCTTGATTCTTGCCAGGAGAATGGAAAAACTAACCCTTGCGGGTTTCCTGAGAGCGCAGATACTGCTTTAGTAATACTTTCCAGGTTCCCTATTTGCTGGCCGCTAACTAGATAGGTTTTAACAACAACTTTTTTCTTTTATGTCTCTTTTTCTTTAAAGAGGCTGAAAACGTCCTTGCAGGGAAAGACGCATTGCTTCTCCTGTCCTGAATTGACGGATTAATAGGAGCTCGGCTAATGTGAGTTTTACAAGGACTTTGGACCGACCATTAAAATAGCTGTTATAAAGAGGAGGTAACTGCGGTACTGCGTTGGTTGAAAGGCTGCGCGTGATCAGAAACGTTATGTAAATAGATAAGTAAGCCTATCTTCTCGCATTAACTTCAACTCACCAAGAAGGCTTTGGGAATAAGATAGGGCTCTGTTCCCAGAAGGGCATAAAAAAAGCCCAGCGTAGGCTGGGCTTTTCAAGAGGTATGAGCAGGAAAGCTTATTTCACTTTCTCAACAATTCCGGTGAAGGCTTCTGGATGGTTCAAAGCCAGGTCAGCCAAAACTTTACGGTTCAGGTTGATGTTGGCTTTTTTCAAACTGCCCATTAACTGGGAATAAGACAGACCGTTGATACGGGCTGCGGCATTGATACGCTGGATCCAAAGAGCGCGGAAGTCTCTTTTCTTCGCTTTTCTATCGCGGTACGCATAAAGCAAACCTTTTTCAACCGCGTTTTTGGCTACTGTCCAAACGTTTTTTCTACGACCAAAGTAACCTTTGGCCATTTTCATGATTCTCTTTCTCTTGTGGCGAGCCGCCACGGTATTGACCGATCTAGGCATTTCTACTTTTTTTTGGGGCTGGTGATCTCGGTTTAATTCTTAGTTACCAGTTCCCGATGAAACAATTGGAAAAATTGAATGGGATTAAGACGCAAGCATTCTTAACACGTTGGCCTGGTCAGCTTCGCTCACTAAACCGATGTGGGTCAGATTTCTCTTCTGCTTGGTGGTCTTTTTGGTCAGGATGTGGCTTTTGTAAGCGTGTTTACGCTTTACTTTGCCAGTACCTGTCAGGGTGAATCGCTTCTTAGCCCCTGATTTGCTTTTCATCTTTGGCATTTGGGTGTATATAAAGTGTACTGTTATTTTTTCACTTTTGGTCCCAGGAACAAAAACATCCGTTTCCCTTCCAGTTTAGGCAACTGCTCTACTTTTGCTACGTCTTCCAGGGCCTGGGCAAATTTAAGCAAAAGTAACTCACCGCGCTCTTTAAAGACAATAGTTCGTCCAACAAAGTGCACATACGCCTTCACTTTTGCGCCTTCACCTAAGAATTGACGGGCATGCTTCAGCTTGAATTCGAAATCGTGGTCGTCTGTGTTAGGACCGAACCGGATTTCCTTCATCACCACCTTGGTGGTTTTCGCCTTCATTTCCCGCTGCTTCTTCTTTTGCTCGTATTTAAATTTCGAATAATCGATAATACGGCAAACCGGCGGATCTGCTTTGGGTGATATCTCTACCAGGTCCAAATTCTGCTCGGTGGCGAGACGACGGGCTTGGTCTATGCTGTATACACCCGGCTCCACGTTCTCACCTACCACCCGCACGTCGCGGACGCCGGTGATGCGCTGATTGATACGATAAGGTTCTTCGACCTTGCCACGTGGCACGTAGCGTCTGTTATTCGTAGAAATAGTTTTACCTCCTAAAGTTTAAGGTTTCACAATCAGGGTGCGAATATCGCCTTTTTCCCTGTATATTAAAAGTAATATCCAATTATTTTTTAGCTAAGCAGCTCGGCCAGTACCGCCCGGAAGTTCTCCACGAAGGCATCTACCCGTAGCGTACCCATATCGCCTAAGCCGTGTTTCCGAACCGAAACAATCTCATTTTCCTGCTCCTTCTCCCCTACAATGATCATGTACGGCACTTTGCTCACTTCGGCATCCCGAATTTTACGGCCGATTTTCTCATCGCGGGTGTCAATGTACCCCCGGATGTCCTGCTCGGCTAATTGTTCGTTCACCTGGTGGGCATACTCATGGTACTTCTCAGAAATAGGCAGAATGGCTACCTGGTCTGGGCTAAGCCACAGCGGGAAGTTACCGCCGCAGTGCTCAATCAGAACCGCCACAAAGCGCTCCAAAGAACCGAACGGAGCCCGGTGAATCATCACCGGCCGGTGTTTCTCGTTATCAGCACCAATGTACTCCAACTCGAAACGGTTAGGCAGGTTGTAGTCCACCTGAATGGTTCCTAGCTGCCATTTACGGCCCAAGGCATCCTTCACCATGAAGTCCAGCTTAGGTCCGTAAAACGCAGCTTCGCCCAGTTCTGTTACAGTAGGCAGACCTTTCTCAGTGGCCGCTTCAATGATTTCACGCTCCGCTTTCTCCCAAAGTTCATCTGAGCCAATGTACTTGGCCTTGTTTTCTGGGTCACGCAAGGAGATCTGGGCCGTGTAGTTGTCAAAGCCCAGGGCCTTGAACACGTACAACACCAGGTCAATCACTTTTGTGAACTCCTCCTTCACCTGGTCTGGGCGGCAGAAGATGTGCGCATCATCCTGCGTAAAGCCACGCACCCGGGTCAGGCCGTGCAGCTCACCGCTTTGCTCGTAACGATACACTGTCCCAAACTCAGCCAGACGAACCGGCAACTCCTTATAAGAGCGCGGACGCGTTTTGTAGATTTCGCAGTGGTGCGGGCAGTTCATCGGCTTCAGCAAAAACTCCTCGTTCTCGTTGGGCGTCTTGATGGGCTGAAACGAATCTGCGCCGTATTTCTCATAGTGACCCGAGGTCACATACAGTTCTTTTGAGCCAATGTGCGGCGTTACCACAGGCTGGTAACCGGCTTTCATCTGCGCTTTCCGCATGAATTGCTCTAAACGCTCCCGAAGCAGGGTTCCTTTCGGCAACCACAACGGCAAGCCCATGCCTACCTTTTCAGAGAAGGCGAACAATTCCATTTCCTTGCCCAGCTTGCGGTGGTCACGGCGTTTGGCTTCTTCCAGGCGCTCCAGGTACTCAGTGAGTTCCTTTTGCTTCGGGAAAGTGATGGCGTAAACGCGGGTCAGCTGCTTGCTCTTCTCGTCACCGCGCCAATAAGCACCGGCCACGTTCATCAGCTTGGCGGCTTTGATGAAACCAGTGTTGGGGATGTGCGGTCCGCGGCAAAGATCGGTGAAATTCCCTTGGGTGTAGAAGGTGATGGAACCATCCTCCAGCCTTTCCAGCAAATCTAATTTGTAAGGATCGTTTTTCTCGGTGAAATAGGCAATCGCATCGGCTTTGCTGATGGGTTGGCGTACGTATTCACTTTTCTGACGGGCCAGCTCCAACATTTTCTGCTCAATAGCCGGAAAATCTTCCTGCGAAAGTGTTTTCTCCTCGCCCAGGTCAATGTCATAATAGAAGCCGTTCTCAATGGCCGGGCCAATGCCTAGCTTCACTCCCGGGTACAGAGCTTCCAGCGCCTCGGCCATCAAGTGCGCCGACGAGTGCCAGTATGTTGCCTTGCCTTCGTCATCGTTCCAGGTCAGCAACTGAATGGCGGCATTCTCGGTGATAGGACGCGTGAGGTCCCATACCTGGCCATTTACTTTCACAGCCAGCACGTTGCGGGCTAATCCTTCACTGATGGAGGCGGCGATTTCAATGCCGGTTACCCCTTCCTGGTATTCACGGACCGAACCGTCTGGTAAGGTAATGTTGATCATATAGACAGAAGTATTCTTCGTTTTAGCTAAGTTATCGGCAAAATAGCTAAAAAACAGTTATGGCGCGCAAAGAATCCATAATTGGTCGTGGCGGCGCAGGTTTGGTGATTCTCTGCAAAGCTACACGATACCTTGAGTTCTGCGGATATTTTCTGATTAAAATTCCGTAATGAACGCGGGCGGCCGCTTTCTGGCCCGTCCAGTCCAGGCAGGAGGCCAGAACCCAACGGTTCCGCTCGGTCATGGGGAGCCCTAACTCCTGTGCTTTCAGCAGTTGGGGCAAAGCCAGATCATACTGCCGTTTTTTATACCAGGCCTCCCCCAGCCCGGCGTAGCCCTCGGCCTTGTCGGGCTGCAGGGTGACCGCTTTTCCGAAGCAGGCGAGCGCGGTGTCGGTGAGGTTCCGGTTCAGGAAATACTGGCCCAGCTGCTGCCACCAGAACCCCTCCTTCGGCTGTTTCTTCACCCCCACCTGCACCATTGGGAGGGCGTTGTCATACAACCCGCGGGCCGTGTAGATGGCGCTCAGTTCCCGGAAAGCCGGTAGTGAAACGGAATCTCGCACCAGGGCCCGGTTCAGGTTGTACAGAGAGCGCGCGGTGTCTCCGGTGGCCGCCTGCGCCTTGGCCAGCAAGACGTAGTATTTCGCCTCGCCGGGGCTTAACCGAATGGCCTGGCTGCTGTGCGTGAGGGATAGTTCGTATAGCTTCAGCCCAACGTAGGTCTCCGCCAGAATGGCTTCCGATTCGGGGGTGTAGAAGTTGAACGCCTTGGCCTGCATCATCATCTTCATGGCTTCCTGGTACTGCTGACTTCCCACCAGAATTTTCGCTTTCCAGAAATACGCCTCGCCCAAAGAAGGATCCAGGGTGGTGGCCATGGACAGGTCTTTCAAGGCCGGTTGCGTTTTTTCCTGGGCCAGGTACAGCTTGGCTCGTTTCACGTACCAGACCGGTTGCGGATTCCGCTGCTCCAAGGCCATGCTCAGTTCGTTTATCTGCGTGGGGATGCTGCTGTCCACCTTGGCAGGATTGAACATTCTTTCTTCCGATGTTTTCTGGGAGCAGGCGCTGAGGAACCCCATGCCCAACCAAAGAAGCCAAAAGAAATTACGCATAGGAATAATACGGATTCATAAAATGACAGGAAGGCGAAGGTACAATTTCCAGTTTAGTTCTGGTGCGTTTAAGGGCCGTTTTTGTAAAAACAGGTCTTAAACGGAAGGGTTCAGCTGGACCATTTTAGTTTACATGCGTTTAGGAGCCGCTTTTACGAAAACAGCCCCAAAATGCTACGGGTTCACCGAGACCGACAGGCGGAGGCCCCACAACGGAGAATCCAGTTCTTTGTAGGTGAGGCGGTGCACCAGATCTACCCTGAACAACTGGAAGATATTCTTGAAGCCCACGTTTACTTCTGCATACGGATCTTTCCCCAAACTCAGGAAACGCCGCTGCCCACTGCCCGTTACCGCCTCCTCCACCGGATTGTTTTTGTCACTGATGCTGCCGTACAGAATGGCCCCGCCTGCCACCATGATCATCTTCGTCTTCTTCAGCAGCGGCAAGCGGTTGGTGAGGGAGAAGGCTCCTTCAAAATGGTGGTCATACCGCAGAGATACATATTGATCTGTGGCGAAGGAGAAGAACGGCATCAGGTTGTAACCGTGCAAAATAAAGAACGGCGTCTCGTTGCCCACCGGCACCTGCAGCAAGGGCAAGGGAACTTTGGTGAAGGTCTTGCCGGCTTTCAGATAGTACCGGCCGTAGCCCAGGATGCCGGTCCGCACGCGCTGCTCCATTGACAAGGAGACTTCCTGGTAAGCCAGGTTAGAGTTCATGAGTCCGCTCAAGCCCGCCGACACATCCACCCCAATGATGGGCGCGGTGGAATTGGCGATGGGAATTTTCTCATAGTGCCGGATCAGTACTTTCTTCGCCGAGGCATACCGTAAACTCAACGTGACATCGGTGGTTTTGAAACCGGCGTAAGCAGAGCCGTCTTTGTCAGAAGTGAACGGTTTGGTGTCAAAGTACGGCCGAAAAGTGGAATGCCGGAACGTGACCCGCTGCCGGAAACCGGGCAACCACTCCCGCTCCGCCCAGAGCTGCATCCGCTCCTGCTGATACGGGAACCGCATCTCTCCCCACCTAAAGGAAGAGAAAAACAAGCTGTTCAGTTGGGCATTGTTCAAATCCATGGCGGCCGGCCCCACATCGTTCAGGTAACTGGCGCCCCACTCCGTCCACTGCTGCCGGTTAGCGATGTACCGGATGTTGAACAGACTTTTGAAAGACGCGTCTTTGGTCCCGTAGGCCAGGTAGCCGTTCAAGATCCAGTTGGGATGGAAATCCTGGGTGGTTCTGCCCCCTATCTGAAACCGGTGCCCTTCTACTTTGTTGAAGACGTAGGCACCAAACACCGGCCCAAACTCAATCTTGTCATTGATGGGCAGATGGCCTTCCACCATAATCCTGACCAATTTCACCGTACTCTGGATTTCAGGAAGTCTGTTGATCTGGGCGATGGACTCCACCCTTTTCTGGTCTTCCGGCGAGAACCCCTCCGGACGCATGTTTTGCCAGTAATCCTCTTTGTATTTGAGCGCAGAATCGCTGATCTGGTGCGTCATATCAAAGAATTCCTCCGGCTTCGGCTCGCCCAGCACCAGGTCCGTATAGGTGGTCACCGTTTCCACAAACAGACGGACATCAGAGCCCGGTAAACCGGTGATCTGGAACTTGCGTTTGCTGGACAACGGCAACAGCGAAGGGTTTTTCTCATCCCAGGCCTGCACAATCTGCAAATCCTTAATAAAGTTGAGGGCTACGTCTTTGTTGAGTTTCAGCTCAATGCGGCGTAAAGAGAAAGAACCGTCGGCAATCCACATGTAGCCCCCAAACGTGAGGTCCTGCGCTCTTTTAGGCAAAATTTTGAGCCGGTACACCTTGCCGCTCTCCGTCTGGACACTATCCTCCAGCTCATAGTCATAATAATTGGCCCACTGGTTGGCAATGGGGCTGACGAAGTCTTTATCGAACATGCGCATCCAGTTCTGGTTCAGCGAGAAATGCTCGGCCTGCGCATTCAGAAGTTGAGCGATCTGGCTTTCCCGCTCAATGCCCACCCCCACCACTTTACTGGCTTTCAGGATCTCTTTTGACTTGCGCGGATTTCGGCTGAAGAACGTTTCCTTAACGGTTTCTGATTGAAAGATGGGCAACGAAGCCGATTTGGAAGGAGCATCGGTTAACGTAAGGCTGTCCAGGTACGGCGCATACCGCTTGGAAAAGCCTTTCTTCTTATCGGTCGCCTCGCGTTCCAGAATACTACCCTTCATCAGGGTATAAGTTTCAAACTGAATGGCCTCTTGGTTTTCTGGCAGGTACAGCTGCTTGTTTCGGGCGGCAGCCCGCACGATGCGGTACGCCGGATTTTCCTGGGGCCGGATGACGATCTCCTGAATGGCGTAGCTTTGCCGCACCAGGGCAATATCTCCGTTCTTCTGCAGCTCAGAGATGGATTTTACAACCGGCTGGTAGCCCAGGAGCGTAAAGGTGATGGAATCAGTGAGGGCATACTTCCGGAGGATGTACGTTCCGGCTTCGTCGGTGAAGAGCGGGTTCTTGCTGGCGCGGATATGCACCGTTACGAAATCCTGCGGCTTTTGACTTTCAGAATCCCTTACTTTTCCGGAGACAGGAAGATGCTGGGCGTACGCGATCCCTCCACTCATCAACAGGAATAAAAAGAGCAGTACGTTTCTCACCACCTTCGCTTTATAATTCTCTAATATACTTAATACCAAGATGTCTATATAAAAGAAACGGTATTTAAATTTAACCCCTTGAGCATCCGAAGCGCCACTCACAAGAACTGACTCTTTCAACATTAGCTCCCCTAAGAGACAGGCAGCCGGAGAAAACCCCTACGCCCTTGCTGTTTTTAGAGGGATTTCTTGAAAAGAGCTCTAAAACGGCAATACCCCACATGCGAAAGGCACCTATGACAGGTGCCTTTCGCATGTGGGGTATTGCCGGAAAAGATTTGTTAGGATGCCCGTACTCTCAGGACTTCCTGCAGCAGGATTTTACATCTTCTGCTTAACTCCAAATCTTCGGTGGTGACTAACTTCTGGTCCAAGGCTTTTTGCAGCGTGCTCACGCATTCGCTTTTCAGGTTGGCCTCCCGTTGTACCCGGGCCAGATCATAATAGTAAAGCAGGTTGGCCGGCCCTACCTCAATGGCTTTCGTGAATGCGCTGATGGCTTCCTCGTTGGTAGAGGTAGGCAATGGCAGGTTCGTGAGTAATTTGTTCGCGGATTTTTCAGTGAAGGAAAGGTTGGCCACTTTAAAGGACCATCTGCCCATTAAATGCCAGGCCCCCGAATGTCTGGGGTTTTGAGCCAGGGCTCTGTCCAGATAGGTTTTCACCTGGCTCAGATGCACCAGGCGATCTTTGATGGACACCGTCTGGCACAGCGTGCTCAGAGACAAAGCCATGACGTAATTAGGATCAGCCGAGAGGCTGTCAACCGCCATGGATCTTTGAGCGAAAGCCAAGGCTTTCTGGTAGTAAATACTTTTATTAGTGTCGTCTGGGAATCTGCTGCCAATGCGGCCACAGGCAATACTGGCTTTCACCAAGGCCTCCAGTTGCTCCGGATTGTCTGAAAGTAATAATTCATACTTTGCCAAGGCTTCAGAATCCTTGTATTCCAGAAACAGCTGATTGGCCTCCCACAGAAGTTTTTCCGAACCTAACCCGCCGCAGATGGCGGTCAGGTTCGGAAAACTCATGAGTGCTATCAATATAAAGACGAGTCTAAAAGTACTTCTCATACATTTCCCCAGATTGACCATTTAGTACAACGTACGGGTAATCTACGAATTACTTTTAAAAAATCCTAAAAGAGGTTAAGCTGTTTTTTAGGTGTTTTAGCCGGCTTCAGTAGATCTCCGTTCTGTTCAACATCTACGTCTGTTTCCAGAATGGGTTGTATATTGTTTAATTCCAATAAAACCTCCTCTCCCGTTGAGAATGAAGCGGTTGCCTCTTGAACTAATACCGGCTCTACCTTCACAGTTTTTATGATTTTCGTGCTATTCTTCACCTTCACGGGCTCGGCTTCTTCCTCTTTTTGCATTGTCACGCCAAAGATTTTGAAGTAGTTCAGTTTGTTGCCCATGGCGCGCCAGCCTTTCACGTCAATGAAGTCGCTCAGGAGCAGATTTTCCGTCTCCTTCTCAGACTTCTTGTCGCGTTGGATCTTCAACTCAGCTTTAGGCTCAGGGTGAACCGAGGCGGCCAACAGCTTGGAACCCTTAGTTTCAGAGATGAAGACAAAGCGCTTGCCAATGGTGCTGGTCTCAACCACGAAGCGTTTCACGTAGCTGATCTTGGTTTCTCCCTCGGTGTAGACGGCAGACACCACCAGCTCCGGCGAGAATTTATGAATCAGTTCAATGTTGGGCACGTCATAGTGGTTGGACAACTCAAACGTGGTCAGCTCATAGGAACCGTCTTTGTACACCACCAGAATAGAGTCATCGGTGTTGAAAGAACCTAAATAACGCCCACGGTTCTCGGTGTTCAAACGCCCGATCACCTCGTCATAGTAGATCTCGCGACCGCCGCGGGTAGACTCGCCCAGGGCTTTCTGCACTACTTTCTTGATGGGGTGCTTGGTCACGATGTTCCCCTGCGAGCCTTTCCCTTTTATGAGCAGTTCCGCAAAATCAAAGTCAAACTGCTTCACGCGCGCGGTACTGGCCGGTTGCAGGGTGATGCTCACCACCTCAGACTCAGAGTTCGGGTTGGCGGTCAGGTACACCACTTTGGAATTCTTCTCGCCTTTGGTGAGGTCGTACTCTTTGTCACGAGTGATGGAGGTTACGGCAAAGCGCTTGGCAAAAGAGATGCCGGTTTTCCCGTCCACATAGATCATGTTGTAGACCATGTGCTCATCGTTCTTGTTGTACACGCCCACGTGGATGATGTCCTTGCCCATGAAAATCTTGTCGCTGATGCGGGACACCATGAACTTCCCGTCCTTTCGGATGGCGATGATGTCATCCATGTCTGAGCAGTCCACCACAAACTCATCTTTCTTGAGGCCATAGCCCACAAAACCGTCCTTGCGGTTCACGTACAGCTTCTGGTTAGCCACGGCTACTTTCTGCGCAGACACCACATCAAAGGTTCTGATCTGGGTTTTACGCTCTTTGTTTTTGCCGTATTTCGCCAAAAGACCCTCAAAATAGCTGATCGCGTAGCGCACCAGGTTCGCCAGGTTATCGGCCACCTCGGCCATTTCATCCTCCAGCTTCTTGATGTATTCATCTGCTTTGAAGGAGTCAAACTTGGAGATACGCTTGATCTTGATCTCGGTCAGGCGGATGATGTCGTCTTGCGTCACCTCACGGCGCAGCAAGGGCTTGTGCGGTTCCAAGCCTTTGTCAATGGCTTCCAGCACGGCTTCCCAGGTCTCGCACTCTTCAATGTCGCGGTAGATGCGGTTCTCAATGAAGATCTTTTCCAGCGAGGAGTTGTGCCATCTGTCTTCCAGTTCTCCCAGCTTAATCTCCAGTTCCCGCTCCAGCAAGCGAACCGTTTTGGCAGTAGACATGCGCAGCAACTCGTCCACGTTCAGGAAACGCGGCTTGTCCTCGATGATCACGCAGGTGTTAGGCGAAATGGAGATCTCGCAATCGGTGAAGGCGTAGAGCGCGTCAATGGTCAAATCAGGCGAAATCCCCGGCGGGATGTGCACCTGAATCTCCACCTCGGCCGCGGTGTTGTCCACTACCTTCTTGATCTTGATCTTGTTGTTCTCGCTGGCTTTCACGATGGAGTCCATCAGGGCCGTGGTGGTGGTCCCATAAGGCACATCGCGGATGATGAGCAGCGATTTGTCTACTTTCTCAATAGTAGCCCGTAAACGGATTTTGCCGCCTCTGCCCCCGCCGTTGTAGTTGGTGAAGTCAGCCAAACCTCCGGTTGGGAAGTCAGGCAGCAAGGTAGTTTTGCGGCCTTTGAGCACGTCAATAGAACCTCTGATCAGCTCCCGAAAGTTGTGGGGCATGATCTTGGTAGACAAGCCCACGGCAATTCCTTCCACGCCCTGCGCCAGCAAAAGCGGAAATTTCACCGGCAAGGTGACCGGCTCGTTTTTACGACCATCGTAGCTCAGCTGCCACTCGGTAGTCTGGGAATTGAAGACTACGTCTAAAGCAAACTTGGTGAGGCGCGCCTCAATGTAACGGGGAGCCGCCGCACTGTCGCCGGTGCGTACATCGCCCCAGTTTCCCTGGGTTTCAATAAGCAGGTCTTTCTGGCCTAGGTTCACAATGGCGTCGCCAATAGAAGCGTCACCGTGCGGGTGGTACTGCATGGTCTGCCCGATTACGTTGGCCACCTTGTTGAAACGGCCATCGTCCATTTCTTTCATGGCGTGCATGATGCGGCGCTGCACGGGTTTGAAACCGTCTTCCAAAGCTGGTACGGCCCTTTCCAGGATTACATAAGAAGCGTAGTCCAGAAACCAGTTTTCGTACAGTCCGGATACCGAGGTGATGTCATGGATGACTTCCTCCCCTTCCAGTTGCGTGTCCAGTTCCAGGCTGTTTTCGTTCTCGTTTTCCAATTCTTCGTTAAGCATAAACCTCCTCTACTATATCTTTCTCTATTTTGAGATTCTCAATGATAAACTGCTGCCGCTCCGGCGTGTTCTTGCCCATGAAGTAAGACAAGACTTTCTGAATATTCTGCTCGGTCTTGCCCATGATCACCGGCTCCAACCTGATGTTATCCCCAATGAACTTCCCAAATTCCTCCGGCGAAATCTCGCCTAATCCTTTAAAGCGGGTGATTTCTGGGTTCTTACCCAGCTTGCGCATGGCGTTCTGCTTCTCCTGCTCATTGTAGCAATAGATGGTCTCTTTCTTGTTGCGTACCCTGAAGAGCGGCGTTTCCAGAATGTACAAGTGGCCGTTTTTGACCAGATCTGGGAAAAACTGCAGGAAAAACGTCATCAGCAGCAAGCGGATGTGCATGCCGTCCACGTCAGCATCCGTAGCGACTACCACGCGGTTATAGCGCAAGCCTTCCAAGCCTTCCTCAATGTTTAAGGCGTGCTGTAGCAGGTTGAACTCTTCGTTTTCGTACACGATCTTCTTCTTCAATCCGAAGCAGTTCAACGGCTTTCCTCTCAAGGAGAATACCGCCTCCAACTCCACGTTTCTGGACTTGGTGATGGAGCCAGATGCCGAGTCACCCTCCGTGATGAACAAGGTGGTCAACGCCTCTTTCTCCAGTTCCTTGCTTTCCCCGAAATGGAAGCGGCAGTCCCGCAGTTTCTTGTTGTGCAGGTTCGCTTTCTTCGCGCGTTGGTTCGCCAGTTTCTTGATACCGGCCATGTCTTTGCGCTCGCGCTCACTCTGCTCAATCCGCTTGCGCAGGGCTTCGGCTACGGTTGGGTTCTTGTGCAGGTAGTTGTCTAGGTGCTCCTTCACGAAATCATTCACGAAGTTCCGCACAGTTGGGCCATCGTGCGCTACGTTGATAGAACCCAGTTTGGTTTTGGTCTGACTTTCGAAAACCGGCTCCTGAACGCGAATAGCAACAGCACCTACAATGGAGCCTCTAATATCAGTAGCGTCGTAGTCTTTCTTATAAAATTCGCGCACGGTTTTTACCACGGCTTCTCTAAAGGCCGCCAAGTGCGTACCGCCTTGGGTGGTGTACTGACCGTTCACGAAGGAATAATACTCCTCACCGTAGTCGTTGCCGTGAGTCAAGGCCAGTTCAATATCATCCCCTTTCAGGTGAATGATAGGGTACCGCATGGTTTCCTCGGCAATCTTCCGACTCAATAAGTCTTTCAAGCCATTCTCAGACAGATACTTCTGTCCGTTGAAGTGGATGGTAAGGCCAGCGTTTAGGTACACATAGTTCCAGATCTGGTTTTCCAGGAACTCCGGAATGAAGTGGTAGTTTTTGAAAATGGTATCATCGGGCACGAAGATGGTGGTGGTACCGTTGCGCTGGTTAGAGTCCTGCAGCGGTTCATCGTTCACCAGCTCGCCGCGTTCAAACTCGGCCACCTTGGTTTTGCCATCCCGCACCGACTGGATTCTGAAGCTGGAGGACAGCGCGTTCACAGCCTTGGTACCCACCCCGTTCAGACCCACTGATTTCTGGAACGCGCGGCTGTCATACTTACCACCGGTGTTGATCTTGCTCACGCAGTCAATCACCTTGCCCAGTGGAATACCGCGGCCATAGTCACGCACCACTACTTTGTGGTCAGAAATCTTTACTTCAATGGTGCGGCCATGCCCCATCATGTGCTCATCAATGGAGTTGTCAATCACCTCTTTCACAAGAATGTAGATCCCATCATCGGGAGAGGAGCCGTCACCCAGCTTGCCAATGTACATACCCGGACGCAGCCGGATGTGTTCACGCCAATCAAGGGAACGTATACTATCCTCGTTGTAGGTTACATCAGTTTGCTCAGCCATACGGAACTTTAGGATTTAGTAGAATTAGGTAAAATAAAAGAAAATTTGCGGGTACTTTGATACAGAAGGCTCAAAACAGCAATTTTAATGCGTATTTAGAACTTTCTATCGGCCGTTTTGTCCCTACAAAAAACCAAGTTTTCTATTTATCTGTAACCAAATATAGCGCTTTGCAGTTCATTCAGGAGACTTAATTTTGCTTAGAATTTTAGCTTTTCAGCTAGCCTTTTGGCTCTCAAGGATTTATTTTACTAATATCTTTAGCATTGCACTTTTAATTTTCTACGCTGCTTATCTGATTTACTTATAGATATGGACATAAAATTACCAGCTTACTTCAAGTACACGGTTATTCTACTTGGGCTTTTCTTGCTGCTGCATTTCCTGCAGACGTTCAGCCCGGTGCTCATTCCACTTTGCTTCGCCGGACTGTTCGCGCTGTTGCTGCTGCCCATGACCCGAGGGCTGGAAAAACGTCTTCCGCGGGCAATCTCGATCGTCGTGTCGCTGGTGGTGGTCATCATCATTCTGGGCCTCCTGATCTGGTTTTTATCGCACCAGATCAGCAACTTCTCTTCTGAGCTATCAGAGATCAACAGCAAACTGA
Source organism: Rufibacter sediminis (assembly GCF_014269285.1). Lineage (GTDB taxonomy): Bacteria > Bacteroidota > Bacteroidia > Cytophagales > Hymenobacteraceae > Nibribacter > Nibribacter sediminis. The sequence continues at coordinate 122,773 of NZ_JACOAF010000021.1, forward strand.
GCCTGCTCCTCGCCAAGTTCCAGACGTTCCTGTTTGAGCGGTTTGGCATAAAACCCACCAATAAAAGCGAGTTCATGCAGAAAGCGCTGGGCAATGTCACCCAAACCGGCACCGCTTTCCTGGGAAGCACCATCTCGCTCACCACCGGAGCACTGACGGTGCTCTCGTTGATTCCCATTTATGTTTTCTGTATGCTGTACTACCGTGATCACCTGCGGCAATTTATGTTCCAGTTCATCACCAGAGACCGGCGGGAGCCGCTCATGGAAACCGTTGACAATATTCAGCGGGTGGTGCAGGGCTATCTGTCAGGGCTTTTGATTGTAATTCTGGTGGTATCGGTGCTGAACTCGGTGGGGCTGATGATCATGGGCGTGGAGTACGCCATCTTCTTCGGGGTGATGGCCGCCATCTTGACGGTGATTCCCTACATCGGGATCCTGATTGGGGCTTTGTTCCCGGCCTTGTTTGTGCTGGTGAACACCGGCTCTGCCGCCCAGATGCTGATCGTGATCGGGATCTTCGCGTTCGTGCAGTTCCTGGAAGGTAATTTCATCACGCCTTACGTGGTAGGATCGAAGGTGAGCATCAACCCGTTCGCGGCCATCGTGGCGCTGATTCTTGGCGGCGAGATCTGGGGCGCTCCCGGAATGATCTTGTCTATTCCTATCATTGCCATCCTGAAAGTGATCTTTGACGCCTATGAGCCACTGCAGCCCTTCGGGTTTCTGCTGAACGACGTGAAAAGCGGGCAGGAGGAAAACCGGTTCATCAAGCGGCTGAAGAGCCGACGAAACCAGCTGAAAGGCCCAGAGTAGGCCTAATATCTGGAAAACGGCCCTGAAACGAAATTGTGGCGACGTTCCCAAGCCCAGCAGAATCCCCAAGTTTTCATGATGGAGAATCACTTCCTCCTATGAAAACTCGGGGGTTTTCCTTTTCAGAGGAGACTGCGGCCGGAGCCGGTCACGAAAAGCGGCAATTTAGAATCTGCCATAGGATGCTAACAGCAAAGCTATTTAATTGACAAATCTGCACTCATCCGCTACACCTCACCTTCCCGAAACCAGAACTTGGCCGCTGTTTTTGCTAACCGGAACTGCAGTCGGCCGGATGGCTGTTTTAGGGCCGTTTTCCGGAAAAGACGCGAAAAGCACAGATGAAACGATCTTGCCGGTTTCTTGGTTCTAATAAAGTTAGCACAGTAGAACCATCATCCACCAAACCCTCAGCGCGTGTACGCTATCATTGATATTGAAACCACGGGTGGCCAGCCCTCCGAAGACCGGATTACCGAGATTGCGATTTTCATCCATGACGGCAACAAGGTGGTGGACCAGTTCCACTCCCTCATTAACCCGGGTCGGCCCATTCCATTCTTTATTTCCCAACTCACCGGCATCACCGACGAGATGGTGAAGGACGCGCCTAAGTTTCATGAAGTAGCTAAGCAGATTGTGCAGATCACCGAGGGCAACGTGTTTGTGGCCCACAACGTGCGCTTTGACTATTCCTTCGTGAAGAAGGAGTTCGCGGATCTGGGCTTCACCTTCCAGCGCAAGACCTTGTGCACCGTGCGGCTCAGCCGAAAGCTGATGCCGGGCCTTCCCTCCTACAGCTTGGGCAAGCTGTGCAAGAGCATCGACATCCCGTTGCAGATGCGGCACCGCGCCATCGGCGATGCCGAAGCTACCGCCATCCTTTTTGATCGTTTACTGAAAATCGATGAGAAAAAGGTAAACGACTCCCAGGACGATAAACTGCTGGAGCCCTCGGCCATTTCCAAGGAAATCAAGACCTCGCTGTTGCCGCCCGCCATTTCGCGGGACATGGTAGATGCCTTGCCGCTGGAGGCGGGCGTGTATTACTTCCATGATGAATCTGGCGAGATCATCTACGTGGGCAAAAGCAAGAGCATCCGGAAACGCATCATCCAGCACTTCAGCATCGATTTTAAAAGCAAGAAGTCCATTGAGTTCAAGAACCGCATCGCCAGCATCACCTATGAACGGACCGGCAGCGAATTGGTGGCTTTGCTGTTTGAATCAGACGAGATCAAGAAACGGAAACCATTCTACAACCGGGCCCAGCGCCGGAGCGTGTACCATTCGGGGATTTACTCTTATTATGACCAGGAAGGTTACCTGCGCCTCACGTTCCAGAAAGCTAAGACCGAAGTGCCGCCGCTGTTGACCATGTCCAATCAGTTTCAGGCCAAGAACTTTCTGTACAACCGGGTAGAGAAATACAACCTCTGCCAGAAAATGTGCGACCTGTACAAATCCAACGGGCCGTGCTTTGATTACCAGGTGCACCAATGCAAAGGCGCGTGCGTGGGCAAAGAATCGCCGGAGGAGTACAACCAGCGGGTGATGGAATCCATTGACGCGTTCAAGTACGACTATGACTCGTTTGTCATCATCGGGAAAGGACGGGAAACCGAGGAGAAGTCGGTGGTGGTGGTAGAGAATGGGCGTTACCTGGGTTTCGGGTACTTTGACGAGTCTTTCAGCGCCAGTTCCCTGGAAGACTTCAAGGGCGTGATCAAGTACTACAATGACAACAAAGACACGCAGCAGATCATCAGAGGCTACATGCGCACCAAGCACCAGGACAAACTGCTGGTTTTTTCCGCAGATCTGAACACGGCTCTTTAGGGCTCTTTTCCGGAAAACAGGCTCAAAACGTTAATGCAAGCGGTGCCGCAGAAGCCAACCAGCCCCGTTAAATTCCTCAGCGGCAGGCTTATAGTCCTTCTTCTTGATCTTTTTATGTTTGGGGTATTCGTTTCCGTCTTCTTCGTCATACAAATGAATTTTTGAGCCGGAGACTTGAAACGTTTCCTCCACTTGTAGACGGTCTGTTTCCTCGCCGCCGTACAGGTGCAGTTTTATCTTAGTCTTGCCTTTGCCTTTCAACACGAAGGTGTCTTCCTCGCCTAATCCGTAGATGGACAGGCTTTTGGTTTGAGCGGGCGAAAAGAACTTTTCATGCAGCAGGTTCCTTTGCATGTCTTTCTCAAAAGACCAATGCTGCACCAGCACGCTCCCATCTGCCTGAAACTCCAGCACAAACCGATCCTCGGCATCGGTGCCGGGCAACAACACCTCTTTATTCAGAAGCTGATAGAACGTAGCGGCGGCCTCAGCCAGATCATTACGGCGCGATTTCAACTTAGCGCTGAATTCCTTTTCTGAAAGCTCCCTGATTTGCGGAGGCCAGGTTTGCAGGGCCTGATCTATCACCTGATCGGTGAGTTTCTGCTGCAGTTCCAGGGCCGCTTGCCTGAAGTCTTCTTCGGTGAGGTACGCCAGCAGATAGGCATCCATCTGATACGAACTCCTGATCAATCCCTTCACGTTCTGGCCCACGATGGTTTTATCGAAACTTTGGTAATTCGGCTTGAAAACGCTCACCAATTTGGTAAGCACACCGTCATTGAACTTGAAGAACGCATGGTCCCGGTCGCGTGGAATGGGGGAAAAATGGGTCTGTCCCTTGTTTTCAGCAACCGCCCAGCGCCACTGGTCCTCGCGCCTACTCCAGTCACTGAGCCACATGTCAAACAGCCGGGAAAGCAGGTACCGTTTGGTGTCTACCTGGTACAGCGGGCTGGAGACCATTTTTCCAAAGGCTTTCTTTGAGCTGAAAATGTCCTGCGGGGTACCAAAGCTTTCCAGTTGGTCCCAGTTGCCATCGGGGCGTTCCTCCAGCAACATGAGCATGTGCGCGAAATCTTTCCTGAACTCGCCCAGGGCGGGATCATCGGCTAAGTACACTAGTTGGGGGTTGGTATGGTACACGCCGGCCGCGGAAGCCAGGGCCGGTACAATGAAAGCGCCGTAAGGATGGATGACGCTGGTCTGGTCCCGCATCAAGCTGGCGACAAACGATTTCTGCAGCCCTTTGGGCAAGGCTTTCGAGGGATCTTTGTCAATGGAGCGCAGCACGTACTCCCGTCCGGCCGCATCTACCAACCGCAGGTTTTTCGTCTGGAAGCTGCCTCCCTCCTTTACCGGCGTCACGCCTCCCTTAAACTGGCTGATCCAAAGCAGCGGCACCTCTACGGGCTCGGCCCATACCTGACGGTAGTGTCGCCCCCACCAGAACCGATGAAAAGAACTTCTCAGATAGTGTTCGCCCGCTGAAACCGTCACGCTGGAATCAGAGCGTTGCGAGAAAGCCAACACGGGCTGTATCAGAAACAACAGAAGGAACCACCAGCTAGCAGGGCGTAAACGGCTGTTGCTATTGGAGTAGGTAGTAGATGGAGCCATAGATGCGTATTTATACCTAAAAATCTGCTTCTATGTTCTACTTCCAGAGACAAGAGACAGCTAAAGAATTGAGACAAAGCAATGTAGCTCTGGCTGCCTTGGCGGCGCACAACTTTTGTGGTACAATTTCTGTATGGCAAAGAATTATTCTTCATCTATGCGGAAACTACTGACCCTCTCCTTCTCCGTTGCTCTGCTCAGTTACGGCTGTGCCAAGAAAGACTATTTCCAATCTTCTGCCTTGGTAGGTGCCGTGGAGCAGGAACGCAACGCGAAGTGGGATTCAGCGGAAGTGGTGGCGGGGAGACATTACCAGAAAGGCTTTCTGCATAATGTCTTCTGGGGAAAGCACTACCGGGCTGTGTGGGCGCAGCCGGTGACGTTGCCCGTGCTGGACATCAATAAAATGCATGGCGGCCTCAGCCCCGAGAAACTTGGTGGCGGCTTCCAGACCACCAGCCTCACCCTGGAAAACGAAAACGGGAAGCAGTACGCTCTCCGCTCTGTAGACAAAGATCCGCAAGGCATCCTACCTGGCGGTTTACGCAAGACGTTTGTGGCTAATCTGCTGAGGGACCAGACCTCGGCCGCTCACCCGTATGGGGCCGTGGTGGTATCTGGCCTGGCCGCTGGCGCGAAGATTCACCACAGCCATCCGCGTTACGTGTACGTTCCTAAAAACGAGCAAGGGCTAGGCAAAAACTCCTCTGACTTTCAGGACAAAGTATTCCTACTGGAAGAGAAATACGAAGGCAAAGAGTCGATCACCAGTTACTTAGGTAAAGCCAAAAACCTGGTCGATTCTGAGGAATTCCTCAAAAAACGATTCACCCAGCACTCCCATCTACCCGATCAGTTGTCATTTGCCAAAGCACGGCTCTTTGATGTCTTGATTGGCGATTGGGACCGGCACGAGGGCCAGTGGCAATGGGCGGTGTACGACACCAGCAACGTCACCACTTACACTCCCGTGCCCAAAGACCGCGACCAGGCATTTTTCAAGTTCGATGACGGGTTGGTGCCTTGGCTCTTCAGCAGAAGCTGGGCTCCGCTGAAAAAAATGAAGACCTTTCACTCCCGCGTTTCTTCCAGCAAAGGCTATCTGCAAAACGCACAATTCATCGATGAGCGCTGCCTGAACGAAGTGACGCAGGAACAATGGCAACAATTGGCCAACCAACTACAAATCCAACTTACCGACAGTGTGATCGCCGCCTCGGTGGAAAGTCTCCCCACGCAAGTGTACGCGCTTACGGGAAAGGAAATCCAGGCGAAACTGATGTCCAGACGGGCGCAGTTGCCCCAGTTAGCCGATGAACTTTACCGCCACCTCTCCAAGCATGTACTAGTGGCGGGCACCGATCAGAAGGAGAAGTTTATTGTGCAACGGCTCTCCAATGGTGATACCCGCGTCCTGGTTTCACAGCAACCCGAAAATGATAAGAAATCTCCCTTGCTGGTGTTTGACCGGGTTTTCAAGAAAACAGACACAAAATCCATCGCGCTCTACGGCTTAGCCGAAGAAGATGAGTTCATCCTGACCGGCCACGGAAAAAGTGGAATCAAAGTAGCCATTTACGGCGGAATGGGCGAAGACGAAGTCAAAGACGACTCCTTCGTGAGCGGGTGGGGCCGCAAAACCCGGGTGTATGACACCAAACAAGGCATCGAGGTAGAAAAAGGCAAAGAAACCCGCCTCAAGAAATCCCGCGACGTCAAAGTCCACGCCTTCGACCGGGAAGGGTTGTAATTGCAGATGTGTAGATTTGGAAATTTGGAGATGTGAAGATTTGGAGATGAGGAGATTTGTAGATTTGAAAATGAATATCAGTGCTTGCTGATTTTATTGCTGCTAGAGAATCTTTAAGTAGGATTTGCATATTCATCTTCACATCACCTAATCTCCAAATCTTCACATCTACAAATCTTCACATCACCTAATCTTCTAATCTAAAAAAAACTTCACATCACCAACTCCCTAACTTCCCGTTTCCACCAGGTGTTGTCCCGGCCTTGGGTGTCTCGGCTGAAGCCGTTTCGTTCCAGGATTTTCTCGGAGGCGGTGTTTCCAGTTTCGGTTTCGGCAATGACGGAGGAAATGTCTGGTCTTTTGAAACACCAAAGCAGCAGCCCCTCAATGGCTTCTGACATGATGCCCTGCTGCTGAAAATCGGGGTAGGTGCCGTAGCCAATCTCAACTTCGCCCGTTTCATCGGGTTCACCTTTAAAGCACAGATCTCCGGCCAGGGTTTGAGTGGCCTTCAGTTCAATGGTCCAGAGAGTGTAGAAGTAGTACTGCTCCCGGTGCAGTGGAATGAGCCGTAGGAAATAGTTTTCCAAGGCATCGGCTAAATCTGGGTCAATGGGTTTGGGGGTATAGCGCAGCCCCAATGACTTTTCCAGAGACCCGTTGTTGGCGGCGTACAGCTTCAGCTGCGCTTCTGTAAGCGGCTGAATTTTAAGTCTTTCGGTTTCTATGTACATCTCTCCCGCAAGTTTACGACAGAAAGATATTCAATAAATTAATTATTTGACATCTAACTTAATATCTTTCAACATCTTAATGACAAATTCTTCGGTTCTGGAGAGAAACGGATTTTCTTTGCGCTTTTTGGCATCGTGTTTCCGCAAGTAATCAATGAGTTTGTCTTGCTTGAAGAGATTGACCACTTCGGGGTGAATGTAGTACTTGTTGCAGACGCTGGGCGTGTTGCCTAATTCCTGGGCAACCATCTTGGCCGCGTCCTTCACCGATTTTTCTTTGGTGATGTCTGGGTTCTCGTCCAGGATCTGCTCCAGGCATTCCACCATGAGCACAGTCCCGCCCCAGGTCCTGAAATCCTTGGCGGTAAAATCCTCCTCACATAAACTGCGCAGGTATTCGTTCACATCGCCCGATTCAATGGGTTGGCGGTTGCCTTCTTCGTCATAGAATTGGAAGAGGTCATACCCGGGAATGTCCTGGCACTGTTTAACCAGGCGGGCCAAGCGGCGGTCTTTGATGCTGATCTCGTGCTTCACCCCTTTCTTGCCCACAAACTCCAGCCGCAGGTGATCGCCCTCCACTTTCACGTGCCGGTCGCGCAGGGTGGTCAGTCCGTACGATTGGTTTGACTTGGCGTACGAGCGGTTCCCGATCCGGATGAACGAGTTGTCCAGCAGCTCCACCACAATGGCCAGAATTTTGCGCTTCTCCAGTTTCTTCAATCGTAGGTCTTTCTCTACTTGTTTCCTGATTTCGGGCAGCGCCTTACCGAAAGCCATCATCCGCCCGAACTTGTTCAGGCTACGTGCCTTCTGCCAGTCTGGGTGGTAGATGTACTGCTTGCGTCCTTTGTCATCGCGGCCGGTGGCCTGGATGTGACCGTTGGCCGAGGGGCAGATCCAGACGTTGGTCCAGGCGGGCGGAATCACCAGTTTCTGGATACGGTCCAGCACTTTCTCGTCGGTGAGGGGTTCTCCCTTGGCGGTAGAATACGTGATCTTTTTACCTTTTATCTCGCGGGTGATGCCCGGCTTGGTGTCTGGGAAATAGCGTAAGCCGGCCTGTTCTGCGGAGGCAACCGCGTCTGCGTAGATTTCGTGCGGAGATAATTGGTTTTCCATGGGTTGGTAAAGGAAAGTTTCAGTCCTTTAACTTTTCCAGGACATAAAAGTTTTGTGATCTGTTTTGAGCCTGTTTTCAGGAAAACAGCCCTGAAACGCGCGGGAGAAAAACAGCCGGTTTGTAAATAAGAGGAAACCCGTTGCAAGCTGTGTCCTTTTAGTAAAGTTCACGTAGAACCCAATGACAAACGATAACCTCTATGCACACGACATTTTCCAGCCCGGTTTCTTTCCTGGGTAATCGGCTTCTTCTTTCCTTGCTGTTGCTGGTTTCTACCTTGCTGAGCAGCTGCGGCGGCGACAAAAACGGCGACACGGTGTTCTTCCCCATCGAGAATGATTTACAGTTGGGGCAACAGGTCTCGCAGCAGGTAGACTCCACCTACGGCAGCAAAGGACAGCTGCTGGACCGCAACTCCACTAATCCGCGCACCAGGGCCGCTTACGCGCACCTGGACAAGATTGTAGAACGCATTCTGGCCTCGGGCCAGGTGAGCTACCGCGAGGAATTTCCCTGGGACGTGAAGATCATCCATGACCCCGAAATTCAGAACGCGTTCGCCACGCCCGGCGGGCACATCTACGTCTTCACCGGCTTAATCAAGTACCTGGACTCTGAAGACCAACTGGCCGGCGTGCTGGGGCACGAGATTGCCCACGCCGATCAGCGGCACTCCGTGAAGCAATTGCAGAAACAGTACGGCATCTCGGTTATTTCAAGGCTGATTTTAGGAAACGACTCCGGAAACCTGGAGCGGATCTTCACGCAGGTGGGCGGCCAGCTGGTGGGCCTGAAATTCAGCCGGGACTATGAGCGCGAAGCCGATGAATTCTCGGTCAAATACCTGGGTGCCACTGATTTTTACGCCTGTGACGGCGCAGCCGGCTTCTTCCAGAAGATGCAGACGCTGGAAAGCCGCGGCACGCCGCCGGAATTTATCAGCACGCACCCCTCGCCCACCAACCGGGTGCAGGAGATCCAGGCGCAGGCCCGGCAACAAGGCTGCAAAACCGCCACGGCCGGCGGCACCAACTACCAGGAATTCAAGCGCAACCTGGGCTTATAGCCGCTTCTATATCCCAACCGGATGCTTCTGCGTAGAAATACGCAAAAACAAAACCCCAGCACCCCATGGCAAAGGACTTCAAGCAAGCGTTAGGCAAAGCAATTGAGCACGCGGATGATCAGTTTGATTTTTTCATGCAGCGGATCAGGAACCGGTTTGGCCTTTACAAACCCTTGCAGATTGTGGCCTATCGCAGCTATGGCACCGTGAACCGCTTGTATCTGAAAGGCCGGGTGCTGGCGAACAAAGGCATCACCTCGGCGGCTGACAATGACACCCTGCTGAAGAACCTGGTCAACATGTACCGCCGCTTTGAGAGCGATGAGGTGCGCGATGCCCAGATGCGCATTGTCTACCAAGATCAAGAGTACAACGTCTCCACCGACAAGGAAGGCTACTTCGTCATCAACCTGGAGCCTAAAACGCCTTTAAAGCCGGACGACATCTGGCACCCCATGGAAGTGGAGCTGGTCCACGCTGATATATCGTCATTTGAGCCGGGCATCAAAACCAAAGCCCATGTGCTGGTGCCTCCCGCCGACGCTGAGTACGGCATCATCTCTGACATTGACGATACCATTGTCCTCACCTCGGCCACGGACATCATCAAAATGTCACAGCAGACGTTCATGAACAACGCGCGTACCCGGCTGCCTTTTGCGGGAGTTTCGGCGTTTTACCGTTCCCTTCAGCTGGGCCGGAACGGGAAGCGCAACAACCCGTTTTTCTACGTGAGCAGCAGCCCCTGGAACATGTATGACCTGCTCCATGACTTTCTGGACATCAACGATATTCCGGCCGGGCCGCTTCTGCTGCGCGATTTCGGGCTAATGCAGAACAAGTTCTTCGGGGCGGATCACATGAGCCACAAGTTCAAGGAGATCCAGAACATCCTGCTCACCTACCCGCACCTGAACTTCGTGCTCATTGGCGACAGCGGGCAGCAAGACGCACCTATCTACAAAGAGGTGATCAACAAGTTTCCGGGACGGATTATCTGCGTGTACATCCGGGACGTGGAACTGCCCGATCGGGCGAAGATAGTGACCACCATTGCAGAGGAGCTGAAAGGAACCGTGGAGGTGCTTCTGGTGAAAGACACCGCCGCCGCCGCCCAACACGCCGCCGATACGGGTTTGATCTTCCACGAAGAAATTGAGAAAGTGCAGGAGCAGAAAGCGATTGACAAAAGCGACGCTCCCGGTACGGCCACGCAGCAAGCGCCCGCTCCCATCAGCAAAGACACCCGCAAGATCCAGGGCTAATCCAGACGGTTTCCTATAGGTTTACTCCTGATGAAGGAGAATGAAGGAGTGGTAAGCTGAACCCGTTTTGAGGCTGTTTTCAGGAAAATGGCCCCAAAACCCCGCAGATGGCAGAACGTTAAACTGACTGAAGAATCTCGTTTAAACGTTACCCCTGCTTGTCATACACAATGGCCCGGTACCGGAAGCGCCGACAGACGGAATTGAGTTGCTCGTTCAGGTCCAGGTACGTATAGAGGTTGTAATCCTCGAAGCCGTTTTTCCAGATATCGCTGCTGCCCGTGCCGTACGGGTTGTGGACACAGGTAGCTTGCCCTTTATCGTTGACGTAGATAAGGCCCCAGTTGGCCGGGAGATCTGCGGGCTGCACCAGGTCCTTGGGCACGCACAGAAACCGGAACCTTCCCATTCCTTTCTCGGGGTTGAGCCAGATTTCTTTGTTAATACTTTTCAGGTAATAGGGTTTGGAAACGTCTACCTTCACGGAAACACTTTTCGCGAAGGAACCCACCCCAATGACATCGGGGTAAAGTTCTGACTGCTCCACACTCACAAAATCTCTAAAGGCAATGGCGCAACCAGCTTCTTTCAGAACCCATTTATAAGCAATTTCTACAAGGTCTTTGTGCGTCACGAATGGTACTCTAATTTGTCTCTCAACTGCATGAAAAGTTAAATAACAGAATTCTTTTCAAATTTTCACCTCTTTCTTTCCATCAACCTTTCCGGCCCGCCGTATTTCTACCTTCACAAAGCAGCGCAAAACTACTCAAATCAGTTCTTCAGCGCTAACCTACGCGCCTGGGTTTCAAGGCTGTTTTCAGGAAAATGGCCTCAAAACTAATTTGGTGATGAGCGATGAAACTCATCTGCTCGCAACCAGCGGATTACTCAAGCCATTTCTTGATGTAAGTACTTCCGCCCAGGCTATTCATGTTCCGGACGATGTTCCGGCGCCGCCGAAGCGTGTAGCCCGAGGGTTTGGCGGCCGAGTAGCGGATGGGGTTGGGCAGGATAGCGGCCAATAACGCGGCCTGCTGCCGGGTGACCGCTTTGGGCGAGGTCTTGAAGTATTTCTGGCTGGCGGCGTGCACCCCAAACGTATGGTCCCCCATCTCAGCGATGTTCAGGTATACCTCCATGATGCGTTCCTTGCCCCAAAGCAGCTCTATCATAAACGTGAAATACATCTCCACCGCTTTCCTGAGGTAACTGCGGCCGTGCCAGAGAAACACGTTTTTGGCTACCTGCTGACTGATGGTACTTCCGCCCACGGTTTTCTTGCTGGACATGTTCCGCTGGAACGCCTGTTTGATGGCTTTGAAATCGAAGCCGTTATGGTTGATGAACAACTGGTCCTCGGCGGCGATCACCGCCAACGGCAACTGCACTGACATGTCTTCCAGCTCCACAAATTTGTACTGGACCTCGTCTATTTTCTGGGTTTTAGGCGAAGGCTCGGCTCGTTTGAGCAGCATGTGCAGGGTAGCCGGCGGATCTAGCCACCGGTAGGCAAGCACCCACAGCACCGATACCAGAAACAAGGTGATACAAAGCTTCAGGAAAAGCCAACGGGCATCTGCCCACGTAAAAGGAACCGATAACTGCTTTTTAGCCATAGATGAACCTGCGCTGGCCGCGCAAGAAAAGAATACGCCCGACAAAAATACAGAAATAGTGGCACCATCTGGAAAGCCTTTCTATATTAGAAGCGTGTACGTAGAGAATGAAGAGTAGTCCATGAGTAGATTTTTGCCCCTGTTCCCGCTGAACATCGTCGTCTTTCCAGGAGAAAAACTGAACCTGCATATTTTTGAACCCCGTTACCGGCAGCTCATCATGGAGTGCCAGACCAATGATACCACCTTCGGGATACCCGTTTACCTGGAGAATGGCCTGGGTGATTACGGCACTGAGATCAAAATCCTCAGCCTTGAGAAGAAATACCTGGGCGGCGAAATGGACATCAAAACCAAAGGGTTGGGCGTTTTCAAGATAAAGGAATTTCAGCGGCAGGTGCCAGGCCGGCTTTACTCCGGCGGAGAGGTGGAAGACCTGCCCCTCATCAGAGACGAGGACCCGTTTCAGCGCATCCAGATAGTAGAACTCCTGAAACAGCTCTACACCGCGCTGGGCATTCAGTCCCTGATGCTCAACTTGCCAGACAACTTTCAGTCTTATGACGTGGCGCATCATCTGGGGTTCTCCACGGAGCAGGAGTATGAATTGCTGCAATGCGCCAAAGAAAGCGACCGCCTGGAAATCATTCTGGCGCACCTCACCCGCGTTTTACCGGTGGTTTTGGAAACCGAGCGCCTAAAGGAACGGGTGAAACTCAACGGCCACTTCAAACACCTTATTCCGCCCAACTTTTAACCGGCCGGGAGAGTATGATAGATAGCTATCTTGGCATCTCCAGCACAATGCTCTATACCCTTGCCCTTCTCCTTCTGCTAGGTTTCAGCCTGTGGTTTACCTGGGCGTACCTCCGGGAGCGCAAATTCCGGAAAAAACCGTTCTATTCTTTAGCTGAAATTGGCTGGCGCACCAATCCGCCGCCGCCGGCAGACCAAAGAAGGCACTCCATTGCCATGGTGGGCGACGTGGGCAAGAATGGCTCCCTGGAAGACGATACTCTGTTACAAGCCGTGCAAAGCTGGTTAACCGAAGCGGGTGACAACAGCACCATTGTTTTTCTGGGCGATAATGTCTACCCCACCGGGTTGCCGCCCGTGGAGAGTTTTAGACATGCGGCGGCCGTGCAGCGGTTAGACCATCAATTAGCTCTCTTTGAGAACTACCAGGGAAAAGTCATTTACCTGAGCGGAAACCATGACTGGAACAAAGGTCGCCAGGACGGCTATTCCTTCGTGAAGCGCCAGGAGCAGTACATCACCGAGAAACTACAGGATACCACCGCCTACCTGCCAACCGGCGGCTGTTTAGGTCCGGTTACCTGGGAGATCAACGACCAGCTGTTGCTGCTGGTCATTAACACGCAATGGTGGGTGCAAAAGGGATACAGGCCGCTTGAAAAAGAACCTGGCCAGCCGTACCAGACCTCACGAGACTTCTACCCGGCTCTGCAAGCCTTGCTGGAGCAGAACAAACACCGGTTCATTGTGCTGGCGGCCCATCACCCGCTGTACAGCAATGCGCTGCACGGCGGAAAATTCACGGTGAAGCAGCACCTGTTCCCCCTCACTTTCATCCATAAAAAAGCGTTGATTCCGTTGCCGCTGGCGGGCTCCATCTTCCGGGTGTACCGCAAGTATCTGGGCATGCATGAAGACATGTCATTCCCGCCGTATCGGAAGTTCAGAAGAAGATTGCTCCGAATCCTGCACCAGTACAACTCCATTTTCTACGTGGCCGGCCATGACCACAACCTGCAGTACTTCCAGGTGAAAGACAACCATTACGCGGTGAGTGGCTCCGGGAGTAAAACCAATTTTGTGGCCAAAGGCGGCAAGGCCTCGTTCACGCATGAAAACAAAGGCTTCATGGTCTTGGATCAGTACACCGATGGTTCCATCTGGCTCCGGGTGATAGAGCCCGCCCTTGCCGTGGGAGAAGAGCCGCTGCTGGTATTTCAGAAATGCATTTACCAGGCTCCTGCTACTCCTGGGCTTCGGTCTTAGGTAAGACAACCCTGAGGCTCTGGTGCATGGCCTTGAACTCGATGCGTTCGCCTAATTCCTCGGGCTCTCCGTCAATCTGCGACACTTCACCGGAAGGATTAAGGATGGTGGCCGAACTGCAGCTGAACCGATGCGTGTAGACTGAGTCATCGATGGTATCGGTGTACAGCCGGTACAGAATGCCCAGGCTGGAGGCTTTGGGGAACGGCTCCAGCACGCAGATCTCAAAATTTCCGTCATTGATCACGCCGGTAGGATTAATAGCCGCATTGCTCCCGAAGGCCCGGGCGTTGGTAATGGTGATCATAAAGGCCTCGCCTTCAAAAATGGTATTGCCATCGTTCAGAATGGTGTACTTTTTGGGTTCATAGCCCATAAACTCCTGCATGGCAATCCAGGCGTAGGCTCCCGGTCCCCGGGTTTCACCGTTGCAAAATCGGTTCACCACCAAGGCATTGAACCCCAGGTCACACAGGTGAATAGAAAGAAGGCCGTTGATGTCCAGCGTGTCAATAGCTACAATTTTATGTTCCACCAGCAACTGCAGGGCCTCATCAAAGTTCTGTGGGATGCCTAAATCCTTTGACAAACCATTGCCCGAGCCCTGCGGAATTATCGCTAGTGCCACCTCGGTTTTGATGATCGATTTAGCCACTAAACTCACCGTTCCGTCCCCGCCTACGGCGCACACGATCTCGGGAGTCACCTCTCCTATTTTGGCCTTCAACTTTTCTTCATCCTGCTCACCGGTAGTTTTGAAGACCTCCGCCGCTACGTCGTGTTGTCGGCAGAAAGCCTTGAGGTCTTCTATCATTTCCTCTTTGTCTATGTCGCCGGAGATTGGGTTGATTACGAAAAGTATCTTAGCCATGACTTGTTACCTGATAAATTGTTGTTCTGTGATTTGGGGCTGTTTTTCTGAAATCAAGCTGAAAACGAGGAGACTTTACTGGGTCAACCCGTCAGGGATGCCGTTGGGGAAGTTCTCGGCGATGGCCTGCTCTATTCTGGCTACCCGGTTCTCTGGATTGGGGTGCGTCTGGAAGAATTCAGGTCCTCTGCTACCGCCGCCCTGCGACAGCACCTCCATCACCCCGATCATGGATCTGGGATCATAGCCTGCCTGCGCAGTGAACGCCACCGACAAGTGATCTGATTCCAGTTCATCGTCCCGTCCATATTTGAGGTTCATGAGTTTCCCGATCATGGCGGCCGCCGCCGCGGCACTGGCACTGGATGGGTTCTGCGGATCAAACGTGGCCACGGCGGCGGCTCCGGTCAGCCCCTGGGTTAAGCGGCTCTTGGCGATCTGCTCCGCGGAATGCCGCGCCACCACGTGCCCGATTTCATGCCCCAACACGCCAGCCACCTGTCCTTCAGTCTGCAACTTGGAGAGAAGCCCCGCCGTGATGAAGATCTGACCGCCCGGCAGCGCGAAGGCGTTGATCGTGCTTTCATCGGCGAGCAAGTGGAAGTCAAACTGATAGGGAGTTTCGCGGGCTTTGGTGTTTTGGACAATTCGTTGCCCAATCTCCTTTACCTTGGCGGCGGCTTGCTGGTCTTGGTGCAGCCCGCCATATTGCTGTGCCATTTCCGGGGCAGCCTGTAAGCCTAGGGCAATTTCCTGGTCAGCGCTCATGTTCACGTGTTGGGTCTCGCCGGTCACGGGATTGTACTCCTGGTTACACCAATAGGTCACCAGGGAAAATGCCGCAATCAGCAGCCCGATCACAAATCGTAAGGAACCTCTCATATTTGCAGTTTTCTTAGTCTGGCACGATTTAAGCCTCTTTTGGTAAAATGTGGCTTAAAACAGAGTATGTGTGGAATAACGGCAATACGCCTACTTAGTTGCGCGAACTACGGTCCTCTGCCAACAGAGATTTTACGCCATATAGCTAACTTACTATATCATTTTTGATTGTACATACGTAAGAATGCCTGTAGCGCTCAGGAAGCGTTTTCATTCAACTAGAACAAACAGAAATGAACTTAAAAAGAACATTCGGCGCTATCTTGACAATCCTAGGGATTGTGGGCGTCATTTGGGGGGCTTATGCCTTTTTAGCGGGCGGCGATTCAGTGGGCAATGTGTCCATGAACCAATTCTCTTCGCTGGTTCCCTTCGTGGTAGGATTGATCTTTTTCTTCACCGGAATCAGCCTCATCAAGGGCACCAAGGATACCGCCTGATTTTTAGAAAATACGCATAAAACAGAAGAAGCCGGCTTTCTCAAGCCGGCTTCTTCTGTTTTATAAGGAATACTATTGAGGTCTATTTGCTCAGCAATTTGGCCTGCTTGGCCAGAATCTCGGTTTCGAAACGTTTGATGGCGGAGTCGGCATCCAGGTAAGCGGAAGTGTAGTTGGAAGAAGGGCCGTCAATGTACAGGCAAGTTCCTCCTTTGATCAGCTGTACCACTTCTGTGGTGATTTCTTTAGGTAAAGCGGGGCAGCCGTGGCTACGTCCCAAGCGGCCGTGTTGCTTCACGAAAGCTTCGCTTACATAATCAGCGCCGTGTACCACTACCGCCCGTTGTTTGGCGTTGGAATTGAAACCGCGGTCCAGGCCATTCAACTTCAGGGACAAACCGTGCTTACCGATGTAGGTATTCTCCGTTACGTAGAAGCCCAGGCTGCTCATGTGCGAGTTCTCTACGTTGGAGAATTTAACCGCTTTTTCGTTACCGGAACCCATTCCGTGCGCCACCAGGCTGTGGTACAGCACTTTCTTTTTGTTCAGATCCACAATCCAAAGTCTTTTCTCAGAGCTAGGCTTGTTGAAATCCACCACGGTAAGAAGATCTTTGGTGCGGCTTAACTTGTTTTTCTCTTTCAGGTTGTAGAAACCGGTGGCGGCTCTTTTGAAAACATCGAAGTCCATGCCGGCTTTCTTAAGGTCCGCCTCATCGTAGAGGTTGTCCAAAAAGTCTTCAAAGGCTTCTTTGCCAGAAACGGCAACTGCTTCAGTGGCTACTACAATGGTCTCTCCATTGGAGGAAACAGCACTGTTGGCCGGTGACACGAAAGAGAATATCGTTAGGAGAGAAAAGGCTGAGATTAGTTTGTTCATCCGTTATTTATTTGCGAGTGACATCTTTATAACCCAATTACTATCTACTTTTGTTCCAAATTTGGCAAAATAAGCCGGAAACAGGTAATAAAAAAAGAGCCAATACAGAAGCTTACAGCACAATTCCAATACGTTATGAAGGTACAAAGTTTTTTAAAAAAACACACAATTTCCGCTTTCCTCAGCTGTTTTTTATGTCTGAATTTTCTTTCCTGCTCCTCCCCTAACACAGACCTGAACCTGGACTCCCCAACCTGGAAAGGTGATTTGCACGGCTGCAAAGGAGATCGGTTGAAATTGAAGGACCAAGCCGAGGACATCCGGCTGAAACTGGTGGGTTTACACGAGAGAGACATCCGGAAGATTCTGGGCAAGCCAGACGCGCAGGAGTTGCTGAGCAGCAGTCAGGAAATCTACATCTATTATCTCTCCGGCAGTCCTAAATGCACCCAGGTGGCGGCTGACTCAAGCGTAACCGAGGCCCTCACCGTGCGCATGGACGCGCTGGGCAATGTGCGCGAAGCAACCATGCTGCGCGATTAATCTAAAAACCACTTATAAAAAGAAAGCCATTCTCCTCTAAGGGAGAACGGCTTTCTAGGCAAGCGTCAACTTTTAGTTTTTCACTTTCTTTTTGGTGGTCTCTGTTTTGATCTTCATTTTGTCAGACTCCACTTTGGATTTACCTTCGGGAGTGATGATTTTGGTTTCAGATGGAGAAGACTTGTATTTAACAGATTCGGTTTTCAGTTTTTCAGTATTGCCTTTTACCTTCATTTCGCCGCTGGCCGACTCAGCTTTCATTTTATCGCCTTCCAGCTTCACTTTGTCAGAGCCGCTTTCCATTTTCACTTTGTCGTCCTTCACTTTGACCTCGGTGTTTACGGCACCGGTTTCAGTGGAGTTGGTAGTGGTGGTTCCTTCAGAAACGTTGGTGCTGGTGGCGTTCATTTCTGTAGTGGTTGCAGCCTGAGCTACCGGACGGCCATCCATTTCAAGGTAAGAGGTAAATTGCTTTGGCGTAAGAATCTGAGCGAACTCCTGGTCAAGCTGCTCGTTTACTTCCTTGATTTTTGCTTCACGCATTTGCGCGTCAGAGGCATACATTTTTTCAATCTCGCTGAACTTGTCAAAACGCGCTTGGTTTAACGCTTTCAGTTTGATGTACTGGCCTTCATTCAGTTCTAATTCATTATACATCTGGCGGCTCATTTCCTGCGCACTCATGGAGAGTACAGTGCGGGAAGCAGCAGCAGTTCCTGTTAAATTAGTTTGAGCCTGAGCAGTATAAACGGCTCCAATAAACAATGCGGATAAGATTAACTTTTTCATGGTGTTGTTGACGCTTTAGGTAGAATTAGATCAAATTTCTTTGTGTTTTTATATATGTCCTTTAACGCGGCGCAAATAGCTTAAGTTATAGGAAATTTAACATTTTGTTATTGCACTTAACTCATAAAATCAAATTGCACTGACCCCAAGTTCAATTTCATTATGCTTATTACTATATAGCATAAAACTTATATTAAAACCACCTATCGGCTCAATTTGCTTCATTTAACGGTATCACCCTCTACTTAGATCAGTTTTGAATGGTGTTTTACCTGCTTCCAACCCCCTGAATCAGCTTACTTCTATTTGCTCTCAATTCTTCAAAAAGGTAAAGTTTCAGCACCGCAACCTCCTCTGAACATAAAAAAGCCTGACTATTTCTAGACAGGCTTTCATGAGGGGAAGCAAGAAATGCTTTTACGAAGTGAGCTTATGGTCTGGTCTCTTGAAGAACTGCATGGCGATATAGCCCACAAAGGCTCCTATCACTACTCCCAGCAGAAGCCAGGTGACGGCCATCAGCCAGATGGTCTGTTCATTTCCGTAGCTTTCGTTGGCCGCGTAAGGATAGGATAATGCGAGGTTGAATACCTTGTCCGTCAGCACCTGGAAAATGGTGAAGAGAACGGAGGATACCAGGCCGACAAAGAAACCTACCCCTATTCCCTCTAAGTACCCTATTTTACCGGTTCTGCCAATCTTATGCCGGCGGATGGCGAGGCACACCCCTACCACCAGAATGATGCCGGTGACAAAGTGCAGTGACACGTTTTCAATGAGGCCCAGGAGCCGTAATAAGATGATATAGATGATGGCGGCAACGCCGGTCAATATCCCGAAATAGGTACCCGTTTTCTGTACCGTTGTCCGATTCTGTTCCATTGTAGTTCTATTTTGTTTTAGTTCATGTTAAAAGAAAACAGACACACTTCTTCTGCTTTCAAAAAAGTAGATATGGTATATTATATACTTAAATAGGGGAATAGGTGTTGTGCTAAAGGCATATTTTTTAACTTATCCGGTAGAAGAGTAACCCCAGAAAGGCAATCTTGTTTTGGCTGAACTGAAATAACGCTTTGATTGTCTGTAGATAAGGGCGAGCGGCCAAAAAGGCGGTTTTAGGCCGTGGGTAAGGAGCTTTTCAGTTCTTTTGGTAACTTCGCCCCAGAAACTCTATTATATAGCACAGAGCAGCATGATCAGTACTAGCAACGTTAGTCTTGGCTACGGCAAACGTACCCTTTTTGAAGATGTCACTATTAAGTTTACTCCCGGCAACTGCTACGGCCTCATTGGCGCGAACGGAGCCGGCAAGTCTACTTTCCTGAAAATATTATCCGGGGAGATTGACCCCAACACCGGCACGGTAGACATCCCGTCTAAGATGCGCCTGGCGGTTCTGAAACAGAACCACTATGAGTACGATGAATTTCCGGTGCTCCAGACCGTGATCATGGGCCACAAACGTCTGTGGGACATCATGAACGAGAAAGACGCCATCTATGCAAAAGAGGATTTCAACGAGGACGACGGAATGCGCGCCTCTGAGCTGGAAGCCGAGTTTGCCGACATGGAAGGCTGGAACGCCGAGTACGAAGCCGGGGAACTGCTAAGCGGTCTGGGCATTCAGCCGGACATGCATTACACGCTCATGAAAGACCTGGGCGGTAATGAGAAAATCAGGGTCTTACTGGCGCAGGCCTTGTTCGGGAACCCAGACATCCTATTGCTGGATGAGCCTACCAACCACCTGGATGCCGAGTCCATCATGTGGCTGGAGAACTTCCTGGACAACTTCCAGAACACCGTGATTGTGGTATCCCACGACCGCCACTTTCTGGATGCCGTGTGTACGCACGTGGCCGACATTGACTACGGCAAAATTCAGCTGTACGCCGGTAACTACTCGTTTTGGTACGAGTCCAGCCAATTGGCCACCAAACAGCGCACCGATGCCAACCGCAAAACCGAGGACAAGCGCAAGGAGCTCCAGGCGTTTATCGCCCGTTTTAGCGCAAACGCCTCTAAATCAAAGCAGGCTACTTCCCGCGCAAAATTACTGGAGAAACTGACCCTGGAGGACATCAGACCATCCAGCCGGAAGTACCCTTACATCCAGTTCAAGCAGGAGCGCGAAGCCGGTAACCAATTGTTGCAGGTAGACAACCTGACCAAGAACGGCGAGGATGGAATCCTCTTCAAGGATGTTACTTTCACGGTAGACAAGAAAGACAAAATCGCGCTCATCAGCCGCAATGACCTGGCCGCTACCACCTTCTTCAAGATCATCATGGGAGAAGCCACGCCAGACAAAGGCGAGTACAAATGGGGCACCACCATCAGCACCGCTTACTTCCCTAAAGATAACAACGAGTTCTTCGATACAGATTTAACTTTGGTGGACTGGCTGCGTCAGTTCTCCGTGGAGAAAGACGAAAGCTTTATCCGGGGTTTCCTGGGCCGCATGTTGTTCTCCGGTGAGGAATCTCTTAAGAAAGCCCGCGTTTTGTCTGGAGGCGAGAAAGTACGTTGCATGCTGTCTCGCATGATGTTGCAGAGCGGCAACATGCTGGTGCTGGATGAGCCTACCAACCACTTGGACCTGGAATCCATTACCGCGCTCAACAACGGCTTGAAAGACTTCCAGGGCTCCCTCCTGTTCAGCTCCCATGACTTACAGTTCGTGGACACCGTGGCCAACCGCATCATCGAGATCACCCCTAGCGGCATCATTGACAAGCGCATGACCTATGATGAATACCTCACCAACGATGACATCAAAGCGTTGCGTGCCCAGATGTACGGTGTGAACTCACTGGTCTAAGGAAAGTCTGTTTTAGGCCTGATTTCCGGAAAACACCTGTAAAACAGAAAGGGCGATCCAAATGGATCGCCCTTTCTGTTTTCGTAGAGCCTTGGCTCTACCCGCGTATCAATCTTAGCAAAACGGCTACAATGGCAATCACCAGCAATACGTGGATGATTCCGCCAACCTGATCGCCAAATCCTAAGAACCCGATGAGCCAGATAATGACAAGCACCACCGCAATGATATACAGTAAATTTCCCATTGTCAAAGGTTACGTTAAGATCAAAATTGAGACAGTGCTTTGCTTAGCGGAGCAAGCGTTATGCCCGGCGTATCAAACGCAGCAACACCGCGATGACTGCAATCACTAACAGAACGTGGATGATGCCACCTACTTGGTCTCCGAATCCTAAGAACCCGATCAGCCAGATAATTACCAGTACTACTGCGATAATATACAATAGATTTCCCATAGTTTTAGTTGTGTTTGGTTTTGGTTAGTTGTTTTGAAATGGATCATTCAACCCATTTCTGTATCGATTTTTCTGCTTGTACGCAAGAATATTTTAAAAGATTTATATAGACTTTTAAAAACATATAATTACTTGGTTGTTTGTTCGTTTAAATTCTCTTGGAACCACTTCTCCCGTTCTCTTGCCGGGCTCCGGAAATATCCTAGTTTTGTGATTTCATCTTGCTAACTAACGCTCATTCTCTAATACATAAACTATGAACATAGCCGTAATAGGTTCTGGCACCATGGGCAACGGCATCGCCCACGTGTTTGCCCAGAACTCGTTTTCTGTTTCCCTGATTGACATTTCCCAGGAGTCGCTCACCAAAGCCATGGGCACCATCGGCAAGAACCTGGACCGCATGGTGACCAAAGGCACCGTCACCGAAGAGCAGAAAAGCCAAACCCTGGCGCGCATCACCACCTTCACCCAACTGGAGGAAGGCGTGAAAGACGCCGACTTAGTCATTGAGGCGGCCACTGAAAACGTGGACATCAAACTGGAGCTGTTCCGGCAACTGGAGAGCTTCACCAAACCCAGCTGCATCTTGGCCAGCAACACCTCCTCTATCTCCATCACCAAAATCGCCTCCGTTACCCAGCGCCCCGATAAAGTCATTGGCATGCACTTCATGAACCCGGTGCCGGTCATGAAACTGGTGGAGGTGATCAGAGGCTATTCTACTAGTGATGAAGTCACCAATCAGATCCTGGAGCTTTCTAGGCAGCTGGGTAAGATTCCGGCCGAAGCAAATGATTACCCTGGTTTTGTGGCCAACCGCATTCTCATGCCCATGATCAACGAAGCCATCTATTCGCTGTATGAAGGTGTAGCCGGAGTAGAGGAGATTGACACGATCATGAAACTAGGCATGGCTCACCCCATGGGACCCCTGCAACTCGCCGATTTCATTGGTTTGGATGTGTGTCTGTCCATCCTGCGGGTGCTGCATGACGGGTTCGGGAACCCGAAATACGCGCCTTGCCCTTTGCTGGTGAACATGGTACAGGCCGGCCACAAAGGCGTGAAAAGCGGACAGGGCTTCTACAGCTACTCCCACGGAACTAAAGACCTGGTGGTAGCCGACACTTTCCGGAAGCGCTAAGAACTTCAGAACTTTAAAGGATGGTCGTTTCAGGGCCGTTTTCTGGAAAACAGGCGCAAAACACCATAAGATGTAATAGCCCAAAAACAGCAGAGGCCGGCATATTGACGGCCTCTGCTGTTTTTGGGCTATTTTGAAGAAAACAGTCCTTAAACGGCTACCGCGTTTTCGCGCAGGGCATCGTTCAAAGAAGTTTTCAGATCTGTGCTTTCTTTGCGTTGCCCGATGATGAGCGCGCAAGGCACCTGGAAAGAACCCGCCGGGAATTCCTTCGTGTACGAACCCGGGATCACCACTGAACGAGGCGGCACGTATCCTTTGTATTCCTTCGGCTCAGAGCCGGTCACGTCAATGATCTTGGAAGAACCCGTGATGCACACGTTGGCACCAATCACCGCTTCTTTGCCAATGTGGCAACCTTCCACCAGAATGCTGCGCGAGCCGATGAACGCCCCGTCTTCAATGATAACCGGAGCGGCCTGCACCGGCTCCAGCACGCCACCTAAACCAACGCCGCCGCTCAGGTGCACGTGCTTGCCCACCTGCGCGCAGGAACCCACCGTAGCCCAGGTGTCCACCATGGTTCCCTCGTCTACGTACGCCCCAATGTTGGTATAAGAAGGCATCAGGATAACTCCTTTGGAAATATAGGCCCCGTAGCGCGCCAACGCGTGCGGCACAACGCGAACGCCCAACTCGGCGAAGCCGCTTTTCAACGGAATTTTATCATGGAACTCAAAAGGACCCGCCTCAATGGTTTCCATCTGCTGAATTGGGAAATACATGAGTACCGCCTTCTTCACCCATTCGTTTACCTGCCATTTCTCCGTGCCGGTAGGCTCCGCAACCCGAAGCTCACCGCGGTCCAGGTGGTGAATCACACATCTGATGGCTTCCTGAGTGCTTTTGAAACCCAGCAAAGAGCGGTCACCCCACGCCTTTTCTATTTCTTCTTGTAAATCGTTCATTTCGTCTTTGTGAAAGAATAAGAAACCAAATTTATTAAATTGTGGCGATGATTCGAAAACGAATTCTGCTGGCCTCCTTACTAAAGCCGGTTTCTGACACCCGATTGTATGAAAAAATAGGCCAAAGCCTGGCCAAACTACCGGAAGTAGAGGTTCATCTAGCGGGTTTTAAGGCTCATTTCTCAAAATCGGCTGCAAAACAGGCGATCACCTTCCATCCCATTTTTTCCTTCCGGCGCCTCTCCTTCGGCAGAATTGCCGCGCAGCTGACGTTCTGGAAACTGCTCCGGCAGGTGCGCCCGCAGCTCTTGCTGGTGGCAACGCATGAATTACTGCCGCTGAGTTGGCTCTACAGCAAGCTGTATTCCTGCCCGCTGGTGTATGACGTTCAGGAAAACTATTACCTGAACTTAACTACCCAGTCAGTGTATCCAGGTGTGCTCGGGAAAGTCCTAGGGTTTCTGGTCCGGGCGCTGGAGAAAGCAGCAGCCAGCTCCGTAAGTCATTTCCTGCTGGCCGAAACTTCCTACGCGCAAGAGTTGCCGTTCCTGGGCCAGCGCTATACCGTGCTCCAAAACAAATACTTGCCGCCAGCCGCTTCGTTCTCTTCAGAACGGTCCTTCCCTATTTCTCTGGAAGCCTTCCGTCCGCTCAGGCTCCTGTATTCCGGCACCATCTCGCGGCTGTATGGGGTGCTGGAAGCCATTGAATTTACCAGACAACTGCGAACGTGGCGCCCCGAGGCAGAACTGACCATCATCGGCTACTGCGCCGAGGAGGCATTTCTCCGGGAATTGAAGTCCTTGGTGAAAGACCTGCCTTATGTACAACTGATAGGCGGAGAAACGTTGGTGCCGCATGAAGAAATCCTGGTTCAGGAAAGGCTACACCACGTCGGGCTTCTGCCTTATCGGCCGCATCCCAGCACGTTTTCCTGTGTTCCCACCAAACTGTTTGAGTACCTCGGGAACGGGTTAGTGGTCATCACCGAAGCCAATCCGTTATGGGCTGATATTCTAGACAAAACCCAAGCCGGTTTTACCATCCGATTTTCTGAGAGATTATCCTTAAAGGACGTAGAGGTTCTCCTGAAGAACACGTACTACCCAGAAGGTATTCCGGCAGCGGTTTTCTGGCAGGAAGAAGAGCAGAAAGTGCAGACCATCATCCGAGATCTGCTGAAGCTTTAGCACGCGGGAAAATTAATTTAGACAAACCTAAACATTTATTTACAGATACGTATATTTGACGAACTATGACAAAAGAACTAAGAAACTCCCGTATAGCTGGCCTCGGCCACTATGTCCCAGAGAAGGTAGTGAAGAACGCAGACCTGGAGAAACTCATGGATACTTCCGACGCCTGGATTGTGGAACGCACCGGTATTCATGAGCGCCGTTATTTTGAACCTGGCAAAGACACCACCGCTAACATGGCGGCCAAAGCGGCCCGCAAAGCCCTGGAGAAAGCCGGCTTGGAAGCCCAAGATTTGGATATGATCGTGTTCGCCACCCTGAGCCCCGATTATTTCTTCCCCGGTTCCGGGGTATTGCTGCAGCGTGAGCTGGGTATCTCAGATATTCCGTGCTATGATGTTAGAAACCAGTGCTCCGGCTTTATCTATGCCCTTTCTCTGGCAGATCAGTTCATTAAAACCGGCATGTACAACAACGTACTGGTAGTAGGTTCTGAGATTCACTCTTCGGGGCTGGACTTCTCAGACAAAGGCCGGTCCGTTTCCGTGATTTTCGGCGACGGAGCCGGAGCCGCCGTTTTGACTCCTTCTGATAGCCTGGACCGGGGCATTCTGTCCACCCACTTACACGCCCAAGGCGAATTTGCGGAGGAACTGATGACCAAAGGCCCTTCCAGCAACGATGCGGAGCGCCTCACCTACCAGACCATTGATAGCGGTGATATCTTCCCTATCATGAACGGCAGCACCGTCTTCAAACACGCCGTGACCCGCTTCCCCGAAGTCATCAACGAAGCCCTGACCCAGAACGGCGTCACCGCCGAGGATCTGGACTTAGTGGTACCCCACCAGGCCAACCTGCGCATCACGCAGTTCATCCAGCAGAAGATGAAACTACCCGACAGCAAGATTTTCAGCAACATCCAGAAATACGGCAATACCACGGCGGCCTCTGTGCCCATCGCGTTTTCGGAGGCGTTTGAAGAAGGACGCGTGAAAGAAGGCGACCTGATCTGCCTGGCGGCCTTTGGAAGTGGTTTCACCTGGGCCTCGGCCTTGATTCGCTGGTAGAACAACATGCAAAGTACCGCCGAAGAAAACTACATCAAGGCCATTTATAAATTATCCGGAGGCGGAGAGAGCGCGGTGAGCACCACCGCGCTTTCTGAATCCCTGGAAACAAAGCCCGCCTCGGTGAGTGACATGCTGCGGAAGCTGAGCGCCAAGGACCTGGTGCATTACGTGAAATACCACGGTGTGCAACTCACCGACGAGGGGCACCGTGTCGCCCTGAAGATCATCCGGAAACACCGCCTTTGGGAAGTCTTTCTGGTGCAGAAACTGCACTTCACCTGGGACGAGGTTCACGAGGTGGCCGAGCAGATGGAGCACGTGAAATCTGAATTGCTGATCAAGCGCCTGGACGAGTTCCTGGGCCACCCGCGCATTGACCCGCACGGCGACCCCATCCCCACCGAAGCGGGCGAACTGCGCGAGGTGGAACAACGGACCCTGGCCTCTTTGGAAGTGGATCAGCAAGGAGTGGTTTGCCGGGTGAAAGACTCGCAGCCCTCGTTCCTGCAATACCTCAACCGCGTGGGAATTCAGATCGGCACGCAGCTGCAAGTCATGGATAAGATTCCGTATGATAATTCGCTTGAAATCAGCATAGAAAAAACAAAGTCCGTCATATTGTCTTCAGATGTACTTGAGAAGATATTCGTCATCAATCCCTGAGGTGCGTTTCAGCCCTGCTTTTATGAAAACGAGCCTTAAACGTCTTTCCGTGATCTTTGCCCTGTTGTTGGGGATCATGGCTTGTAATCCGAAAAACACGCCGGGAGCCAAAGCCCACCAGGAAGGCAAACTTTACATCGTGACCACCACCGGAATTCTACGAGATGCGGTGGCAAATGTGGTAGGTGACCGGGCAGTGGTAACGGCGTTGATGGGGCCGGGCGTAGATCCGCACTTGTACAAAGCCGCCCTGGGAGATCTCCAGACCTTGCGCGAAGCCGACTTCATCATCTACAACGGCTTGCATTTGGAAGGAAAAATGGGCGAAGTATTGGAAAAGTTGGCCCGGCAGAAAGTGGTGTGGGCGGCCGCCGAAGGACTTCCGGAAAAGGAGCTCCGCCGATTGCCCGAGTTCCAGGACAGCCATGACCCGCACGTCTGGTTCAATGTGCAGCTCTGGAGCCAGGTGGTAGAACACATCTCTGTGAAGCTGCAGCAGCAAGACAAACCGAACGCCTCCTACTACCAGGCCAATGCCCGGGCGTACCAGGCGCAGCTAGACAGTTTGCACCGCTGGACCACCGAACAGATTGCTTCCATTCCGGCCCAGCAGCGCATCCTGATCACCGCCCATGACGCCTTCGGCTACTTTGGCGATGCCTACCACATTCAGGTGCAGGGGCTGCAGGGTATTTCCACGGTCTCTGAATTTGGCCTACAAGACGTTTCCTCGCTGGTGAACTTCATTGTGGACCGGAAAGTCAAAGCGGTCTTCGTAGAGACCTCAGTTTCGCAGAAAGCCATTGAAGCCGTGCTGGAAGGCTGTCGGCAGAAAGGCCACGAAATCAAATTAGGCGGAACCCTTTACTCAGATGCTCTGGGCGAAGCCGATGGTCCGGCCGGAACCTACGCGGGCATGGTGAAAGTGAATGTAGGAAAGATCGTGCAAGCCTTGAAGTAAGCACCAAAGAAGGAGGAAACCACTAGGCGTTTTGGCTTCGTTTTTTCAAAAACAAGCAGAAAACGTCTGGATTGAAGTAGTACTGGAAGTTAGTAGTAATGTAATACATGAAACTGTTTTCACCTGTTGCCGAGGCGCGGTTGAGAACCTGTTGGTTGTGTGTCTCACGATTAGATCAGCTGAAACAGAAACATCCATAAGTTTCAAGAAAACAAGAAACTATCTTCTTTCACCCAAACCGTAAATTAAATTAGAAAGCGTACTAGCCCATGATACAACACGTGACAAATCCGGTACTGGAGGTTCATGACCTGACGGTGAGTTATCAGCGGAAGCCGGTACTGTGGGATGTGGACCTGACCTTGCCGCATGAAGCTTTGGTAGGGATCATCGGGCCAAACGGAGCCGGGAAATCCACTTTGATCAAAGCAATAATGGGCTTGCTTCCCTTGAACAGCGGCTATGTGGAGTTGTTCGGGAAACCAATGGCCGAGGTGCGCCAGAAGGTGAGCTATGTGCCGCAACGCGAATCCGTGGACTGGGATTTTCCTGCCTCGGCTCTGGATGTGGCCATGATGGGAACCTACGGGCAGCTGGGACTTTTCCGGCGGCCGGGAGCCAAACAACGGCACCAGGCAATGGAGGCCCTGGAGAAAGTAGGCATGCAGGATTTCGCCAACCGGCAGATTTCCCAGCTTTCGGGTGGGCAGCAGCAGCGGGTGTTCCTCGCGCGCGCCCTGGCCCAGGATGCCGACCTTTACCTCATGGACGAACCCTTCGCCGGGGTAGACATCGCCACCGAAACGGCCATCATTGAACTGTTGCGTCTCATGCGCGATGCCGGTAAAACCGTAGTGGTGGTGCACCATGACCTCCAATCGGCGCAGGACTACTTTGACTGGATCATTCTGCTCAACATGCGGCTGGTGGCCTCTGGTCCCACAAACGAGACGCTGACCCCAGCCTTGCTGGAGAAAACCTACGGCGGCCGCCTGACGGAACTTAGCCGGGTAAGTGAGTTGCTGCAGAAACAGAACTTCCCCATCCGGGAAACCAAACCTTCGCGCAAATGAACACACTCTGGGAATTCCTGAGCATGTCAGATGCCAACGTGCGGTTCGTCACCATCGGGTCTATTCTGCTGGCGGCCAGTTCAGCGGTGGTGGGCTGTTTCACGGTGCTCCGCAAAAGAGCGCTGGTGGGTGATGCCGTAGCCCATGCGGTGCTGCCGGGTGTTTGCCTCGCCTTTATCTTAACGGGCGAGAAAAACCCGTTGATCTTGCTGCTTGGCTCCTTTGTGACGGGCTGGCTTTCCCTCATTCTTATCGATGTCATCACCGCCAAGAGCAGAATTAAGGAAGATACGGCCATTGGCCTGGTCTTATCCGTGTTCTTTGGGGTGGGCATCCTGTTTTTGACCTCTATTCAGCATTCAGGCAACGAAAACCAAAGTGGCCTGGATAAATTCCTTTTCGGGAGCGCGGCGGCGCTGGTGGGTCAGGATCTGATCACCTTCGGAGCGGTGGCGGTGTTGTTGCTGGCCAGTGTTTTGCTGCTGTACAAAGAATTCAAGCTGCTTTCGTTTGACATGGCGTACGCCCGCACCATCGGGTTGCCGGTACGCACGCTGGAACTGCTGCTCACCACCCTGACGGTGCTGGCGGTAGTGGTGGGAATTCAGTCCGTGGGCGTGGTGCTTATGTCGGCAATGCTCATCACCCCCGCCGCCGCCGCCCGGTTCTGGACCGATCGGCTGGGCATCATGGTCACCATTGCCGCCCTCATGAGTGCCTTCTGCGGAGCGGCCGGGGCCTTTGTCTCCTTCACCGCACCCGCTATGCCGACTGGGCCCTGGATTGTCATGCTGCTGTCTTTGTTAGCGATTTTATCGTTTATCCTAGCCCCCAAAAAAGGCTTGCTGGCCCGCTACTTGCTGCAACGCCGGGTGCGCCGCCAGATGACCCGCGAAAACATTCTGAAAACCCTGTTCCACCTGGGCGAGCCCACCGCCGAATACGAACACGCCTACACCAAGCAACAAATTCTTGAACGCCGGAAACAGCCGCTACTCCGGATGAACAAAGGACTGGAAGTATTGTGCCGACAGGGATTGGTGAAGAAAAACGCCCAAGGCTGGGCTTTGACCGTCGCCGGGAAAAAAGAAGCCCAGCGGGTGGTTCGCCTCCACCGCTTATGGGAGTTGTACCTCACCCAGTACCTGCAAGTGGCCTCCGATCACGTGCACGAAGACGCTGAGTCCATTGAACACGTGCTCACCCCCGAGCTGGAAAAACGGCTGGAAGAACTGTTGAACTTCCCCACCACTGATCCGCACCAAACCTCAATTCCGCAACAATCATGAACCTAGATGCTTTTTGGATCATCCTGACCGGGGCCTTGGTAGCCGTTAGCTGCAGTCTGCTGGGCTGTTTCCTGATTCTGCGCCGCATGGCCATGGTAGGCGACGCGATCTCCCACGCCGTGCTGCCGGGTATTGTGTTGGCGTTTCTGTTCAGCGGCTCCCGGGAAGTTTGGACCATGCTGATTGGCGCCGCCGCACTGGGCGTGGCCTGCACCTTCCTCATCGAGTTCTTCCACAAAAAAGCCAACGTACCCGCCGATGCCTCCATCGGGGTCACTTTCACCTGGTTGTTCGCGCTGGGCATCATCCTGATCTCGGTGTATGCCGGAAAGGTAGATCTGGACCAGGATTGCGTGCTGTACGGCGAGATTGCCTACGTGCCTCTGGACATTTGGCTCACCGAGGCGGGGATGAACCTGGGGCCTCGTACCGTCTGGGTTTTAGGGGGAGTATTGGTGATCCTGCTGGTGTTTATCAGCTTATTCTACAAACAGTTATACCTTACCTCCTTCGATCCCGCTTTTGCGGCGGCCATTGGAATTTCCACTTCGCTGTGGTACTACCTGTTGATGGGGGCCGTGTCGTTGACCACCGTGGCGGCGTTTGAATCTGTAGGAGCGATTCTGGTCGTGGCCTTGATGGTGGGCCCACCCGCCACCGCCTACCTGCTCACCGATGACCTCCGGAAAATGCTGGTGATTTCGGTGGGGTGCGGGATCATTGCCTCGGCGGCCGGTTTCTATCTGGCGCTTTGGCTGAACGGATCTGTCGCGGGTGCTATCTCGGTCATCATTGGGGTTCAGTTTATGCTGGCGTTTGTCTTCTCGCCCAGCCACGGCCTGGTGGCGCGGCGGAGAAGGCCCGCAGTTCTGGCCGAAGCATAGGCTTTCTCTTTTTAGGCACTTTTGCCCAAAACAGGCCTAAAACGGAATGGGTAATATGAAGTAATCTGCCTTATATTTCTTCCGTGTTTTAGCGGCTCCTCATGTAAAGTTTAGCTGTAGCACAATAGATGTTAAAGGTTAACGTATAAGTATCTGCCGGGTGAGGCTCCTCTCCTGTTCGGCTGTCCAACTCCATAGAATCTGTTTTGTTCACATGTACTATTTCTTTTTGCTTCTCACCTCCTTTTCGCTTCTGTTCCCTGCTCCCGCCGCTCCGGTGGTCAAAGCCGGCACGACAGACCGGACAGCTCCCGCCGCGCAACTTCAGTGGCTTACCCTGGCGCAAGCCTTGGAAAAAAACCGGGTAGCTCCGCGCAAGATTCTGGTGGATGTGTACACCGATTGGTGCGGATGGTGCAAGAAAATGGACAAGCAGGTCTACCAGAATCCGGAGGTGATTAAGAAGCTGAACCAGGACTTCTATGTGGTGAAACTGAATGCGGAGCAGCGGCAAGCCATCACCATCCAGGGGAAAACCTATAAGTACGTAGAGAAGTATCGGGCCCATGAACTGGCGCTTTCCCTGTTGCAAGGGCAGATGAGTTATCCGTCAACGGTGTTCCTGAACGAGAAGCAGCAGGTCATGGAGCGGGTACCCGGTTTTATACCACCCAAAGATTTTCTGCGCGCTTTGGCGTACCTTTCGGAAAAATAGCCCCAAAACGGCTACGAACTCAGGAATTACGACCTTGATACCTTCCATTCTCTCCAAAGATACCATTGTGGCGTTGGCCACTGCCGCCGGCCACGGGGCCATTGCCATCATCCGGTTATCCGGCCCAGAGGCTATTTCCATTGTGCAAGGGGTTTTCAAAGGGAAGAACCTGCAGAAGCAAGCCTCCCACACGCTCCATTTCGGGACCATCCGGGACGGCGAAAAGATTCTGGACGAAGTGGTGATCTCCCTCTTCAAAGGTCCATCGTCGTACACCAAAGAAGATGTGGTGGAGGTTTCCTGCCACGGCTCGCCTTACATCACCGAGCAGCTCCTGAAGCTGTTTCTGCGGCAGGGCGCCCGGCTCGCCGAACCTGGGGAATTCACCAAACGCGCTTTCCTGAACGGCCAGTTTGACCTCGCCCAGGCCGAGGCGGTCGCCGATCTCATCGCCTCTGACTCGGCGTTGACGCACCAGGTGGCCATGAAGCAGATGCGCGGCGGTTTTTCGCAGGAGATAAAAGCCTTAAGGGCGCAGCTGATTCACTTCGCCTCCATGATAGAACTGGAGCTGGATTTCAGCGAGGAAGATGTGGAGTTTGCCGACCGGGATGCCCTGCGCCGCCTGATCACCACTTTGCAGCGCCTGATCGCTGATTTGTTGCAGTCCTTTGAGATGGGCAATGTGCTGAAAAACGGTGTTCCCACCGTGATTGCCGGTAAACCGAACGCTGGGAAATCTACCCTGCTGAACGCTTTGCTGAATGAGGAAAAGGCCATTGTTTCGGATATTCCCGGCACCACCCGGGACGTCATCGAAGACGAGGCAAACATCGGGGGCATCCGCTTCCGGTTCATTGACACCGCAGGTCTGCGCGACACGCTGGACAAGGTGGAAGCCATTGGGGTGGCCCGCACCAAAGAACAACTCCGTAAAGCGGCCCTGGTGCTCTACCTGTTTGACCTCTCCACCACTTCGCCGGCGCAGGTTCAGGAAGAACTGGATGCCCTGGAATTGCCTCAGGTGCCCTATCTGTTGTTGGGTAACAAAAAAGATCTCGCCAGCCCTGCGCAGCTTGCCGCCTTCTCTGATGGGGAGAACATGGTCTTTCTATCGGCTGGAACCAAAGAAGGATTAGAGGAATTGAAACAAGCCTTACTGGATCAGGTACACGCCAACGAAGCCATGACCGGTGACCGAACCATTGTCACCAACCTCCGGCATTTTCAAAGCCTGAAGAAAACCGATGATGCTTTGCTAGAGGTATTGCAAGGCCTCGCCTCCGGTCTAACCGGTGACTGGCTCGCCGCCGATATCCGCCGCTGTCTGTTTTACCTGGGCGAAATCACCGGCGAAATCACTACGGATGATCTGCTGGATAATATTTTCACCAAGTTCTGCATCGGAAAGTAAATAGGTCAAACAAAGGAAAACGTTATCCAACTAAAGTCCATTAACCGCTTAATTTCAACGTTTTACCATTCTTTCTTCTTCCTTTGTTTTCCTTTGTTTGTTGTCTTCATGTTACCCATTTGTTACCTTTGCACTCTGTAGGTAACAAAAAGAAACAAAATGGGTGTAGCATTAAGAGCCAAGAAAACAAAGGAAGGGAAAGAAAAGCTTTACTTAGACATTTACCACAATGGAAAAAGAGAAACTAAGTTTTTCCCTTTTACCATCACAAATGGAAAAGATGCTATTTCCAAGAAAGAAGATAAGGAAAACAGAAAAATAGCAGAGGCCGCACGTTTAAAGGTTGAACAACAACTGGTGAATGACCAGTATGGCCTTATAGATTTGAAATCTAAGCCAACAGACTTCCTTTCTTACTTTTTGGAAATAGCAGAAGAGAAAAAAGCAAGCAAGGGTAATTATTCTGTTTGGGTAAGTGCCATAAAACAGCTTAAAACTTACTCAAAAGGCTCATTGCAATTTAGCCATGTTGATAAAAAATTTGTGGAAGGTTTCAAAGCATACCTTACCAAAGAGGTTGGACAAAACAGTGCAGATTCTTATTTTAATAAGTTTAAGGCCACCCTTAGAAGAGCATTTGAAGACAGAATAATTTTTGAAAACCCTGCATTTCGGGTGAAAGGAATAGGACAGGCTGAAACTAACAGAGAGTACTTAACCATTGATGAAGTACAAAACTTGGCTAATGCAAAATGCGAAACAGAAGAGTTGAAAAGGGCTTTTCTATTTTCTTGCTATACCGGACTGCGTTGGTCTGATGTGGTGTCTATTCAATGGAAGGACATAGTGGACGGGGATAATTTAAATTTCAGACCTGTTAAAACAACAAACAAGTTTATCCACCTTCCGCTAAATCAAACCGCGTTGAATATTTTAGGCCAACCCTCTGAACCTCAAAAGAAAATATTCAACATTAAATACAGTGCTCATAACAACATGCGTCTTTTGCAGTGGTGTTTAAGAGCCGGTATCACCAAGCACATTACCTTCCACTGCGCAAGGCATACGTTCGCAACATTAGCCCTAACCAACGGGGCGGATTTGTACGTAATCCAAAAGCTGTTGGGTCATAGCCACATAAAAACCACAGCTATTTATGCCAAGATAGTTGACATTAAGAAGAAAGAAGCAGTGAACATGATACCGGCCATTTCTTTGGTAAACCTAAATCTTGCCAAATGAACCCAGACATAGAAAGACACTTTACCACCTTCCTCTGGAAAGTGGTACTTAGCGACAACGTTACTGAAACTTTCAATGATGGGGTTAAAGAAACCCCTATGCCTGAAAAGCTTTCCCTGCTAAATTTCATTTTTCATAAATTTAAAACTAAGGGAATTGACTATTTTATCCAAGGTGTTGCAAATGAGCATGTTGGATTTTACAAGTTCCATGATGGAACAGATGAAAATGTAACTGGCTATAAACTTTGGATGGATTGGTTAGGGCAAAAAGCAGAATCATTAAATGCCATCCAAAGTGATTTACCTGAAACAATAGCTTTTTGGGAAGAGCAGTTAAAAATGTTTCCAACGGTAAGTAGTGATTCTGAAAGATTGGCAAATATTGAGAAAGCATTAGAGAAATCTTTAATCTTACAAAAAGAAGTCTTAACCCAAGAAGAGGTAGTAATTTACACAGGCTATTCATCTTCCTATCTTTACAAGCTAACTTCCTCTAACTCAATACCTCACTATAAACCTTTAGGGAACAAACTTTATTTCAAAAGGGCTGAACTAGACGAATGGATGCTTTCTAATCGAAACAAAACTGTAGAGGAAATCAAAGAGGAAGCATCTTCCTTTCTTAAAAAGAAAAAAAATAGGTTTTAAGAAGAAATTAAAAGCCCATACCCATAATGGAAAAATTTTTCATGTATTCTGGTGCTGTGTCACTATTCTTTTCCTTTCTAGCAATCATCGGGAATGGGGGTAAAAATGATTCTAGTTTATCATTAGGCACTAAATCTCTTCACTTTAGTGCTCCAATCGGAATCACTTACGGTATCCTTGCGCTTATTATAGCATTTGGGATGGATAAGACTAATGAATATCTTGACCTTACAAAAAAAACGAACCAACTTGAAGCCCAATTAGATAAGGCTAAACACAATAAAGATGGTTCTTTCCAAGAATCCTTTAGTGCAGGGGAAGCAAAGTCTATTTTCGGCGGGCAGGTTTTGGTAGAGTACAATAGCTTCAAAGAGGTAAAGTTTTCTGGTATTAAAGGCATTAGGGAAAACAACAGTACTGGTCAATGGCACGAAAATGCAATTGAAGTAGACAAGGGTGTTAGATTTTATTTAATGTGCTATAATGGTAAATGGGGAGTTAATACTTTACGTATTTCCCAAGATGGAAGAACAGTGTATTTAGAGTTTTATCCTGTCAAATAACCCCAACAAATTTAAAAGTGTAATAACTTTTTAAATTTAAACTCTCCCCTCTCCACTAACTCTTTAAATCCTATAATTTTTGAGTTTAGACAAATAACTGTCTTTCAATATCTTATAATTTTTAACATTTGTCAAACGGTCGTTCAATAAATGCTAACTATTCCATACCTTTGCCATATCCAAAGAAAAGAGAGGAAATGAAGACTTTTACTGCTTACTACAGAGTATCCACCCAGAAGCAAGGCGCAAGTGCCTTAGGGCTTGAAGCGCAACAGTACAGCGTTAACGCTTTCATTTATGGCAAAGGCATACTGGTCGCAGAATTTACCGAAGTAGAAAGCGGAAAGAAAGACAACAGGCCTGAACTTGCGAAAGCTATTGCCCACGCCAAGGCCACCAACAGCACTTTGGTTATTGCTAAGCTTGACCGTTTAAGCCGTAATGCCGGCTTTATTTTCGCTTTGAGGGATTCAGGCGTAGATTTCATAGCCGCAGACTTGCCAGAAGCCAACACATTAACCATTGGCATTTTCGCAGTAATGGCACAGCATGAAAGGGAAATGATTAGCAAAAGAACGAAAGATGCTTTGGCCGCAAAAAAGGCACAGGGTTATTCTTTGGGAACACCTTCAAATCTTACCAATGAAGGTCGCCTAAACAGCCTTAAAACACGGCAAAACAACGCTTTGGAAGATAAAGCTAATGTGCAGGCCACGGAGCTTGTCACCATGTACCATGAAAAGGGTATGAAGCTACAGCAGATAGCGGACAAGCTGAATGAAAAGGGTTTTACAACCAGAAGAGGTAAGGCTTTTGTGCCTACTACCGTGAAGCGACTGCTTGACCGACACCAAGAACAACAAAAGAAAGCGTTGGATAAAAAACGCTATGATAAGTACTTCCAAGAGAAGATGCAGAGCGAAAGTGGCTACAAGCCGGCCTCACTCAAAGAGAACCCAGACCTAAGCCCAGAGAAGATACAGCTTGAACTGGAAGACGGTGTTGCTTACATAAGCAAAAAGAGCGGATGGGTTCTAAGTCAATTTTAAGCCCAAAAAAAGCAAATTCTTTTTAACTGGCAATCAAATAGTTAGAATCTAAACATAAGGTCGCCGGCTTATAGGTCGGGAACTGGAATTAACAATCCGCTATTCCAAAATGAAAAGGGGCACCGTCACGTGCCCCATTCAATCATTAAAAGGAATAGCAAAAGTGAATACAAGATTATGTACAGACACAATAAAACTGTACGGTAGAAAAATTGAATTAACCTATTTGAGAAGCCACCCTGCATTTAAGTTCAGGGGTTATGAAGGAAACAACATTTTGTTTGACATAGTTTGCCCCATCACTGGCTATAGCAAGCCATTGAAGTACCATGCGCCCACTAAGTCCTGCACTTGGGAAATTGCATTGCCAAGGCTTGTTCACCCTACCAATGGCACCCTATTGACACTCACAGAGGCTACAGAGGCAATTGAACTACTCATGGAACACACAGGGCTAAACCTACTAGATTTCCAGATTTGCAGGTTAGACATAACACATGACATTACCTTTAGCCCTACCAGTTTCAGGGCAGTAAGGGGGCACCTAAAGGCACCCTCCTATTGGCAACCAGAGCGCATTGACTACAAAGACAGCTACAACTTCGCTTTCAGCACCACGCCTAACGGAAAGACTGGCCGTGCAGAGAAATTCTTGCTGTTCTACGCCAAAGAGGGGAAGACGCGCATAGAATTGCGCCTATTCTCTTCATCTGCCATGAAAAGGGCTTTGGGGTTAGCTAGAAGCTTAACAATGGCAGACATTCTAACGGAAGGGTTCATTGACAAAGCAAACGCCTATTTCGCCCAGACCATAGAGCAAGTAACCAGTAAGAATGGCAACCCATTGGCAAAGGGCTTGAAGAGATTGGCTCTGGCCGCGCTCCCAGAGGCAGTGCTATGTTAAGGTACAAAGTTTAAGACATTTTGAAATGATATTTTCAACCAAAGACACATTTTAAACAACTGAAAACCAATTAAATGATTCAATAAAACGTCTTCCAAATGCCAAAAAAAGGAAACAGGAAAAAGAACCATGAGCGAAAGCGAATGGAAGCAGAGCGTAGCGAAGCTTGACCATTGACAAAAGGGCATTTGGAAGACGTTTTGAAAGACATTAGGGAAAGGCATTTGCACCAATGACATAGATTAAGCCATTGTAAACCAATAGGATAACATACATTTAAATAAAAGGCATTTGTATGGTTTTGGATTCAAAGACCCTACATTTAAAAACTACAGTAAATTACAGTTAAACGCTGTTAATAGGGCATTTGCGTAGCCGTTTACATGCCATTTTACCACCAAAAGTGATGAAAGACGTTCTAAACGCCATAGAAACCAAGTAGTAAAGGCGTTTAGACGCTCTTTGGAAAAAACAGAGGTTTCAGGCCTATTTTAAATTTAATGTGTTTAAAGGCTTATTTAAGCATTTGCTAAAACACTTAAATACCTTTACCTTTGCACCATGGAAAATACTTCTTGTGTCAGGTCTTTCACGGACACTTCCCAGATAACACGTTGCAAGGCGACTATTGACACCCTTAATGGCTCCTTTACCCACGTAGCCAATGGCTTGGAAATGGCAGGAAACCCCGTTAGGCTGAAAATCCTTTTTCTCCTTTCAGAGGAAAAAGGGCTTTGCGTGTGTGATTTGAGCGACATTCTGGGTGTCACCGTTTCGGCTGTGTCACAGCACCTTCGCAAGATGAAAGACAGAAGCCTTATCCAGTCCACCAAAGAGGGGCAAACCATCTACTATTCCCTTTCACCGAAGTACGCGACCGTTTTAAGGCCTTTTTTCCAAATAATTGCAGAGAGCGAAGTGTTGGAAGCGGTATGAAGACTGAAAATAAACTGGCCGGAACAGGCCTAGTGGCTGCCATTGCGGCTTCCATGTGCTGTATCACCCCTCTTCTTGCGCTTGTGGCCGGAGCAGGCGGACTGGCCTCGTCCTTGGCTTGGGTTGCCACTTTGCGGCCTTGGCTAATTGGCCTTACGTTGGCGGTACTGGCATTTGCTTGGTACCAGAAATTCAGGCCACAGCCCCAGAATGATTGTAATTGTGAACCAGATAAACCCAGATTTATGCAAAGCAAAACTTTCCTTACCGTTGTGACCGCGTTCGCGCTGTTAATGCTCACTTTCCCCAACTATGCCAACGTGTTTTACGCGGCTCCTGAAAGACAGACGGCACCCAAAGTGCAGGAAAAGCCCAAGGCCAAAACAGTGGCAGAGTTCACCATCACTGGAATGACTTGTGCCGCCTGTGAAGGGCACGTTGCCAGTGAGGTGAACAAGTTGCAGGGCATTGTGGGCTTACAGGTTT
The DNA here is from genome assembly GCF_014269285.1 of Rufibacter sediminis. GTDB lineage: Bacteria > Bacteroidota > Bacteroidia > Cytophagales > Hymenobacteraceae > Nibribacter > Nibribacter sediminis. Next base: position 161,529 of record NZ_JACOAF010000021.1, read on the forward strand.
CCTATGCCAATTCCAATGCCGTGGTGGAGTTTGACAAATCAAAAACGTCACTTGAACAGGTAGAGAAAGCCATAAAAGCAACTGGTTACAAAGTCACAGAAACCAAGATTAAGAAGTAATGGAGATTCTTACTGCTTCCACTATCACATGCCCTGAGTGCGGTCACGCCAAAGAAGAGCAAATGCCCACAGACGCATGTCAGTACTTCTATGAGTGTGATAACTGCCATACCGTATTGAAGCCATTGCAGGGTGACTGCTGCGTATTCTGTAGCTACGGTACAGTGAAATGCCCCCCTATCCAACAGGATAAACCGTGTTGCGCATAGCATCTTCGCAAGCATGAAGATGAAGAAATCCATTCCTGCACTTCCGGTTAGGAATATTGGGGAATCAATCAAATTCTATTCTGAAAAGCTTGGCTTTGAGGCGCGTCACCATGAAGACGAGTTCGCCATTTTAGTCCGTGACGAGGTGGAACTACACCTATGGAAGTCTGGGGATGAAAGTTGGCGTTCAAAAGGCGCGGCATTGTCCATTCTGCCTGTTTGCAGTGGTGCCGAAAGCTTTCTGGCCGGTACTGCCAGTTGCAGAATAGAGGTACAGGGAATAGATGAATTATTCAGGGAATACCAGAGCCAAGGCGTTATCTACGACACCGAAACAGTGGTGGTGGAACAGCCGTGGGGGGATAAGGAGTTTGCGGCATTAGACCACCACAGGAATCTGCTTACCTTTTACGAGGTGATTCCATAATTCCTAAAAACCAGATAAAACCCACTGAATCAATACCTTTGGCGAATAGAAAAATGGATAAATCTACTTTCAGGGTTCAGCACATGGATTGCCAAGCAGAGGAAAGCATTGTGCGCATGAAACTGGACGGTATTTCTGCCGTGAAGGGGTTGGACTTTGACTTGAAAAACAGGCAGTTAACCGTTTTCCATGCAGGGCAAATTGATTTGATTAATGGCCTAATCAATGAACTCGGCCTGGGCTCCGCGCTCCTGAACACAGAGAAGACGGAACAAGAACTGGAAGTGGAAGATGCAAAAGCCCAAAGGAAGCTTCTTTGGACGGTTTTGGCTATCAATTTCGGCTTCTTTCTGGTGGAAATGACCACAGGCATAATCTCAAAGTCAATGGGTCTGGTAGCGGATTCCTTGGATATGCTGGCAGATGCTTTGGTGTATGGTTTGAGCCTGTTCGCGGTAGGTGCAGCAGCTTCCAGAAAGAAGAACGTAGCCAAGGCAAGCGGTTACTTCCAGTTGCTACTTGCCATAGTGGGTTTTGTGGAAGTGGTGCGCCGAGCCATAGGGCAAGAGGCTTTGCCGAATTTCCAGACAATGATAGTAGTATCCGCTTTGGCTCTTATTGCAAATGCCTTTTGCCTTTATCTGCTACAAAAGAGCAAGAGCAAAGAAGCCCACATGCAGGCCACCATGATTTTCACCTCAAACGACATAATCATAAACGCAGGGGTGATTTTGGCCGGTGTTCTGGTGCTCTTCACCGGCTCCGCGTTGCCGGATTTGGTAATTGGAGCCATAGTCTTTGTGATAGTGATTAGGGGGGCTTTTAGAATCCTAAAACTGGCAAAGTAAAACTTGTCAAATTAGGCGTTTTAAGCTACCCATACTAGAAATGGCATCGTTAGTCATTAGAAACTTGTTAGTTCTTTGATGAGGCTAAAAACAGGTCAAAACAGCAAGGTTTCAAACACATTTGCTCACAATAATTTGTTCGTTGTAGAAGATGAATCTGAAATAGCAACAGTATTGTTACCTATTTGTTACCAAAAAATATTTAATTTACTGTCATTCAGTCAGATAGCTTACTTAAAAAACTTCTGCATCGGAAAGTAGTCAAAAAAAAGAAAGTATAAAAGATTCAACCGATTCCGTTTTACTGCTTCTTTTGCGAACCCTTTTTACTTTAAATCGAAAAGAGCGGTTCTTCATATTTTAAATTAATTCAACGGTCTTATAAGAATAATAGTGGCAGTTGGGAGACTGGATCTTAGATTCAAGTCTATTGTGATAGCGGCAATTAGAAGTTATGCAACATAGGATAAATGAAACTCGGCTGCCATTTAGTTGTGGTTACCCCTTGTTTTCTTCTCCTTTTGCCTATCAGTTTACAATTTGTTATATGATGACTTTCACCAATTCTGCCCCTTTCTGTTAAATCTCTTATATTCATCAAGAGACATTCAAGTGAATTTATTTTAGATGATTTCCATTTACTGCTAAGTGACTGTGCCTGGTTTTAAACTACGTTACAACCTGCAGCATCCACTTCATCGTTTCCTTTTAGTTACTACTCACTGCCGAAATTAATTTCGGTAAGGTAATACTGCTTTAACTGCACTTGTTGTATAAGCAATATCTAAAATTAGGCACTTCCTATAACACTGTTTAAAATCTATTCCTCAACTCTGAAAGGGTAAATCGCGGGCAGGTGAATAAAAACAAAAAAGGACTGTTGGTAATCTCTAACCAACAGTCCTTTCCCAAACTAATTGAAGCCGCTCAATTTGCTCTTGCAAATTTATTCCCCCCGCTACCTCAATGCGTTGGCCGTTTATCCAACGGGCTTCTTCAGAGCATAAAAAGGCTACTACGCCGCCAATATCTTCGGGCAAACCCACGCGGCCCAATGCCGTTACGCTGGCAAGCTGGTCATTCAGGGCTTTGTTGTCGCGTACGTGGCCACCGCCAAAATCAGTGGCAATAGGCCCGGGCGCTACCACATTGGCGCCTATTCCTCGGGCACCCAATTCACGAGCCAGGTAGCGGGTAAGCCCTTCTACTGCGCTTTTGGTTGCGCCGTACGCAGAGGAACCCGGATTAGAAAAGCGGGCCAGTCCCGAAGAAATATTAATAATGCGGCCGCCATCATTGATAAACGGCAAGGCTTTTTGCGTTAAGAAAAATACGCCTTTGTAATGAATATTAATTATCTCATCGAACTGCTCTTCGGTGGTATCGGCAAAAGCCGCGTACAGGGCAGTGCCGCCGTTGTTAATCAGGAAATCGAAATTAGGGCTGCCGGTTTGCTCAGTTAAGTACGCGGTTACCTGGCTAAAGAAAGTAGTAAAGGTTTTGGTATCGGCAACATTCAGCTGGAAAGCGGCGGCTTGTTGCCCCAGGGCTTGTATTTCCATTACTACTTTTTCGGCTTCCTGTTGGTAGCTGTTATACGTAAGCACCACGTCGATTCCCTTTTGGGCTAAGCTCAGAGCCATATTTTTGCCTAATCCCCGGCTCCCGCCGGTAACTAATGCGATTTTATTTTTTGTAGTCATTTTTTAAAATTTATACTACAAAGGTGGCGCAATTTACCGGGCGGGTGTTTGCACGGATCAATCCATTATTTGCAAGAATCAAATAGGCGCGTCAGGATCGGAAAGCCAACGGAGACAAGCCGGCTTGTTTTTTGAAAAAATTAGAAAAATGGGCTACCTCTTCAAAGCCTAAGGCATAGGCAATTTCAGATACGTTCCAGTCGGTTTGCTTGAGCAGGATCTTGGCTTCCTGAGCCATACGGCTGCTAATAAAGTCAGAGGTGGTTTTGCCGGTATTTTCTTTCAAAACCTTGTTCAAATGGTTCACATGGATGGCTAAACGCTCGGCGTAGTCTTTCGCGGCCCGCAGTTCTATTTGCTGGCCCGGCGAAGTAATTGGAAACTGGCGTTCCAGCAACTCCACAAACAATCCGGTAATGCGGGCCGTGGCATTATGGGTAGTATACTGAGCAATATCGGGTTGTAATTTCTGACCGTAGTGGATTAACTCTAACACGTAATTGCGCAGCAAATCGTATTTGTAGGGGTAGTCCGACGCCAGTTCCTGAAACATCTTTTCAAACAATTGTTTCAGTTCTTTTACCTGATTTTCATTTATTTGAAATACCGGGTAACCGCCCGGTTTAAATATAGGCAGCTCGTCCAGAATTACGCCGCTCCGCGAAGTAGCCAGAAACTCGTGGGTAAAAATGCAAAAGTAACCAGACTGGTTTTCGTCTTGCGGCAGGTAGTTGTATGGTACTTTAGGCGAAGCAAACAATAACCCGTGCTGGGGAATGTCAATGGATTTATCGGCGTATTCCGCGCGATTATACCCGTTAATCAAACTTATTTTGTAGTAAGTCCTCCGATTATAAGGCATTACCTTGTTTTCCTTCAACTTCTTCCGCGCACTGGCAATACTGAACACGTTAAAATGACCAATTTCTTTATTGATACCATCGGGCAGAATGGTTTCGAGTTCATTATTATTTATAAACCCCATTTCCCGGTAAAAATCTTGCAATGAAGCGACGCCTATCATTTTACGACTGGTTTGCGAAAATCAAATATAATCACTTCTAAGTTTAGATTGTTTTTTGTGCCACGGTATACCTAAAAATAGAAGCTCCAACAGAGGTTTATGATGCTTCTTTCTATGAGATACCCTAGTTTGAATTTGGATGAAGCGTGAAACCATTGGTACTTGACCAGATGATTATAAACCGGCTATCCTGAAGGTTCCACAAGGAATACAGAACGCAAGTCCTACATCAAACGGCGCTTTGATCAATTTTGGTAATGTGATATCTTTCTAAGATTCTAATTATACCAGCTCGTATTTTCTGTTTGGTTACAAAAATCCTTGATTTGGTTAAGACTGGTACCGCCCTCACCCCCAATCTTTGCATTACTGAATTTATTAATCATTACGGTTATGGAAAATCAAATTAAGTCATCAACAAACAACCCGCTCGTTGCCTTGGTAACCGGTGCGAACCAGGGAGTAGGTTATCAGATTGCAAAAACGCTTGCGGAAAATGGGTATATTGTATACGTCGGGTCCCGCAACCTAAGCAACGGGGAGAAAGCGGCTGCGGAAATGGGAGCCCAGGCGCAGGCGATTCAACTGGACGTAACCCAGCAACCTAGCATTAGTGCGGCGGTAGTGCAAATCCAAAAGGAACAAGGGCGTTTAGACCTGCTCGTGAATAATGCCGCTATTGCCCATGCCGGCCAGCCGGGCCGCACCCTGGAAGATGCCACCGCGGCCGGCAAAGCCACCACTGCCTCTCTTGACGAGGTACGGACGGTATGGGAGACGAATGTATTTGGTGTTATTGCCGTTACACAAGCCATGCTGCCTTTGCTTCGGAAATCATCGGCCGCCCGAATTGTGAATGTATCCAGTGGGTTGGGTTCCCTCACCTGGATCTCGGACCCGGCTTGCTGGGCCCGGGAACATTTCGGTGTAGTGTATGCCGCTTCCAAAACAGCACTTAATGCGGTTACCATGGCTTTTGCCATAGAGTTGGAGAGTGAAAATATTAAAGTTATCGCCCCTAGTCCCGGCTTTACGGCTACTGCTCTGAACAACTTCCAGGGCACCGATTCAGTGGAAGTAGGCTCGCGGGAACCGGTGCAGGCAGCCCTAGATACCAACCGCGCAACTGCTAGCTTTACCGGTCCAGACGGGCCGTTGCCGTGGTAGTTTGGGCTAAATAGTTACTGAAACCACATTATTTTAAAATTCAAGTCATGACCGGCGACCAAGACAGTTGCTGGTCATGCCTGTTATTTTTTCACATGAAAAGCGAAACCTCAAAGGTCCCTAACCTGGAATCTATCCCGGAAATACACCGCATGCTGGGTTTACCGGGGCCGGTCCTTCCTTTGATTACTTTGTTGGATGGTACCCAAGAGCAGATTGATTTTGGTCGGCTGCCGGTCAGTTACGTCTCCCACTTCTATAAAGCTTCTTTCATTACCAAATTGGGCGGTAAGTTCCGGTACGGGCAGGGCTATTATGATTTTGACGAGGGCAGTCTTTTATTTACCGCCCCCAACCAACTCATAGGCAGTACAGAAGAGTATAAGGATAGTGCGGGTTATTCGCTTATCATCCATCCAGATTTTCTGCAAGGTTATCCATTGGCTAAAAAAATTAAAAATTATGGTTTCTTTTCGTACGGGAGCAACGAGGCGCTGCATCTCTCGGAGCAAGAAAGAGCAATAATGCTGTCTATCTATACCATTATTCAGCAAGAGTTAAACAGCCGGATTGATGACTTTAGCCAGGAGGTGATTATTGCCCAGTTTGAGTTGCTCCTGAGTTATGCCAAGCGCTTTTATAAACGGCAGTTCTTGACCCGGCAGGCAGTTACCAGTGATTTATTGCAACAACTGGAAGAACTGCTTAATACTTATTTTGAAGAGGAAAAGCCGCTAACCCAGGGCGTACCTACGGTACACTACCTAGCTGAACACTTGAATTACTCCCCTAATTATTTAAGCGATTTGTTGCGTTCTCTCACCGGCCTGAACGCGCAACAACATATCCACCAAAAGCTAATTGAAAAATCAAAGGAATTACTCTCCACCACTAATTTAACCATCAGCGAAGTGGCTTATCAATTAGGTTTCGAGTATCCACAGTCATTTAGCCGGCTATTTAAAATAAAGACCCAGTTATCGCCGGTGCAATTTAAATCCGCATTCAACTAACAGCCTCCGGTATCCTGGTTGGAGAGGTTTTGGTATTGGGAACAAAGTAATGAACGAAATGTCATTGGTTGTGTAGATGGTTGTTTAAGCGCCTCCAGAATATTAATTGCAGCTAACGGTTAAGTGTTTATGAAGTTGTGGCATTTGAAAAATGTCAGTTTTCAAATGCCACATAAGCAAAATAGCGATCGATAGTCGAATGCTAAACGTCCAGCCACAATTTTATAAACATACCGTTAGTTGCATAATATTTTAATTTTTATGCTTTTTGTAATTCGCTTAATACTGTCTGTATAGTATTAATACCCCAGTGTTCAAAATATTTTCCATTCTTTAATCTTACTATATCAATCACGTCAATTTTGACTTGTTTTCCAGTTGGTTCAACTCCCATAAAAATACCGGTGTGAGTTCCAATTATTGCTTTTCTTGTAGTTACTTTGTCACCTTCTGCAATTTGGTCGTAAATTTCTACAGTCAGGTCCGGAAATGCCATTTTCAGAATATTGGAGAACGTATTCCACATTCCATCACTATTATTTGCATTCGGAGGTGCTGTCCTATTAATAAAGTCGCGGTCCATTAATTCTTTGAATGAATTAAGGTTGCATTGCTCAATAACTTCTTTATTAAAGCGCTTCACAATTGCTTTATTTGTTTCTAAATCACTCATTGTATTATAATATTAATTGGCGCTAATTAGTGCTCTGGTTGCAGCTAGCAGTTAGGCTAAAAGGTGGCGAAGGCCGACGTCCGATGCTGGCATTTGGCTGTTGTTGCGCGTAGTTTTTTTCCTTTTTTTCAGTTCTCTTTTTAACCTGATTTTAGTAAAACAAGTCGGAAAAGAAATGTTTTATTAATTCTGAAGTCGGTCGATGTTTATGTCAGCACAGAAATTTATATCGTCGATTGCTCGGATTCGGTTTTTCTTCCTATCTATTTTTATCTGCTTTGTTAGCAATTTATCAGCCTCTTTAAATTGACAATTCTCACTATTCAAGTGTTGTCCAGAGTTATAATTTAAATGAATCGTATCGTTGTTAACTCTGTATATCCCTTCTGCTGTGTTAACGCCGTTGTAGAGAATCTCAAAATCGTTGTTCTTGGAAAAAAGCTTGAGAGAATGCAGTTCGTCAGTCGCTGAGAAAAGGATGTCATCTCTATTACTGCAAGAAGATAGGAATATTAGCAAAAATATTTTCGTAATCCATTTCATCAATAATTTCAATTACGCACAACGGACTAGTATAAACGACGCTGCAGGTCGTCGGCCAAGATGTCGTTTATATTAGTCCGCTGTTTCTTTATACTTGCCGATTTTTCTTTTTCTGTTTTTGGCTTTTTTTAAAAAACAGACCGAAACCAGCTTACCTAGCGAAATCTAAATTTTCAGAAGTCGGTCTGTTTTTGCCTTAGTTTTTAAAAATTAGGCCTAAAACGCATTCCGGAAGTCGGGTTGCGGTTGCTTTCTTTTGCTAAACTAACTTAAATTCTTCTGCTGAATTTTCTGCTCTTCCAGATTTTTCAACTTCTCTGATTTCTTTGCCTGCCGCCACGAGGACCTATATTTACAATTGCACATATCTGCTGCTACAGGAGGAGAAGGTGCTGATCGTTAATTGGAAACCGTATATGGATGGGAACCGCTGAGGTGAAGCGAAAAAGGCAAAACTTGGATTGGGCCACCCCTTCCTGCTTAAAGCGTAAGGTTGGGCTGAGTTTGAGTAGGTTTCCCAAAAGAGCCCACAAAAACAACATTGGACGTGAGGCCTTTTCCTAGGTCGTTCGTTTTAACTAAAAGGAGTTGAGAAGGAACGCAATACTCCCGGCAGCTATTCCTCAGGCTACTACCCCACTGACTCGGCGTACCGTTTGAAGTTGTCCAGGATAGCTTGCCAGCCGGCCTGCTGCATTTCAATTGGATTCGTTTCCTCGGCTTCAAAGACTTCGGTTACTTCGGTGTCACCGGCCTGGTCCTTGAACGTGACCTCTACCCTTCTGCCGTCTTCTAACGTGTAGGAGATCATCTCGTGCGGTTTCACCTGATCGTAGGTGCCCCCGAAATCAAAACCGAAGCTCCCGTCCCGGGCCTCCATTCGGTAGGAGAAACTTCCGCCCACCCGCAGGTCGTTCGTGGCGTTAGGCGTGTGCCACTCCGGGGTGGCGCTGTTCCATTGCGTGATATGCTCAGGGGTAATCCAAAGAAACCAGGTTTTCTCAAGGGGTGTAGCCACTGTTGTTTTGACGGTGATTTCGGGTTTTGGGGTTGATTCCATAGAAGTTATCGTTTTTTGTTTTGAACCGGAAAAGGTGCGGATTGACCTGAAAACAGGTAAAAACTTCCTACTTTCCACCTCCTCCGCAAGGGTTGCTTTTACCCACTCATCGGGTAAGTGGTGGTGATTGCTTGTGTAAACCAGAAGTCACCATTTGCTGGATCTATTTTACAGCTTTTGCCAGAAAGAAAAAAGCCTAAGCGCCCCCTTTGAAGGAAGCGCTTAGGCTTTTCCGGTAATTCAGATTACAAATTCACCTGATACAAGCGAGAAATCTACAAGCTGTTTTGGACCTCTTTTCAGGAAAACAGCCCTGAAACTCAGCGGGTCGATTTCAGGTTGACCTGGCCCGTCTGCAGGCCTTTCCCTTTCACGGTCAGCTCCATGTCTCCGGCTTTGTCCGTGGATTGTACCAGCACCACCAGTTTTCCGCTGAACAGCTTCATGGTAGGCAGATGGAATTGCTCCAGGGAAGTTGCATCGCCGTTACAGGCGGCGCGGTAGCTTCCCTGGCCTTTCACGCTGAAGGTGAGCTGGTTTGTAGCCGTGGGGCAAGGGTTTCCGTCTTTGTCTACCACCGAGACAGTCACATACGAAAGGTCCTTCCCGTCGGCGGAGATCTCTTTCCGGTCGGGTTGGAGCACGATTTTGTACGGTTTACCGGCGGTTTTCACTTCTCTTTCGACTACCGGCTTTCCATCTTTTCCGAAGGCCACCACTTTCACCGTACCCGGCTCGTATTTCACGTCCATCCACATGAGGCGGTAGCGGTTCTGCGGTGTGCCGGCGTGCTTCTTCTGGATGCCCATGCTCTTGCCGTTCACGAACAGCTCGGCGCTGTCATAGTTGGTGTACACGAACACCGGCGTGGTTTGCCCTTCCCGGCCTTCCCAGTTCCAGTGCGGCAGAATATGCAGGGTCTCCGCCTCCTTGTTCCAGCGGCTGCGGTAGAGGTAGAAACGGTCCTTGGGCAGACCGGCCAGATCGTTGATCCCGAAGTACGAACTGCGAGAAGGCCACTTGTCGTCATAAGGCGTGGGTTCTCCCAAATAATCGAAACCGGTCCAGACAAATTCGCCAATCACCCAGGGCTTGTCATCCTGCAGCACGAAATCATCATCCGGCAGGTTAGACCAGCTGCAGTATTCCAGGTCATAAGAAGAACTCTGGAAATCGGGGTACTGTTTCTCAATGGCTTTCTCCACCGGGAACTTGTACACGCCGCGGGAGCTCACGGTAGAAGCCGTCTCTGAACCCAGAATCATGCCCTGCGGGAAAGTTTTGTACGCCTCCTCGTACAGATGCACGCGGTAGTTTAGGCCCGGAATGTCTAAAAGAGCCCCAAAACCCGAGGCCATGGTGGCTTTCACTTGGTCCATGCCCACGGTAACCGGACGCGTAGGATCCTCGCGATGGAAGAGGTCCTGCAGCCATTTGGCGCGTTTCACTCCTTCGGCTCCCCACTGGTCGGGCACCTCGTTCCCCGAGCTCCACATCACAATGGACGGGTGGTTGCGGGTGGCATGCACCAGGTTCACGATGTCTTTTTCGGCGTACTCGTCAAAGAAGCGGTTGTAGCCGTTCTTCACCTTCGGTTTGGCCCACTCGTCAAAGCTCTCGGCCAGGAACAGAAAACCCATCTCATCGGCCAGCTCCAGCTGCTCCATGGATGGCATGTTGTGCGAGCTCCGGATGGCATCGGCCCCCATGTCCTTCAAAATCTGCAGTTGCCGGCGCAGGGCGGCTTTGTTCACGGCGGCGCCCAAAGGTCCCAGGTCATGGTGCAGACAAACGCCTTTGAACTTGCGCACTTTGCCGTTCAGGCTGAAGCCGATGTTCGGTTTATAACTGATTTCCCGGATTCCGAAGCGGGTGGTCACCTCGTCGCTGAGTTCTTTGCCGGCGTACAACCGCGTGACGGCCGTGTAGAGGTAAGGCGTCTCGGGGCTCCAGAGCTGCGGATTGGCCACGGCCAGGTTCTGCTCAAACTGCTGCCCGAAGAGTTTGCCGGTACTATCCGTGGCTACCGTGTTGCCTTTGGCATCCAGCACCTGGGTCACCAGCCGCACGTTGCTGCCCGATACCTTCGTTTTGATGTTCACCTTGGCCAGCTCGGCGGAGATGAACGGCGTGGTCACGAAGGTGCCCCACTGATCAATGCTCTCGGGGTTCTTCACCACCACCTGCACCTTGCGGTACAGGCCCGCTCCCGGATACCAGCGCGACGACTGCCCTTGGTTGCTCAGTTGCACGGCCAGCGTGTTTTTCTTTCCCTCCTGCACCTGATTGGTGACATCAAAGTAGAAATAGCTGTACCCGTACGCCCACTCGCCTACTTTCTGCCCGTTCAGGAACACCTTGGGCTCGCTCATGGCTCCCTCAAACACCAGGAGTACTTTCTGGCCTTTTTTGAATTTCGGCAGCGAAAACTCATTCCGGTACCAGGCTTCGCCGATGTACGGCAGGGCACCGGTGCGGCCGGTTTTCTCTGACGGCACTTTCTCGCCGTTCTGCTCAATGGCGACTACCTGTTTGTCGATCTCCTTGTCAAACGGACCGTAGATGGCCCAGTCATGCGGCACCGATACTTTTTGCCAGTTCTTGTCATTGAAATTGACCTGGTACGCCTGCTCCTGCTTCCCTTTCCTGAATCTCCAGTTATCCGATAACTCCGTGACCACCCGAACCTGCGCCAGGGAGACCTGCGAAACCAACAGTAACAAGAAAAGTAACTTCCTGTTTATCATCTGTTTTTGTGAAATAAGCTTAAAAATAAAACTTCTGCTTTGCTCCCGCTATGCGTCCTTTGCCAAGAAAGCTTCAAGAGAGACCAAGGCATATCTGCTTGAAAGATACTCTGAATGCAGGTATGGTTACAAATCGGGGCACTTCTTTGGCCAAATCAAATCCATAAAAACCGATGTAAAGAATGTACCTGATGGACATTGGAAAACACTTTGGCAATTTCGGTCTGTTTCAGCATCAAACGCCTTTGGAGATAAAAACTGATTCCTTTATAGGCTCTTGCTGGTAGGAAAAATCTTCTGCGTTACGTATGCAAACATTCCGTAATTTGAAGCCTTTGCTTTGCAGCGTTCCCTTACCTCAAGCCCCAGATCCGTTAGATAATGAAGCCATTGACAGTTGAACAGCTTAGAGCCGCATTTCAGGCCTTAAAACAGGAAAGTAGTGTAAAACCGTACATCTTCTTCGATGGGCCGGGCGGTACGCAGATGGCGCAGCAGGCCGTTGATGCCATGGTCGGTTATATCAGCCAGGGCATGGCCAATCTGCACGGCGCGTTTCCCACCAGTATCAAAACCGATGCGTTATTGGAAAACGGCCGCAAAGCCGTGGCTGATCTGCTGAACTGTCAGCCAAAAGAGGTGGCCTTCGGGCAGAACATGACGTCGCTGGCGTTTTCCATCGCGCGCAGCATGGCGCCGTTCATCTCCGCGTCCGATGAAATTGTGGTCACCGAGCTGGACCATCGGGCCAACGTTGATCCGTGGATTACCCTCGCGCAGGACAAAGGCGCAACCGTGCGGTTTATTCCCGTGAACCCCGAGACGTACACGCTGGAGCTGGAGAATTTATCAGAATTCATCACGGAGAAAACCAAGCTGGTTGCGGTGGGGCTGTCTTCCAATGTAACGGGCACGATCACCAACATCGCTAAGATTATTGCCAGAGCCAAGGAGGTCAATGCCCTGGTAGTGGTGGATGCCGTCCACGCCGTGCCGCACCTGACCATCGACTTCAGGGAACTGGGCTGCGACGTGTTGCTGTGCTCGGCCTACAAGTTCTTCGGGCCTCACCTGGGCATTGCGGTGATTGCCGAATCGCTGTTTGAGAAGCTGCCGGTGTACAAGCTGGCGCCCGCCCCGCAGAACATCCCGGACAAACTGGAAACGGGCACCCAAAACCATGAAGCCATTGCCGGACTCATCGGAGCGATCACGTTCATAGAGTCTCTGGGCGAAGGTGCCACGCGACCTGAGCGACTGAAAACGGGCATGGAACAGATCATCACGCATGAACTGGAACTGACCCAGCGGCTGGAGAACTCTTTGAGCAGATTGCCGCAAGTACGCCTCTACCGGGCTCCGGCCGATACGCCCAAGACACCCACGTTTGCCTTCACGCTTGACCAAGTGAACGCCCGCGATGTCACCACCTGGTTTGCCCAGCACTACAACATGTGTATTGCGGATGGGCATTTCTACGCCTCCACGCTCGCCGATAAACTGCAGGTGAATCACATGGGCGGCTGGGTCAGGATTGGCTTAGCGCCTTACAACACCCTGGAGGAAGTAAAGCTTTTTGAGGTTGGTTTGCAGGAATTTATCAAGCAGCATATTAAGTAACACCTAAGCTCAAGGTTTTACAAGCTCCGTAGCGTTGCCCTGCTTTGAATGTATAGGGATTGCCCTCACTTCCTCAAAGGCTCTGCCCGGCCCAGAAAATAATTACGTAAATTGCGGCCCGTTAAGCTAGACTGACGTGCTGGAGATACTATTTGAAGATGATTATTATGTGGCCATCAACAAACCCAATGGGCTGTTGGTGCATCGCACGCGCATTGCGGAGGAGAAAAAGGAGTTTGCCTTGCAGTTGCTGCGCGATCAGTTAGGTCTCCGCCTCTACCCTTTGCACCGGCTGGACCGCGGCACCTCGGGTGTGCTGCTTTTCGCCAAATCCCCGGAGGCGACCGCTCCCGTGGTAAAAGCCTTTTCTGAGCGCCAACCCGATAAAACCTACTTGGCCATCGTCCGCGGGTACGCCCCGGAAGCCGGCACCATTGACAGCCCCATCCGTCCGGATAAAGACCATGCCCACAAAGAGGCGCAGGAAGCCGTGACGCACTTCAGCCGGTTAGCCACGGTGGAGCTGCCCATCCCCGTGGGACGCTACCAGACGGCCCGCTACAGTTTAGTCAAGATCAAGCCCGAAACGGGACGCATGCACCAGATCAGAAAGCATTTTGCGCACCTGCGGCACTACATCATCGGGGACAAGAAACATGGCGACTGGCGGCACAACCTCATGTTTCTGGAGAAGCTGGAAAGCCCTTCTCTGCTGCTCCATGCCGCATCGCTCACCTTTGAGCATCCGTTTAGCGGAGAGAAAATCCAGATTAAGGCGCAAGTTCCCCTCAACCTGCAGCGCCTCTGCGAAAAGTTTGGGTGGACCGAGGAACTCTCCAAACTGGAGGAACTTCCGCAGCTGGTACCGTTCATCTCTGGTAGTAGTAGCTAACAACGGGAAGATTTTTGGAGTAGTGCCTGCCCTGGCCTGGTCGCGCCAACTGGAAAGTCAATGGAGGCCTGCTTCAGAATGACAGCGCCCGAGGACGAAGTCAGCCAGCCAGAAAATCGACAGGAATTACCTCCTCTTCTTTTCCGTTCTGAAAGAGGGGGAAGAAACAAAGTACAACACAAACCCGGATAGCACCGTTATCAGCCCGAAAATAGAAAACGCCTTCAAAAGAACGTTCCCGATGTTGTCGCGGCCCTGAAAGTCCATGGTGTGCAGCATCCAGAGGAAATCGAACACGCGCCATTGGTTGTGCCGGATGGTCTGGAAAGTACCCAACTCCGAAGAAACATACACCGTGCAGTTGGGCTCCTGAAACATGACGGCCCAGGCAGGCAAGGGCTTCTCGCGGTACTCATGGTGGGTGCCCACCTCGGTCAGGTACTCCACTTTCTGGATGCGGGCCGGGTCTACCACGGTATTCCGGGCAATCTGCACGGCTTCGGCTTTGCCCAGGGGCGAGATCAGTTTGCCGGTGGCAGCATTCGCCAGCTGTACTTTCACCTCTGCACCGGCTGCGTGACTTGTCCCGTGGGAGCTTCCCTGCTCTGGAGCGCTCTGCCGGGCCTTGGTGAAATACCTGATCTGGTACGTGGGCACGCCCAGAATTTCTATCAGTTGGATGGAGCTGATGGAGTCTACCGGCGTGGTGGTTTGTAGCTCCTGCAAGGCCACCTGCGGAGAGGCCAGGGGAATAGCGGCTGGCAAATAGCGCTTCTCTTTCCGGAGATGATCTCCGTGCACGCGGTCAAGGTCATTCCAACTGAAGTACAGTCCTCCCACAGTCCAGAACAGAAACTGCCCCCCAGCACCACCCCGAAATAGCGGTGGAACTTGCGTATGAAGTAATGTTTGCTTTTCGCCATTGCGCAGCAATATACGACAAGAACAGGTACGTACCCGCACTCCCGTTTCAGGCCTGATTTCCCAAAAACATGCCCAAAACCCAGCCCCCTGATGGGCAGCAGGAAAGCTTCTGTTATCAGGGCGTTACCTTACAGACTGGAAGCAATCCATGGAAGTGTCTGCCGAGGGCGAGAGTGGCCCAGTTGATGGGCTGCTCCGGTTACTGGTTTTGCCTTCTTTTGAAAATTTGAGGCCGAAAACTTCCGCAGAAAGAAAACCTCCCTTCCAGTACCTCGAGTTAAAGGCAGGACCTTCTTTCATGTGGAAACTTGTTTTTCAATCTTTAAAGAAACAGTCTACCTCAGATCAACTAAAACCCTATGTTTTAGCGGCCTTTTCAAGAAAACAAGCTTAAAACGTCAGTGGCTGTGCCCGGCCATGGGGTCTGCTCCTTTCTTCAGAACAAACTCGCTGTTGAGCAGATACGCACCGGTGACTACCACGGTATCTTTGGCGGTAAGTCCACTGGCAATGGCTACATGTTGGGCGCTTTCCTCCCCCAAAGTCACTTTTCTGGGATTGAAGGTATTTTCACCGGTTTTCACCCAAACGTGGGCACCCTTGGCATCTCGGATGACGGCCTCCAGCGGAAGGGTCAGTTGCTGGCTTTGGGCCGCGGGCAAGGTAATGGTGGCCTGGGTTCCGGCAATCAGATTGCCTTGGGGATTGGGTATCTGGGCACGGGCCACTACTACCTGGCTGTTCTGCCGGTACTCGGGGTTGACAAAGGAGATTCTGGTTTTGATGGGGGCTTCTACTCCGGGCACTTTTACCTCTACCGCCGAACCTACTTTCAGCTGCCTGGCTTCCTGGGCGTACAGTTCCGCTTCCACCCAAAGAGCGGAGAACCGGCTCACCCGGTACAGCGGACTCCCTTCGGCCACATACATGCCTTCAGAGGCGGCAATCTCGGTGATGGTACCCGAGGCGGGTGCTACAAACGTGATGCGGGTATCAAAGCGACGGGTTCGGCGTAAGCGGTTGATTTGAGCTTTGGTAAGGCCTGTCAGCAAAAGTTTCCGTTCAGCGGCATCCAGAATGGAGGCGAACTGCTTTTCCCCCGGAAAGGCTTTCACCTGGTCTATGGCCAGCAGATACTCCTGCTCTAGGGTCAGCAGGTTTTCACTGTAGAGATCGTAGAGCGGTTGCCCCCGCCGGATGGGCTGCCCCGTTTCTTTCACGTACAGGCGTTCTATCCGGCCGGCGGCCCGGCTGCTAATCAAATCTGCCTGGGTTTGGTCCACCACCAGCCGGCCGGTTAAAACCGTGTTCGATCCCACCTGGCCCGTTTGCACTGCCCGGGTAGTGATATTCCCCAGCTTGATCTGGTTATCGCTCAGCATGATGCTGTTTTCTTCCGCACCACCCGCGGTTTGCTTCTGCACCGGCACCAGGTCCATGCCACAAATGGGGCAAGAGCCCGGTTTCTCTTCCACTATCTGCGGGTGCATGGGGCAGGTGTAAGAAGTAGCAGGCTCTTTCTGAACGGGTGGTTTCGGGACGGCCACTAAGTCCATTCCGCAGATAGGGCAAGAGCCGGGAGTGTCCTGTACAATCTGGGGGTGCATGGGACAAGTAAACGAGGTACCTTCCGCCGCCGTTTCCCCCTCCTGGTGCGCATGCTGCTCCGTGCAAGAGATCAGGAAGAGCACGGCCACTACTAGTAAAATAAGATTCTGAAGCTGTTTCATCTGTTGTTGTCGGCGATCCGAATAAAACTTTCACTGTCTACCAGGAACTGGGCATTTTCGGCAATCTCATCCTGAACGGTTAAGCCTTGCAGGACTTCTACCTGCCCGTTAGCCCGTTGCCCCACCTGCACGGAAACCGGCTTGAATACGCTGTTCACTTTCAGGAAAGCCACGGATTGAGTGCCTACATCCAGCACGGCATCATCGGGTACCCACAAGGCGGAACCGGTGCGGTAGCTGGCCTTGCCTGTCAGCAACTGCCCGATCAAAGTAGACTTGTCCTGCGCCGGAAGCGAGGCCCGCAACCGGGCGAAGTTCTCCCCTGCGTCATACACCGGCTCAATCAGATTGACGGAGGACCGGACGGAGTCGCCGGGCAGTTGGTTGAAAAAGATGGTGACGGGAGTGCCTTTGCGGAGTTGATTCACCTCATTGACGGCTATGTTGAACTGTGCCCACACCTGCGAGGCATCTATCACTTTCAGCAAGGTTTGGCCCGTTGTCACATACATCCCTTCCCGGAGCACAAAGCCAGCATTCTGCGCCGAAGCCGTTGCCGGACTGCCGCTCCCGCTTGTAGCAGGAGAGCCGCCGCCCATGCCGCCCATCCCCTCGCCGCTGCCACTTCCAGCCGCGGGGGGGCCCGGAGATGCCGTAGTAGCCGCCGTCACTGAAGGGTCCAGCACGTACCCACTGTAGGGGCTGTACACCGAGAAGATGTAATACGCCTTGCCCGAACGGGCGAGTTGCTTGATCTGTCCTTCGGTGGCACCCAGCAGGCGTAACTTCTGTCGGGCTCCCGCAATAAGTGCCGTGTTTCCCGGATCATGCTGCAAAAGGTAGAGGAGTTCTTTCTGGGCCGTGACCAGTTCAGGACTGTAGATGTCATACAGCTTCTGCCCTTTCCTGACCGGCTGGAAGTTGAATTTCACGTACAGTTTTTCAATTCTACCCCCAAAACGCGCCGGAATCAAATACTGCCTCCGGGTGTCATACGCCACCACGCCGCTCATCGTGATCACCTGCTCCACCTGCTTCTCCACCGGATGAGTTGTCCGGATGGAGGAAACCACCGTCTGGTTGGCGGGCTGTAGCAGGTAGTTTAAGTCTGAGGTGACTTCTACCGCCGGGGCGTTCTCCGTTTGCTTGGACACCAGATCCATGCCGCAGATGGGGCAGGAACCGGGTTTGTCCTGCACAATCTGCGGGTGCATGGGGCAAGTGTATTCCACTTGATGGGCGACGGCGGAAGTTTCTGTTTTAGGGCCGTTTTTGTCTTTACAGGCCCAAAACGTAAAGGGTATCATTGCCACCATCAGCGCCAGCGCCTTATTTCTCCAGTTCTTTCTCATACTTTACGCCTATCAGGTAGAGTTGCTCTAGGTTGTTGAGGTATTCCAGTTGCGCCATGTTCAGGGCTTCCCAGGCATCAATCACCAGGGGCAACTGGCTGGTATTCTGCTCATAGCTCAGGAGCGTGGTTTCATAGTTGCGCCGCAGGGCCGGCACGATCTTCTTTTCGTAGTTCTGCACCTGCGTGCGTTTGGTTTGCAGTTCCAGCGCCATGCTGGCCACCATGTTGCGGGCCTCGTTCAGGAGATTCTCTCGGCCTTTCTGCATCCCTTGAATTTCCAGGCCGATGGCTTTCTGGTTCGATTTGTACATTTTGGAAGACCAGGGCGCAATAGGAATGGAAACCATGCCCATGATGGTAAATACCTGCGGCATCATTTTGTCGCGCGGGATCATGTTCTCAAACCGAAGCCCGAAATCGGGTTTCCGCTGGGTGTTCTCCAGTTGGAGGTTGAGCTGCATGGAGGTAATGGTGCGGTCTATCTGCCGTATGTCGCTGCGGGCGGCACGCAAGGAAGCCGTATCGGGTAAGATGGCGGCTTGCGGGGCCATCACCGTGGTATCAATGCGAAAGCGGCTTTCCGGCGGAAGGTTCATGAGCATGTTCAGCTGGATGTTCTTCATCTCCACCTCACTGTTGGTCATCACCAGCATGTTCTCCACTTCGCCCAGGCGGCCTTCGGCTTTGTAGATACTGCCTAAAGAGCTTTGGTTGTACGGGTAACGCACCTTGCTCAGCTTGAGCATGAACTGCATGATGCGCTGGCTTTCCAGGAGCACGGCTTTCTTCTTCTCCAGCACCACCCACTGGTAATAAGCGGTCTTGGCCTGCGCCCGAAGCTGGTTGAAGGTAACATCGCGTCCGGCTTCCTCTATTGCCGCCCGGGAGAGCTGGTATTTCTCACGGGCTTTCAGTTTGGCGGGATTGGTGATGTCCTGCTCCACGGCCGCCATCAGCATGCCTTTGTCGCGGTCTTCCATGATCTCCTGACCCGGGTAAGGGTACATGAAAACCCCGGCCCCCACCATTGGGGCCATCTGGCTTCGGGCTCCCTCAGCCATGGCGTTCTGGGCCTGGGCCCGGTAGTCAAATTCCTGAAGCATGGGGTTGTTCCGGGAAATCCGGTGGAGGACAGAATCCAGCGGGAGAACCGGGGTCTGCGCCCTGGCCGCTGTTCCCAGCAGCAGCAAGCCTCCTATGCCTATGTATCGTCTAATGCTTGACATCGTAAATCTCAATTTTACCGTGTTTTCTGAGCTCGTACTCTTTGGTCATTTCAAACACCACCGGCGTCACCAGCAGAATGTGAATGGAGGACGTGAACACGCCGCCAATCAGGGGCAACACAATGGGCAGCATCACGTCTGTGCCTACCCCCGTAGCCCACAGCACCGGAATTAAACCAAACAGGGAGACCGACACCGTCATCACCTTAGGCCGCAGCCGCTTAGCCGCTCCCCGGAACACGTATTCCCGGATATCCTGCTTGGTGATGGTCTGGCGGGAATTTCCTTTCTCGGCTACCAGTTGGTTCATGGATTCGTTCAAGTACACCACCATCACCATAGCCGTTTCTACGGCTAACCCGAATAGCGCAATGAAGCCCACCGCCACCGCCACCGAGAGGTTGATGCCGTAGAAATACACAATGAACACGCCGCCAATCATAGCGAAGGGAATTGTGATCAGGTTGAGCAGCGCTTCCTTAAATGACTTAAAGGAAAAGTACAGGATCAGGAAGATAATGATCAGCACCAGTGGGATGATCAGCTTCAGCGTCTGGTTGGCCCTGATCTGGTTTTCCCACTGCCCGCTCCACTCCAGGTGATAGCCGTTGGGGATGCCGGTCACTTGCTGATTGATGGTGTTGATGGCCTCCTGCACGGTGCTGCCCAGATCCCGGTCCCGCACGTTGAACAGAACCGCGCCGCGCAGCTGGGCATTCTCTGAGGTAATCATGGGCGGACCATCCACAAACCGGACATCGGCCACGGCCGAAAGCGGCACGGTTCCGTTGGTCCCTGACTGCAGGGGAATGCGCCGGATGCGGTCCAGGCTGTTGCGGTATTCCTGGGCCAGGCGCACGTTGATGGAAAAGCGCTGCCTTCCTTCAATGGTGTTCCCGATGGGCGTGCCCCCCAGCGCCGACTCCACAATAGAATTCACATCATCCACTGACAGGCCGTAGCGCCCCAGTTCCTCGCGCCGGGTCTGGATTTCCAGGTAGCGGCCGCCTGACACCGGTTCTATGTAGAGGTCTTTGACCCCGGGTACTGCCTGAAGCGCATTGCGCACCTTCTCTGACACCACGGCAATGGAATCCAGGCTTTGGCCGTACACCTTCACCCCCACATCCGTCCGGATGCCCGTGGCCAGCATGTTGATGCGGTTGATGATGGGTTGGGTCCAGCCGTTGATCACGCCCGGAATCTGTAGTTTCTGATCCAACTCCGCAATGATTTTGGCCTTGGTCATGCCCTCGCGCCACTCAGATTGCGGCTTCAGCAGGATGATCGTCTCAATCATGCTGATGGGCGAGTTGTCAGTGGCGGTACTGGCCCGGCCAGCTTTGCCCAGCACCTGGTCTACCTCCGGCAAGGTTTTGATGATCTTGTCCTGCACCTGCAAGATGCGCTTGGCTTCTGAATTAGAGATATCTGGCAGGGTCACCGGCATAAACAGGATGGAACTCTCGTCCAGCGGCGGCATGAACTCAGACCCCAGGCGCAGCAGCATGGGAATACTGATCAACAGGGCCAGAATGTTGATCCCGATGGTGGTTTTCCGCCACTCCAGGCACCAGCGCAGAATGGGGCCGTACACCCGCTCCAGGCCGCGGTTAATGGGATTGCTGGTCTCGGGCTTGAACCTGCCTTTGAGTAAGAGGGTCAGCAAAATGGGCGTCACGGTAATCGCCACAAAGGCGTCCACGATGAGGATGAAGGTCTTAGTCCAGGCCAGCGGACTAAACAGCCGCCCTTCTTGCCCGGTGAGCAAAAAGACAGGCAAAAATGAGGTGATGGTGATGATGGTGCTCCAAAACACACTGGGCCCCACCTGCTGGCAAGCCTTCTCTATGATTGACAGGCGCTTTTGCTTATCCATGGTTTTCAAGGGTTTGGGCATCGGCCAGGTGCCGGTAGGCATTCTCCACCATGACAATGGCATCGTCTACAATCACGCCAATGGCCAGGGCGATTCCGGTGAGCGACATGATGTTGGAGGAAATGTCAAAGGCATTCAGCAGGATAAACCCGATGGCCACCGACAAAGGCAACTGAATGATGATGATGAGGGCGCTTCGCCAGTGAAAAAGGAAAAGGAAGACCAAAACAGAAGCTACCAGCATCTCCTCAATCAGGGTTGCCTTTACAGAGTTCACGGATTCATTGATGAGGCCGCTGCGGTCATAGACAATGTTGAACTTCACGCCTTTGGGCAAACCGGCGGAGACTTCCTCCATTTTGGCTTTCACGTTGGCAATCACCTGCTCGGCGTTCTCGCCGTAGCGCATCACCACAATGCCGCCCACGGCTTCGCCCTCGCCGTTCAGATCGAAGATGCCCAACCGGCTTTCGCCGGACATCTGTACCGTGCCGATGTCGCGCACCAGTACGGGGATGGTGTTCTGGGTGACCAGCGGAATCTGCTCAATCTGGGCCGCCGACTGCAAATACCCGGTGGTTTTGATGATGTAGCCCATGTCGCTCATCTCAAACTTACGGCCGCCGCTCTCGTTGTTGTTGGCCCGCACCGCGGCGATCACCTGCGGCACCGAAAGGTTGTAATAGGTCAGTTTATTAGGGTCCAGGGTAATCTGGTACTGCTTCTGAAAACCGCCAAAAGAGGCGATCTCGCTCACGCCGGGCACATTCTGCAACGCAAATTTCACGTACCAGTCCTGCACCGCCCGTTGCTCGCCCAGGTCCATACCCGGCGCATCCAGGGTGTACCAGAGAATATGTCCTACGCCGGTTCCGTCTGGCCCCAGCGTGGGAATGGCTCCTTCGGGCAGTAAGCGGTTGGCGTAGTTGAGGCGCTCCAGCACCCGTTCGCGGGCCCAGTAGATATCGGTCTGGTCCTCGAAGATGATGTAGATGAAACTCATCCCGAACATGGAAGTGCCCCGCACATACTTCACCTGGGGCATGCCCTGCAGGTTGGCCACCAACGGATAAGTCACCTGGTCCTCTATGATCTGCGGACTGCGGCCCATCCACTCCGTGAACACGATCACCTGATTCTCAGATAAATCAGGAATGGCGTCTACTTTGTTCGTGGCCACGGAATACACGCCCCAGCCAAACAAACCGGCCGCTACCAGCAGCACGATCATCCGGTTACGGAGCGAAAAGGAGATTAATTTACCTATCATAACAGGAAGGAATAATCCTCCCAGCTTTAGTCACCGGGAGGAGTCAGTAAGATCTTAGTGTTGGTCGCCCTCCTGGTGCTGGTGCTCCTGGGCGGCAGCGGCGGAATCCAGCGTTTGACCAGGCTTCACTTCCTCCAGGAACATGCCGCATTTGGGACATTTGCCTTTCTCAGCGCTCACCACCTCGGGATGCATCGGACAGGTATAAGACACGCCGGCCACTGGCTGGCCCGCTTGGGTTTGAGTTTCGGTTTGCTCTGTGGTTTTCGGATCTGATCCAGAACTGTTGCACGCTGAAAAGAACGCCATCCCGAAAAAGGCCACTACAAAGTTTGCTTTCAATGATTTCATATAAATGGTTATTTATGAAAGAAGTAAATACCGGATTACCTGCTGGAACTCATGGCTCCGACAGAGATAAATTACAGCCATAAGCACTCTCGCCAAGCGGAGGCGTTTTTAGGCTATTTTTCAGAAAAGGAGGCGAAAACGTCACATCAGGCCGCACCTACAGGAAAGCAGGCGAGTTGAGAAAGCGGCACGAACCACTTAACGTCAGAGAGAAACTGAGTTGATGTAACGGTGCAGAAGGCGTCTGCCAGAAAATGGGAATACAGCCCGCTTCTGCGAAAGAAGCGGAAAACTAAAGCAGGAAGGTTTGATGAAGAATGCCGATGTCTCTGCCGGTAGGCGGAGGTGGCAAAGTCACATAAGGAAGCGTCTCCAGCAATAACGGCCGAATGCGTTGGGTAAAGCTGGGGTATTGCACCGGAACCGCCGCGGAGGCTACTTCCTGCTGACTCGAAGAAGTGAAAGTACTCTGGGAAGCTACGTTCAGTTGAATCACACAAGCCGTCTCACTGCAGGGGGCTTTCTGCTTTTTTGCGGCCTTGCTGCAGCAGCAGTCCGGCGTCATGGAAAGACTGACCGCTCCGCTTTTTTCATCGCCCGCGCAACGCATGGTATTCACCCGGAAACCCATGGAGCCCATCAGCAGGGCTACGATCAGGCTAAAGTGAATAAATTTCTGCATTGCCTTCATGGCGCGAGGTTTGTTTTTAGCTTGTTTTCAGAAAATGAGCCCGAAAGCGCTATCCCTTCAGGTTAGGCAAAAGTAAGGACATTTCCTGAGCTGGTGTTATACAATTATAACCCAGTGTTATATAAGTTTGTTTTCCCTAAACGCAAACCAACGAACTTTTGGCTGTGCCTTTCCGAAATTTTCTCAGGTTTTGTGCAAGTCTGCTACCTAGCAGGAACATTGCCCCTTCCATATCACCATAAGCTTTGTTCTATTAGATGTTCTTGTCTCAAAGCTACTCTGTCCATGCCTGAAAGCTTTCCAAAACCGAAAACAGGATCTAGGGTAAATCAGCGTTTCAAGTTCGTTTTCAGAAAAGGACCTGAAAACGGAATAAAGGCAAGTTTCCTTGATATTCATGAATTATGCTCACCTTTGTGGGAGGTTGCACTCTTACACCCGGTAGCACTCCCGAATTAATTATGGAACAACGCGTCATTACCGTATTAAGTCGGGTAGAATACCCGAAGCCTGGCAACAACCAGATGTCTTCCAATGATACCACCCATCAGATTGCACAATTCCTGAATAACGGCTTCAAGATACAGAGCGTCTCCACCCAGCTCAGATCGGGGATTGACGAAGGCACCCGGCAGAACGCCATCCTGGCCACTACGTACCTCCTGATCCGGGAAGATAGCCAGTCATAGGGTACAGCCCCACGTCTTTAAGGGCTGAACTGGTAAGAGTATCTTCTAATCAGTTCCACTTATTTTTAGCGCTCTTTTGGAACGGAGAGACGCTTCCCGAATATAAATCGTCTATTTCTGCCGGAAAGCGTTTTATTGAAGACTTCTGTCGTATCTTTCAAGATGATAGAAAACCAATACCCAGAAGGGTCAACCGTTTACGCGAAAGTGAATCCGGATGTAAAATTAACCGTGCGCCGGTATGCCAGACGGATCTACTACTGCACCGTCCAGGATAAACCCTCCCACAAAGAAATGGTCTATTATGACCGGGAGCTTCTCAAGTAGATACTTGAGTGCTTTGCTTTAGAAGCCTCTCGCTAGACGCCTATATTTTATAGCAGACGCACTCCTCAGAAATAAAGAAGAAGTCACCAAACTTGCGAGGGCAGTTCTGGTGACTTTTTGTTTTTACCCGGATAGATCCTTCTGATCAGGAACTACACCGTCACCACAACTTTGCCAATGGTCTTTCCGCGCTGAAACAGGTGAATGGCGTCAGGTAGGACATCGAACGGAAAGATGTGCCCTATGTGCTGGGGCCGCAGCTGTAGTGCCTGCAGTTCCTCCAGCAGCTGGTGCAGGAGCTCAGTCTGTTCATAGAGGTAGATCAGGTTAAACCCCATCAACGACTTGTTCTCCGTAGGCAGGCGCAAAGGATCAATCTTGGGCCGTTTCAGGAATTTCCACACGAGCCGAGGGTAATTGGGTCTGGAGCTGTGGCTGGAGAAACTGGCGTTGCCGTACACCACCATTCGGCCCATTGGCGCGAGGACTTTCCAGCCCTGTTTCAGGATTTCGCCCCCAATACACTCCAGAATCAGGTTCAGCGGAAGCCCATCCAACGCCTTCTGCAGCTTTTCCGGGAAAGCCCCATCCCGGACAATCACCGTCTGATAGCCTTCTTCGTTCAGCAGGAACTCCACTTTGTCTTTCTGGCCCACGGTGCCAATGGTAAAAGCCTCGTACTGCTGGCAAATACGGTTGGCCAAAATCCCCACGCCGCCTGCGGCGCTGTGAATGAGCACGGTCATGCCCTTCCGGAGATTGCCTAATTGGGTAAGCGCGTAATAGGCCGTCAAGCCCTGTACCAGAAACCCGGCCCCTTCCTCAAAGCTCCAGGAGTCTGGAAGACGGGTGACATACTGGTGATGAATATTAATATGTGACACATAGCCCCCAAATTTGGTCACGCCCATCACCCTATCGCCTACTTTCCACTCCGTTACCTCCGCGCCCACCTGAATAATTTCTCCGGAAAACTCCAGCCCCGGAATGAAACTCCCTTTAGGCGTAGCGCTGTACAAGCCTTGCATGGCAAAGATGTCGGCGAAGTTGAGCCCGATGGCCTTTACCTGAACGCAAACTTCCTGGGCCGCGGGCGTTTCCAGGGCTTCCCGCCGCAGGGTGAGGTGGTGAATGGAGCCCGCTTGGGGCATGCGGTAAACCAGGCGTTCAGGCATAAGATAGCAGCGGTTGAAGTTGGCATTATTTTTTCTTGCAGAACGTAGTCGGCCCCGTTAGGTTCTTCCTTGCTTTAGTGAACTACTGCTGACCAGAACAGAGGTCATCTACCGGCCGCTACATCCAGGCAAAGGGAATTACCAGCAGGTTTACTTATGAGTTTATGATAGAAGACGAAAGACTTGAATAAAAGCGAATTACCTGACAGGATTTGTTTGTATTTGACTTTAATAAATACAATATTGTTAGCATAAAAAAAGTAGCACGCAATTTGTAGTACATTCTGCATGGAAAATTACGCGAAGGAACAGGTATCAAAGGAGGTACTAGAAATTATCTTGATACATTACACGCCAAAACTTACCTCTCAGGTGTTTTCCCTGTTTGATATATCCATGACCTATTATTTTCCCTATGAAGAACGGCTTGGAAGTGTCTGCAACCCAGTAGCGTACATTATCCAGGAAAATGCCAAAGATTCGTGCTACATCCTGGCCAGTCAGGCGACAGATGCCAGCAGATAGCGAGAGCGTAGTTTCCAAGAACAGGTGCGTTCCTTAATTATGCTCCTTGCTCTAAAGGTTCTTTTCCGCTGAAAGAGAGGAATAGTTGAGAGAAGAAAAGCTTGACGTTTTAGGGCGGTTTTCCAGAAAAGAAGCCTTAAACGAAGGCAGAATAAAGAACACGAGTTCACTCCCTTTTTCAGTAAGGCCTTTCTGTTCAAGAAGGATTTCTGGGAAAGAAACAGAGACGTTTCCGCTGAAAAGGAAGCACTGAAATAACCAACCGAGAGAGTGCTGTTAATTTATAGAAGGAGTCACCATGGAAAACAAAGACACCATCCTCTCTGCTTTATTGGTGAAAGTGGAGGGATTTAAGGACCCCCACGATCATCCTACGCCAGCCGAGGACATCGCTAAAATCATTGCCCTTCCGCTACCCCATGTAATCAGCGTCTCGCGGGAACTAGCCGAGGAAGGTTTGGTAGCTATTTGCTCCTTTCCGGATATTCCCCTGCTTTACCTGACCAAAACCGGCGTGAGCCGCGCTCGCCGGATGGCCTCTTAATCGCAGCAGAAAAAAGCGCCCTTTTCCTATTGGTATAAACAGACGCGATTCCTCCAACTCCGCCCAGCAAGCAAATTGAATATTTGTTCAGGAGATGAGCAGCAGCAGCTTGCAAGCTTACATTCATTGCAGAAGCCTTCTATAAGAAGGCCAATTACCCATCTTTACTTCCAGTTCCGTTTGAAGTCAATTTACTACAGCTGCGTTTAGAGGCTTCTTTTACCAAAACACCCCGGAAACACTTTCCTAGCGAAATACCAGCGACTTAAAAAGCTTAGATAGCTGGCCCCAACTTGTTCTGTTTTTTAGGGATTCTGATGTAGAACGTAGTTCCCTGGCCTTCGGCGCTTTCAAACCAGATTTCCCCGTGGTGCCATTCTATGATGGTTTTCACGATGGACATGCCCAACCCCACTGATTTTTCACCCTTCAAACCGGGTCTGCGGGCTTCAGTGAATTTCTCGAAGAGAATTGGATGGTACTTGGCCGGTATCCCCACCCCGTTATCCGCGACGGTGACCAGCACCGAGTTTTCCTCCTCTTCCAGACGGACGTTGATGATTCCATCGTCTGCTGTGAATTTTAAGGCGTTGGAGATTAAATTGGTGATGACCTGCATAAATTTAAGGTCGTCAAGCTCGGCGTACACCTCGTCGCTGCTGGAGGTAAAGGAAACGGTTTTGGTCATTAACTCGCCGCCCACAATCTTATATTCTTCCAGCGCCTCCCCCATTTTCGCCACCATATTTACCCGGCGGGTGATCAGTTCGGTGTGCGAAGATTCCAGAAACTCCTGGTTCATGAATTCCCTGAGCAGTTCTGAGCCATGTTTGCTCATGCGTTCAATCAGGCGGAGAACTTCCTGGGTTTCCTCTTCTTCGTGGGCGTTCAACTGCTCGGCCAGCAGCTCAGAGAGGTTCTGGATCATGCCCAGCGGTCCTGCCAGGTCATGGGCCAGGATATTCAGCACCGAGTTTTTCTTGTTGGAGTAGCGCTTCAGGTGATCATTGTACACCCGTTGGAGGGTGACATCCTCCACATGCCCAATGACCAGGTTTCCGGCGGCTCCTTCAATGGCCGAGGCTTTCACGCACACCCACTGCTCTTGCCGCTTGGGAAGCTGCACCCGGAACTCCAACAACGTGAGAACCTTCCGGCTCAGCACATGGGCCAGCCTGTCCAGAACATACGACTGGTCCTCTTCATGAACCAAGCGCAATAAACTCGCCGGAGCCGTGCTTTCCTCCGCCAAGGGGAAAGACTCCTGAAAAGCCGGACTTCGGTAAGTGAAGTGAGTTCCTCCTTCTGCATAAGCAAAAAAAGCTTGGCCGGTTTGTTCTATCAGAGCGAGGTTTACGTCAGGAAATTCACGAATGGATGACATGGATTATGATTTGGCGGTTTTTACGGATGCCTACGCACTTTCGTTCACAAGGCAGCTCGCGCATATTTAAGCAAAGTAGCTATATCTCGCGCAGTTTACTTATTTAAGCGAATATGGCTTCTTTTTATAAAACTACCCTTAAAACAGGTCACTTTTATTATCTTAATCTCCTACACGCTGTTCAAATAACTGCGAAGAGTAGCACATTTTTCAATGGCTGACCGAGGTAAGTGGAATCCTTTTCTCTTGTAAAAGGCCATCGGGCTTACCCTCTCTTAACGCATATTTATTTCTACACCTCACCGGAACCACCTCCTTTGCCGGGTAGACCTAGAAAAGTTACAAACCGCATTATTTTAAAAATATTTTTTGATTAATTATAATTATTACTACATTAGAAGAGTATTACCCAAATTGATCTCCTGTATCTCCATTCTTTCCGCAGATCAAGGCCGGAAACGGGTGGCAGAACTGACAAGAAACTAATACCAGATTAGATAGCAGCAGAAATGAATAAGAACTACTACCAACTTCTTGGAATAAAGGAAACGGCCACGCACCTGGAGATAAAGGAAGCCTACCGAAAACTGTCAAAGAAAGTCCACCCCGATCTAAACCAGGGGGAAGTTTTCTTTGAGGAATATTTCAAGGAAGTAAAGGAAGCGTACGAGACCTTGTCTGATCAGGAGAAGAAGCGAAACTATGACACCCGCCGCTTCAGGCCGTCCATCACGGCCAGCGCCCCGGTGATGCCCAGCAACCTGAAGAACCTGGAATACCAGGTAGGTAAACTGGAACTGCGGCTGCGTGACCAGACGGAGCAATACAACCAGCTGCTGGCCGAGAAGAAAGCCCTGAACCAGGAGATGGAGCACTTTGTGCGGTCATTGTTTGAGGTAAAGAATGAGCGCAATTTCCTGCAGACCAAAGTAAAGGAGCTGGAGAAGGAAACCCTGGCGCTGCGCAAAGGAACTTCCGCCGCGCAACCCGGTCCCAGTGTGAACCAGCAACTGGAGTTGCACCGTCAACTTCAGGTTTTGGAGCAGGAATTGAAAAACACCCGCGAAACGGCCTCCGGTAGTGCCCAGCAACTGGCCCGGGAAACCCAGATGAAACAGGCGCTGGAAAAACGGGTGCAGGAACTGCTGTTGGAGGCCGCGCAACTGCCCCTCCGGGAGAAAGAACTTCAGGCGTTAACCCAGGAAAGAGAGAAACAGCAAGCCCGCATCACGGAGCTGGAGAAACAGACCACCCAGGTGAAGAATGAACTGGAAGGTCGCGCCAAAGAGCTGGCGCTGGCCATGCAGCAACGGAAAACCTTGCAGGAACAGCTGCAGGAACTGGAACACCGCCTCCACCAGCAGCCCACCCCAGTGACCGCGGCCAAAGGCGAGAAAAAGAAACAGCAGCACCAGATCCTGGAAGCTACCACCCAGAAACAAGCCCTCCAGAACCAGGTGCATGATCTGGAACTGACCATTGAACAGCTGAAACAGGTTCTGCAGGAGAAAACAAAGGCGCTGCAACAGGAGAAAACGCTGCAGCAAGAGCTAAGGGCCCGTATTCAGCAACTGGAGGAAGAGAACACCCACCAGAAAAAAGCGCTGGACCAAAACCTACTGCAACTGCAGCAGGAAGCGAAAACCCGGCACCTGCTGCAGGAGAAAGTCCACCAGCACGAGGCCGAAACAACTCGCCACCAAGCCTTGTTGCAGACCAAAACCCAGGAACACACCCAGCTTTCGCGCCAGTTTCAGGAGCTGCAGGGCAAACTGCAAACCCTCACCCAGGAAGAAACCAAGCTGCGCGCCACTTTGCAGAAACTGGAGCAGCAGGCCGCCAGAGACAAAGCCGAACTACAAGCCAAAGACCAATCGCTGGAAACCTCCATCACCCAGAAGCAGGCCCTCCAGAAACAACTGGAGGAACAAAAGAAAACAACCTCGGCGGCCCAGCAGGAACTGCAGAAGAAAATAAAGGAACTAGAGCAAGAGACAAGCCACAAACGCACCTTCCAAAGCAAAGCCCAGGAACTGGAGAAGGAGAAAGCCGCCCAACACCTGAAAGTAAGTGAACTGCAGAAGGAGATTGTCTCCGTGAAAAGCCGGTTTACGCACCTGGCGCACCTGCAACCTTTTCTGGTAGAGCACATGGACTTCTTCAACTCCGCGTTGCCGGACGAGTACGGCACCTCCTTTGACCGGTCTGAGATCAAATACATCTTCAGCCGCATAAAAATCGCCGTGCTAGCTGATAAACCCGGCAAATTGAACGTGCTGGTCAAGTACCTGAAACCCAGCGGACAGCTGTATTTCAACCCCAAGTCCTCCCCATCGGGCTACTCCTTTGCCGCTACGCTCAGCTATAGTCCGCAGGAAGAATACCTGTACCTATCGGGCTGGGGCAGCGACCGCGAAACGACCTTCGTTGGGGGTGACCACCGCGTGGAAATCTATGATGAAACAGGCCGCCAGCTGGCCCGAGCCAATTTTCTTGTGAAAGACAAACTCCTGAGCATGTCTAAAATCAAGAGTTTCTTTTAAAGGAAAGGTATACGTAAATCAACTTTAGGCTCATACCAGCAGCCAAACCATGCCCAACACGCCAGCCAGTAATGCCGCTACCAGCGTGGGCACCAACGTGTGGCTGAGAATAGCCCGATAATCCTTGAGATTGGCCACGGAGGCAGCCGCAATGATGTTGAAAAGGCAAATGGCATTGCCCAGCGAAGCTCCCGTGAGCTGCAGCGCCAGGATGGATGCCGGATCCATGCCCAGCGCCAACGCCGTTTGCTGCTGCGACGGCCCGAACACCAGGTTGGAAATAGTGGTGCTACCCGTGATGAAGGCGCCCATGACACCAATTCCCGGAGCTACCACGGGGTACACATCGCCCAAGCGGCTAAGCAGTCCAGCGATGTGGCTGACCATGGAAGGCTGCACCACCCCCGAGAAAATCATGAGCTGCGCAATGGCCACTGACGGAAACAACACCACAAACACCGCCCCTACTTTCTTAAAGGATTCAGAAAGGTAAAGGCGTTGACTTTTGTAAAACACGGCCACTCCCAATCCTACAGCCACAAAAGGCAGAAAGGGGGATTGCAGCGGTTTCAAACTCCCCCGGATGCCCGACCCGAACAGGTCTTCCCAGGCCAGCTCCCAGGAAAGACCCTGCCGAAGCGGCTCCACCAGTTTGGGCAGCAACAGCAGCAAAGCCAAACCGGCGTACGGTACCCAAGGCTGCCAATGCAGGGTCGTTCCTTTCTTCCGGAGGTACAACACTGACAACACCAGCATGGACAAAGACCCGAAAACGGTAGCCAGTTCCGGGGCAAACCAGGCAAAAAAGCAGAACGGCACCACAAAGAAGAAATACAGAAGGAGAATCTGCCGCGGGTGCTTCACTTCGCCATGGAGCTTCCGGACCAGCCGCAGGGAAAACCAGACCACCACCAGCCCCACCACGCTCATCAGGAAAGCCGCCGTGATGCCTATGGTTTGCACTTGGTCAGAGGGTAGTCCTAATGGGAGCTGCAGACCAGTTAAAATGGGGGTACCCACGGCTCCAAACAGCGCACATAGCCCATCAAACAGCAACACCACCGCCACCGACAGCACAGCTTCAAACCCCAAGGCGACCAGAATCAGGGGAACGATGGCGCCGGGAGTGCCAAAGCCCGCCACGCCTTCAAAGAAAGCCGTCAGGCCCAAGGCAAGCAGAAAAAAACGCAGTTCCCGGGAAGGGTGCAGTTGGTCCAGGGAATGAGTGATCTGCTCAATGAGTCCCCGGTGCTGCATGATGGTGTAGAGAAAAATGGCGCCTAACACCACCAGCAGGATGTTCACCGTAGTAAGCAGCGAAACCGCCAGAGCCCCCAGATAATGCGCGGTTCCGGCTCCCCAGTAAAAAAACAAACCGGTGGTCACGGCCCACCCCACCAACACAGCCGGCTTCACTCCTTTGGTAAGCGAAACCGCCACCAGTAACAAGATGGGCAACAGAGCAAGCAGGTGGTTCATTCTATGGCTGTAGTGGGCTTAATTGGAAGATAAGTTTAAAGGAGTGGTTAAGGAAGATGGCTGCAAAGCCTCAATTCAAAGTCCCCACAACAGCAGCTCGCGTCCACACTCCTTTCTGCACAGAAACCGCCGCCAGACCTGCTATTTTCGGGCTGATTTTCGAAAAACAAGGCAAAATAGCAGGCCAGATGAACGTCAAACAGGATTTCCATTATGAATCTTCTTCCTCTTTATCTTACTCAGAACTCAGGACTTAGAACTCAGGACTTCCCTTTACGCTTTCACTTCGTTTACTAAGGTTTGACCCTGCTCAAAATCGGTGATGTTCTGCAGCGTAACCTGGGCGATGCCGTGCAGGGCTTCGGAGGTGAAGAAGGCCTGGTGCCCGGTGATGAGCACGTTGTTGAAAGAAAGCAAGCGCATGAACACATCGTCCTGAATTACTTTCCCGGACTGATCCTCGAAAAAGAGGTTTCCCTCCTCTTCGTACACGTCTATGCCCAAGTATTTGATTTTTTCGGTTTTAAGGCCCCTGATCACCGCTTGGGTATCGATCAGGCCGCCCCGACTGGTGTTAATGAGCATGACGCCCTTTTTCATTTGCGCAATGGAAGCATCATTGATGAGGTGGTACGTCTGTGGGGTGAGCGGGCAGTGCAGGGAGACAATATCGGCCTCGGCAAACACCTGGTCCAGCGAAACCACCTCCAGACCAATTTCTTCGGCCTCGGGGCACGACTGAACATCATAACCTAGCACCCGGCACCCAAACCCTTTCAGAATGCGGGCCGTGACTAAGCCTATTTTCCCCAAGCCAATGAGCCCGACTGTTTTCCCGTGCAAGTCAAACCCCATCAATCCGTTCAGGGCAAAATTGCCTTCCCGCACGCGGTTGTAAGCACGGTGGGTGTTGCGGTTGAGCGTTAAAATCAAAGCCACCGTATGCTCGGCCACCGCATAGGGCGAATAGGCTGGCACCCGTACCACCTGCACGCCTAACTGCGCCGCCTCCGGAAGATCCACGTTGTTGTAGCCGGCACAGCGTAGGGCCAGCAATTTGGTACCGTTCTCGGCTAATTGGCGCAGCACCGGCGCATTCACCGTATCATTGACAAACACGCACACCACGGTAGCCCCCTTGGCCAACACGCAGGTGTTTTCGTTCAGGGGCACCTCCAGGAACTCCAGCTGATGTCCGTGTGCCTGGTTGGCTTCGGTAAAGAATTGCTTGTCGTAGGCTTTGGTGTTGAAAAAAGTTACTTTCATGGTAGGATGCTTTGTTTACAGAGGGCAAGTTAGAACCCGCTGCCCGAGGAGAAAATGATTTTTGCTTTTTCTACCGATGATAAAAACGGAAGGTTTCTCAATTTCTTTGAGGATGAAGCAACCTGCATGGAAAAGCACCAATGGTAGAAAGGCGCTGTTTTGAGGCTCTTTTTTGGAAACAAGGCCTTAAATGGAAAGCCTTTGCCCTATCAAGAAGGTTGCCATTGAGTTTTGAGTTTATTTCCTGAGTAGATCTTCTCGTGCATTCTTCTGACTGAGCCTTGGTAGAAGTACTTTAGCACTTGGATGGGTTTAAGGAAGCGAGCGGAAAGGCACCTGCGTCTGCCTTGTTGGTGAGAACACCAACAAGGGCGGCTGGGCTGTAGCTGTTTGGGCTGTAGCTGTTTGGGCTGGAGCTGTTTTGGCTTGGATCTGTTTGGGGTTGGCTCTAATTGAGGTTGATTCTAATGGGCTTTGGCTTGGCTAGACAAGAACATCATCTACTCTTCTTTCCGCTTCATCCTTTTCCAGACATTCATTCTTTTCGTTATTTTTAAGGAAATCCAACTAACCCCAGCCGTTATGATGTGGAGAAAAAGTTATCTGGTTTTGTCTTTTGGGTTGGCGATTACCAGTTGTCGGCCTGCTGCTCAGACGGAGGCACCCGCACAAGCCGAGGTTAAGGCTGCCGGGGTGTACCAGAACCCATTGAAAGTGCAGTTCGGCGATCCGTATGTGTTGTACGATGCGCCTCGGCAGATGTATTATATGTACGGTACCGGCGGCGGGGCCAAGGAAGGCTTTAGCACCTATTCCTCCCGCGATCTGGTGAACTGGAAAAACGAAGGCCAGGTCTTCTACGGCAACACGCCCGGCTCCTGGGACGTGAAGAACTTCTGGGCTCCCGAGGTGTACCGCGTCAAAGATAAATACTACATGTTCTATTCCGCCGACTGGCGCCACAACCCGGGGAACGAGGAAGAGAACTTCCGGATTGGAGTGGCGGTGGCCGATCAACCCACCGGCCCGTTCAAAAACCTCTCCGACAAGCCCATCTTTGATCCGGGGTACCCCATCATTGATGCCAACGTGTACTTTGAACCCAACGGCAAAATGTACCTGTACTATTCCCGCTGCGCCTATGAGCACCCCGTGGAAAGCGAAGTGGCCGATTGGGCGAAGCAACAGGGCTTGTTTAAGGAAATTGAGGAAAGCTGGGTTTACGGCGTGGAACTGAAGCCCGATTTCAGCGGGGTGATTGGCGAGCCGGTGTTGCTGCTCCGCCCTCCGGTAAAGATGAACGATGCCCAGGCTGAGTGGGAAAGCCGCTCCGTGACCTCAAAAGAAGTGAACCGCCGCTGGACCGAGGGCTCCTACACCTTCAAGCACGGCAACACCTATTACATGATGTACTCGGCCAATTACTTCGGGGGTAAGAACTACGCCGTGGGGTACGCCACCGCCCAACACCCGCTGGGCCCTTACACCAAGGCGGCCAATAACCCAGTACTGCAAAAGAACACCGAGCAGGGCGGCGAAGTCACCGGCACGGGCCATAACAGCATCGCCACCTCCCCTGACGGAAAGCAGCTCTTCTGCGTGTACCACGGCCGCACCACCGCCTCCGGCGATGAGCGTGTCGTCTTCATTGATCCCATGAAAATACAGCCCGATGGCCGCCTGGTGGTGGAGGGCCCCAGCACCACACCCAAGCCGCTGCCTTTAGCTAGGAAGTGATTTGGTTTGGTATTCCGAGGAGAAAACCATGTATCTATATTCGCTGGCATTAAAATAAAATGGGCCGTTTAAGGGCTTGTGGAGCTTTAAAGAAGGTTTGTAAAAGTTTCTGGTTAACATAGTTCACCTTAAGTATAAATCCCCGTATAGGATTGTCGAATAGGTATTTATAACAACCATATGAACCACGGAACGGTAAAATTCTACAACTCAGACAAGGGCTTCGGCTTTATCAAAGACACCCACTCCAACAAGGAGTACTTTGTGCACGTGTCTGGCCTCATTGACCAAATCAGCGAGGACGATGAAGTGGTGTATGATCTTCAGGAAAGCCGCAAAGGCCTGAATGCAACCAACGTGAAACTCGCCTAAGCATTTATCAAAAAGCGTATTACAGAGCTTAGAGCCTCTTTCCCGAAATGAGACCGGAATCGATCCGGCAGGACCTGCGCCTGGGGTGAGCGGCTGCTGGGTATATGGGCTTGTACCTGATGGAATAGGAAGATGGAAAAGGCAAATCGCACCTTCTACTTTAGACCTGATTTTCAGAAATAAGGCCCGAAACAGCCTAACCTTCAGGAGACCTTAATTTGTCAGCACTGCTTAGATGGAGATGAAACTGGGGACTAAGCCCAGCCACTGTCCTTTTAATGGACGGAGAAGATCATGCAGGTGTAGTTCTTCAGGTTCAATCCAGAAAAAGTTTGAGAAAATATCAGCATTGGTTGGCTTTAAACCACCTTTCTGAAAGTATCTGGTTTATCTTTCGGCCATTCTGAACGATTCTCCGTACAGGAGTGTCATTACAGTATAATAACAACAATATGAATCAAGGAACAGTAAAATTCTTTAATGATGATAAAGGCTTCGGCTTCATTAAAGACAGCAATTCAAATCAAGAGTACTTCGTGCACGTGTCTGGTTTGATCGATGAAATCAGAGAAAACGACGAGGTAGTCTATGAACTTCAAGAAGGAAGAAAAGGACTAAACGCCACGAACGTAAAACTGGCGTAGTCTTTCGCTATAAAGACCTATTGCTGAAAAGCCTCTCCCGAAAGGAGAGGCTTTTTTTGTGCTTCAAGAAACAGAAAAGCTAGTTTTGGTCTCTTTGCGCCAAAACAGCACATAAACGGCTGACGCGTTATCTGAGGTTTTCACCAATATTGCCGAAGAGGTTTCAATGCAGCTTCCCTTATTATCCCCGGCAACTTATTCTAGGGTAAAAGGCCATTTTGAAAGTAGGAGGCTAACCCGCAGTTTAGACCAAACCGTCTACTTCCTCGTCCTTCTCCTTCTCTGATGTAGTACGTTTCGCATTTTTTTCAGCAGCCTTTAAGCGCTCCTGGTTTTCTTTTCTTTCCTTAAATTCTTTTTGGCGCTGCTTTCTTTGTTGGTCTGCTGATCTGGTGCTCATAGCCTACGTTAATTTTAGGTTTAGCTAATAACTAGATGAATTTAGTATACTCTAACTTAAAGAAGAAGATCAAAAATTTTTAATTTAAATCTTTCGTGTAAAAGCCCTTCCTAAGAAATGGGAATCTTTCATAAGCACCCATGAAACGAAGGATATTTGCAGGTTCTTCCAAATGAACCATGCAGAACTTGCCTGTTTTAGCTCATTCACCGGAAAAGAGGCTTAAAACGCTTGAATTAAAAACTCCAATTTTTAAATACTGCAGTTAATATTTAATTATAAATAAAACTTCTATATCTTCGGATTTTCCAATACACCAACCCACACCACCACCATTTATCACCCCTAATGGCCAAAATGAAAACTTCGGCACCCGCTGCCAAAGGCGATATAGATTTTGAGAAAGAACTCTGGGACGTAGCCAATGAGCTGCGCGGCGCAAAATACTAAAGTCCAACAAAAAAAGAATCGATTATCTATACGTTAGTCCCTGTTTATAAAAAATTAAATTATTAGAGTAAACGAATACAAAAGCATTATGAAGCGCCTGTACAAAATTATATTCCTATTTCTTTTGGTTGGAAGTAGTTTGGAGACTTATGCTCAAAATTGGACTTGGGTAGTAAACGCCAAAGGAAATCATCAATATTCAGATGCCGACCGTAAAATTGTAACAGACCATGCTGGTAATGCTTATATAGCAGGTTATTACACAGAGACTTTTACCTTAGGCCAATTTTCCCTTGTCAACACTTCTTCTTACTACAGTAAAATATATCTGGCAAAATTGGATCCAGCAGGTAATGTAAAATGGGTTCATGATTTAGAAACCAATGATTCTTACGCAGAAGGTATTGCTATCACCTTAGATGAAACCGGAAATTTTTATCTTACCGGTACTAAAGATGGTTCAATTTTCGTGTCTAAATATGACACTTTAGGCAACCTGATCTGGTCAAATAACTTCAATAAAGAATTTTATGGATATGGTAAAAGCATTGCACTTGACCAATCCGACAACATCTATGTAATTGGTGAAACTGGTTGGTCCTCAAAATTCAATAATGGAGTATTTCTATCAAAACTGAATCAAAACGGTGAAACAGAATGGTTGAAAGTATATGAAAGTACATGCCACAGTAACGGAGCTTCTGGAGGTGATATAGCCGTTGATGCATTTGGAAACAGTTATATCACCGGGCTATACGCCTGTGACAACTTAAGTTTTGATGGGATCAAGGTTGCTAATAGCGGAGGTTGGCAGGACAAGACTTTCCTGGCAAAAATTAATACTGATGGTCAAGCCCAGTGGGCTCAAGAGATTCCTAATTTAGTTAATATAATTCCACAAGTCTCTTTGACCGAAACAAATGAAGTAGTGGTAGCAGGTATAGCAAGTTTCTGCTGTTCACAGGCTACACCACAGATTTTTAAGTTTTCTGCATTTGGCAATTTGCTCTGGATGAAGCAGGGTAATACTTACCAAGGCATACCTAAAGACATTACCACAGATTATGAGGGAAATATTTATCTGGGAGGAACTAGCTTTGGTAACTATGGAGGAACCGAAATGGATTTTCACCTTGAAAAATATGGCCCTGATGGAGAGTTGCGCTGGAATAGGGAAGTTAAATTACGTGTGAGCGAGTATCTTATGGGTATCAGTTTAGATAACCAAGGTAACCTTTATGCCATTGGAAGTTCTATGGCTGAAGGTTTAGGTGTAATTGGGGTTGGCTATTCCCAATCTTCCACCACCTTTGTGGCAAAACTGAATACTGGCAGTACAACTAATCAACGTCCTTACAAACCAGAACTATCTTCAATATACACTGTATGTGTTGGCCAAAAAGTGCCTGAACTTCACGCAACAGGAGAACAAATTTTATGGTATGACTCCCCCACCCTGCAGGTGCCTATTTCCAGGGGAAATACTTTTACTCCTGTGCTTTCAAAGACAGACACCTTCTATGTCACCCAAACTATTAGCCAAAGAAGGAGTTGGTCTAAGCCTGTTGTTGTGCAGTTTTCGGCTTTAGAAAGCTTTTCAATTAAGAAAAGCAATGATACCCTTTTCGCACCCATATCAGAAGACTACACCTATAAATGGTTCCATAACAATTCATTTCTAGAAGACAGCACACGATCCTTTATTGTCACAGATACTACCGGTGTTTTCAAAGTAGTTGTTTCAGATACTTATTGTTCCAAAGAGGCACAATTAATAAAAGAGAATATAATTGAAAAAAATCAATTACTAGCTTATCCAAATCCTTCTCCGGGTAAGTTAACATTGCAGGTGAAAGTTGATAATCCTAGCGACTTTTCCGTGAATGTTTACAGCAGTAATGGACTTCTAATTTTCAGTTATACTATAAAGGATAAAAAAGATTTTAAAAAAGAAATGGACATAAGTCATTTACCTAAGGGCTTGTATCTATGTGAACTGACTTATTCCACCGAACGAAAAACTATCAGAGTTTTAAAGGAGTAGCATATTACTGAGGATAGGAGAACTTCAACCGAAAATTCAAGGATATACTGAATGTCTGCCTTGAACCTTTATATTCCACAATCAATTACATCTTTGTTTATCTCCCGCCATTCACCTGGCTGCAGCTCCCCTACCTCTAGATTCACCATCCGTACCCGCACCAACCGCTCTACCTCATATTCCAGTTTGTAGCACATGCGCCGGATCTGCCGGTTGAGTCCCTGAGTGAGCACAATGGAAAACGTCTTCTCTCCTGTTTGCTGCACCTGGGCAGGCCGGGTTTTCTGGCCCATGATCACCACCCCGGATGCTAGTTGCTGCAGCGCTTCGGGTGTTAAAGGCTTGTCTACCGTCACCAGGTATTCCTTATCCTGGTGGCTTTCAGCATTAGCTATGCGGTTGTAGAGGGCACCGTCGTTGGTGAGCAGCATCAGCCCTTCCGATTCCTTGTCCAGCCGCCCTACCGGGAACACCCGGACGTTCAGGTTCAGGGCCTGTGCCAGATTGTTCTCAATAGCGGGGTTGAGGGTAGATTCTATGCCGCGGGGTTTGTAGTAGGCCAGGTACGTAAATTGCTGGGGTGCTTTGAGTAGCTGTCCGTCTAGCTGCACCTCGTCTTGCGGGAGGAGGGTTTGCTGCAACTGGCCCTTCTGTCCGTTCACCAGCACCCGCCCTGAGACAATGCAATGCACGGCTTCTTTGTTGGAGAGGCGGGCTTTCTGCACCACAAAATACTGCAAGTTGGAAGTAAGCACCTTCATACAGAGCTGTAAAGAAAGAAGTCAGAGCTAAGGAAGCATCTTCCTTAGCTCTGACTTGATAAGATTAAAAATAATCAGTTGAACTGCTGTCTTACACCGAGGCCACTTTCTGCGGCACTTCCCA
Source organism: Rufibacter sediminis (assembly GCF_014269285.1). Classification (GTDB taxonomy): domain Bacteria; phylum Bacteroidota; class Bacteroidia; order Cytophagales; family Hymenobacteraceae; genus Nibribacter; species Nibribacter sediminis. The sequence continues at coordinate 201,463 of NZ_JACOAF010000021.1, forward strand.
CTCTTCGGTGTTTTTGATGTCCAGTTTACCCGCATCAAACACCGGATCTAGTCCGGCTTTGCGCTGCGCCTGGTAATCTTTAAGGGCTCGCAGCGCCGGTTTCTGCAGCAGCAGAATAGCGATGATGTTGAGCCAGGCCATTACACCCACCCCAATGTCGCCCAGCGCCCAGGCCATCTCGGCGGTCTTCACCGATCCCAGGAACGTAGCGCCCAGTATTGTCAACCGCAGTAGCGTCAGCAACCATTTGTTCGTGCCTTTTTTGGTAAGATAGCTCAGGTTAGTTTCCGCAATGTAGTAATAGGCCATGATGGTGGTAAAGGCAAACAGCATCAGCGCAATGGCCACAAATCCGCCGCCCAGATCAGGGAAGTGGGTGTTCACCGCCTGCTGCGTGTATTCAGAACCAATAGGCGTACCCGGCAAATTCTCTACCAGGAAACCGCCTTCGGGGTTCAGGACGTTGTACTGGCCGGTAAACAAGATCATGAAAGCCGTGGCGGTACACACAAACAGCGTATCTACGTACACACTGAACGCCTGCACCAGGCCTTGTTTTACCGGATGATCCACCTCCGCCGCGGCCGCAGCGTGCGGGGCCGTTCCCTGTCCGGCCTCGTTGGAATAGATGCCGCGCTTCACGCCCCAGCTGACCGCCATCCCGAACACCCCGCCAAAGGCAGGCTCCAGGTCAAAGGCCGAGCGGATAATCAAACTGAACACGGCCGGCACCTGCGTGATGTTCATCCCGATGATGATCAAAGCCATGAGAATGTACGCGCCCGCCATAAACGGCACCAGGATCTCGGCTACTTTGCCAATCCGTTTCACGCCACCAAAGATGATGAGGCCCAGCACCAACGTCACGGCACCACCCGTAATGGCCGGATCAATAGGAAACGCGTTTTTCATGCCCAAGGCAATGCTGTTGCTCTGCACGCCCGGCAACAACAAGGTCATGCTGAGGATAGTGGCCACGGCAAATACCACCGCGTACCATTTAATGCCCAAGCCTTTCTCAATGTAGAAGGCAGGTCCGCCCCGGTACTGCCCGTCTTTCACTTCTTTGTACATCTGGCCCAGCGTGGCCTCTATAAACGCCGAGGCGCTGCCCAGAAAAGCGATCATCCACATCCAGAAAATAGCACCCGGTCCGCCCATGGCAATGGCCGTGGCTACCCCGGCAATGTTCCCCGTCCCCACCCGACCAGCAATGGCGATGGAGAATGCCTGAAACGAACTCACCCCCGTTTCTGAGGATTTATTGGCAAAAAGCAGGCGAATCATCTCCCGGAAATACCGAACCTGCAAAAATCTGGTTCTCACCGAAAAGTAAATACCTGTTCCCAGGCAGAGGACAATCAAAGCGTTACTCCAAACAACATCATTGATGCTGGTAATTAATTTTTCCATGGATCTAGGTTTACCGAAAGAGCAGGAATAAGGGGTTTGTTAGCTTGTTTGTGTCAGACATGAGTTCTCCACGCTAGGCTAAAGTAAGAAAAAAATGGCAGTACGTCACGCCCACGGCTGAAATTGACTGTTCGCGTCTGTCTTGAGAGGATACCTGTACCAGGATGATCATGGAGGAAATTCTACTTCTATTAGCTTCTGGAAAAGGTTAGCAGCTACCTTTTTAAAGCCCCCTGTTGCAGTCGCCTTTTGAAAGACGCACTTGAATACTTGGGCCGTCACACTCTTTCAAATCTCTGGTTCAAATTTTCAACTTGGACCTATTATGGGCTGAAGTTTTCAACTTCAGTGAGGCGACAGCCTCAAAGGAGCCTCTCGATAGTCTATTAGCGTAGTGGGGTTCAATATCTAAAACTTCTATCGTCATACTTTGGGAGACGATCAAGAGGTTACATACCTATAGAGCTCTGCGCGACTTATTGATACAGTCTACCTTCTGAATTGTGCTCCTGACAGTACATGACACTATTTGCTTACCTTCGATTAAAGGGCAGAGATGTTTCTTATTCATGACCTATGCTGTCCTATTCGGCAAAGGCATTTTCCTGAGAGTTCGCCTTTCTAAAATCAAGAATTTATGCCCAAAGTGGGTCAAAGCTGAATTATTTGAACCAGGGAATTTTGAAATGGAATGGCCCTGCGGCTGGTTCTTACAAAAGGAGAAAATGAGTTGCTTTTAACTGCATCTGAAAAACCGTTTTGCGCTTCTTTTCTGAAAAACAGGCTTAAAACACCTTCACAGGTAATCCTTCGTAGAAGACTTTGAACAAGCAACTTATCCATCGTATTCAAACCTACACTTTCCCTCCTATGACTCTACTGTACATCCCAACTCTGTATTTCCTGTGTAGCTTCGGTCTGCTGCTTTGGAATGGTTCTTCCTGGCCAATTGGAGTGACGAAAACTCCTTCTTCAGCTAAGGTTTCTTTCTACCAGGCTACTCCCTCGGAGAATGAACTGGAAGGCGCGTGGCAATTGGTGGGTACCACTAAAGAGCAAGGCACCCCTACGATGGTGCAGACCCTGGCCGATGGCTTTTTTGCAGTCGCCCATTTTGATAAAGCCGGTAAGAAGTTCATCGGGACGTACGGCGGCACGTACACCGTTGCGAATGGTAAACTGAACGCCAAATACGAATTCAACACCTTTGACAGCACCAAAGTGGGGAGTGCGTTTACGGGCAGTTTTACCAAAAAGAACGGGAAATGGCAGCTCCAGATGGTGAGTGGCGCAACTGCTGCGCTGCAGACCTGGGAGAAAACCCCGGAGCAAAACCCAGCTTCTCCGCTCCAGGGAGCCTGGCGCATCAGCAGCCGGGCCGGACAAGACGGTACCATGAACCCGATGGTGCCTGGCCCCCGGAAGACCATCAAGATTTTGTCCGGTGAACGGTTCCAGTGGATCGCCTTCAACTCTGAAACCGTGGCTTTCTCGGGTACGGGTGGCGGCACGTACACCGCCCAGAATGGCACCTACACTGAGCACATCGAGTTCTTCTCCCGAGACAACAGCCGGGTAGGCGTGCAACTCAGCTTTCAGTACGAAGTCAAGGACGGGAACTGGCACCACACCGGCCTCAGCAGCACCGGCGGCAAAGTAAACGAAATCTGGCAGCGGCTTTCCAGGCAATAACTGGTGATAGCCGGGCATTTTTTCCACACCTCGCAGCTTCTGATTTCAGCACAGCACCAGCCTTCGGAAGCTTTTCCTATTGAAACTGAACTGCCTATCAAGCAAAACAATTGGAATCGGCACGGGTTACTACACAATACCATCTTTACTACTTATGCCCGCGAAACGCCTGTTTCATGCCGCTGTCCTTCTTTGTTGGGGGGCTCTACTTGGACTTCTACCCGCCTGTGATTCGCAACAACTGAAAAGCAAGGGAGCCGGCACCAGCGGTTATTCAAGCAAACCCGCCCATCCCGATGGCACCGGCAAGGTGTACCTGGGCCGCGAAATAGCGCACGTGATGTCAGCCTCGGGAGGTGAGTGGCTGGAGCGCGATACCCGGCAGGAGGAAGAAAACGTAACGGCGGCCATTCAGAAACTAGACCTGCTCCCCACCAGTGTGGTCGCCGATGTAGGAGCCGGAACGGGATACTACACCTTCCGGATAGCGCAGCAGGTACCGCAAGGAAAGGTGTATGCCGTGGAAGTGCAGAATGAATTTATTTCGGCTTTAAAGAATCGAGCCCAGGAGTTGGGGCTTACCAATGTGACTGTCGTGCAAGGAAGCGCCCAATCGCCGAACCTTCCGGCAGCTTCGCTGGATCTGGCCATCATGGTAGACGTGTACCACGAACTGGAATACCCCTGCGAAATGCTGCAGGCGCTGCACCGAGCCTTGAAACCAACCGGCAAACTGCTGCTGCTGGAGTACCGGGCCGAAGATCCCACCGTTCCCATCAAAGAACTGCACAAGATGAGCGTGACCCAGGTTAACAAAGAACTCCGCGCGAACGGATTCACCCTCTCCCGCCGCGAAAACTTCCTGCCCATACAGCATTTCCTGCTGTTTGCAAAAGCACCGAAACAATAAAAAGCTTCATTGTGTGTTACCGAAGCCTTCATTGGGTAAGATGCCAACAACTCTAGCGATTAAGCTGCATTTTTTCAAAACGACACCCAAAACACCATACTGAACTATCCTAATCTACAATTGGCTTCTCTCTTGAAGATTCTCCCCTTGAGGGGAGCAAAGAGGGGTGTTTACACCTGCAGATCTACAAAGTACTGATGGAATATATTCTATATATTCTTCTAATTGCAAAGGCTTGATGGTAATCTGCGAAATGTATTCTCCTGTATAGTCACGCTCTTTGGGTTCACAACTCTTTGATGCTTATCGGAGGAAGTACTCTTATCTAAAGCCTTCCTATAAACATCTCCGAAGGAATACCACCCACTTCAGGACAAAGGCATAAACAGCAAGGAGTTTTCGTCATCGGGCTCACCCCGGCCTTTCCAGCCGATCCAACCGGCGGCCCGAACGGCATTGAAGGCGATGCGGGCTTTGAGTTCAGCCACTCCTTCGCGGCGCATGATCTCCAGAAACAGGTAATCGGCTTGGCGGCGGGTGAACACCCGGTAAGGGTACACTGCCGGTGCAGGGAGCTCGCCGCCGTAATCATAGAGAAAGTCATGCACGAGCGGGGCCACAATGGAGAGCTCAAACGGAGCAATGGCCCACCAGACGGCTCGGGGCACCGAGGCCAGATCAAAGGCGTACCCTGCCGGCACCGTTAAAGTAAACCCGTCGCCTTGGTAGAGATAGGTGTTCTCCAGGATCCACTTTCTACGCTGCTGACTATACGTGAGCACCGGAGGCGGCAAATAGGAGTCCGGAACGATGACCGGTTCATGGTGCAAGTAATGGGCGTATTCAGCAATCATACTAGTTTGGTTCGGCTACGGTGAGTGATCCTAAAGGCACTTTCTGAATTGGAAATATTGAGGGGAAGCGTTCTGGTACTATCGGCATTTTCGTTCGCCGTTAACATACTGGTTTTAAGCTTCTTTTTACGAAAACAAGCTTAAAACAGAGCGGAATCAGAGGCTAAAAAATAGCGCCGATGAGAAAGTAGTATCTTCTTTGAAAAATTAGTTAGCTTTACTAACCAAGGAGTAAGTAGTTGAAAACTAAAGCCGAAAGCGCCCCCATGAATACACCCAGACGAAATCAACAGAACACCAGCCTCTGGCTTTTGCTTACTCCCCTCCTGCTCCTGTTTTTAAGCTCTTTTCCCGTATTGGCCCAGGAAGCTCCGTTCAAGAAAGGCGTAAACCTGACAAACTGGTTTCAGGCGAACAGCGCCCGTGAGATTCAGTTTTCGCGCTACACTAAACAGGATTTCGAGCAGATCAAGAGCCTGGGCGTGGATGTGATCCGGTTACCTATCAACCTGCATGCTATGACCAAAGGCGCTCCGGCCCACACTCTGGACCCGCTCTTTCTGTCGTTTCTGGACGAGGCGGTGACCTGGGCCGAGGACCTGAACCTGCACCTCATCCTGGACAACCACTCCTTTGACCCCATCGCCGACACCCAGCCGCAGGTGGAAGGGGTTCTGGAGAAAACCTGGACTCAGATGGCGCAGCACTACAAAGACCGCTCAGACCGCCTGTACTTTGAAATTCTGAACGAACCGCACGGCATCTCAGACTCCCAGTGGAATGCCATTCAAGGCCGCATCATTCAGGCCATCCGGCGGCAGGACACCCGCCACACGCTGATTGTGGGAGCCACCAATTTCAACAGCTACCAGAACCTGGCCCAACTGCCGGTGTACCCAGATAACAAGCTCATCTACACGTTTCACTTCTACGATCCTTTCCTGTTCACCCACCAGGGAGCTACCTGGCAAGTGCCTTCGCTGGGGCCGCTGGCCAACGTGCCGTTTCCCTACCGGGCCCAGGACATGCCCTCCCTCCCCACCAGTTTGCGCGGCACCTGGCTGGAAAGCGCTTATCAAAACTATCCGCAGGAAGGCACCGTAGCCAAAGTGAAACAACTCCTGGACATCGCCGTCGCTTTTCAGCAGACGCGCAACGTGCCGGTGTTCTGCGGTGAGTTTGGCGTGTTCATGCCCAACAGCCGTCCCGCTGACCGCGTGTTCTGGTACGATACCGTGCGCCGTTACCTAGAAGAGAAAGGCATTGCCTGGACCACCTGGGACTACCACGGCGACTTCGGGCTGTTCAACCGGGGCGGCTCTGACCTGTTCCAGCACGACCTGAATGTACCGCTCCTGCAGGCGCTGGGCTTCACCGTGCCGCCGCAGACCCCGTATGTGAAACAACCCAGAACCAGCGGGTTCGCCGTTTACACCGACTTTTTAGGAAAAGACATCAGAAACGCCAGCTACGGCGCCGGTACGCTGAATTTTTACGCCGATCAAAAACCAAACAACGGGCGCTACAGTCTGGCTTGGGCCAACGCTGAACGGTACAGCAGCATTGCGTTTGACTTTCAGCCCGACCAGGATTTATCTTTATTGAAGCAGGAAGGCTACGCGCTTGATTTCCTGTTCAGGGGCACCGCTCCCGCCACCAGCGTAGACATCCGTTTTCTGGACACTAAAACCACAGACCCTTCTGACCACCCCTGGCGCAATGTAGTGACCTTGAGTGCCCAGCAAGTACCGTTTGATGGCCGCTGGCACCACGTGCGTTTGCCTTTGAGCAGCTTCACTGAACAAGGCTCCTGGGACAACAATGCCTGGCATAACCCCGAAGGTAAATTTGACTGGTCCAGCATTGACCGCCTGGAAATCACCGCCGAACACGGGGACCTGGGCCAGACCAAACTTTGGTTTGACAACATCTATATTTCTAACCAGGACACCGCCAAGGTTTATGAGAACTCGGTGTACACCGGCGGGGTAACGGGGAGCAAAGGAGAACTGGATGCCGGAAAACTGAACGTGTATCCTAATCCGGCCAACGCGTACCTGGTGCTGGAAACCACCTTGCCCGGCCAGCTTTCTCTGGAATTAAGCAGCAGCGTAGGAACGGTGGTAAGCAAAACAACTTTTTCCAGAAGCATGAAACTGCCTACCGCTTCCCTCGCCTCCGGTACCTACTTTTTGAAAATCACAGATGCACAAGGCAAGTACAGTACCCGTAAAGTCGTCATTAGGCATTAAGGTGCGGGCACCGTTTTGAGGCTGATTTTACCAAAAAGGCCAAAATCCAGCAGGAAAAAAATGGAAGACTTTCTGAGCCTTACTTAGAAATTCGCTAGTAATTGGTGGAAGCTGTTTCAAAGCCGGTTTCCCGAAAATTGCTGCGAAATGGTTGGGAGAGCCTCCTGTGCAGAAGGGTGTTTGAATATGTACGGAGTAGAATACGTATAACTTCTTACGCATAATTTCGTGAAGGTAAAGAATGTAAGAGAGGCTCTTAGGGCTTCTACAACAATCCTTACTCCGCTATGCACATGAGACTTCTACCCCATTATTCCTTATTCGAATCCTCGCATTTTCTTAAAAACAGTCCCGAATCACCGCTATGGAAAGAAACCGCTAAACCGGTGAAAACGCCTCTGCCGGTTCGGGCAATTACGCCCATCACATCGGGCAAGCGGTTGAGCAAAGCTCGGTCTTTTCCTAGATATACTGGTTTACTGTTGGTGCTGCTTTCCTTTTGGCTGGGCGGCTGCGCTACGTCTGAGTTGGGTTCCAGCGGACAGAAGAAAGTGGCAGGCAAGACCTTTGTGATAGTGGGTGCTTCCAGCGGATTCGGGCGCGGCGTGGCCGAGCAATTGGGTGCCTACAAAGCCAACGTGGTATTGGCGGCCCGGCGCGGGGAGTTACTGGAAGAAATTGCCACCAAGATAAGAGCCGCGGGCGGAACGGCCTTGGTGGTACCCATGGACATCAGCAAACCCAAGGATGTACAGCGCTTAACCCAGGCTGCGTTGCAGCAATATGGCAAGATTGACGTCTGGATCAACATGGCCGGCGTAGGGGCCATTGGGCGTTTCTGGGAGATTCCCATTGAAGACCAAGCCCGCATTGTGGACATCAACCTAAAAGGGTTCATTTACGGAAGCCACGCCGCCATCAATCAATTCAAGGCGCAGGGCTACGGCACCCTCATCAACATGGGCTCAGTGGAGAGTGTGAACCCGCTGGCGTACCATGCTTCTTACGCCGCCACCAAAGGCGGAATCCTGAACCTGGGGCAAGCCATCAACCAGGAACTCCGCCTCAGCGGACTGAAGAAAAACATACGCGTAGTGACGGTAGAGCCCTGGGCAGTTGATACTCCATTCTGGGGACATTCGGCTAATTACTCCGGCAAGACCGCCCGCATGGCCATCATGGACCCGCCCAGCAAGGTGGTGAATGCCACCATCCGGGCCTCGTTGCGCGGTCGTCATGAAAAACCGGTGGGCTGGAAAGCGAAGAGCACCTGGGTAATGCACCGCTACCTTCCCCGCTTTTCTGAGTGGCTGTCGGGCAATGTGATTCATCGATCACAGATGCGGAACGCGGCTCCGGGACCTAACACCTCGGGAGCCGCCCATGAACCCATGCAGACCGGCCGAGGCGTAGAGGACGGCGTCCGCCAGCGCATGCACGAGGAAAATAGGCAACGCAAGCAAAGCAAAAACAAGTAAAAAGGGCCTCGGAAAGGAATTTGAGTCGCGGCTTTTTCGATAATACCCTGTTTTCGAACTCCTTTTTAGAAGTTGGAGCCAAAGAAGGCCAAAGAAGCAACGTGATGGCGCAGCTTCTTTGGCCTTCTTGCTTTGCGTATCTTTGACAAACCCAAATCGCCGCTCCTGCCTAAATTGCCTGTATGAACCGATTTCTTTCCCGTGCCACTGCCGAACAGCTTCTCCAAAAGATTCTGGATTTGGGATTACCAGCGCAGTATGACTATGAGAAACACCGCCTCCTGCTGCTAGACGCGCAAGGAAACGAACAGGTGATTTTCCGCTTACCGCTCAGCACTCCTCCCCTCCGGCAGCTTACCTTACCAACTCCTGGACCGGTTCACTATGTGGTGGTGTTGATTCAGGCGGGCAACTGCGCGATGGGCTATTTTGAGGACGGTGTGAGCCTGAACCACAAGGTATTCAGGTCGTACATGGTGCGCAAAAAACAAGGCAAAAGCCAGATCAAGTACCTCAAGACGAAGGGGAAATCACGGGCCGGTTCCAGAGTGCGTTTAGGTGAAACGGAGGAATTCTTTGAGAACATCAACGGCCGATTGCAGGAATATTTCCAGCAGCACGAGATCCACCGCATCGCCCTGAGTTGCTCCAAAACCCTGCTTCCTTTCTTGTTCGATGCCAAAGTACCCACGCCTTTTGACAAACGGGACGAGCGCATCTTCAAAATCCCAAAACACGTGCACACGCCCATCTACGAGGTCATGATGGACGCCAACCGCTTCCTGAACCGGGGCGAGCTCATCTATGAACCTGCCCAGCAAGCGTTCATCCATCAACTGATCCCCGAACAAGCGGAGTTTCTAAACGAGGAGGAAACCACGGATTTAGCCGAAGACCTGCAGGAAGAGTAGCACATTCTGATCATAAGCGAAGATTGAGAACTCATTGGAGCGGCAGTCATGGTTGTTGGTGAGAACACCAACAACGGCGAATAGGTAAATAATTTGTTATGTGAAGCTTATGAACCTCAGTTTGGTAAGAAAGTCACGGAAGTAACTTCCGCACCATAGTAAGCCATAGTGGGACAACATGACCTAAATTAATTATCTATTTAGCTTTTAAAGCCGATCAAGGTTGGAGAGGTTGAGGAAACCAACTATTATATTATGTCAGTTGATCTACGTCACAGAAATGAAGTTATTATGCACCATTGGTAATGAGTAGTACCATTGGGAGCTCACACCATTGAGATAAAGTACCTGTCAAAGGCAGGGTTTTGGGGCTATTTTTCTTAAAAGAAGCGAAAAAAGGCACGTTTAGGTACAGGCGTTTACAAGAGAATTTACTAATGACGATCTCTGCCGGTAATCATGCTTAAAGCCATTTCTTCCGTTTGAAGTACCAGAGAAAGGCTAGAGAGGAAAGCACCATCATGCCGAGGGCGAACGGATAGCCCGCTACCCAGCGCAGTTCCGGCATCACGTTGAAGTTCATCCCGTAAATACTGGCGATGAGGGTGGGCGGCATGAAGACTACCGTCATCACGGTAAAGATCTTAATGACCTGGTTCTGCTCAATGTTCACTAAACCCAGAAAGGTGTTCTGTAGGTATTCCAGGCGTTCAAAGCTGAACTGGGTGTGTTGCAGGAGTGAGTTGATGTCTTTGATGATGGTGCGGAGGCGTTCTTTCTCGGGTTCTTCCACGGCGTAGCTGCGCAGCAGAGAGGATACCAGGCGTTGCTTGTCTACGATGCTTTCCCGGATGAGAATGGTGTTTTCCTGGAGCTCGGTGATTCTGATCAGAATTTCTTCTTCAATGGACTGCTCTTTCACCAGCCGCTTACTTACCACGTTGGTGGTGCGGGTCAGGAGCTCGATAAAGTCGGCGTCATAGTCAATCTGGGTTTCCAGAAGCAACAACCAGATCTGGAAGGCCTTGGTGGTGGTGCTGCGGAAGGTTTTCATTTTGCGCACGGTTTCGGCAAAAGACTTCATTTCCGTGCGCCGCAGTGTGAACAGGATTTCGTTTTTCAGGATAAAGGACACTTGCCGGGTGATGTAGGAACCCTCCTGGTGCATGACAAAGGCACTGTTGGCCTCAAAGATGCCATCGTCCTCGTAATAACGGGAGGAGCTTTCAATTTCGGCGGCTTCCTGCTGGGTAAAGAACTCGATGCCAAACTCCTCCTCCACCATTCGCTGCTCATGGTCGGTGGGCGATTGCAAGTCAATCCAGATGGTGCGCCCTTTCTCCTCGGCATGGAAACGCTCGGGGTTCTTCTCCCAGTGAATCTCTCCTCCTTTGATGTAGAAGCCTCTAATCATCGCTGCTGTTCTCGTGGTTTCAAAAGCGGGGCTGAACACCCAGCCATGGTTCCTTCTACTGCAAACTTATAGAATAATGTTTGCATGCTGACTATCAGCCATCGTTCTTCTCTCCCCCACTTATTTGGAGTAACGTCCTATTCTTCTTTATACTTGCGGATCAGTGGCCGTTTAGAAACGCAACCCAGCTAAATCGCCTCATGCCTTTCTCCTTCAATTTATGCCCAAAACCACTTCCCTCAGGCTCAGAAGGAAGCTGGTGCGTTTTAGTTGCAGTTTATCGAAACTACACCTAAAACAGCTTTATTAGCAGAAAGTCTAAAGCGCTATCAGCTTTTTCCCTGGATGACTCAGCATAAAGCAGATCATAGGTGAACCATCTATAACATTAGTTTTACCGTTTACAACAAAAAAATCCCCGGCCACTTTTCTGTCGCCGGGGATTATACTTTTAAGCTTTCTTTCAAAAAAGAGGCTTATTTCCAGCATCCTCCCAAAGCTCTATATAAATTAACAGTAGACTGTAGAACAGTCCTTTTTGTGGCCGCCAGTTTGAGTTCTGCTTCCAGTACGCCGCGCTGGGCAGTAATTACCTCTAAGTAACTGGCATACCCCGAAGTAAACAGATCATTGGACGTGCTGACGGCGTTTTGAAGCACCTTCACCTCCTGCTCCTTCAAAGCGGAAGCCTGCTGATAGTTCTCAATTTCCCGGAGGTTGGTCATTACTTCCCGCACCCCCGTCAGAATGCTTTTCTGGTAGGCATGGTAGGCCTGAATCTTAGCGGCATCGGCTCTTCTGAAATCAGCTTTTATGCCCGAGCGGTTCAGCAAAGGCGCAGATAGTCCGCCTATGATTCCGTACGCTACCGAAGCCGGTTTGAAGAGCAGGGAGGCATTGAAGGAGTTGAAGCCCACGTACGGAGAGAGCATCAACGACGGCAGAAAAGCGGCCCGGGCGGCAGCCACATCGGCTTGAGCCGCCTGCAGTTCCAGTTCCGCCTGCTGAATATCAGGGCGGCGGCGGAGCAAATCAGAGGGTACGCCTGCCTTCATCTGGGCAGGCAATTCCTGTGCATCCAATGTCTGGCTACGCACAATGGGTTGTGGGTACCGGCCCAGCAACTGGTTCAACTGCCCCTCCACCGCCTGAATTTCCCGCTCTTTCTCGGCTTTTAATCCTCTGGTGTTCAGGAGTTGCGCCTCAAACTGCTGAACGGCCAATTGGGTGGCTCTGCCAGCCTCTTTCTGCACCTTCACCATCTCCAGAGCCGTTTGCTGGAGCTTTATGTTGTTTTCCAGAATCATTTTCTCCCGGTCCAGCGCCAGCAGGTAATAGTACTGGTGCGCTACCTCAGAGATAAGGGCGGTTGTCACTAGTTGTTTGCCTTTCTCAGAGGCCATCAAACGGGTGAACGCTGCTTTCTTAGCTTTGCGTAGTTTTCCCCAAAGGTCCACTTCCCAGGCACTGCGCAAACCCAGGAAATAATCGGGCACCAGCGGCTGCGACACTTTCTGGTTTTCATTTATATTAGGTGACAGGTTCGTGTCAAAGTTACCTACACCGGTCATGGTGTAATCCCCGAACTTCTCTACTCCCGCCGCCCCTATGGCCGTCACTTGCGGCAGAAGAGCCCCGCGGCTGAGTAATGTATTGGCGCGGGCTATTTCCACCTGCTGCACCGCACTAAGTACATCTGGGTTATGCTGTAGCGCTGAATCAATCAAGTTCACCAGAAATGGATCTCTGAAAAACTCTTTCCAGGAAAGATCCGCCAGACTGGTGGAATCTGAAGAGGCCTGGAAAGTGGTGGGTACGCTCCGCAAAGCCGGCAGAGGCGTAGGCTCAGACGCTTTGCACCCCGCTAAAAGCCCCAGCAGGAAAAGACAACTGAAGTAAGACGATATTTTTTTATTGAAAGGCATTTTGCTTAAAGTCATGGATGAATACAAAAGGTTAAGCCGTTTGGAGTGCTTTTTTGGTTTTCTTCTTCCCGATGGAGGCAAACAGCACATACAAACCCGGGATCAGGAGTACCCCAAAGATGGTCCCGATGAGCATTCCGCCCGCCGCGGCGGTCCCGATGGAACGGTTGCCCATGGCTCCCGCTCCCGTGGCGATACACAGTGGAATAAGCCCGGCCACAAAGGCCAGCGAGGTCATCAGGATAGGTCTGAAACGGGACACGGCACCATCAACGGCCGCCTGCAATACCGTACGACCCTCTTTCTGCCGCTGGATCGCGAACTCCACAATCAGGATGGCATTCTTTCCTAATAGTCCAATGAGCATCACCAAGGCCACCTGCGCATAGATGTTGTTCTGCAAGCCCATGAGTTGCAAAGCCAGAAATGCCCCGAAAATACCGGTAGGCAAAGAAAGGATGACCGGTAACGGCAGCAGGAAACTCTCATACTGGGCCGCCAGCAAGAGGTACACAAAAATGAGGCAGACAATAAAGATGTACACGGTCTGGTCACCCGATAGAATCTCCTCGCGCGTCATGCCCGACCACTCAAAAGTAAAGCCGCGGGGCAAGGTCTCCTGGGCCACCCGTTCAATGGCTTTGATGGCATCACCGCTGCTGTACCCAGGGGCGGCGCTTCCGTTGATCATGGCCGAGGTGTACATGTTGTAGCGGGTCAACTGCTCCGGCCCGTACACGCGCTCCAACTTCACAAATGAAGAAAGCGCCACCATCTCGCCCCATTGGTTTTTGACATACATTTTGAGCACATCATCTGGCTTGGCCCGGTAATCTGGCGAGGCCTGCACCATGACTTTGTACATCTGCCCGAACCGGATAAAGTTGGAGGCATAATAACTGCCCATCAAGGTCTGGAGCGTGCTCATGGCATTGTCCACGGTGACTCCTTTTTTGGCAGCCATGTCCTGGTCCAGGTGAATGAGGTACTGCGGGAAGTTGGGGTCAAAGTTGGTGAAGGCACTGCTCACCTCCGGCGCCTCTTGCAGGGCTGAGATGAATTTCTTCGTGACTTCATCGGTCTCCGCTAGGGTGGCAGTTTTATCCCGGGCCAGAACGCGCAGCTCAAATCCGCTGGAGTTCCCAAAGCCTGGCACCGTGGGCGGCGGGAAATATTCTATGCTGGCATCTTTGAGGTCACTCGTCTCCTTTTCAAGGGCGGCAATGATCTCTTCCACCGAGGCCTTGCGGTTTTCCCATGACTTGAGGTTGATCATACCCATGCCGTAAGAAGCTCCGGCCGCATCGGTCAACAAACTAAAACCAGCCAGGGTAGACACGTTCTCCACCGCTTCCATTTTCTGCGCCGCCTGCTGAATTCTGTCCAGTACGTAAGAAGTACGCTCCACCGTGGCTCCCCGCGGAGTGGTAACGTTCACGTAAATCATACCTTGGTCTTCGGTGGGAATAAAACCGGTGGGGAGAACTTTGGAAATGCCCCAGGTGCTGAAAAGGAAGAACAGCAATAGCCCCAACGTGACGGCGTACCTGCCCGCTATGCGCAGCACCGTATTTTTGTAGCCTCCTTCCACTTTACCGTAGCCTTTGTTGAAGCCCGCAAAGAACCGTTGCAGCAGGCTTTTTTTCTCGCTCTGCCCATGGGTGTTTTTCAGCAGCAATGCACACAGGGCGGGCGTTAGTGTCAGTGCGTTCACCCCGGAGATCACAATGGAAATAGCCAGGGTAATGGAGAACTGCCGGTAGAAGATACCCACCGGACCAGTCATCATGGCCACCGGCACAAACACCGCCGACATCACCAGCGTGATGGCTACAATGGCGCCACTGATCTCCCCCATCGCCTCCAGCGTGGCTTTTCTGGCCGAGAGATGTTTTTCGTGCATCTTGGTGTGCACCGCCTCAACCACCACAATGGCATTGTCTACCACAATACCAATGGCAAGCACCAAGGCAAACAGGGTAAGCAGGTTAATGGAGAAGCCAAACATCTCCATGAAAAAGAAGGTACCTACCAGAGACACTGGTACCGCCAGAATAGGAATAAGCGTGGAGCGGAAGTCCTGCAGGAAGATGAACACCACAATAGAAACTAGAATAAAGGCCTCTAACAGAGTCACCAACACCTTTTCCATAGAGGCATCCAGAAAGCGGGAAACATCATAGGCAATGTTGTAGCTCATGCGCGGCGGGAAGGAGGTTTCCTGTAGTTCCGCCATCTTGAGCTTCACGTTCTCAATCACCTCCTTTGCGTTGGAGCCGGGGCGCTGCTTGATCATGATGGAAGCCGAGAAACGCCCGTCGGTTTTGGAAACCATGCCGTAATCCATGGACCCGAACTCCACATCGGCTACATCTTTCAGACGCAACACAGAACCGTTGCCTTGCTCATCTGCCTTGATCACAATGTTCTCATACTGGGCCGGCTCAAATAATTTACCGGTGTACCGCAGCACGTATTGCAGCGACTGTTCAGCCCTGCCCGAACTTTCCCCAACTTTCCCCGGAGCGGCTTCCACATTTTGGGCCCTGATGGCCTCAATCACATCATCAGGCGAAATCTGGTAGGCCAGGAGCCGGTCGGGTTTAAGCCAAACACGCATGGAATAGTCTCGGGAGCCCATGATTTCACAGAAGCCCACCCCATCAATCCGCTTGAGTTCCTGCAGCACGTTTATGTCTGCAAAGTTGTACACGAACTTCTCATCTGAGGCGGGATCATCGCTCATGAGGTTGAGGTAGAGCAGCATGCTGTTCACTTCCTTCTCCGTGGTTACCCCGGCTTTAATCACCTCTTCGGGCAACTCATCCAACACGGTGGTCACGCGGTTCTGCACGTTCACCGCGGCCAGATCTGGGTCGGTGCCCACCTCGAAGAACACCTGAATGAGGGTGACCCCGTTGTTACTGGAAACCGAGGACATGTAAGTCATGCCCGGCACCCCGTTAATGGCCCTTTCCAGCGGAGTAGCCACCGCTTTGGTAGAAACCTCGGCATTGGCCCCGGTATATTTGGCCGTTACCGTGACCGAAGGCGGTACAATCTCCGGGAACTGCGTGACCGGCAGGTTCATAATGGACATCACTCCCAGCAAGACGAAAAACAGGGAGATCACCAGTGAGAGCACTGGTCGTTCAATAAATATTTTTAACATGGAAGTATTTTCTTGTCACCGCCCAAAGGAAACCTTAGCTGCACGTTCCCTAAAGGGCAATTGGCTGCCGGTATACTTACATAGGCATGGCAGGACACCGCCCCTGCCAATAGGCCGTGCCGGTCCCTGCTGTTCCTTTGAAACAGGTTGAATGAAAGAAATAGATTATTTGGCGCTGGCGGTGAGCAAGCTGTCCATCTGGATGAGTTCAGGGGCGATGGTGGCCCCTTCCCGCAGCGACTGTGCGCCTTCATAGACCACCTTTTCCCCCGGCTCCAGGCCAGATTCCACAATGTAGAAATGGGAGAAACGGGCTTTGGGCTCAAAGCTTCTGGTCTTCACCTTGTTGTCTTTGCCTACCACGTACACAAAGTTCTTGTCCTGAATTTCAAAGGCGGCTTTCTGCGGCAAGAGCAAAGCACTATCTACTTCATTAAAGAGTCTCACCTTGCCGGAAGAATGGTGTTTCAGGAGTTTATTGGGGTTGGGGAACTTGGCCCGGAATGCGATGGAGCCGGTGTTGGGCTCAAACACTCCTTCCATGGTCTCGATCTTGCCGGCATGGGGATAGGTGCTGCCGTCGGCCAGAATGAGTTGGATCTGCCCATGTCTATTGTCTTTCCCTGAAAGCTCTGCCTTGGCATATTGCAGGTACTCTTTCTCAGAGACTTCAAAATAGGCGTACACGGTGTTGATATCAGAAATGGAGGTTAACAACGTTCCTTCTTCAATCAGGCTGCCCACCTTGAGAGGAATGCGGTCAATGATGCCGTTGTAGGGTGCTTTGATGTAGGTATAGGCTACCCGGGCGGCGGCATTCTCCTGCGCCGAGCGGGCCTCGGCCACTTTGGCCTGGGCCGCTTTCAATTTTGCTTTGGCCATCTGTAACTCAGAAGGAGAAATTACCTTTTTCTCTACCAAGATCTGCACGCGTTTTACCTCCACCTCGGCGGTCATGGCCTCCGCGGTAGCACTGTTGAAGTTTGCTTTGGCTTTGGCTAACTCAGACTGGTATTCCTGGGCATTGATCTTGAACAGGGGCTGGCCTTTTTTTACCTCCTGGCCTTCGTCCACCAGTATTTGTTCTAAGAAACCACCTACTTTGGCTCTTATCTCCACATGGCGCACCGCCTGTATGTCAGAAACATAATCCTGATGCAGGGTGGTGTCTTTGGTGATAAGCTGGGTTACCGGCAGATTGGCCACGGCGACTTTGCTTTCTTTAGGGGTACTGGAGGCGTCGCATCCGGTTAAACCCGTGCTGCCAGCAGCTAGTGATAAGAAAAATATAGTACGAAAAGGGATAGTCATGTTGGAGAATTTTAAGTCAATTGCCTGCAAAAAGGCATAAAGAATTCATAGGCTTCCTGAGCGGTGCGTGGCACCGGTAGAAACCAGATAGGTAGAAAGGAGCAAACGCTTCCTTACCAGGAAAAAAGGGAGGGGAAAATCAGAAGGGCGTGAGCCGGAAAATAAAGCCGTGGTACTCAGAAAGCACAAACCGTTGCGGCAGATACGCCAGCGAGGTGTGCAGCAAATGCGGCAGCCGTAGCCCCTGTGCTTGCACTGGTACTTTAACGGCAGCTTTACAGGAAACCTTGACAAAGGAGCGGAAATTGTATTCTACCCGCGGAACATCTTCCAGCAGATCCAAATACCCTTCCAGAATCAGCAATAAAGGTGCGGTACCCTTGACTGACTCCGGTGAACCCGTTGGGGAGGCCCAAACAAACCCGAGCGGCTCGCCGGCATCTTCAGCGGCTTTTATACCAAAACCTGCATGAATGCTGAAGCATGCGAGCAACAGCCAGCAAAACCAACGCTGTATCATCCAGGAGTTCTTCAAGTAGTTTGTTCTGATAGATGACCCCAAATATATTCTATTGTACCATCCGGTTGTAGCCCATCCTCCATTTTCCTCAATAAATACAAGCAGTTCTTACTTTTTGGCAGATAGAAAGGTTTCCCCCAGTTTCTACAGTTTTGGAGCTTTTTTTATAAAAAGAGCCCCAAAACGGTCCACCTTCTTCCGGAAGCCAGAACTAGGCTTATCTATAAAGACTCTGCAACTTCCTTAAAAAGTTACTAACCGAAGCTTTACTAGCTGTTTGTCACCTTAAAGTATTTGCGTACTGCGCGGCAGGCCAGCCAGGGCAAATGGGCAGATTTCACCAATACACCCCTAAAACGCCTAAGCGTACCTGGTTATGTCTGCTTTTCTCTCTGGCGTAGATAAACCGGAAAAGATCTCGTTTTTTTATGCTCGGCATGCAACGGTTGTCCATCCGAGGTGTCTTTAGAGTACATTCCCCGCTACCCACCACGTCTAAGTACATTTAACGCCTGCTTTATGAAAAAAAGAACCCTCTTTTTGCTGGGACAGCTATGCCTATGCCTCTACTTTTCAGGAAGGGGGTTGGCGCAGGGCACTCCGGCCACCACAGCTCCGGTGGCACCCCAAGCCGTGGGGAAAATCACCGGGACCGTGGTTGACTCCCTGGCCGGAAAACCGGTGGAGTACACCACGGTCTCACTGCTGCGGAAAGGCTCTACTACCTCCGTTGACGGCACGTTGACCAATGCCCAGGGGAACTTCTCTTTCGCCGGGGTTCCGTTGGGGGAATACAGCGTCTCGTTCAGTTTCATCGGGTATGAGACGAAAGTACGGCACCAAATCCAAGTGACTGCGCAACGACCCGAAGTTGCTCTGGGCACCATCCGGCTTTCTGCCGCCACTACCAGGCTTAAGGAAGTCACGGTCCAGGGCTTGCGGCCCACCATTACCCAGGAAGCCGATAAGATGGTCGTGAGTGTCCAGGGGACGGCGCTGGCAGCCGGCCGAACCGCTTATGACGTGCTTACCCGGGCGCCGGGCGTGTTCATTGATCAGGAAGGCAACATTCAGCTGAACGGGCGGTCTGGGGTCACGGTGATGCTGGACGGCAAACTCACGTATCTCTCGGCGCGGGATCTCCGCTCCTTGCTGGAGGGAATGCCCGCCGAGAACCTCAAGAACATTGAGATCATCACCAACCCTTCGGCCCGATTTGATGCGGAGGGCGCGTCCGGGATCCTGAACATCAACCTGAAAAAGAACGAGGTGCAGGGCATGAACGGAAGTGTTTATGGAGGTTCTACCTATAACTTCAAACAGGTGGGCTTTACCTTGGGCAGCACGTTCAACTACAAGTCCGGCCCCTGGAATTCGTTTCTGAACCTGGACGTAGCCCATCGCGTGGGCGGCCGGGAAGCCACCTTCACCCGCGTGTTTTACGGCGAGGAGCAGACCACCTATTTTGACCAGGTGGCCACCGGCAACTTTGAAGTGCAGGGCCCTCCGGCCGTGCGGCTCGGCACCGATTACAGCCTCAACGACCGGCACAGCGTAGGCTTCATGACCTACTTCAACACGAATAAACTGCACGCCGATTTCCTGACCGACACGTACTTGGGCAACGCTCCGCGCGAGTACAACCAGTACATTGACGCGAACAACTACAACGCCAACCGGTTCACCAACTTCACCAGCAATGTCCATTACCTGGGTAAACTGGATACGGCCGGCACTACCCTCTCCGCCGATCTGGACTTTGTGCGAATCACGAACCGCGGCGATGCCAATTTCTACAACTTCTACTATGATTTAACCGGCGGCTTGCCCAACCGGCAGGATTTCCTCTACACCAGCACCCCAAATGGATACAACATTTACTCGGCCAAAGTAGATTACACGCATCCTTTCTCTAAAAAGCGGAAAATAGAGTTCGGGGCGAAGGCCAGCAAAGTGGCCTCAGACAATGATTCCCGTTTTTACTTCAACAACGCAGAGGCCCTGGTCCTGGACCCCGCCCGCACAAACCACTTTCTGTACGACGAAGCCATTCTGGCGGCTTATATCAACTGGAGCAGTAAGATAGGTGAGCGCTATACGTTACAGGCCGGTTTACGCGCCGAGGAAACCATCTCCAAAGGTGAGTCACTGACCACGCAGCAGGTAAACGAACGCAACTATCTGGGTTTCTTCCCCAGCTTGTTTTTGCAGCAGAAAGTGAGCGAGAACTACCAGGTCAACTATAGCTATAGCCGCCGGCTGCAACGTCCTAATTACGGGAACCTTAACCCGTTCATCGCCTACCGCGATCCTTACACCTACTGGCAGGGAAACCCCGGGCTCCGGCCGCAGTACACGCACGCGTTCGGGGTGACGCAAACGTTTAAGAAGGAGTATTCATTGGTGCTGAATTACCAGCTCATCCAGGATGTCATGGCCGAGATTCCGCAGCTGGACGTGGAGAAAGCGTTGACCATCTACACCATCGGGAACGTGGATGACGGGCACAACCTCAGCCTGACGGCCAACGTGCCGGTTAAAATCAGGAAGAACTGGGATTCCCAGAATACCATGCTGGTGTCTTACAACCGATTCACCACCCAATTCAATGACGCGCAGGCCACCAACGCGCAGGTGTTTTACTCGCTGCAATCTACCCAGAACATTCTGCTCCCCTATAAAATCAAAATGGAGATCAACGCCTCTTACCGCGGTCCGGGCGCTTACGGCGTGTACGAGGTAGACAGCCAGTGGTGGCTGAACATCGGCTTCAAAAAAAGCTTTCTGGAGGATAAACTGGATCTGAGCGTCAACGCGAACGACCTGTTCAAAGGCCAGCGCATCAAAGTGGCCACCGTGGGCCGCAACATCAATGAATTTGACCAATACTTCAGGGCCAGAAGCATTGGCATCAACCTGCGCTACAACTTCAGCCGGGGCGCCAAGATTGATCCCAAACGCCAGAGCAGCCTGGATGAGCTAAACCGGACCTAACGCTTTCCGGCACTACAGAAAGATCGAACCCCTTTGAAAACAAGGCCCGCTCCTGACCTGCAGGAGCGGGCCTTGTTTTTGGCCTCCTTTCCAGAAACCTTTGCTTTTCTGTCTACCTGAAATGAAAATGGAAGTATACCTTTGCACGCTCCTTTCCCGTTCGATATCTGTACGGAGGTGACCGGAGCGGCTGTGCCTTCTGTCTTTCAGGTAAAGTAACCCTTGAAGAAGCGGTGCATAGTTTCCAAGTTCTTCAGAACTTGCCAGTACATTTTACCCTACAGAAGAGGGATTAACCATATATTGCAACATGCTTGCGAACGAACTACGGCTGGGCAACATACTTTTGGAAGCAGGGAAACCAGTAGCCCTTGATGCTCCCAGACTGATTTCGATCTTACAGGGCGAGGCTCACTCCTTGTCTCCTCTGCCCCTCACCGAAGAATGGCTTTCCGGAGCTTCCTATAACGCGCTGGAGCATGAATTCACGTTTCCCGAGCTGAGCCAATGGGCCCTGGACCCCGAGTACAAAGAGATTGTGTTCAACGGCGGTTACATTGCCACCAGCGCTCCCGTAGAGTACGTGCACCAACTCCAGAACTTCTTCTTTGTAATGACCGGCGAGGAATTGCACCTTCCCCTAGAAGCCTTCCAGCAAGCTAATTTATAGGTTCATCCGTTTTGAGCCCATTTCTGGGAAAAGGCACCCAAAATAGAAACCGTCTTCACCGGGGTGGATGAAAGCCGACTAGTATTTCGCGGCCCGTTCAGCTT
Source organism: Rufibacter sediminis (assembly GCF_014269285.1). Classification (GTDB taxonomy): domain Bacteria; phylum Bacteroidota; class Bacteroidia; order Cytophagales; family Hymenobacteraceae; genus Nibribacter; species Nibribacter sediminis. Next base: position 223,083 of record NZ_JACOAF010000021.1, read on the forward strand.
CGGCCAGTCCCTCTTCCGTTAACCGGCAGAACAAGGTCATGTCCTCGGCCCGGTCAATCTGCACCAGGTTCTTGATCTCCAGATCTCTGATTTCCTGCTCTATCTCGCCCAACGACAAACCGGGGGTTTTCCCTGAAATGGCCGCCGCGTCTATCGGCCAGTTGGTTTTCAGTTCCTCCTCTTGCACCAAAGCATACATCGCTTTCAGAATTCTATTTTGATTCGCCATACGTTTACGTGGTTAGATTTTCTTCTTCTGGGCCGAAGTCGCTCCTCGGGGAGTTCTCCTTCGCCCTGACAGCATGTACGCAAATGACCTGAAGGAAGGCTATTCCTCCGAGAGTAAAGAAGAGACTCAAGATTGAATTGCTGGACCTAAAAAGGCTTTCCTGTTTTAAGCATGTTTTCTAAAAAACACGCTTAAAACAGGAAAGCCTTGAATTTGGGACGCTTTCGCTGGTGATTCTTCCAATACTGAACTCAAGATTTGATGTCTAATCCACTCAATTACAGATTAGGAACAACCCACCCCTAGCCCCTCCGGGGAGGGGAGTTCTGCAAGAGAGGAAAATTCCCCTCCTTGGAGGGGTTGGGGGTGGGTTCTATTTCAATGGTTGGTTCCTTTCAGAAAGCATTGCCATAACTGCAGCGTTTGAGCCTAACGGCTCACTGAAGTTGCAAACTTCAGCTCATTTTAGGTCCAAGTTGAAAACTTGAACCAGCAGTATTTTTAGAACTCAAAAACCCTGCCTCCTCGGCGGGTTAGAGGTGGGTTCAACCGCTTGGGTAAACACTTGTGCTCACTTGCGATATTTAAACAAACCAGCCCAAAACCACACTGCTCCTTCAATCCATCCGGAGGTTTTTAACCGGGTTCAGGGTGGCGGCTCTGAGGGCCTGGTAGCTGACGGTGAGCAGGGCCACCAGGCCTGCAAGTAAAACCGCAACGGCAAACGCCCAAACCGGAATGTCAATGCGGTACGCGAAATCTTCCAGCCATTTGCGCATGGCGTACCAAGCCAGCGGAATGGCAATGACCGCCGCAAGGAGCACCAGCTTCAGAAAGTCGCGCGAAAGCAAGGTGACGATGGAAGAAGTCTTGGCGCCCAGTATTTTCCGGATCCCGATCTCTTTCTTGCGCTTCTCCGCCGCATACGCCGCCAACCCGAACAAGCCCAGGCAGCCCACGAAAATGGCCATGCCGGTAAAGATCCACAGCAGGGACTTGAGTTTGTCTTCGGCCTTGTACATCACCTCAAAGTTCTCATCCATGAACTTGTACTCCAGCGGGTATTCCGGCGAAAACGTATCCCAGACCTGCTTTACATGACTGATGCCGGCGGCTACGTTGGTGCTTTTCATCTTTACGGCCACTTTCCAGTTGGCTCCCGGGAAAATCTGCAGAACGGTTGGGTCTACTTTGTCAAAAAGGCTCTTAAAATGGAAGTCTTTCACCACCCCAATCACCTGCCCTTTCTTGATGGTATCGGCGTCCAGCCACATTTTCCATTCCATGGATTTTCCCAGCGCCTTATCGGGCGAACCGAATCCCAGTTCCTTCACGGCTGTTTCGTTGATGAGGAAAGCGGCGTCTTTGTCGGTGGGCATGTCTTTGGAGAAACCTCGGCCAGCCACCAGTTCCAGCCCCAGAGTGGTGAGGTAATCATAATCCACCATCAGGTGGGTTACGCCATGATGAACGCGCTCCCCGTTCTTCACCAGCTCAATGCCGTCGCCCGCAGTGGCATCGCCCGGAAAGCCGTACCCGATGGACACACTCGCCACGGCCGGTGACTTCGCCAATTCCTGCTTAAATGTCTCATAGTTGCTGAACATGTTATCGCCGCGCATGGGGAAAAACAGGATCTGGTCTTTGTTGAACCCCAGGTCTTTGTGGTGCAGGTATTGCACCTGCTGGTACACCACCAACGCACAGATGATGAGGAAAATGGAAAGGGAAAACTGCACCACAATGAGCCCGTGCCGTAGCCATGGCGTTTTACCGGGGCCGCCATCGCTCACCACGGCTCCTTTCAACACGCTCACCGGCCTGAACCCCGAGAGCACCAGCGCCGGATAAAAGCCCGCCAACACGCCTACTACTACCACCAGCAGAAACAAAAGCAGCAGCAGATCTGGCTGGGAGAAGACGTTGAAGTGCATGTCCTTGTCGGTGAACTCGTTCAGGGACGGCAGCAGCAAGGACGTGAGGGCGGCGGCAAACACCACACTGATGAAGGTGAGCAACAGTGTCTCAGACAGGAACTGCCCCAGCAATTGCTGCCGACTGGCACCAAGCGTTTTCCGGACCCCCACTTCTTTGGCCCGCTGCAGCGATTTGGCCGTAGCCAGGTTCACGAAATTGAAACAGGCAATCAGGAGAATGAAAACGGCAATGATGCTGAGCGCTTTCACATACGTGATGTTGCCCCGGATGGCCTGGTCAAACTTAAAGCTGGCCGAGTACAGGTGCACTTCCCGCAGCGGCTGCAACGACGGTACATAATTGAAGGGCTTGTTGTTATCTGGATCGATCTGCTTTTTTACTTCAGTTCTGAACTTAGATAACATCAATTGGGGGTCTGCGCCTTCTTTCAATTTCACATACGTGTAGAACTGTTGCCAACCCCAGTTCTGCATGCGCGTAGCCGGAAATTCAAAAATGGCCAGGTTCCGGATGTACTTGACCGGCAAATGGAACTTCGGGTTAGACGCAAATACGCCCTTCACGATAAAGTCATTTTTATCGATGGAAACTTTCTTGCCCACCGGGTCACCCTCGCCAAACACCTTTCTGGCGAACGCATCCGAGATCACGATGGAGGTAGGATCATCTAATACTTTCTCCGGCGAACCGTACAGGAAAGTCAGCGGAAACACGTGGAAGAACGTAGGGTCGGCCTCTATCCCTCCGGTTTCATAAAGCCGCTTGTCTCCCGCCTCCACCAGCCGTGGCCCGTCCCAGGGCTGCATTAAGATCCGGACCACGTACTCAGCTTCCGGGAAGCTCTCGGCCAGCGTGGTGCCAAACATGGGCGGCACACTGGTCACCTGGTCACTGGACTCGTCGGTAGAAACGGTGTTGTAGACACGGTACACTCGCTCGCCCTGCGGCAGGAATTTGTCAAACTGCAGCTCGTCATACACAAACAACCCGATGAGCAAACAGGCGGTAACCCCCAGCGCCAATCCAGCTATATTTATAAAGCTGAAGCCTTTCTGGCGTAGCAGGTTACGATAGGCAATCTTGAAGTAGTTCTTGAACATAGAAATGTTGCGTTAACTGTTCTTGTGGGTAAGGAAAAAAAGCCGATGCAGAAATTCCATTAGCTCAATTTCCCTCTTTTCCTTAGTTATTTCAAAACACTAAAACCTCAATCTGTCAATGCTTTTGCCTGAATCAGGACCTAAATGAGCTGAACTCCTGATGAGTGGGAACAGCCCCAGCGGGCCAGTGGGCGAGGTTTCCGGTCTCAGAAGTACACAAGCAATGCCAAAGCGTTTATAACCTAATTTTCAATAACTTAGTAAAAACCAGCGTGAAAAGCCTGTGCAAAATCGCTCCCCGGGTGTGCGTTTTCGCACGCGTACGCCTTGGGGCAGGACCTAAAAAGGCTAATCTACAGGCAGTTGTAAGTATGGCACAATTATCGTTTTTTAGATAAAGGAAACAGACCCCACGCCCGCGCCCGAGGAAAGCAATGTCCCCCGCTGCTTTCGGGCTTCCGTTTTAAGGCTTCTTTTCAGAAAAGACAGGGAAAACACCCGGGCTTGTTCCACTGATCTGGGCGTGAGACCCGCAGACCATAGATGTACCTAAACGCTTTTAAACGGATTGATTTATGCAGTTGAAGAAGGCTACCGTTCTGGTGATAGATGACGACCCTGACGTGCTGACCGCCGTCCGGTTGCTGCTGCGCCCCAAAGTGAAGGAGATTGTGGTTGACAAGAACCCCGAGAACCTCCCCTCGCTGTTGCGGCAGCACACGTTTGACGTGATCCTGCTGGACATGAATTTTGCTTCCTCCATTAACACGGGCAACGAAGGCATTTTCTGGCTGAAAGAAATTAAACGGCTGAAGGCGGGTGCGGCGGTGATCATGATCACGGCCTACGGCGATATTGATCTGGCCATCCGGTCCCTCAAGGAAGGAGCCTATGATTTTGTAGTCAAGCCCTGGCGCAATGAGAAACTGCTGACCACGCTGCAGGAAGCCGTGAGCGGCAAAGAAAAAAGCCTCACTACCGTCGCTGCCGGCACCACTCCCTCTACCCTGGGCCTGGAACTTCTGGGCGAGTCTGAGGCCATGCAGGACATCTTCTACAAGATCAGGAAAGTAGCGCCCACCGATGCCAACATTCTCATTCTGGGTGAGAACGGCACCGGCAAAGAACTCATCGCCAAAGCCCTGCACCAGCACTCGTTACGGGCCACGGAGCCGTTCATCAAAGTAGACGTGGGCGCGCTCACCGAGTCGCTGTTCGAAAGCGAACTGTTCGGCCACAAAAAAGGCGCTTTCACCGATGCCCGCGACGAGCGGGTGGGCCGCTTTGAGGCCGCCGACAAGGGCACCATCTTCCTGGACGAGATCGGTAACATCTCGCTGCAGCAACAGGCCAAACTGCTGAGCGTGCTGCAGAACCGGCAGGTGACCCGCGTGGGCGCCAATGAACCCACTCCCGTCAACGTGCGGTTGCTCTGCGCCACCAATGTCTCGTTGCATGAACTGGCCAGCGATGCCCGTTTCCGGAAGGACTTGATTTACCGCATCAACACCGTGGAGATTGTGGTGCCGCCGCTCCGGGAAAGAGGAAATGACGTGCTGCTGCTGGCCCGCCACTACGTGCAGGTGTACGCAGACAAATACCTGAAACCTCCGCTGGAACTCACCTCCAAAGCCATGGAGAAACTGAAGAATTATCCGTTCCCTGGCAACGTGCGCGAGCTGCAGTACGCCATGGAACGGGCCGTGATCATGGCCGATGACTACGCCCTGGATGCCCGCGACATCATTTTTTCCCCCATTGAAACAGCACCTCAGGCCGCCGCCGCGCCATCGGCCACTAACCTGGAGGAACTGGAGAAAGCCACCATCATTAAAGTACTGGAAAAGCACAACGGCGTAATGACCAAAGCGGCGAAGGAATTGGGCATTACCCGCACGGCGCTGTACCGCAGATTAGGCAAGTATGAGCTTTAGGAATTTTGAGGGAAAGCTGCTGCTACGGGTGTTCCTGCTGTTACTCACCTTAAGTGCGCCTTCCTTCGTGCTGCTCAAAGGCTGGGCCGAGGTATTGGTGTTTCTGGTGCCGTTGCTGGTGTACCAGGTGTATGAATTGTACCACTTCCTGAAAAAGGCGCAGGAAGAATTGAATCTCTTCATTGAGGCCATTCAGTACCGCGACTTCTCGCGCTATTTCAGCGAAAAAGCCACCTCACCCCAGTTGCTGCACCTGCGCAAAGGATTTAACCAGATCAACACCACGTTCAAAACCATCAACCAGGAAAAAGAAACGCAGCACCAGCATCTGCAGCGCATTCTGGAACTGGTAGACACGGGCATCTTGTCCTATGAACTGGACAGCGGCGACGTGGTGCTCCTGAACGAATCTCTGAAGAAGCTCCTCCAGATGCCGTTTCTGCGAACGATTCACGCCCTGGAGAAGCGACACCCCAGTCTGTACAAAGAAGTGATTCACCTGCCGCCGGGGCACCCCATGATCGCGCTCATCCAGACGCCCAGCCTGGAGCGCAGTACTTACAAATTCATGCTTTCAGGCACGGTTTTCCAAAACGAGGGCAAAAGGTACAAGCTGGTGGCGTTTCAGAACGTGAACGATGCCTTGGAAGAGACTGAATCCCGCGCCTGGCAGAAGCTGCTCAACGTCATGACTCACGAAATCATGAACTCCATTGCGCCCATTTCCTCCCTGGCTGATACCCTGAAGAACCGGCTGCAGGAAACCGTGGTCACGGAGGTTTCGCCGCTTGACCTGGAGGAGTTGGAGGAAGGCATCAGCACCATCAAGTACCGCAGCCAGGGCTTGTTGAAGTTCGCCCAGACGTACCGAAACCTGAGCAAGATCACGCACCTGAACCAGGAAAGAATACGCTTGCAGGACATCTTCCAGAACCTGCGGCGGCTCATGCATCCTTCGCTCGCGCAGAAAAATATTAAGTTAAACCTGATTTTGCAGGACCCTAACCTGACGCTGGAAGCCGACCCCAACCTGCTGGACCAGGTTCTGATCAACCTGCTGGTGAACGCGATGGATGCCGTGAAAGAAAGCCCAGCCCCGGAGATCACCTTATCGGCGTATGCGGCTTCTGAGGGAAAGGTGGTGATCAAAATCTCAGACAACGGCACCGGCATGTCCAAGGAAGTGCAGGAGAAAATCTTTATCCCGTTCTTCAGCAGCAAGAAAAATGGCAGCGGTATTGGCCTGAGTTTGTGCAAGCAAATCATCATGCTGCACAAAGGCACCATCCAGGTACAGTCTGAAGAAGGCAAAGGCACTTCGTTTTTCCTGTTCTTTAAGTAAAACAGGCTCAAAACAGGTTGCTGTACCAGGCTACTCATTTGGGGCAAATTTTGTTCCCCCTACTTCTCCCGAACCTTCCTTGAGAGAAATATACATCCTGTAAAAGAGTTAGAAGCTTCCAGATAAACGATAGGTTCAAGGAGCATTTCCTCTTTCCTCAGCCGTGTACCTCCAGCGGTTTCAGGGGTTGGGCTTTGTTCAGGCGCTTCACCAAGTTGCCCAGGGTGAGGCCTTGCACAATAATGGAAAAGAGCACCACGATGTAAGTGATGGAGACGATCAGGTTGCGTTCCATGGCCTCGGTGAGGGAAAGCGCCAGGGCGATGGAAATGCCGCCCCGCAAACCGCCCCAGGTCATGATCAGGAGGGTACTGCCGGGGAACCGGTTCTTGAACCGGAACATGAGAGCCGGGAGCACCAGTGACACCCACCGCACCAGCAGCAGCAACACAATCACCACCAGGCCTACATACAGAAAATACCGGTGGATGGGGATGAGCACCAGTTCCAGCCCGATCAACACAAACAAGATGGCGTTCATGATCTCGTCAATCATCTCCCAGAACTTATGGATGTAATCGGTGGTGGTTTGGGACATGGCGTATTCCACCCCTCGGTTCCCGATGAAGAGTCCGGCTACCACCATGGCCAGGGGGCCGGAGAAATGCAGGAAAGACGCCAGGGCCGAGCCGCCCATCACCAGCGCCAGCGAGATGAGCACCTCGGTCTGGTAATGGTCAATGGCTTTCATCATGCGGTAGCCCACGTACCCCAGCAGAATGCCCAGGAGAATGCCGCCGCCTACTTCCTCCAGCAGCAACAGCCCAATCTCAGAGGGTGCCACATCTTCAATGCCTTCGCGGGCGATGCCCAGAATGGAGAGAAAGACCACCACGCCCACCCCATCGTTGAAGAGCGATTCGCCGGTGATGTTGGTTTCCACTTCTTCTGAAACGCCCGTCTTCTTGAGGATGGAAAGCACCGCAATGGGATCGGTGGGAGAAATGAGAGCGCCAAACAGCAGGCAATGCACGTACGCCACCGGCAGCTCAAACAACGGCAGCAGGTAAAACAGCAGGGTGCCCAACAGAAAGGTAGAGATGAGGGTGCCCACCGTGGCGAAGGCGATGATGGGTCGGCGCGAGACCCGCAGCTTCCGGACATCGGTGTGCAAGGCCCCGGCAAACAGCAGAAACCCCAGCATGAAATCCAGCAGGAACCCCGAGAAGTCCAGCTGCACCAGGGCATCGCGCAGGAAATCGACCAACGCAGGTGCTACGCTGCTCGCCAGCAGAATGCCCAGCGACAGAAAGAGCGCCAGCACCATCAGGCCGATGGTGGCGGGTAATTTGATAAACCGCACATTGATGAACGCCAGCAGCGCTGATAAAGCGATGATAATAGAGAAGAGTCTGAGTGGTTCCAAGAGCAGCAGATTAGGTGAGCCAGGTTTCAATCTCCGGTAAACGAAATTTATCAGCCGAAGGATAAAGCCTCACCCAAACAGAAAAGCCGTTTAGGGCCTCTTTTCAGAAAACAGGCCCTAAACGGCTTTTCATAGTACCAGCGCATCTCTGCCGATACTCTTCATTGTGATGAATGTGAATTCGGGAAATAAGAGGACAGGGAAAAACTATCTTATTTGTATTAACTGTCTCTTTACTTTGCTGTGCATTCATTCCGTCCCCTTTGAAGGGGCTAGGGGGTGTGATTACTAGTGCTGAAACGGGATTTCAAAAGTTCCAAGTGAGGAAGATATTCCTTTGAACTGGCCTCCCTTTTCCGCATTTGTCCTCCCACTACCCCCCTTCCAAGGGTAGGTCCATTACGTTCTATTTCAATGGTCTGGTTCCTTAAAGAAGGCGTTGCCATTACTGCATAGTTTGAGCCTCGCGGCTCACTGAAGTTTCAAACTTCAGCTCATTTTAGGTCCAAGTTGGAAACTTGAACCAGCTATAGATAAAAAAAGCCCGGCGTTTAGGGGCTCTTTTTTGAAAAACAGCCCCTAAACGCCGGGTTTGTATTTTACTAAAATCCTGAGTTTTTCAGTCACGCCCCTACTCCAGAAGCGCCTCTCTAACCGGCTTAAACTTTACTCCAGTTTGGGTTCCGGTCCTCTGAACGCGTCTTTTCTGGCCACCGCCGGCAGTTTTACGGGCCGGTTCTCTTTGGCTGACTGGTAGAGGGCTTCCATGATGCGGTGATCCTGCAAGCCTTCCTGCCCAGGGGTGAACGGCTCCAGGTCTTTCAGGATGCACTCAGAGAAATGGTCTATCTCGGTGGCGAACTGGTTTTTGTGCTCCATTTCCACGTCTTCCTTTTTGCCCAGCTTGCCTTCGGCGCGGGAGGTTTTGAGTTGTTGGCCGGTGTAAGAAAAGGCGGGGTCCATATTGAGCCAGCCGCGTTCGCAGAGCACCCGGTAGCGGCGGCTCTCGTGGGTGTTGTAGTGGGTGGCGCAATTGGCTACCACCCCGCTGGGGAACCGCATCTGCCAGCTCATCAGCTCCTCCACTTCCTTGAACAGCGGGTTGCCAGGCGTGCTGTACTGGTAGGCAAAGACTTCGGTGGGTTCTTCGCCCAACAAAAACCGGATGGTGTTGAGGCAGTACAGACCAATATCGGGCAGGGCCCCGCCCCCGGCCAGCGCTTTCTTGTGCCGCCAGTGCTGCGGATTGGCCGAACTCTGGCAGTTGAAGGCCTCTATAAACTTGGTTTCCCCAAACTTCTTGTCGCGCAGCAGTTGGCGGGCGTAGCGGTTGTAGGGCTCGTACTGGATGCGGTAGGCCACCATGAGCTTGCGGTTGGCTTTCTGGCAGGCGTCTATCATGGCCTGACACTCGACCGAGGAGTTGGCCATGGGTTTCTCGCAGAGGATGTGCTTGCCCGCCTGCGCTCCCCTGATGGTGTACTCTGCGTGCATGGAGTTGGGCAGCACAATGTAAATGACCTGCACCTCGGGGTTGTCTTTGAGCTGGTCGTAGGTCTGGTAGCTGTAGCAGTTCTCGGGTTTGATGCCGTACTGCTGCGCCACTTTCCGCATTTTCTCGGGGCTGCCGCTCACCAGCGCCACCGGCTTTGATTTCTTGCATTGCCCAAAGGCAGGCAGCAGCTCCTCCAGCGTGAGGTGCCCCAGCCCCACCAGCGCGTACCCCACCCGCCGGTCGGGCGGCAAGGGCGTGGGCGTGGGTCCCGACTGGCGGTCGGCGTCTGATTTCCAGGGTTCCAGTTTAATGGGCTCCTCCAGCCCCGCCGGAATCTGCGCCGGGGGCGAAGTGGGCGGCGTTTTGGGGACGGTCTGTCCGTTGGGAGCGTTCATGGTACCTCCGGTAGAGGCGGCGGAAGCACCTGTTCCGGCTCCGGCTTCGGTGGTTTTGCAGGAGGCTACCAGCGTGCCTACCACCCCGGCGGCTACGCCTTTACCGGCCAGTTGCAGAAAACTTTTCCGGCTCAGAGGCTCGGTGAATTCATCGGGAAGAAGTTGAACAATTCTGTCTAGGGGAAACATAGATTCAGGCTAAAGGTGAAAGTACGGGCAGGCAATTGCCTATCGCCCTTAGTTTTAACCATCCTTTATCTGAAAAGTTATCGGGAAATTTCGCCGCAGATATGGTAGCAACTCCGGCTGCTTTCCTTCGTGCTCGTGCTGGACTTCGCCACGGCTACTCCTTTCTACAGTAGCAACTCCGGCTGCTTTCCTTCGTGCCAGAAAAGCTTGGGCAGGTGCGGTGCGCCCTAAAGAAACGCCGGTTCGTTTAGGGACTCTTTTTCCAAAAACGGCCCCTAAACGCAAAGGCGGGTACCACCTTAGAACACTACGGTTTACGCAGCAGGCGGCGCATGGCCCAAAGCCCCAGTAGCGGCCCCAACGCCAGAAACAGAAATCTCAGCTCGGTCCCTACGTAGGCCTGCACCCATTGCAAAAACTGGATGCTCACAATGGTAATGGCAAAGCCGATGGAGTTGACGATGGTTAAGGCGGTGCCTTTGACGCTACCCTCCGCTGACTGCGCCACCAGCGTAGAGAACTGTGGCGAATCCATGACCACGGCCAGCCCCCACACCACCAGCACACTCATAAACCAAGGGAAAGGCAACTGGAAGATAAAGGGCGCACCCAGGCAACATACTAGTGACACCGCCAGCGCCATAGCCGCCGTACGGGCACTGCCTACTTTTTCAGAGAGATACCCACCCGCCACGCAGGCCAGCGCCCCTACCGCAATGATGCCAAAGGACAGCAGTGATATGGGCACCGGCACCTCGGGATGTTGAAGGGCGTACATGGCCAGCAGCACCGGCACCAGGGCCCAGAACGTGTACAGCTCCCACATGTGCCCGAAGTACCCGAACGCCGCCGCCCGGAAGTCTTTCTGCCGGAAAATCTGGAAAAAGGCCGAGAAGTTGGGCTGCGTGCTCCGGCTCCGGAACGGACCGTCGGGGACAAGCGCAAAGACGCTTAGCCCGCCCAGCACCGCCAACCCCGAGGTGCCCCAGATCACGTACCGCCACGGCAAGCCCCGCGTGAGCGCCTTGAGCAGATGCGGAAAGGCCGTGCCCAGCACCAGCGCCCCCACCAGAAACCCCAGCGCTTTGCCCAAGCCTTTCTGGTGATAATCTGCGGCTATCTTCATGCCCACGGGGTAAATGCCCGCCAGACAGAAACCCGTCAGGAACCTACTCCCCAGCAAGGTAGCCAAGCCGCTAGCCCCCAAAAGGCTCAGGTTGCAGCCCGCCCCCAACAACGCGCACACCAGAAACACGTTGGACGGCGAGAACCGGTCTGAAATGGTAAACACCGCAAACACCAACGTGCCCAGAATAAACCCCAACTGCACCGAAGACGTGAGGTGGCTAAGTGAGCTTGCTTCTAAATGAAACTGCGGAATAAGGTTTGGCAGCACCGCATTGCCCGCAAACCACAAAGAGGTGCAGGCAAATTGGGCTAGAACAATGGTGGGGAGAATGTGCTTTGCTTGGGGATTAGTTTTCAAGAATTCTTATTTAATGCTTAGAGCATCTGGTCTCTTTTGCTAAACACATGGTCGCTTATTTCAAGGATCAGGCAAATTGATGTAAAACCGTTGTGTTCTTTACCCTAGTATTCCTGAATCAGCACGTTTGTTGGGATATTTAAGGTAGTATGAAGATTCCTTATCATTTCTAAAGTAAGTTTCCTCTTCTTGTTTAGCACTTCGCTTACCCTGCTCTTGAAGCCCAGGACTTCGGCAAGGTCTTTCTGTTTCATGCCTAATTGCTCCATTCTGAACTTTAACGCCTCAATGGGATCGGGTGCCCCAATGGGGAATTGTTCTTTCTCATAGGAGTCGATTAAAAAGGAAAGCACCTCCAGCTCATCGCCTTCCGGTGTGTTCGATTCAGCGTCAAAAATCGCCTCTAACCTTTGAAGGGCTAGTTGATAATCTTCTTCTGTTTTAATTAACTTAACATTCATCTCTTCTTCCGCTTAGATTTTAGTGGCGTCAACCTTATCGTATTCAGCATGAGTGCCTACAAAACGTATCCAAACGATGCCGTACAGGTAGTTAATCTTGACAATTAGCCGGTAAGTATTTCCTTTGATGTTGAAGAACACTCTGTTGTCCTGCAAGATGCTAGCCGAAGGATAGTCTTTCTTAATGTCATTCGGGGACTTCCAACTGGCCTGCTCCGCCTCATTGTACCACGCCTTAAGCTGCTGCTCACAATCTGCATGGATAGACCAGAAATCCCGTAGTGCCCGTTTCGCTATTACTCTCACCTCTACAAGTTTATAACTCAAATATAAAAATAAAAGTTACCAAAATGGTAACTTTTTATAAAGCTTTGCTTAAATTATTAAAGAACGGCATAACTCAAAATCATAAAGAGGTGCAGGCACACTAGCTATAACGATAGTTAAAACGAAATTTTTAAATCAAAATTTACATAAAAATGCTTAATATTTAATTCAAAGAATATTTAACACTAATTTCATCCGTGATTCCCAACATCTTAACAACCTCTTTTATTCGAAACAACTTCGTTCTAGAATTTATTTTAGCTTCAGCATAATACCCATCTTTAATAAACAAAGCATTTTTTAACTTTTTATCATCCGAGTGAATAGAAAACCTTTCAAGCAAACTCTTTTTAAAATCTCGTTCTTTACCATCTTCTAATGCTAATCTTAAAACAAAAGTATATAGATTAGTTAAGTTCTTGATGCTTTGCTTCTTACCTTTAAAAAGAACATAATCTATTTTTTTACCAGTTGGATCTCCAAGTTTTAATATGTTAGTTTCTTCAAAGGTTATATGCTCCTTAATTTGACTATCTACAGTGGGCAATTTCCAAATTTGCAAAAACCGTTCAAATAATAAATCGAACCTTTTATCAACCTCTTCAACATCCCACTTTTCTAAGCTAGCTAAATGCTTGTTTAACCAAAGCCTACTGTATTTATACCCACACTCTTTACCTTCTGATTGTAAATCTCTCTTATCTAAGAAGAACCTGTTACCTAACTTTCCATTATTCCCTGACAGAGTTAAATTTCCAAGAGTGTGTAGATATTTATTTTTTAACAAATTAAAATCCTTTTTATTCAATGATTGCTCCCATCCTTTTGCAGGATTAACTGGAAATATATGTTCTATCGTAATTTTAGGATTATTATCAATAAGAACTGGTTCTTCGTTATCGAAATTCTCTAACCTTTCCAAAAGATAATTTACATTCCTAGTTTGGCCTTTGTATATGTTTTTAATCTTCAAAATGTTGCGAACTTCATTATTAGAAGGGAAAACAGGTGTATTTTTCTCTAATTTAGATAATAAAGCTTTTTGTAATGAGGGAACATAATCTTTTATATTTATTTCGTTTCTGAGTTTCGCAAGTAGAGCAACAATGAAACTACTTTGTCTCCCACATAAAAATCTTCTCCATAAAAATGATTGTATTGTTTCAAGAACCTCTATAAATTCAATTTTATTTATTATTTTATTCTTATAATCATCATAAACCTGTAATACAAATGGGATAGCAATAACTTTATCAAGTTTAAGTAAATATCTTAACTGAGTTCTTATTTCTAGATCAGGCTCTTTATAGGGATTTATAATTTTATCATAATATACAGCATACTTCTTTAAATCCTCTACTGTATTTTCCATATTATCTGTAGTAGTCCATTTAAACAGTTCTTTAAAACTTTCGTAAGTTTTCAACCTTTGTTTCTTAGGAACGTCTCCACTCTTTAAGGTAATATAATCTCTTATGAATTCAATATGTTTACTTCGACTTTCATTAAGATCATTTTGGATACAGGAATTTTCAATTAATGACCAAATTTTATATACTCTATTCTGGTCTCCGATATTCATATTCATAAATATATAATTCCTAATCAAATCTCCTTCGGAAAGATTTTTTCCTGTAGAGTTTAAACTTTCAAATATTTTCTGGGGATTATCAATTCCTTTTTCTAAAATTATTTCTACAAAGGAAAGCTTATTCAATCCATTTTCAATGATTTCATAATTTTCCTTAGTAACGAATTTTTGTACGAATTTAAAATTTTCAAGTAGTCTAGAATTTCCTTCAAAATCAAAATCAAAATCTAGCTGAATAAGATAACTTAAAGCCTTATCATTGTTATCACTAGGCTTTAGTTTTAATCTACCCTCTTTATCAGCATACTTATTTATCAAATATCTATCTCTTATTCTGTCTACTAATTCAAAATTATCAAGCTCTTTACCTACAGCACAAAGGGCAATATAAATAAGTATAATTGTTGTTATTCTTTGCTGACCATCAATTACAACAAGTTCTTTTATATCATCTGTTGTAAATACATCTTCTTGTATATACACTATACTCCCAATAAAATGAAATTGAGGATCAGTGCTTGTCCCAACTTTTATAATATCTTGAATTAGTTGATGGCACTGCTCATAATCCCATTCGTAATTTCTTTGATAAGCAGGTATAACAAACTGAATATCTACTAATGATAAAAATTTTTTAGTTTTAGGGCGCGTTGACAATTGTAGAATTATTTTTCCTGGCAGTTGTTAGAGTATCAAAAAGCCTATGCGTCGTTATGAGATCAC
>NZ_JACOAF010000022.1 GCF_014269285.1 Rufibacter sediminis
GATACGAGAAGACAGCCGGCAGTTTTGCCGGATTCGTTTTCCTAGCAGCAGCCATGATCCTGCTACACTAATTGTCAACACGCCCTAGCTAAAACAGGCTTGAAACGCTTTTTCCTTTTTATGGCTTTGGAAGGATTTGTCCTTTTTGCTGATGCTAATGAAGTGTCTGGGAGGATTTTGGGCTTGCAGTATAACGACGGGTTTCCTGCACCTGCAGTTTGCTTGTGCTGACGTAGATTATATGGATATTCTTGGGAATGTAGTCCGATGCACTGGTAAATTGGTTAGAACCTATGTGCACGTGGTTAGTACCTAGGTGCACGCATACTGTTTGTGCTGGCGGATGACCGTTATTGGCGTGGGTGCATTAGCTTTTATTGTTTCATAGCTGGGCTCCGAGCGCTCACGGCCGCGAGGCCTCGTCTTCCGGGTTCGCGCTGTTGTTTTAGCCTTGCCCAGCAGGCCTGCCGCGTGCGCGGCACCAGGTCTAAAACAAAGGCGCTCTCCCGAAAGACTGGTTTTGGTGTGTTTAGTAGAAGTCCCTACCACCTGAGACAGCGAACCACCCCCAGCCCCTCCTTAGCCAAGGAGGGGAGCTTTTCTGTAAGTCTTATTCCCCATCTCGGCTCTACGGAGCCTTATTCCCCTCCAGGGAGGGGTAGGGGTGGGTTTCTATACCCATGGTTAAAGTCTGTGACTTGGACCTAACATGATCTGCAGTTTGTAACTGCCGTGAGGCGCTAGCCTCATATTGCCAAACATCTGCGTAAAGCATCACAAGGCAGATCTGCCGCATTCCTTATAAACCCAATATCAGTATGCCATAGCCATTGTTGGTATCTCTCCCATTGTTGGTGTTCTCACCAACAATCCAACTCAGCCTCAAACAGGAATCGATCAACTGCTTTCACTGCAACTAAATGGTAATGCTTTCTTGCTAAACAAGACATACGCGTTTTACAGCCGTTTTCCGGAAAACAGCCCTAAAGTAGCAAGTGGTAAAAAACGAGGAGGAGGAGATTTCCTTTACCTATTGTTTTCGGCTAGGGCAGCGTCTAACTCTTCGGGCGAGGGGTTTTTCAGGGGTTTCTGCTCACCCACAACCACCATCGGGAACCGGACTCTGCCGCGGTTCATGTCCTGGATGGCCTGCATGGCCTCATCGCTTTTCTCCACGTTGATGTAGTCGTAGGCGACGTCGTGCGTTTTGAAATAGTCTTGGATGGCGATGGTCTTCTTGCACCAATCGGCACCGTACAAAATGGGTTGAGTGGCCATAACACAGAGCGTTGCTTTGCCGTTTTGTACGTCTTTTCCAGAAAACAGGCTGAAAACGAAATGCGCTCAGAACGCCTTAGGCGCGGCGTTCTATCACTGGCAACTGAAACTCGAACTTGATTTCCCGCATGCACCGGAAGTGGCGCTCGGGGCATTTGGAATAGCCAATTTTGGAGCAGGGCCGGCAGTAGAGGTTCTTCACTTCCAGCACTTCGAAATCCTGGGTGTACGGGTACATCCCGAAGGCGGGCACGGTGTTGCCCCAGATGCTGTAGATTTTCTTCTGGAAAGCGGCCGCAATATGCATCAGGCCGGTATCATGGCTGAAGACGGCCTGGGCCTGGCGCACCAGCGAGGCCGAGCCGTTGAGGTTGTACTTTCCGCAGGCGTTGTAAATAACCGTTCTATTGTTGGGGTACGGAGTCTCGCTGGAAAAATAGGGTTCTGACGTGAAATACATCTCGATCATCTTGCCTACCTCCGCGTCCTCTTTTCCGCCCAGCAACATAACCGGGCCGTTGATTTTCTCGCAGAGTTCAATCAGCCGATCGACGGGCAGTCGTTTGGTATAGTGCTGCGCCCCGATGGCGATGGCGTAATACCCGTTCTGGTGCGTGGCGGGCAACGTATCTAGGTCTACTTCGTCTTTTTCGGGGATGAAATAGTCCAGTCCTTTGCCGTCGTTTTTCACGCCCAACGGAGCCGCGGTCGCCAGGTAACGGTCCACGATGTGCACACCGGGCAGGCGGTTGATCTTGAACTTCACCAGCAGCCACTTTCGGTAATTGAGCTTATCGAAGCTTCTGCTGGGACGGCCCAGTCTTGCTTTCAGGATGCGAGTGCGCAGGTTGTTGTGCAAATCCAGAATCAGATCATAGTTCTCGGCGCGGAGTTGCTCCAGCAGTTCCTTGAGCGATTTCTCCAGGCAGAATACTTTGTCCACGTACGGATTGCTGGCCACGATATTCCGGAAAGCGGCTTTGGTACAGAAATGGACCTCGGCCCCCGGGACCTGCTCTTTCACGCACCGGATGACCGGCGTAGTCAACACAATATCGCCAATGGACGAGAACCGGATGATGAGGATTTTTTTCAAGCGAACACCGTTTTATGCATCAGCAAAGGTACAGGTCTTCGGGGAGATTTCCCGCGGATGACCGCGCCAGCTTTGCCCCCTCCTGTTTTAGCCTTGCTTTTTGAAAAAGGCCACCAAAACGGCAATCAGGGAAAGCGCCACCGCGAGGTAAGAAAGGTAGTCTGATTTGCTGGTTTTCTGCGCTCCAGGTTGTTTTTGGTGGTTGTTCCGGTAAGCGATTTAGTATTTTCTGTAGGGGCAATCCCTTGTTGTTGCCCTGAAACGGCAGCAAACGCGAAAGGGCAACCACAAGGGATTGCCCCTACACAGCATAAAGTATTCGAACTATTCCTCTTTCACTCCACGCTATAATGCCTTACTGTTTTAGGACCGTTTTCTGAAAAACACATCAAAAAAAGCCTGCAGTTTACACCACAGGCTTTCCTTCTAATGTGCGCGATCGTTACAAGCCGTACTTATCCAGCAAATACACCAGAGCGGCCATGGAGGCGCCGCCGAGTTCCAGTTCGCGGCGGTTGACTTTGTCGAAGGTGTCGTTGGCGGTGTGATGGATGTCAAAGTAGCGCTGGGAGTCTGGTCGGAAGCCGATGAGGGCCACCCGGTCATCTTTCAGCGGTCCGATATCGGCACCGCCGCCGTTGCGGTCTATGTCTTGGAGGCCGTAAGGGGCCAGCAGTTGTTTCCAGGCGAGGGCTTTCTGGTAGGCCGCCTCGGTGATAGTGGCAATCCCGAAGCCACGGGGCGTGAACCCGCCGGCATCTGACTCAATGGCGGCTATGTGTTTATCGCCCTGCTGCTTGGCGACCTCGGCGTATTTGGTGCCGCCGCGCAAGCCGTTCTCCTCGTTCATGTACATGACTGCCCGGATGGTGCGCTTGGGTTTGTAGCCCATGGCGCGCATCAGGCGCAGCACTTCCATGGATTGCACGCAGCCGGTGCCGTCATCATGAGCGCCTTCGCCAATGTCCCAGCTGTCCAGGTGACCGCCTACCACAATGATCTCGTCGGGTTTCTCGGTGCCTTTGATTTCACCGATGACGTTGTAGCTGAGCACATCGGGGAGCCATTGCGGGTTCATGCGCAGGTGAAATTGCAGTTTCTGGTCTTCTTTCAGCAATTTGCTCAAGACATCGGCACCTTTGGTGCTGATGGCCACGGCCGGAATTTTGGGCGCGTCCTCGGCGTAACGCAGTCCGCCGGTGTGCGGGAAATCATCGTTGTTGGAGGCCATGGACCGCACCACTACTCCTACCGCGCCCAGGCGACCGGCCTCGGAGGGACCGCTGGAACGTTGGTCAACGGCCCCGCTATACGCCCGGCTGGTATTGATGTGCGTCTGGTCGAAACCGCGGTTGAAGAACACAATCTTGCCTTGCACCTTCTTCTTGCCCAGTTTCTTGAGTTCATCCAGGCTGTTGACTTCAATGACATCGGCGGTAAGTCCGTTGGCCGGAGTGGCCACCGAGCCGCCCAGCGCCAGCACGTTTACCTCACGGTTAGGCGTGATTCTGGAGTTAACAATGGCGGCGTATTCCTTCTCGCCCCGAACCCAGTGCGGCACCATCACTTCTTGCAGGTACACGCGGTCCAGCCCCATTTTGCTCATTTCCTGTCGGGCCCATTCTACGGCAGCGGCGGCCTGCGGGGAGCCGCTCAACCGTGCCCCGATGCGACTGGTGAGGTAACGGAGCTGTTCATAGCTCTGGCCCTGGGTGAGCGCCAGGTCATAAATTTTACGGATGTGCAGGGAGTCCTGGTTCTGGGCACTGGCCGCCAGCGGAAGGCTGAGGGCCGCCGCCAGGGTAAGGTTCTTAAGCGTACGAAGCATGTTGGTAGTTTGGTGGTATCGTTTCTGAGCTGCTAGTTACCATTCGGCACGCAGAATCAGAAATACGGGGAAGGTAATTATGCGAGTGGCACTCTGTCAGGAGAGGTCCGTTTCTTACTTCAACTCCAGAATCCGCTGCAAATCTGCCGCCGAGACCGTGAGCAAACCCACCGGTGGCAGGCGCTCGGTTAAGGTGCGCCAGTTTTTATCGGCTTTGAATACCGGCTCCAGAATCTGGATGGCTTCGTCTACTTTGCCAGTGTTGGCCAGCGTGATGCCATGCCAGTATTGCATCTCCAGGTTGTTGGGCTGGAGCCGTTCGGCGGCGCTGTATTCCTTCATGGCCAGCGCCATGTCGTTTTTCTCTACGGCCAGGTCGCCGTTGTTCATGTGCTCGTAGGCGCGTTGCACGGTGAGCAGCCGACGGAGTTCCTGCAAAGGCACTTCGTGGTCATCTACCCGCAGGTCTACCAAGCGCTCATTCCAGGGTTCTTTCTTGCTTTTGCCCGGCACCACCAGCAGCGCCGCCGACTGTCTGCCCCGGATGTCTCCGCCCTGGGCCTCGGCAGCGTCCAGGACCGCCAGCATCCGCTCGGCCAAAGGTAAATGCGAATTCCTTTCGAAGGCCTTGGCCATGGCGGGCCAAACGCTCTCGTTCAGCATCATGTTGGCCTGCACCGAGAAATCTTTGCCCGTGATGTGCCCGGCGTACATGACGCATTTTTTGCCGGTGTGCGTGGCTACTCCGCCTTTGGCGTCTAAGATGGCTACCTGGCGCACTTCCCGGCCCGGGTCATTGGCAAGCAGGAGCTTCAAGGTTTCCTGGGCAGTTTTCCCCTGTTTCATCAAGGCCAGCCCGCGCAACCCGAAGGATTTGTTTGTGAACGACTGCGTGGCCACCACGCCTACACCCGCCTCGCCCCAACTCACCGAGGTACCCACCGAGAACCAGTGGCTCTGCACGGCCACCGCCATCTCACCGGTTTTCGGGTCTCGGGCCACAATGGAATAGGTATGGGCCAGGGGTTCCTCGGGTTTATATACCTGCGCTTTGGCGGGACGGCCTACGGCCAGCACTCCCAAGCCTAGCATTACTAGAAGCTTTTTCATGAAATTTTGGTGATATTATAGATAAGTAAGGTACTGAAAATTACCCATTCTCTCAGCCGCAGAGCACGTTCTTTCCATGGAAACGCGTTTTCCTTAGGCAGTAGAAAGCGATGTCAGTTGATGTAAGCGAAAAACCAAAACTCCCCACCCGCCAAACCGTGGCAGATGGGGAGTTCTCGTATTGTAAAATGACCGTTTAGCTGGCCACCGTTTTGCGCTCAATCTCGCGCAGGTTCTCCATTTTCTTGTTGCGCAGGAAGCCGTTGATGTCCTCGAAATGCTCTCTGATGCGCTTGTTCCCGAACTCAAATACTTTCTCGGCGAGGCCGTCCAGGAAGTCCCGGTCGTGGGAAACTAAGATTAGAGTTCCGTCAAAGGCTTTGAGCGCGTCTTTCAGGATGTCTTTGGTTTTGATGTCCAGGTGGTTGGTGGGCTCATCCAGAATCAGGAGGTTCACCGGTTGCAGCAATAGCTTGATCATTGCCAGACGGGTTTTCTCCCCGCCGCTCAGCATTTTCACTTTCTTCTCCACAGTGTCTCCGCTGAACATAAAGGCACCCAGAATGTCTTTGATGCGGGTCCGGATGTCGCCCACGGCGATCTGGTCAATGGTCTGGAAAACCGAAAGGTCCTCGTCCAGCAGGGAAGCCTGGTTCTGCGCGAAGTAGCCGATCATGGAGTTGTGGCCCAGCTGGAGTTTTCCTTCGTAGTCAATCTCGCCCATGATGGCTTTGATGAGCGTGGATTTTCCTTCGCCGTTCTTGCCCACAAACGCCACTTTCTCGCCGCGCTCAATGGTCAGGGACGCATCCTTGAACACGGTGTGGTCGCCGTACTTCTTGGTGAGTTCCTCCACAATGACGGGGTAATTTCCGGAGCGGGGCGCGGGCGGGAATTTCAGGCTCAGCGCCGAGGTGTCTACCTCGTCCACCTCAATCAGCTCAATCTTCTCCAGCATCTTCACGCGCGATTGCACCTGCAGCGTTTTGGAGTACGTTCCCTTAAAACGCTCAATAAACGCCGTGATGTCTGCGATTTCCTTCTGTTGGTCATCGTACTGGCGCTGTTGCTGCTCGCGGCGCTCTTTGCGCAGTTGCAGGTATTGGGTGTAATTTACTTTATAGTCATAGATGCGGCCCATGGTCACCTCAATGGTGCGGTTGGTGATGTTGTCCACGAAGGTTTTGTCGTGGGAAATCACGATCACGGCCTTGGCGTTGTTCACCAGGAAATCTTCCAGCCACTGCACCGACTCGATGTCCAGGTGGTTGGTGGGCTCATCTAGCAGAATCAGATCGGGTTTCTGCAACAGGATTTTGGCCAGCTCAATGCGCATGCGCCATCCGCCGGAAAACTCAGAGGTGGAGCGGGTGAAATCAGAACGCAGGAAACCCAGGCCCAGCAGGGTTTTCTCCACCTCGGCATCGAAGTTGATTTCCTCAATGGAATAGTACTTTTCGCTGAGTTCAGACACGTCCTCAATGAGTTTCATGTAGGCGTCAGACTCGTAGTCGGTGCGGGTTTCCAGCTGCAGGTTCAGCTCGTCCATTTTGGCCTTCATTTCCAGAATCTGCCCGAAAGCCTTGGACGCTTCCTCAAACACGGTGCTCTCGTCTTTGGTGAGCAAATGTTGCGGCAAATAAGCGATCACGGCCTCCTTGGGCGCCGACACTTTGCCTCTGGTGGGTTTGTTTGCCCCGGCAATGATCTTGAGGAGGGTAGATTTTCCGGCTCCGTTCTTCCCCATGAGGGCGATCCGGTCGGTTTCATTGATGTTGAAGGTAACGTTGCTAAATAGAGCCGCGCCGTTAAACTCAACGGCGACCGAATCAACTGAAATCATGGTGTGTTTTACGATTAGAAAACAAAGATACTAGTATTTCCCCGAATAGGCTGAATTTCAAACGCCTCAGCCCAGGTTCAATGCCGTGGGAAGATCACCGGGAAAAACGCACAACACCAAGTCTGGCGATTTTGCTCCATTTTGAGCCTGTTTTTCGGAAATCGCCCCAAAAACGCTTTGCTCTCCGGGCCAGAACGGCAGAGCTCTGTTTCCTGCTTGGTGCTATTTCCCTTCTGTCTGGGTTTTAGGCGTGTTTTACCAAAATTGGCGTTAAAATGGTTTTATTACAGTTGGGAGCCGAGGGCCGGATGCTTAAAAATGCGTACCTTTTCAGAAACAACCCACTTATTGAAGCAAAAACTGGCGACGCGGTGCGCGTGGAATGGTTTTTGCCGTTATGCCTGTATGAACATTCCAATTAGAAAGATACAAAGAACCTCGGCCAGCCTGCTCTTGGCTGGCTTTTCTGTGTTTCCGGCGCTGGCGCAGGATGATCCGGCCCCGTCAGTAGCGGCGTTTGACCAGACCTTGGTGAACTGGCACAACCTGGACCCGGTGCAGGACCAGATCCAGGGCACGGGCGTGAACCGGGCCTACAAAGAACTGCTGACGAATAAAAAGCCGAAGAAGACCGTGGTAGTGGCCGTGATTGACAGCGGCATTGACATTACGCACGAAGACCTGAAAGGCAAGATATGGACCAATCAGAAAGAGATTGCCGGCAACGGCCAGGACGATGACCAGAACGGTTATGTAGACGATGTGCACGGCTGGGGTTTCCTGGGCAATGCCCAGGGCGAGAACATCCGCTACGAGACCTATGAATACGTGCGGCTGCTGCGCAAACTGGCCCCCACTTACCAGAACATCTCTTCCATCAAAGAAGTACCGCTGGCGCAACAGCCCGAGTATAAGACCTACCTGCTCACCAAGCAGACCTACGAGAAGGAATTGGCCAAATACCAGCAGACCCAACAGACGCTGGCCGCCTTTGAAAAAGTCCTGATTCAGGTACAGAACGTGCTGGCCTCGCACCTGAAAACCAAGGAATACACCCTTCAGGACGTGCAGCGCATTTCCACCCCAGACCAGAACGTGATGAACGCCCGGGCCTGGCTCCTGGAGAAATACAGCCGCGGACTCACGGTAGAATCATTCCTGAAATACAAAGAACACACCGATACGTTCCTGGAGAAGCACCTGAACCTGGAGTTTAACCCGCGGGCCATCATCGCCGATAACCCGGAGTCTATCACGGACACCAAGTACGGCAACAGCGATGTGGTGGGTCCCCGCCCAACCCACGGCACCCCGGTTTCAGGGTTAATTGCCGGTTTGCGCGGCAACAACCTGGGCATTGACGGCATTGCCGAGGACGTGCAGATCATGGCTCTCCGGGCGGTGCCCGAGGGCGACGAGCGAGACAAAGACATTGCCCTGGCCATCCGCTACGCCGTAGACAACGGAGCCAATATCATCAACATGAGTTTCGGGAAGACCTTCTCGCCGCAGAAATCTTTTGTGGATGAGGCCGTGAAATATGCCGAGTCGAAAAACGTGCTGCTGGTGCATGCCGCCGGAAACGAAGCCACCGACAATGACAAAGTCACCCACTACCCTACCCGCGTGCTAAACGACGGAAGTCAGATCAAAACTTGGATTGAGGTAGGCGCCTCGTCCAGAATGCTGGGCAAAGACCTGGTAGGCGTGTTCTCCAACTACGGCAAACAGACGGTTGACCTGTTCGCGCCGGGCGTGAACATTGTCTCGCTGGCGCCGGAGAACAAGTATGCCAAAATGGACGGCACTAGTTTCTCCAGCCCCGTGGTGAGCGGCGTGGCGGCCCTGGTTTGGTCGCACTACCCTGAGTTGACCGCAGCCGAACTGAAAGAAGTGCTCCTAAAATCAGCGACGGTGTACCCCAAAGAGATGGCGCTCTACCCCAACCTGGAGAGCGAAACCAGAAAGAAAGCCAAGTTCTCTGATTTATCCAGCACCGGCGGCATTGTAAACGCCTACAATGCGCTGCTCTTGGCCGAGAAAATGGTGAAACAGAAAAATTCCAAAAGCTAAGTTTCACCGTTAGTCGCAAAGTTTTTTCCTATTCCAACGGCCTCTGATGACGCATCAGAGGCCGTTTTGTTTTCTGACGGCAGCACTGCTTCAATTCATCGCCAACCGCGTGCTGGATGTTTCTCCTGAGGCAGCAGAAAACCCGGTTGGAACCGTTTTGAGCCGAGTTTCTCAATTATCCTTTAAAAACGGCATTTGAAACGTAAAGCTCGGGACAGATTACCACGCCTCTCTATAAATAATATAATTAATAGTTTACCAATCATTTAAGCTAATCACAACTAATAGCCAATTGTTTACCTCCTAAACAATGGCTTAACTCATCTAAACGCCACTACCCTGATCTTAACTAAGCACTATTCATTCAATGGATGTTTTTTGTTCAAAAAGAAGCAAAGTCTTTTTTATCGAGGAGAACTAAAGAAAGTCTATCTTTGTCTTACGCTCTACTAAACCCTCTTATTAATATTACTATAGCATGAAACGTCTACTTAAAAAAGCCATCAAACCGTTCCTGCCTTCGTATGAGGTAGTGACCACCACGTATCAGGTAATCCCGGGTTTACCCATCACCAAGAAACTGTCTACCCACTCGTTTGAAAAAGGAGAATCCAAAGAAGCGAAGGCCTTCTATGGCAAAGTAGTATCTTCTGATTTCACTAAAAAACTGGCTCCGGTAGAGGTTCAGCTGCGGGTAGCGGGCATCACCATCAAGAAAGCCCAGTACGGCCCCTTCCAGAACTTCGACAAGAAGAAAATAGCGCAAAACTAATAGCCACCTATATTGTAGCACCGCGTTTGGTCTCGTTTTTAAGATTCATTGCCTGCGCGCTGGTCCGTTTTAAGGCCGTTTCTGGAAAACAGCCTTAAAACGGACCGCACAAGAAAAGCCCTTCCTGGTAGAAGGGCTTTTCTTGTGAAACAGCCTTTTCTATTATTTCTGGCAAGAATGTATTAGTCTATCTATACTTTTATGAATAAAACAATTACCCTCTTCTTTCTTTCACTTGCCTTCACCATTGGTTGCGCTACGGCTCAGGTGACGTTGATCCCTAAAGCAGGAGTTACTTTTAGCAGCTATACGTTTGAGAACTTCCCTGAGCAGAGAGAGGAAGAAACGTATAAGCCGGGCATTGTGGCCGGAGTAGCCCTCAACTTACCCTTCCCGAAACTGCCGTGGCTCTCCCTTCAGCCTGAGATGAATTATCTGCAGAAAAAGCACATGTATCAAACGTTTACCACGCTTCCTTTTGCTCCTGAGGTAGAATTTTCTTCTATGGAGCAGAAGAAAACGCTTTCTTATTTGGAAGTACCCATCCTGGTGAAAGCCACCCGCCAAAAAGGGAATTGGAGCGGGTACCTGAATGTGGGCCCATCATTGGGCTACGCATTGGCTGGCAAGTCTAAAAGTGGAGACAATGAATCAGAGTATGATTTTAGCCGAAGCAATCGGTTGGAACTGAGTGTGCAGGGCGGCGGCGGTGTAGGGCTTACGCTGGGCAGCGGCACGTTGCTGTTGGATGCACGGTTCAGCCTGGGTTTAACGCACCTTGTGAAGGAGTTCACGGGCCCTATTACCATCAACATTCCGGGTGAGGAACCTTGGACGCCCACCATTCACCTGGACGCTGACCAGAAAAGCCGGGTGCTGAGCTTCACCTTGGGCTATGCGTTTCCTTTATCGGCTATTGCCTCAAAATAATCAAACCACATAGCAGCCATCTTTCTCCTGAACGGAACGATCTGGTGGCACCTCAAGGGAAGCACTAAACAAAAGAGCCGCTAACTTCTGTTTAGCGGCTCTTTTTCTGAAAACAGGCTTAAAGTAGCCTAGCCTTCGGCTTGGCCGCTTTCCACGGTTTTGGACGGGGCCGGAGCTTTGGCGCCGGGGTTCAGGTTCCAGTCGTTATTGAGCAGGGTGATGGCGTGGTTGGCGGTCATGTCAAACTGGCACGGAACTACCGAGACGTAGTTCTGGGCCAGGGCGGCTTCATCAGTGTCTTCGCCTTTGTCATGGTTCACGAAATTGCCGGTGAGCCAGAAGTAAACGCGGCCTCTGGGGTCTTGGCGCTCGTCAAACTCTTCCTCCCATTTGGCCCGAGCCTGGCGGCACACCTTCACGCCGGCGATGGGCTGGTCAGATTTCTTCGGAAAATTCACGTTCAGGGCCACGCCCGCCGGGATGCCGTGCTCCAGCGCCTGACGGGTGATCAGCTCCACGTACTCCTCGGTATGCGAGAAGTCAATGTCATGGCCGTAGTCGCAGAGCGAGAACCCGATGGCGGGCAAGCCTTCAATGGCCGCCTCAATAGCCGCCGACATGGTGCCGGAATACAGCACGCTGATGCTGGAGTTGGAGCCGTGGTTGATGCCGCTCACCACCAGATCGGGTTTGCGGTCTTTGAGCACGTGGTGCTTGGCCAGCTTCACGCAGTCGGCGGGCGTGCCGGAGCACTCATAGGATTCCACCTCGTCAAAGGCCAAGGACCGGTCCAGGCGCAGGGTATTGCCGATGGTGATGGCGTGGCCCATGCCAGACTGCGGCCCGTCCGGGGCCACTACCACTACCTCGCCTATCCTCTGCATCACTTTCACCAGCGTGTGAATACCGGGCGCGGTGATGCCGTCATCGTTCGACACTAAAATCAAGGGCTTCTTCTCCATAGTCGTCTGTTCAAAGTTTGGAGCCAAATTAGTTTGTATACGGCCCAACGCCAAATTGAAACAGCAAAGGCTTGCGTTATGCGGGAAGAAACAGTACCTATGCCGTTCTAAAACACCTTTGCCATGAAAAAGACGATTCTTTTGTTTGGAACGCTGCTGGCGCTGGCTTCCTGCAAGAAAGAGACCTCCGATACCACTACTGACGCGAACAGCGCCCAGCTGGAAGAAGCCGCCGGCGATGTCTCCACCGATGCCACCGAGACGGCCGCGGAAAGCCCCGACGGAGCCATGCCGACTCCCGCCGTTTCTGAGCCCATGTCAGAAGAACCGCTGCCGGGCGCTCCCTCCACGGCTTCCACGCCGCCCTCCGCCGCCAACCCGCTCTTCAACCTAAGTCTGCAGAGCGGCCAGGCGGGCGCCGTGAAAATAGGCATGTCCATTGATGCGCTGAAACAGGCCTACGGGCAGAACAAGCTGCGCGAGGTAGACCATACCCTGGAAGGCACCACTACTAAGGCTTACGAAGTGCTGGGCGAACGCCACCGACCTGATCTGCGCGTGGAGCAGGAATGCGCCGGCACCGCCTGCAAGGTTTCCCGCATCACGGTACTGAACCCGGCGTTCAAAACCCAGAACGGGTTGGGCATCGGCAGCACCTTCGGGGAGCTGCAGAAGAGCTTCCGGATCAGCCGCGTGGGCACCGGCGAAGGCAACTTTGTGGCCATTGCCGAGGACGTGAAGATGAGTTTCGTGCTGGACATGCGCGGCATCCCAGCTACCCGCTGGGCCAACATGCAGGTGAAAGACGTTCCGGCCACTACCTTGGTTTCCGGCGTGATGCTCTATTAAACCCGTTTCCCATTTAAAGGAAGATCGCTGAAACCCCACAAAACAGAGAAGCGCCTGCATGAGCAGGCGCTTCTCTGTTTTTATCTGGTACCTGTTTCTGGACCGTTTTACCAAAAAGAGGCCTAAAACAAATCTGGACAGACAATTACCCTAGCGGGCCATTTCATCTAGTGCGGCAGCACTGAACGACTTCTGGTTCATGGAGGTGTATTTCAGGTCCTGGCCGCCTTTGAACGTGGCTCCTTTCCACTGCACGGGGTCAGCAAGCTTGGCGTATTTGAAGTTAGCCAGTCCGGTGAAAGTGGCTCGCTGGAAATCTGCCCCCTTCGGGAAAGCCGCATACTTGAACAGCGCCTCATCCCGGAAGGAAGCGTCCTTAAAATCTACCTGGGACGGGAATTTCACATATTTAAAGTTCGCCACCTCGTTAAACCGGGCTTTCTCAAAATCAATTTTGCCGTTGAATTGAGCGTACTTGAACAGCGCCTCGTTCTGGAAGGTGCTGCCCGCAAAGGAGGCATCGCCCTTGAAAGCCGAGTATTTGAAGGCACTCCGCCGCTCAAAAACACATTTCTCAAACCGGACCTGCTGCTCAAAATTGGTGTTATAGACTTCTTCCTGTCCTTTGCCCCGGAGCACGTTGCTCACTTTGACGTCGCCGTCCAGGCTGTTGGGGTTGAAGTACGCCAGCACATCGCCCTTGAAGGTACAGTTAATAAAAGAAACCGGGGCGGTCACCGTGCTGAGGTATTCTTTGGAATCATACTTGTCATTTTCGCCTTTGGGTTTCTGCAGGGTTTTGTTTTGCAACTGGGTGAGGTCCAGGTCTCCGGTGATGGTCGCATTCTGGTAGGAAACGGCTTCGCCCCGGTTGATTTTAGCCACGATCTCAGCGGCCGGAACCGACGTTTGGGCCCAGGAAAAGGCCGGCAGCAACACAAACAGCAACAGGTAGGTGAGTCTTTTAGACATAGGGGTACAGGTTAAGGGATGGATTTGGTTTCGGGTTTCAGGAGAAGGACGCTGGGCAACACACGTGCTGGTACATCGTCCTATATGTCTATTGACACGGGAATCTGGCAAGGGTTGCAGCTAAAGTTTTTTGAATTCGCTGTTTTTTGCTTTGTTTCGTAAAACCGGGTTAAAAACCTGTTTTCAAAGCACTTCCCCCATGGCTGCTCCCCGTAACTTTTACCGCTTTCAGCAAGAAGGCCTGCTGCTGCTCCGCGTGGGCATCGGGTTTATGTTCATTCTGCACGGCTGGCCCAAGATCACGGGCGGCATGGAGATGTGGGAGAAGGTAGGCAGCGCCATGTCGGTGTTCGGGCTGAGTTCGGGGTTCACGTTCTTCGGGTTCATGGCGGCCTTCGCCGAGACGGTGGGCGGTTTGTTTCTGATGCTGGGGTTCCTGTTCAGGCCCATGGTTGTGCTGTTGTTTATCACCATGGTCATGGCCACCATCCACCATTTGGCGGCCGGCGATGGTTTTGGGGGCGCTTCCCACGCGCTGGAGGCGGCCATCCTGTTCCTGAGCCTCTTTTTCATCGGCCCGGGCCGCTACAGTTTAGACAACAAGATGCTGGGCGATACAGCCAAGAACCGGTTGTATTAGCCGTTTGCCCCGCAGCGGGTGTTTTCTATTTTAGGGGTGGTTTCGGGAAAACGGGCCTAAAGCGCCTTTCCGCTACTTCCGGAGGCCGGTGGACTGCGCTTTTGCTGGCAGGAGGATGCGTGGCACTTTTCATTTTCTGCCGCAGAATCCCTAACATTACCGCTTCAATCTACCGGCATTTATTTCCATGTTCCTGAACCTGCTCGCTACGCTCAGCACCCTTTTTCTTCCCTCTCCGGCCCCCGACTGGAAAACGCCTTACGAGAAAAGCAACCGCAACCAGACCGCCACTTACCAGGAGTGCATTGACTACTACCAGCGCCTGGACGAGGCGTACCCCGAGATCAAAATGTCGCCCGTGGGCATGACCGATGTAGGAAAACCGCTGCACACGGTCGTTATTTCCACCGATGGCGATTTCGATCCGCAATCCATCCACCGGAAAGGCAAGACGGTATTGCTGGTGCAGAACGGCATCCATCCGGGCGAGCCCGAGGGCATTGACGCCACCATGATGCTGGCCCGCGACCTGGTGCAGGATAAGAAACTGCGGAAGCAGCTGGACAACACGGTGCTGGTGATCATCCCCATTTACAACATAGGTGGCGCCCTGAACCGCAACAGCCACACCCGCACGAACCAGAACGGCCCTGAAAGCTACGGTTTTAGAGGTAATTCCCGCAATCTGGACCTAAACCGCGATTTCATCAAGGAGGACTCCAAAAACGCCAAGACCTTCGCCACCATTTTCCGGACCTGGGACCCCGAGGTGTTCGTGGACAACCACACCAGCAACGGCGCCGATTACCAGTACACCATGACGCTCATCCCCACGCAGCACAACAAACTAGGCGGCGCTTTGGGCACGCTTTTGAAAAAGCAGATGATTCCGGCGCTCTACAAAGGCATGGAGAAACGCAAATGGCCGCTGGTGCCGTACGTGAATTCGCGCGGCGAGACCCCGGAGACCGGCATTTTCGGGTTCAGTGATTTACCGCGTTACGCCAGCGGCTACACCACGCTGTTCCAAACGCTGGGTTTCATCCCGGAGACGCACATGCTCAAGTCCTTTGACAAGCGGGTGGCTTCTACCTATGACCTCATGCTGGAGTTCCTGGATTACGTGGCCAAAAACGGAAAAACCATCCAAACCGCCCGCCAGCAAGACCGCGCCGCGCTGCGCACGCAGCAGGAGTTCGTGCTGAACTGGGCCCCGGACACCACGCAGGTAGAAACCATTCAATTCAAGGGCTACGAGGCCAGATACAAAGCCAGCGAAGTAAGCGGTCTGGAACGCCTGTACTATGACCGCAAAGCGCCGTTCACCCGCCCCGTGAAGTTCTTTGACACCTTTGCGCCCACGCTCACCGTCACCAAACCCGTGGCTTACCTCATTCCGCAGGCCTGGACCGAGGTCATTGAGCGTCTGCAGCAGAACCAGGTGGAACTGAAACGCCTGAGCAAAGACACCGTTTTGACCCCCGAGACCTACTACATCACCGACTACAAAACCGCCCCGCGCCCCTACGAAGGCCATTACCTGCACAGCGAGGTACAGGTGAAGAAAGTGCAACAGCCCATCCGGTACTTCGCCGGCGATTACGTGGTGTACCTGAACCAGGTGAGCAACCGCTTTCTGGTGGAGGTGCTGGAACCGCAAGCCCCGGACTCGTACTTCGCCTGGAACTTCTTTGACTCGGTGCTGGGGCAGAAAGAACATTTCTCGGCGTATGTGTTTGAAGACCTGGCCGCCGAGTACCTCCGGAAAGATCCCCAACTGAAAGCCGCCCTTGACGAAGCCAAGGCGAAAGATCCGGCTTTGGCGAAAAGCGCCCAGGCCCAGCTCAACTTCGTGTACCGCCACACGCCGCATTACGAGAACACGCACCTGCGCTATCCGGTGGCCCGCTGGCAAGGCGGCAATCTGCCCGTGCAATAGCCTCGTTTTAAGTCGATTTTCCGAGAAACAGCCCTAAAACCCGAGATGGTTTTAGGGCTGTTTCTCTTTGGAGCCTACCTTTTTCTTATTCTCCCACTATTGTCATCCCGGAAGGATCTTGTGAGTAAGCTAGATAAGGCATTTACTCTTGTGTCATTACCGTTCGCCCACAAGACTCTTTCAAGAAGACAAATAAGGGGAACAAACTGGGAGGAATATCTATCGGAAAGACCAACTAAACCTTCATCTCGCATAAATTCCACCACACACCTAACAAAAAGCCTCTTCCCAACTCAGGAAGAGGCTTTTTTTATTTCCTGAAAATATTTGAGGCAGAAAGCTTTACCTTATTACGAAATATTCGTAGAATTACGAAGACATCGTAATAAATAGACTTATGGAGAAACTGACGCAGCAGGAAGAGGATGCCATGCAGGTGATCTGGGAAACCGGAGGCGGTTTCATCAAGGATTTTTTGGAGAAACTGCCCGAACCCAAACCGCCCTACACCACGCTGGCCTCCACGGTGAAGAACCTGGAGAAGAAAAGCTTTGTGCAGGGCGAAAAGCTGGGCAACATGTTCCGCTACTCCCCGCTCATCAAGGCCGAGGAGTACAAGAAGAAGTTCATGAAGGGTTTTGTGGGCAATTACTTCCAGAACTCCTACAAAGAGCTGGTGGCGTTCTTCGTGAAAGAGAAACAGCTCAGTCCCGAGGAGCTGAAGGAAATTATGGCCATGATCGAAAACCAAAAACCGGACTGACATGCCCGCGCTCCTGCTTTACCTGCTGCAAGTAAACGTGGGTCTGGCCCTGCTTTACGGAATTTACAAACTGGTGCTGCGGCAAACCACGTTTTACCAGTTGAATCGGGGGTTTCTGCTGGCCGGGGTGTTGGTCTCCAGCTTGTATCCATTGGTTGACTTTTCTGCTTTGTTAGAAGAGCAGACCCAGGTGTACTAAACCCTCCAGAGCTTGTCGCCTAGCTGGCAGCTTTCCAGGGCGCTGGCCGCCGAGGCACCCGGTTTTGAGATCTGGACGTTCCTGGTCGTGCTTTTCTGGCTGGGCATGGGCGTGATGACGATCCGTTTCGGGGTGCAGCTGGCCTCATTGTATGCTCTTCACCGCCACTCCAGTCCGGCTCAGTACGGGGGAATCCGGTATCGGCAGATGCAGGCGAAAGTCGCCCCTTTTTCCTTCGGGAAGACCATTTACTTCAACCCCGCGCAGCACCCGCCGCAAGACTGGCAGCCCATCCTGGCGCACGAGCAAACCCACGTACGGCAGTGGCATACGCTGGACATCCTGCTGATAGAGATGGTCACGCTTTTCCATTGGTTTAACCCGGCGGTGTGGCTCCTGCGCCAAGCCCTGAAACAGAACCTGGAGTTTTTCACCGATGAGCAAACGCTGCACGCCGGCATAAACCGGAAACACTACCAGTTCTCGCTGCTGCACACCACGGGTGCGGCCCCTGTCTCCTTTACCTCCTCTTTCAGTTTTCCATCCTTAAAACACCGAATTATGATGATGAACAAACCTCCTTCGGCCTGTATCCAGAAAGTGCGTTTTCTGGCGGCCCTCCCGCTGCTGTTTGCCGGTATGGTTGCCTGCCAGGAAGTGGCCGGTACCAGTCCGGAGTTCAACGAGATCATGGCCCAGGGCAAACCCCTGCAGTCGTCTCCTCCGCAAGACTATGACACCTTCATGGCCAACAACCCTACCATCAGCCGCGTGGGCTGGAACCAGGATTCCTTGTTTGTGCACCTGAAGTCAGGTAAAACCGAGACGTATGCCACTACCCGGCAGGGACTGGCGGCGGCGGAGAAGAAGTACGGGACCTTGCCTCCGCCGCCGCCACCTCCCCCGGCGCCTCCTGCTGCGCCTGATGCCGCTTTGGCTCCGCCTCCCCCACCGCCGCCGTTCAACGTGGACCTGCCCCAGGACTTCAAGAAACGGAACCCCACCGTGCAAGGGCTGAGCGTGAGCGACGGAAGTTTGTACGTGGTCTCTACATCGGGTGAAGTGGAGAGTTATGACATGACGGCCTCCGGTCTAACCGCCTTTGAGAAGAAATACGGCACGCTTCCGCCGCCACCGCCGCCCCGAAAGAAAAAAGACAAGTAATTTTTGATGATTCGCCCGCGTTTCAGGCCTGCTTTTCCCAAAGCAGGCCTGAAACGCTTCCCAGTCGCCTCCAGTTTTCTGCCTCTTGGGCGGCCCTTTCGCTTTTCTGGCAAATCCTCCTAGCTTTGTAGAATACCTTTTTCAACCGCTACAAGACTTGGCAGACATTTTAGACATTCAGGGACTTAGCAAACGCTATGGCGCGGTGCTGGCCCTGGACCAATTGAGCATAAAAGTACCGCAGGGCAGCATATACGGACTGCTGGGCCCCAACGGCAGCGGCAAAACCACCACCCTGGGCATTGTGCTGGACGTGATCAACGCCTCCGCCGGCACCTACCGCTGGTTTGGGCAGCCCATCTCCAAAGCTACGAAACGCCGCATCGGCGCGCTGCTGGAAACCCCTAACTTCTACCCTTACCTGACCGGCGAAGAGAACCTGCGCATCACCGCTGATGTGAAGCGGGTGGACCACTCCCGCATTCCGGCGGTACTGCAAACCGTGGGGCTGGCGGCTCGCAAAGCCAACAAGTTCAAAGGCTACTCGCTGGGCATGAAGCAACGGCTGGCCATTGGCGCTGCCCTGTTGGGTGACCCAGAGGTGCTGGTGCTGGACGAGCCCACCAACGGCCTGGACCCCGAGGGAATTGCCGAAGTGCGCGGCCTGATCATGGACATCGCGGCTCAGGGAAAAACCATTATCCTGGCGAGTCACCTGCTGGACGAGGTGGAGAAAGTCTGTACCCACATGGCGGTGCTGCGCAACGGCAAACTGAAAGCCGAGGGTCCGGTTTCCTCCATCATGGCCACCAATGACCTGGTGTTCATCAGCGGCGGGGCTCCGCTGGAAGCCTTGCTGCAGATAGCCCGTGCGCTGCCCTTCGTGACCGAGGCCCGGCAGGTAAACCAGCAAATCCAACTCACCCTGCAACCCAACAGTGACAGTTCAGACCTGAACCGCGCCTTCTTCGCCCAAGGCATTGCGCTGGGCCAGCTGGTGGTGCGCAAAAAAAGCCTGGAAAGCCAGTTCCTGGAAATCATCAAAGCCGACGCCGTATGACCTCCCTTCTCCGCATAGAACTCCGCAAATTACTGCCTTACTCCACGTTTTGGGTACTGCTGCTGCTCCAGTGCTGCCTGCTCTTCATCTTCTTCTATGCCCGCGGCAACGTGATGGTGAACGGACAGATGGCGGGCGCCGAACTCTACCAGTTCCCAAAGCTCTGGATGCACCTAGCCTACATTTCCAGTTTCCTTAACCTGATTCCGGGCATTCTCATCATAATCCTGGTTTCTGACGAGTACGCGTTCAGGACCTTGCGGCAACAGGTCATTGACGGCTTCTCCCGCGCCAATCTGGTGCAGAGTAAGTACAGCATCATCCTGCTCCTGGCCTTGCTCCTGGCGGCCTACGTGCTGTTTCTGGGCCTCGGCTTTGGCCTGTACCACGGGCAGAACACAGATACCAGCTCTATCTTCACCGATTCCCAGTATATCTTCTATTACCTGGTGCAGTTG
The DNA here is from genome assembly GCF_014269285.1 of Rufibacter sediminis. Classification (GTDB taxonomy): domain Bacteria; phylum Bacteroidota; class Bacteroidia; order Cytophagales; family Hymenobacteraceae; genus Nibribacter; species Nibribacter sediminis. The sequence continues at coordinate 19,937 of NZ_JACOAF010000022.1, forward strand.
GTGGGCTACATGTCGTTAGCCATGCTTGTGGCGTTTTTGGTCAGAAAGACGGGCTTGGCGATCATGGTGTTCATGGCGTACACCTTGGTGGTGGAGCGGTTAATTCAATGGCAAACTCCTGATGCCCTGGACAAATACTTCCCCATGAAAACGCTGGGCGCGCTCACGCCCAACCCGCATGCTGAGATAGAACAACTGATGCTGGGCGTCACGGATACCTTATCGCCCGTCCAGGCCCTGGCGCCGGCGGTGCTGTATGTGACCCTCTTCTGCTTTCTTTCCTACCAACTGCTGCGCTCCCGCGATCTGTAACCGCTTTGGGCCTGTTTTCAGGAAAACTTCGTTAAAACGGAAAACGAGACGGCCCCGCTACTATAGCGGGGCCGTCTCGTTTCTAAAGCTATTCAGATAATTGGGTACTTAGCGGATTACATGTCCACGGAAGAGGTTCTTACCTCGGGCTGGGAGATGGCGCCAAAATAGCTGACAATCTTGGCCAGATCAGGCAGGCTGGTGTACTTCAGTTTGTTTTGCTTCACGTACTCCTTCATCGCGTTGTTCTTCTTCCCAAAAATCGCCTCCAGGTCTTTCTTCACGTTCCGGAGCTCTTTCACTTTGCCGCTGGGCAGCAGAATGAAGAAGTTGTCCAGGCGCTGGTCTACGTACATGGGGCCGCCTACCGGGTAGCCGCCGTACGGATAGTAGCCGCCCCGGTACATGGGATCCCGGCTGATGTCTCTCCGGGTCATGGTCTCGCGCTTGAGCAGACCGTAGTTGCCTATCACAATCTGCTCAAAGAAGGCCGGAGCCAGAAAATCACTGTAATCATTCCCGAAGTTCCAGCGCTGGGTCACAAACACCCGGCGGTAACGTCCTTCGTTGTCAATGGCCTCAAATCCCCGCACGGCCACGGGTGAGTAAGCCACCACCGAGCCATCCGGTTTGTTTATCCGGATGAGATCCTCTGAACGGTGATACGTGATTTTACCACTGAGGGAGTCTCCTGAGGCCAGGTACACTCTACCGGCAGGCCATTCATCTACCAAGCCAGACGATTGCGCCATGGCGTTGGCTGCCCATACCACCAGTACCACCAAAAGCCCACACGCTTTTCTTACCATCATCTTCATATGTTTATATTCCCTTAATTAAAAAGTACTACCCAGTTCTCTTGAAATATACCTTATTAAATCCGAGAAGGTTGTCTTATTCTCAGTACTTTATAACGCCAAAGGAAGATATTTTCGTATGCGGAAAGCGTTTGCGCTGGTGGCCCAGATTTTCTTCCTCTGCGGGGGCTGAATGGGTGGCAGATGAAAGATACGCAAAAAGGGAAACTGTTGGAAGAACAAGCCCTAGAAAAGCGAAAAGGCAGCGGTTTCACCGCTGCCTTTTCGCTTAATGTTATTTTTTCAGGATGGAGTGACCCAGTTTATCCCGTTTGGTAGTCAGGTACCGCTGGTTGTGCTCATTGGGGGTGATTTCAATGGGCAGCTGCTCTACAATCTGCAACCCGTACCCAATCAGGCCGGTGCGTTTGCGGGGGTTATTGGACAGGAGCCGCATTTTGGTCACGCCCAGATCCCGCAGGATCTGCGCACCCACGCCGTAATCCCGCTCATCCGTCCCGAAGCCCAGTTGCAGGTTGGCTTCTACGGTGTCCAGGCCTTGCTCCTGCAGCTTGTAGGCTTTGAGTTTGTTCAGGAGACCAATGCCCCGGCCCTCCTGATTCATGTACACAATCACGCCTTTGCCTTCTTTTTCAATCACCTCCATGGCTTTGTGCAACTGCGGGCCGCAGTCACAGCGGCAGGACCCGAAGATATCACCCGTTACGCAGGAAGAGTGCACGCGCACCAACACCGGCTCGCCTTCTTCCCAGGTGCCTTTTACCAAGGCCAGGTGCTTGGCGTTGTTGCTGATCTGGGTATAGGCATACAAATCAAAGTTTCCCCAGTCGGTGGGCAGTTCCACGGCGATCTCGCGCTCAATGAGGCTTTCTTTCTGCAAGCGGTAGGTGATCAAATCCTTGATAGAGATGAGCTTCAGGTTAAAGCGCTCGGCAACTTTCTCCAGATCGGGCATGCGGGCCATGGTCCCGTCTTCGTTCATGATCTCCACCAGCACACCGGCGGGGGCCAAACCGGCCAGTTGGGCCAGGTCAACGGCCGCCTCAGTGTGGCCGGCTCTTCTGATCACGCCTTCCTTGCGGGCCCGCAGCGGGAAAATGTGACCGGGTTTACCCAGAGAGGCCGGATCGGTTTTAGGATCGGCGAGCGCCAAGATGGTTTTGGCGCGGTCTGAGGCCGAGATGCCCGTGGTGCAGCCGTGGCCCAGCAGATCTACTGACACGGTGAACGGCGTGGCGTGCAGCGCGGTATTGCGGCCCACCATCAACTCCAGACCCAATTCATCGCACCGCTCCTCGGTGAGCGGGGCGCAGATGAGGCCCCGGCCGTGGGTGGCCATGAAATTGACAATCTCAGGGGTAATTTTCTCTGCGGCACAGATAAAGTCGCCTTCGTTCTCGCGGTCATCGTCATCCACCACAATCACTACTTTTCCGGCTTTTATATCTTCAATCGCCTCTTCTATTTTATCTAGCATGATGTTTTTCGTCTTCGGCAAAGCAAAAACCGTCTGTCCTGACAGGCTTTCCTTTGGCTTCGCAAAGATAGGGGTTTTTGAATGGTTTAGATACGCCTTCCCAGACAAGGAACTACGGATATTCTCCTGGAGAACAACTCCCAGGAAGATTTGTTGGCAATGGCTTGATTTCTTCCCAGATGAGCGGGCGAAGGCCACCTGAACGCCGGTTGCGGGCGCAACAACTGGCCCACATAACGAGCCCCGTCACCTGCACGGCAACCTTCTTCCGTTTAAAGCCTGATTTCTGAAAAACGGGCCCAAAACCCGCACAAAGCTTACACGGACCGCAGCTCAAACTACCGTTTCAGGTAGAAAAGCTGGCTGAACGTTTGGATCTGGGAGGGTGAACCCAGCAGAATCAAGACATCGCCGGCCTGCAGGCACGTGTCCGCGTCTGGGCTCACCAGGAACTCACTTCCGTTGCGGTTCAGCCCGATGAGCGTGGCCCCGGAACGGTTCCGGACGTCCAGTTCCCGGATGGAAAGCCCCCGCAGATCTTCGCGCAGTTCATTTAAATGCACCTCTTCTAAGTGCATCTTGTTGGGACCGGTGCCGTTCAGGAGTTCCAGGAAGTGAATCACCTCTGGTTGCGTGATGAGGCTGGCCATGTGGCTGCCACCTATCTCATCTGGCATGACCACGTAATTGGCTCCGGCCCTGAGCAGTTTCTGCTCGGTGGTTTTCTCTGAGGCGCGGGCGATGATCTGCAAGTCTGGGTTGAACCCGCGGGCGGTCAGCGCCACAAACACGTTATCAGCGTCGGTGGGCAGAGTGGAGATGAGGGCTTTGGCCTGCCGTACGCCGGCCTTTTCCAGCATCTCGTCTTCGGTGGCGTTGCCGGTGAGCAGGTTCAGCTTCTCGTCATGATGGCGCTTGTGCAGGGTCACTTCCGGGTTTCGTTCAATGACCACAATGCGTTCGCCGCTGGCTAACAGGTCATTGGTGGCCCGGGCGCCGTTCCGGCCGTAGCCGCAGACAATCACGTGCCCGCTGAAGCGCTTTATTTCGCGTTCGTTCATATAGTTCTGCCAAATGGCCCGCAGTTCGCCTTCAAACAGGTACGTGGTCAGCACCGATACGGTATAGGCGATGATCCCGAGGTTGATGAGCAGGTAAAAGGAAGTGAAAATGCGGCCTTTGGAAGAAAGCGGATGCACCTCCTGAAAACCCGTGGTGGAGATGGTGATCACCGTCATGTAAAACGCCTCTGCCAGGGTATAGCCTTCCATGAAACGGTAGGTGCCCACCCCCACCACCAGACTGGTTAAGATCAGGCCGAAGGCCCAGATAAACCGGTTCAGTCGCAGGAGGCGCCACTTCATCTGCTTACCACAATGCCCAGAAGGTCTGTAATTTGTTTTTCAAGATCCTGCAAAGCTTTGATCTTACGCATCACCGAAGTCAACTCTTGAAAATCAGTCATCTCGCGTAGTTTATTCCTTTCAGTATCGATCAGGAATTGGACATTCCGCCACTTCAATCTTAGAACTTCCCGTTCAGAACCATATTGAATCAGATCGCTTTCGCGAGGCACAATGATCTCATGTTTCGCCCACCCCTCACTTAATTCATACTTTTCACTAACTAAGTCTATTACCTCCTTTACAATTTCCTGATCCTCGTCCTGCATCATCTCTGCGGCCGTAGGCAAAAAGCCTTGTTCAAGTTTCTTAAGGCATAATTTCTGAAGGCGAGCATAGATAGGCGTTCTAAATTCAACATCTTCCAGTTCCCCAAGAATAAATTGGCTGGTGGTAACTCCTTCCTCTATCTGGTTATCAGCGAAGTTGAGAATCCAACGGATCACCTCGCGCTCGCGGGTGCGCAGCAGGTTGCTTTGGTCGGCCTCCTGCTGGTCTTCCTCCTCGTACATGGCCGCCTCAGCGGCCGCTGCGGCTGCGGCTTCGGCTTCCGCCGCCATCTCCTCAAAAGAGCCGGGGGCGTAGGAGGCCGGGGAATTGCCATAAGAGTTTCCCTGCGATGGCTGGGACCGGGCGTTTTTCTGCTCCGTGAGGTGAATCTTGTTGTACTCCGAGATGAGCACCTGTTCGTCAATCCCGAACTGGATGCTGCACTGCTTCAGGAACACCGAGCGCTTGATGGCATCCGGAATCTTGGCGATGGACACCACCATCTCCCGGATAGCCTCGGCTTTCTTGACCGGATTGTCTTTGGCTTCCTGCGCGAACAGCTCTGATTTGAAGGAGATAAAATCCTGGCTGTGCTCCCCCAGATACGCTTTGAACGCGGTATCGCCTACTTTGCGGATGTAGCTGTCCGGGTCGTCACCATCGGGGAACAAAACCACGTTCACGTTCAGGCCACCTTCCAGAATCAGGTCAATGCCGCGCAAAGAGGCTTTAATCCCGGCGGGGTCACCGTCATACAACACCGTGATGTTCTTGGTGTACCGCCCGATGAGCTTGATCTGGTTCTCGGTCAATGACGTGCCCGAGGACGCCACCACGTTCTCAATGCCGCCCTGGTGCAAGGACAAAACATCCAGATACCCTTCCACCAGGTAGCAGTTGTCTTCCTGCCTTATGGATTGCTTGGCCTGGAACATGCCGTACAGCACATCGGACTTGTGGTAAATGGGCGACTCCGGCGAGTTGACGTACTTGGGTGATTTCTTGTCGTTGGTCTTGAGCGTACGCGCCCCAAACCCGATGGTGCGGCCACTCACGTTCTGGATGGGGAACATCACCCGCCCCCGGAACCGGTCATATTGCTTGCCTTCCTCCTGCTTGACGATGGTAAGACCCGTTTCCTCTAGGTATTTTAAAAGGAAGCCTTTTTCCAGCGCCGCCTTGGTGAAATCATCCCAACTGTCTAAGCTGTAGCCCAGCTCAAACTTCTGGATGGTGGCCGCCGAGAGTCCGCGTTGCTTGAAATACGGCGCACCAATGCTCTGGCCCTCGTCGTTCTTATGAAGGGCGTTTACGTAGTATTTTTTGGCGAAATCGGAGAGAATGTAGAGGCTGTCGCGCTCGTTCTGGGCCTGCACCGCCGCCGGGCTCTGGTCTTCCTCAATGTCAATGCTGTACTTCTTGGCCAGGTACTTGAGCGCCTCCACGTAGCTGGTGCCCTCCACGTCCATGATGAACTGCACCGCGTTGCCCGCCTTGCCGCACCCGAAACACTTGTAAATGCCTTTGTTGGGCGCCACGCTGAACGAGGGCGATTTCTCGTGGTGGAACGGGCAGCACGCCCACAGGTTCTGGCCTTTCTTCTTCAGCGACACAAAATCGCCCACCACCTCCACAATGTCGGCTTGCAGGATGATCTGGTCAACAACTTCTTTCTTTATCAGAGCCATGGGTAAACGGGAAAATAAGGCGGTAGACAAAGATACAATCTACCATTTCCTTTTCCGAAAAGAAAAAGCCAGTTCACTGAACTGGCTTTTGAAGAACTCGTTTTCGGCCCGTTTTCTGGAAAACAGGCCAAAAACGCAAGAATGACTAAAAGGGCTTCACTTCTCCTTCAAACAGACCTCCTGAAAAATTTAGCAGCTCTCCTGAGGTTACTGGGTGTACAGCGTTTTTATCTGGTAAATAAACATACGCCTTCTTCAAAGCAACTCTAAAACTGCCTTTTATCTGTTTGGTATCAGGGTTCCAGCTGGTGATTTCCACTTCAGATTCTCCTTCTGGGTTGAATTCATACATGGAGGTCCACACTGCTCCTTCGTATTCATAGAAAAATCCCGTTAGTTTTTGATGGTACGGATATTTACTCACGCCTGTAAACGGAATAAGCAGCAGCAACTGTCCTGTTTCATTTGTAAGGTGAATACGCAAGGAGTCAACGCCTGGCACCAATTTACCCATCTTGATGACCGGCGCTTCTACATTGACCCAGGATACTTCTTTTCTGGTTTGGGTAACCTTTCCTTTCAGTTCTCCGCCCGTAAAGCGAAGGGTCTCTGGTCCACCCGAAGCTCCTCCAGAAGCAGTCTTCTTCAGAGTCACCTGAAACGTGGCCTCCAATTCCTTGGAGGTAGGGTTCCACTTGGTAATCGTCAGCTCAGATGTTTTATCATTAGGGTCAAGGGAATAGGAATTGGTGATCACATCCTGCCCAACTAAGTCATAGTACCGAACCGTTCCTGACTCAGTCAGAGTATAGGTACCTACCCCGTTGAATTTCACTTTAAGTTCTATTTTCCCATTATGTTTATAGCCAATTACCATTAAAGAATCAGGAGAACCGGCAGCACCTTCTATTAATGAAATGGACGCTGCTTGATCAGATTTCCAAGCTTCTACTTTCTTATTGGCATCTACTGGGGCAGGATCATCCTCTGAGCACGAAACGCAAAGAAAAAGAAGCAGCAAGCCCAGGCAGGAAATACGAAAACTTTTCATAAATAATACAAATTCAATCCGTTAATAAAATGTTTTTAGTTAGTAAAGCGGATAATCTAGTTTCAAGCAACAATTAATACACTGGCAAATATATACTTATATATAATAAACAATTCTTCTCTACCAAATTTTAATTACATGCATTTTTTGCACTTTACTCACCCATACAAAATAGAACCGTTGCGAAGGGACAAGACTTTCACCCTTACTGGTGCTTTCCCCAACAATCCAGAGAAGAAGGTGCCTTTCCACTTGCGGGTGAGGATCCGTAGCAGCCCGGTAGTAGCATGCTTCGGCTAAGCTAAACTTGTTCTCAGCTAATCAACAGACACATTTTGGAGCCACACTCCTTGTTCAAGTCTGCGGCTTTTCCCTTGCTCTATGGGCAGGATTGGAGATGACTTTGCGGGAAAAGCCTCGGGAAAGAAGCGAGCTTTGTACTGATCTTCCGTTTAGGGCTTGTTTTCAGAAAATCGGCCTAAAAATGATTGGCTTCATCTGCCGCAGGAGGAGGCGCCTCTGACAAACACCAGTTTCTGGTTCTTCTCTGACGCCCAGAGGGTGAGCACATCGTTCTTCACTTCAAAGGAATCCACGTCCTGAAGCGTCTGAAGGAAGTAACTTTCAAACTTCTTTACGGCAGGAGGAGCGTTCACTTCGGTGATTCCCAGATTGACAAAGCCCAGCTTGCCCGTTTGGCGGAGGAGCGCTTCTTGGGTAACTTGGTAATTTCCCTGATAGGCATTGGTGGGAAGATTACCAGTCATTTTATACCCCCACAAACGGCTGGACTCCGCGGGTTCCTCCTCCTGGGTGAAAACCAGATCGGCGCACATGGCTGGGTCCGGGGCGGCATAGTCATTATAGGCAGCCGGATCAACGTGTGAGAGCAACCAGGAGCCCTGCAGAGAAAGCGCAGGATCCGGGGCAGAGTCAGAGCAGCTCCAGAGAAAGAGGGAACACAGAAAAAAGAACGCGCTGCTTCCCTTCCGGGAAAGGGAGTTGAACAATGGCTTCATAGGGGGCTTGGTTTTTCTATCGTGAGATAAGGTTTTCGGACTGATGACCCTACTGCCCGCCCTATGGTTGCACCTCTTTCTCAGGAACTTCCGTTTTACCCTTTCTTTTTGGAAACCAGCCTTAAAACGCCTTCTGGTAGCTTGTTAAACAGATAGTGTGTATCTTTGTATAAGCGAATTTTAGCGCTCAAGAAAGTATGGCAATTACCCAAGAAGACGTATTAAAAGCCCTCAGCTATGTAGAGGAACCAGATCTGGGCAAAGACCTGGTGACCTTGAACATGATTGAGGACGTACAAATAAACGGTCTGGACGTGGCCTTCACGGTGATCCTGACCACACCGGCGTGCCCACTCAAAGACCTGATCCGCAACGCGTGCATCCGGGCCATCCACACCATGGTAGACAAAGACGCCAACGTGACGGTGAACATGACCTCGCGCGTGACCTCGGCCCGGCAAGACAACCAGGCCCTGCTCAAAGGCGTGAAAAACATCATCGCCGTGGCTTCTGGTAAAGGCGGTGTAGGTAAATCTACCCTCACCGCCAACCTGGCCGTGGCGCTGGCGCAATCTGGAGCCAAGGTGGGTTTGGTGGATGCTGATATCTCCGGGCCATCCGTGCCTACCATGTTTGGCGTGGAAGATGCCCGCCCGGCGGTATATAGAATGCCCGACGGCCGCAATCTCATTGAACCCATTGAGAAATTCGGCATCAAGCTCATGTCCATCGGGTTTTTGGCCCCGGCCGAGAGCGCGGTGGTGTGGCGCGGCCCTATGGCTAGCTCGGCGCTGAAGCAGTTTATCACCGAGGTAGACTGGGGCGAACTGGATTATTTGCTCATTGACCTTCCGCCGGGAACCAGCGACATCCACTTGACGTTGGTACAGACAGTACCGGTGACGGGCGCTATCATTGTGACAACCCCGCAAAAAGTAGCCATTGCCGATGCCGTGAAAGGTTTGCAGATGTTCCGGCAGCCGCAGATCAACGTTCCAATCCTTGGGTTGGTGGAAAACATGGCGTACTTTACGCCTGCCGAGCTTCCGGAGAATAAATATTATATCTTTGGACAGGGCGGCGGCCGCGACTTGGCCGAGCGCTACGGAATCCCGTTCATTGGCGAAGTACCGCTGGTGCAGAGCATCCGCGAAAGCGGCGACCAGGGTGCCCCGCAGATTCTGCAGGAAGGCACCGTTGCTTCGCAGGCGTTTGAAGGAGTGGCACAGGAAGTGGCCCGGCAGGTTTCGGTAAGGAACGCCAGCCTAGGCAAAACCAAAGTAGTAGAAATTAAAGCGTAAGAAGATGGCAGAGAACGCACTAAACGAGATTTTACTCCAGCAAGTAGAGATGGCCCTGGATTCCATTCGCCCGTACCTGAAAACCGATGGCGGTGACGTGAAGGTGCTGGAAATCACCGATGAGCGCGTGGTGTTGCTGGAACTGATGGGTGCCTGCGGCTCCTGCCCCATGTCTGCCATGACCTTCAAAGGAGGCATTGAGCAAGCGATCATGCGCGCCGTGCCCGAGATCAAAGGCATCCAGGCGGTGAACCTTACGCCCATGGACGTTTAAAAACGTCTTATACAATACTTTTAAGAAGCCGGCAGGTGATGGAAGAGCAATCTTTCCTCACCTGCCGGCTCTTTGTTTTTGGCTGGTTTTCTAAAAAAAGGCTCAAAACCAGAAACGCTGGCGCGAGACTCCAGTCTCGTGACCTGGGATGCTGCGAGTCTCCAGACTCGCCGGGAACCATGAGCAAAGAGCCTTTTTTGGATGATGCGGATTTGTTTCAGCCTCATACGGTTCGTTAAAGTTAAAGCAAGGTGTGATTTCGCTGCGGGGCAGCGACGGTAGTCTGGAGACTACCCATCATCTCAAGGCACGAGTCTGGAGACTCGCGCCAGCAGGAATCAAAGGGACAGCTAGTCCGATCAATAGTGGAGATGGCACAAGAAGGCCTGCAGATTTTTTCTGTGGGCCTTCTCCGTTTTGCGGCTTGTTTTATGAAAAAGGGCTTAAAACGGCTATTGGCAGAGACGCTCGCAGGTCCTCCGGACGCTACGAGGTCATTTGAGTAGGCGATATAACGTTAGGAGACTGGCAAAACTCCCCTCCTAATTTAGGAGGGGTGCCCGAAGGGCAGGGTGGTGAAACCAGGCAACTGGGTACTTTTCATCGTACACCTAGAAAGAGGCTTCTCCGGCAAAATGGCGTTCCCTTTTCTCGCAGACCTTTCTATCTTTGTTTGTCACCGTTCCCTACCGCCATGCTAACCGCTAACGATCCGTCGCTCCATTCCTGGATTCAGATTGCCCCAGATTGTGATTTTCAGATTCAGAACCTGCCCTTCGGGATTTTTCAGGCCCCAGACCGAGACCCCAGAGTAGGCGTGGCCATTGGCGAGTATGTGCTGGATGTGTACGTGCTCACGCAACACGGCCTCTTTGACATGCTGGATGTGGAAGACCCTACCGTGTTCCACCGTCCTTACCTCAATGATTTCATGGCCCTGGGCAGAACTATCTGGCGGCAGGTGCGCGGCCGTATCTCCGAACTGTTGCGCAACAACAACCCCGAGATCAGGGACAACCGAGAACTCATGGGCGAGTGTCTCCTGAAGCAGAAAGATGTAGAGATGCTCATGCCCGTAAAGGTGCCCAACTACACCGATTTCTATTCCAGCATGGAGCACGCCACCAACGTGGGCTCCATGTTCCGCGACCCGGCCAACGCGTTGCTCCCCAACTGGAAACATTTGCCGGTGGGCTACCACGGTCGGGCCTCTTCCATAGTGCCCTCGGGCGTGCCCATCAGAAGACCAAAAGGCCAGACCAAACCCGCCGACGCCGATCTGGCGGGTTTCGGCCCTACCAAGCAGCTGGACTTTGAACTGGAGGTAGCCTTTATCACGGGCCAACCCACCGAGCTCGGCACCTCGCTCACCTCCCTGGAGGCCGAAGAATATATTTTCGGGCTGGTGCTGTTCAATGATTGGTCGGCGCGGGACATTCAGGCCTGGGAGTATGTTCCGCTGGGGCCGTTCCTGGCGAAGAACTTCGGGTCGTCCATCTCGCCGTGGGTGGTGACCTTAGATGCCCTGGAGCCTTTCAGAGTGCCCGGGCCGGTGCAAGACCCTAAAGTGTTGCCGTACCTGGAGTTCAGCGGCAGCAAGAACATCAACATTAACCTGGAAGTCACCTTACAAGCGCCTGACCTACCCGAAGAAGTGGTGATCTGCCGTTCCAACTACCAGCACATGTACTGGAACATGAACCAGCAACTGGCGCATCACACCGTCAATGGCTGCAACATTGAAGTGGGTGATCTGTACGCCTCCGGCACCATCAGCGGCCCCACCCCCGATTCCTACGGCTCTATGCTGGAACTAACCTGGCGCGGCACCAAGCCCCTTCAACTCCCCAACGGCACCGAGCGCAAATTCCTCCACGACGGCGACGTGGTCACCATGCGCGGCTACGCCGAAAGAAACGGCATCAGGGTAGGTTTCGGCGAAGTCCGCACCGAGATCTTACCCGCTTTTTAAGATTTGGAGATGTGATGATGTGGAGATTTGAAGATGGCTTTTCTTAAACCTTATGCATTCGTTTTCACCCTTGCGCAAGCGTCTGCTTGGGTTACCACGATTCCAGATCAGGATTACGTACGGGCATAAGCGGACGCTTGCACCAGCAAAGGATCTTCAATCTCCACATTTCCTAATCTCCAAATTTTCTCATCTTCACATTTCCACATCTTCACATCACCAAATCTTCACCTCTGTTTTGAGAACCTTCGATCCTAAAGAACTACCTACCGGCGAGTTTCATAGCCTGATGCTGGGTGCCATTGCTCCCAGGCCCATCGCGTTTGCCAGCACCGTAGACAAGGAAGGGAATGTGAACCTGAGTCCGTTCAGTTTCTTCAACTGTTTCGGTTCCAACCCGCCGGTTCTCATCTTCTCCCCTGCCCGTCGCGTGCGCGACAACACCGGAAAACACACGTTGGACAACGTTCTGGAGACAGGTGAGGTGGTCATCAACATCGGGAACTATGCCATCGTGGAGCAGATGTCGCTGGCCAGCACCGAATACGACAAAGGCGTAAACGAATTCACGAAAGCTGGGCTCACGCCAGTTGCCTCCACGTTGGTGAAACCGCCCCGGGTGGCCGAGGTTCCCGCCGCATTTGAGTGCAGAGTTCTGGAAGTAAAGCCCATCGGGAACAAAGGAGGAGCCGCCAACCTGGTCATTTGCGAAGCCGTCTTACTGCACGTGCAGGAGGAAGTCCTCGGAGGGAACGGAAAAACCATTGATCCGTTCAAGCTGGATGCCGTGGCCCGGCTGGGTGGCGATTGGTACCTGCGGGCCCAAGGAGATTGCCTATTTGAACTACCCAAGCCGCTCCAGAACAAAGGCATGGGCATAGACCAACTGCCCGCGCACATCCGCCACAGCGGCGTGCTCACCGGCAACAACCTCGCCCGCCTCGGCAATACCCAAGCCATCCCCACTAAGGCCGAAGTCCGGGAATTCACCCATGATCCTCTTTATAAGTATCTGGTTCATAAACACCAGGGTAACCCCACTGAGACCAACCGGCAGCTCCACTTGCTGGCCCAACGGTTTCTGGAAGAAGGCCGGGTGCAAGAAGCCTGGAAAGCGTTACTAACCATTGAGAATACCTGATTGCTGCTTTTGGGGTGTTTTTCTCAAACTAGGCTCAAAACGTCTCCGGTTTACATTCCTAACCGATGGCGTAACCAACTCTCTGAAACATGAGGATTTATTGCAGAGACAAGGCATGCCTTGTCTAATGGTTTCTGTTGTTACCCATCTGTAGGGGCATCCCTTGTGGTTGCCCTATACGGCTACTAAGCGCAGTTTAGGTTGTTGGTGAGAACACCAACAACGGCGGGCAACAACAGCGGGCGGATTAATTCGGCGAGTGTTAGCTGGTTTTCAGTCAATAATGAGAAAACAGGCCAGAAACGGGGAATCTTAAAGGGCAACCAAAAGGGATTGTCCCTACCTTCAAATTCTGGCACCTCAGTATATAAATTAGAAAAGCTGTTTTAAGCGCCTTTTACATAAAAGAGGCTCAAAACAGCTTTTCAGTTTAAAATCTAATGTCTAAAGTCCAGCGTCTACAATCTAATTCCTGACGGCAATCATCAGGCTGAGTTCTTTGTAGCGCATGTTGAATTTCTTCGCGATGGAGGCGTTGGTGAGGCTGCCTTTGTAGATGTAGACGCCGCTGCGGTAATGCTCGTGGGTGAACAGGGCCTCGTTGACGCCGCCGTACTTGGAGATCTCCAGGAACATGGGCGTGAAGATGTTGCTCAATGCTTTGGTGGCGGTGCGGGGCACGCGCGACGGGATGTTGGGCACGCAGTAGTGGATGACATCGTACTTGCGGTACACGGGGCGCTTGTGGGTGGTCATCTCGGAGGTTTCAAAGCAGCCGCCTTCGTCAATGCTCACGTCAATGATCACGGAGCCTGGATTCATCTTCGCGACCACTTCCTCGGCAATCATGCAGGGCACCTGCCCATCCTCGGCAGTGACGGCGCCAATGACTACATCGGCGTCCTGAATCTCGCGGTGCAGAATGGTGTGGTCCAGCGTGGAGGTAAACAACTGAGTGCCTACGTTCTGCTTGAGGCGGCGCAGTTTGTACAGATGATCATCAAACACCTTTACCTCGGCACCAAGGCCTAAGGCGGCGCGGGTGGCGTACTCGGCCACGGTTCCGGCCCCAATGATGACTACTTTGGAAGGCGGCACGCCGGTGATTCCGCCTAAGATCACGCCTTTGCCCTCGTTGCTGCTGCTCAGGTACTCGGCGGCAATCAGCATGACGGTGCTCCCGGCAATCTCGCTCATGGCGCGTACCACGGGTTTGGTGTCTGATTTATCTTTCAGGAGCTCAAACGAGATGGCGTTGATTTTCTTGCGGCACAGCGCACTGATGTATTCTGAGGTAAGCGAACCGATCTGCAAGGCCGAGATCAGGGTCTGCCCCGGCTTGAAATACTCCATCTCATCCAATGTGGGCGGGGCAATCTTGAGCAGGATATCGGCTTCGTAGACTTCTTTGGTGGAGTAGACGATGACGCCGCCCGCCTCGGAGAACTCGTGGTCAGAATATTTGGAGGGAGCCCCGGCACCCGACTCAATCCAGACCTCGTGGCCGTTGTCGGTGAGTTGCTTCACGGCTTCCGGCGTGAGCCCAATGCGGTTTTCCTGTAAAGAAGATTCTTTGGGAATGCCAATAAACAGACTGCGTTTACGGGTTTCTATCGCCAACATTGACTCTTTGGGCATCAGGCTCCGCGCCGTTGCCTTGGTCAGGGCCTCAAACCCGGTCTTATCCGTCAATTCCTCCATCATATACGCTCATACTAATAATACGCGCCTCTTCGGCTTCTCCGGTTTCAATAGACACCTCCACTCCCTCCTCAGGCAGCAGATCGGCCACTTTAGAAGGCCACTCAATGAGACAGAGATGACCGGAACTGAAATACTCCAACACCCCCATATCCAGTGCCTCGGCCTGATTTTCGACCCTATAAAAATCAAAATGGTAAATGAGTTCCCCACCGTCGGTTTCATACTCATTCACCAGGGAAAAAGTGGGGCTACTGACCGGTTCCTGCACCCCCAATTGGGCGCATATCGCCTTGATAAAGGTGGTTTTACCGGCCGCCATCTCACCCTCAAACAAAATTATCTTTTTTTGCTTGATAAATGACAATAATTCGACGGCGGCCCTTGGTAAATCCGCTTTTGTGAAGATTCTAATGGTGTGCTGGCGCGCTTCAGGCTCAGGCATTTTTAGTGGAAAGCGTTATGAATGGAATGATACATTCCTCCAAAGATACGCCGCCGTGCTGGAACGTGTCTTTGTAATGGTTCACGTAATAGTTGTAATTGTTGGGGTACGCGAAGAAGTCATCGTTCATGGCGAAGACGTAGGCCGTAGACACGTTGCTCTTGGGCAAATGGAAACGCTCCGGCTTGCGGCACACCAGCACATCTTTCTCGGTGAAGCCCAGGTTCTTGCCGTGTTTGTAGCGCAGGTTGGTGTTGGTGTTGCGGTCGCCCACAATCTTGAACGGCTTCTTCACGCGCACGGTGCCGTGGTCAGTGGTGATGACGAGACGCCCTTTCTTGTCCGCGATGGCTTTGAGCGTGTCAAACAGCGGCGAGTGCAGAAACCAGGACCGCGTGAGCGAACGGTACGCAGCCTCGTCGGCGGCCAGTTCCCGGATCATCTGCATGTCGGTGCGGGCGTGCGAGAGCATGTCCACGAAGTTGTAGACAATCACGTTGAGCTTGTTGTTCTCCAGGTTGTTGAACTTGGCCAGCAGTTCCTTTCCAGCGGTGTTGTTGGTGATTTTGTGGTAACTGAACTTCTCGTTGACTTTGTTCTGCTGGAACTGAATCTCCAGAAAATCCTCTTCGTGCAGGTTCTTGCCTTCCTCTTCATCGTCAGACACCCACAAGTTGGGGTACTTCTTGGCGATGTCGGCGGGCAGCATGCCGGAGAAGATGGCGTTACGGGCGTAGGCGGTGGTGGTGGGCAGAATGGAGTAGTACATCTCCTCGTGGTCCACGTTGAAGTAATCGGTGATGATGGGCTCCAGTACCTTCCACTGGTCGTAACGCAGGTTGTCAATCAAGACAAAGTACACGGGCACGTTGCTTTCCTTCATCATGGGAAACACACGGTCTTTGAACAACCGGTGGCTCATGAGCGGAATCTCGTCGGTCTCGTCGTTCACCCACTCCTCGTAGTTGTCCATGATGAACCGGGCGAAGTTGGTGTTGGCTTCGTCTTTCTGCATGTTGATGACATCGGCCATGCTCTTGCCCTCAGTATCGGCGATCTCCAGTTCCCAGTACACTAGTTTCTTGTAGACATCAGCCCACTCCTGGTAGCTCAGGCGCTCCCCAAAGGCCATGCCCAGCGTCCGGAAATCGCGTTGGTACGAGCTGTTGGTTCTCTCTTCCACCAGACGGCGGTTGTCCAGGATACGCTTCGCGGAAAGCAGAATCTGGTTCGGGTTGATGGGCTTGATGAGGTAATCGGCAATCTTAGACCCGATGGCCTCTTCCATAATATGCTCTTCCTCGCTCTTGGTGATCATGACCACGGGCAGCGTGGGGCGAGTGGCTTTGATCTCGGCCAGCGCCTCCAGGCCACTCAGACCGGGCATGTTCTCGTCCAGAAAAACAAGGTCATAGGTTTGTTCCTGCACCTTCTCTACGGCATCGGCCCCGCTGTTAACCGGAGTGATGTCGTAACCTCTCTCCTGTAAGAAGAGAATATGGGGCTTGAGAAGGTCAATCTCGTCGTCCGCCCACAAAATAGTATATCTTTGCATGGCTAGTTATTGGTTTTCATAGCGTGTGTTGTAAGGTGCGTTTCCTGCGTTATTTCGGAAAAGTTGCCCTAAAACGACTTCTTCCGTAGACATACGCATGATTCTACATTAACCGACAACGGACACTCGAAGAACTAAGTTATCTTGAATAAGAAAAAAATCTTTAACGACCCGGTTTACGGCTTCATCACGGTTCCGTCTGAGCTGCTGTTTGACATCATCCAGCACCCGTACTTCCAGCGCCTGCGCCGGATCAAGCAACTGGGGCTCACGGAGTTTGTGTACCCCGGCGCTCTACACACCCGGTTTCACCACGCGCTGGGCGCCATGCACCTGATGAGCATTGCGCTGCAGAGCCTCAGCGGCAAAGATAACATCATTACCGACAAAGAATGCGAAGCCTCCATGGCCGCCATTCTGCTGCACGATGTGGGCCACGGGCCTTTTTCGCACGCGTTGGAGACGGCCATCTTTGACCAGGTGCCGCATGAGCAGATCTCGCTGCACATCATGGAGCTTCTGAATCAGGAGTTTGGCGGTCGCCTGCAACTGGCCATTGACATCTTCACCGACAATTACCACCGTCACTTCTTCCATCAGCTGGTGTCCAGCCAACTGGACGTGGACCGCCTGGACTACCTCAACCGGGACAGTTTCTACACCGGTGTCTCCGAGGGCAAGATTGGGGCGGACCGTCTGCTCAAGATGTTGAACGTAGCCGATGATCAACTGGTGGTGGAGGAAAAGGGTATCTACTCCATTGAGAGTTTCCTGGTAAGCCGTCGCCTGATGTACTGGCAGGTGTACATGCACAAAACCGTGACCAGCGCCGAGCAGATGGTGATGAAGATCATGCAACGGGCCCGCGAACTAACCCAACGCGGCATTGACGTGCCCGCCAGCCCTCACCTGCAGTACTTCCTCCGTGAAAGTCTTTCTATCCTGGATTTTGAGCGGGACCCCAACATCCTGAAGCGCTTCGTCTCCCTGGATGACTACGATATCTGGAGCGGCATCAAAGCCTGGTCTGAGCACCCCGACAACATCCTGAGCTATCTTTCCACCTGCATGCTGGAGCGGAAACTCTTCAAGATCCTGATCTCCCCTACTCCGTTTGACTTAGATTTTCTGGTGGGCGTTCGGGAATTGGCGCAGGAGCATTTCCATATCTCCCCAGAGGAAGCGCATTACCTGGTAGTGGAAGGCAAGATCAGCAACAACGCCTATGAGTCTGGCGGCGAGAACATCAACGTCCTCACCAAGCAGAGCCTGGTAGTAGACGTAGCCGTAGCTTCTGACTTGCCTAACATCCAGGCGTTGAGCAAAAAGGTGGAGAAATACTACGTGTGTTATCCCAAGGAGATTACCCGGATAGATTTGTAATCCAGACATTTCATAAAAAAGCGTTTTGGGTCTGTTTTTAGAAAAACAGACCCAAAACGCTTTTTAGTTAGAAAGGTTCATCTTCAAGGTTGTTTTGGCAGGACATACTCCAATTAGACAAACCGCCTAGCCTTAAAAAAGAAACTTCTGCTCTTCAATAGATTCTGATCTGGAATAACTTACTATCAAAACCCAAACAGATACTACTGGGATGTAAAATTACGGTTGGCAATTTTCTGAGTCTACCGCTTACCAGGCATTATAGGTTAGGAGTTTTACTTGTCAGCCAATTTAGCTAATAAAAAAGGGGGTAGAACTTCTACCCCCTTTTTCTTGACTATCTGAATCCGATATGATCTAAGTAAATATCACCTGGCCAATCTGTAGCTGATTGCAACAGGAAGTCAGAGACTGTAGCAATGTCACCTAATTCAGAAATCGGGAACGTATAAGTAGTCCATTTCCCTTCTACTACTTTTACTACTTTAGCAGGTGAAGAGTAGGCCTCGTTGAAAACGACATTCAGGTTTTTATCGTTTGTACCAGATCCACCATATACTGAGAAAGTAAATTCTGAATATGCAGCGGTACTTATAGGAGTGGTTGCATGGAACCGGATTGCACCATATTGCCCGGTAGATATATAGGTCATTTTTGCAGACTTGGTACCCATTCGAGCAACGTCTGTTGCGTCCCATACCCTAGTTCCGCCAAAGCTCCAATCACCCCAGTTTGCGTGTCGCTCATCTGCAAAAAGAGCGTAGGCTATGGCTGGCAAAGGAGTAACTCCTACAATTTCGGCTTCAACATCAGGTACTACAACAACGTTTGTCTGGGTAGTTAAAGTCAATTTCCCCGTTTGAGCACCAGTAGGAACTAAAAGAATGATTTGACTTTCTGATTGAGTTAAGAAAGTAGTCACCTCGGCCCCCCCAGTAAATTTAACAGATTTCACTAAATTCAGGTTAGCTCCATTTATAGTCATGTAAGCACGCGGGCTAACAGGCGCTGGAGTTATACTGGATACAGTTGGCATTATAACCGTCAGCTTAGGTCCTTCAACTACATAACCAGAAGCTAAGGTAAACTTAGGCATACCCGTTTGCGCAGCTGTAGGGACAGTAACTTGTAATCTGGTAGCAGTTTTGTTTAAGAAGGCTGATACTTTAGTAGTCATGCCGCCAAACGTAATGTCTTGAATCAGATCTAAGTTTGTACCATTGATGGTTAAGGTACCATTAGGTGCCACAAGTTCCGGTGCATAAGAACTTACAGACGGCAACAATACATTAAAGTTGTTGGTAGCAGATGTTACTGTAAAATCATGCATGGTTTTAAACTTGAGCGCACCTGGTTTGGCCATTGCCGGCACCGCAACTACAATTTGAGTTGCCGATTGGCTAACAAAGTTTGCTTTAGCCACTGTGAAATCTCCCGGGAAGGTGATTTCTTTTATTTTATCTAAATCAGTACCGGTGATGGTAGTGTTTTGGGTATGTCTAACCGTTGTAATGTTAGAGATAACAGGTAAAATAATAGAAACCGTTTGGGTAGGCTTCACTTCCACCAATGAACCTTTTGCTATCAATGTGGGAGCACCGTTCGTAGCAGTGGTGGGTACCTTCAGAGTAATGGATGTGGCTGACTGGCTTTCAAAAGTAGTTACCTGACCGCCACCGGGGAAATTAACCTGACCTACTAAATCCAGATTAGTACCCGTAATAGTCAGTACTTCATTATGCCGAATAGAAGCGGGCGCAATACTGGTAACCTCTGGTAACGTGATCACTAACTCCTCTTCTGTCTCCAGGAAGGTAGGGTTCTCGCCGCCTCCGTAGATGATGAGGTTACCGGTTTTAGCATTTGCCGGCACCTGAAGTTCAATCTTGGTGGCTGATTGGCTGATGAACTGTTTTACAATCTCGTTGCCAAATCCCACACTATCCACCCAGGTTAACTTAGTTCCAGTAATCGTGATAGTTCCTCCTGGCCTAGCTTCTGCCGTTACATCTGTTACTGTAATTGGCACTTCAAAACTTAAGTCAGTTTTAGAGACAATGTTATCACCAGTGCTAAGTTTCAACGTAACCTTTCCTGCCATGGCCTCTTCTGGCACAGTCAATCTGATTAAAGTTGAGGTTTGCTCTATGAATTGGGCCTTTGCAACGGTAGCTCCTTGCATTTCCACAGATTCTACCTGATCAAGATTATGGCCAATGAATCTGATTTCTTCTCCATGCTTTGCTCCCGTAGGACCAAAGCTCAACAATTGCACCTGTCCACCAGCAAGTGCATTTTCATCATCGTCTCCGCAAGAGGTAAAGAAACCCAGGGACACTACAAACAAGGCAAGCAGTAGTGTTCTTATACTATAGAAGTTTTTCATATATCGTGCTTTCAGAAATTATGGATTTGGTACTACCCGTAAATTGTCCATTGCAAATTGAGCCTTGGTACCTGGGCCTACAAAGTGGAAAGAAACGGCATATCCATCTGGATTGTATTTGAATTCATTCACTCCTTTGTCGTTACTTTTGTTGTTAGCATCGTAGATTTCCTTGAAAGGAATGCTCACTGTCTGCCATTTATTTTTAGTATCCACATTAGCCGCCCATGGGTAAAAAGCTCTCTCTCTGTTTCCCGGACCACCATTACTACTAAACATCAGTTGAACACCATTATAAGATAAAGGGGCAACGGTATTCATTTCAAACTTAAGCGTATAGTTGCCAGGGTTAACAAAGGCATCTTGCGGGATGTTCTTGGTTTTTGTCTTTATAGTACCCTCTCCAACCCAAGCTTCAAACCAGGAGCCAGTACTTTCTTTATCAATGCGCAGGTATTTCCCGCTAATAGGTTGAATTTTATCTTCACTGCTTTTGATAAAGTCTTTGCCATGCCACCAGCCATCATAATCAGTATCCTCATAGTCGGCAATAATGTTGCGGTTGTCGCGGAACCAGAAACTTGACTCTCCTTCTCCAAACTTGCTCTTAATTGTAATTGGGCCGGGTTGAGCATCGGCAGGCACTCTCACCTGTATTACATTGGGTAACACATCTACAACTTCTCCTTCTACTTTAGTATCATTGGCACCAGTAAAGAAAACTTGTACTGGCTCATAGAAGAAGTTTCCTCTAATGGTTGCAATCTCGCCAGCATTTACGTACTCACTTTCCATGTAAGTTGGCATAGGATCACTGATATCTACTGCAAAGTCGTGGATTACTTCTTCTCCATTAGCAAACACAATCCGCAGCTTGTTAGTGATTTCGGAGGGAATGTCTGATGGCACCCGCGCAATGATAGAAGTATTCGTAATAAAGGTAGACTGCAATGCCGCCTGACGATCATTCATCCATAGTTCACGGGCACCCTGCAGGTTTTCACCAATAATCGCAATCATTTGCCCCTGGCCTGCCAACACAATAAGGGAATCAGAGGCTGCCGGCCGGGTAACCCGGACATAGCTAATCATGGGTTTACCGCCGTTCGGAAGATCATCATCTTCCGAACAGCTGGTGAACGTCCCTGTCATCACCAAAGCAATAACTAAGAACAGGAAATATTTTAATTGATTTTTCATACGATTCTATTCTTTTCTGATTCTAAATTTCTAACCTCCAAAATCATAATCAACGGCTGGCTGGCCCAAACTTGGCGACTGGCTAAGCTCCACGGTTGGTAATGGCATGTAGAAATTACCATCGCTTACATTAGGAGTTCTTTCCGTTACCCAAGAGGTCTTCGTAAATTTCCAGCCAGTTGGGTCAGGGAAACGATCTGCCTTAGCCAGGAATAAGGCTCTGTCTTGGTTGTTTATTATCTTATAAGCTTTTTGTGGATTGTAGTAGTGGATTCTAACTAACTCATACCAGGTTAGATTCTCCATGGCAAATTCTTTTACCCACTCCTCAAAAACCTGATCTTTAGTACCAGTTCCAGGATAATTCGAATCCATACGGATGGGACCTTGAACAGCTTGTAAACCTGCCCGCGTACGGATCTCATTAAAGTACTGTACTGCTACAGGATCAGAAGTTGATCCCGCATTCCCCATAGCTGCATCCACATAAGTCAGGTACATCTCAGCCAAACGCAGCATATAGGTATTGTGAGGATATCTTTGCTGAGCAGCCTGTCCTCCTAAATCTAATTCGTTACCAACTACATATTTCTTGATAACTGCAAAGTTGTTTTCAGCTGCATCACCCGGGTTAGGCCAGGTTAATTTCTCCTTTGCTTTTCCAGATCCATCCTTTACTGTTATTTCTGGATAATTAAATCCTGGTAGCATAAAGGTCGCTTTTAACCGTTGGTCCATGGTAAAGCCATTGGCTTGACCATCATTCGCCGGATTATTGTCATCCTGATTGGTGATCAAACCTTCATACAGACTCATCATCCACCAGGTAGCGCTATAGTTACCACCCCAGCCGTCGTTATTCACGGCTATTTCACCCATTGGATAAATCTGGGAGGCCATGGTATTGGCGGCTGCGTAGTTATCGCCAAAAACCCATTGGTTTTCAAACAAAGATTCAGCGTTATTGTCGTAAGGGTACTTAAAAAGATTCTCGTAAGGTCTAACTAAGGATTTACCGCTCATAGTAATTACGCGTTGCGCATATTCCTTCGCCTTGTCCAAGTACTCCTGATTTCTAGATCCGCCTGTTGCACCCACACCCGCCCGGGTGAGATAAGTACGGGCTAACATCCCTTCAGCAGACCATCTGGTTACTCTTCCGGGTTGCGTAGCAGCTAGAGGCAGATTATCTGCCGCAAATAAATAATCACGGGTAATGAATTCCCATACACTTGGAATGGTATTCCGAACTTTGTTTGCGTTGTTTAGATCCGCAACATTGTCTGTGATAATAGGAACTTCTCCAAACGTGGTCACCAAAATGCTGTAAGCTGTGGCACGCATAAACCGAGCCTCTCCAATAGCCTGATTTTTTGCTGCATCACTCACATCTGGCCCCGCTAACTTGTTAATGTTATAGATAGCCATATTAGACTGTGCAATAACATTATAACATGCCTGGTAAGCCCACAACGTAGATCTAGAAACACCAGTGGCTCTGAAAAACACATTGTCTCTACGCTCCGCCGGACCTTCCCATGGATAAAACAAGGTACCACCGCGGATATCGCCTATGAAATAGGAAGCCTGATCATGATAATCTTTCCAGGCAACATTGTACAGGGGAGCAGTAGCGGCTAAAACCTGGGCATCGGTCTTAAAGAAAGCGCCATCCGTAAGTGTGTCCTGTGGTGGCCTCTCTAAGAATTCGTCGTTACACCCGGTGAACATAACCAAGGCGGCAAATGCCCCAGTTAAAATATATCTATTAATCATGGTATGTGTATCTAGTGAAAATTAAAAATCAATTCCAATGTTGAAAGAGTAGATAGGAGTAATTGGGTAGCGGCCGGTGTCAACTCCAATTGGAGCATCATCGTTTCCAACATTTGGCCCTACATAAGTACCTACCTCAGGGTCATATCCTTTGTATTTCGTGAAGGTATACAGGTTCTGAACACTTACTCCCACTCTGGCTGCCTTTACAATTTTTTGCTTAGACACGAGTACATTAGGCAAATTATAGTTGAGGGAGATGTTCTTGATTCTCACAAAAGAACCATCTTCAACATATTTAGTGGTGTGACGGGCGAAGTTCTTGTTTACGTCACCGCCAGACAGACGAGGAACAGTGGTTCCCGGATTTTCCAACACCCCTTCAGCATTAACTCTGGCATAGTTCCGGGCTTCTCTGAACATATTTTGCCCAACGTTTATGTTGTTAGGATTTGAGTTACGGAAGCGGACATAGTTATACACATCATTACCAAACGTTCCAGTTAACAAGATGCTAAGATTCAACCCTTTGTAAGAAAAATCATTGGTAAAACCACCAAAGTATTTAGGCCATGGGCTACCAATCTTCGTCATATCCTGCTCGTTGATCACCATATCCCCATTCAGGTCACGGAATTTCACATCTCCTACCCAGATGCTGTTTTCTCCTACTTCAAAAGGTTTTCCCTGGCTGTCGGCAGGACGGGCACTTGCCTGCACCTCTTCTACGGTTTGGAAAATACCTTCTTCAATATACCCATAGAAAAACCAAGGGGATTCACCTACGACTGTTCTCTGTGACCAAAGAGGTTGGATGTACCAATCTGGAGCATTACGAGCGACTACACTGGTTTCAGTATAAAGCTTTGTAACCTCAGCTTTGAAGTGGGAAATGTTTAGGTTGGTTTCCCATTTGAAGCCGCCTTTGTCTATGTTAACTGTGTTAAGGGATGCACTCCAGCCTTTATTCTGAAGTGCGCCGAAGTTTACAAGCGGAGCCTGAACAGAACCATTACCAGTCGACCCCATATACCATGGCAGGGAACTTCTAACAATTACGTTGTCCGTGTTTTTAACATAGTAATCGGCTTCTAATTGAACACGATTACTTAAAAAACCTAGGTTAATACCTACGTTGTTCGTTGAAGTCTCTTCCCACTTGAAATTTGGGTTAGGGTAATTGGCTGCAAGGAAACCAGATCCCCACTCAGTTGGATATTGCTGGAGTCTTGCATAAATGTTACCACCAGAGCCTTGACTTCCAGTTAAACCGGTTTCAAACCGTAATCTTAAATCACTGATGGCAGGAATAGCAAAAAATGGTTCTTGTGAAACGCGCCAAGCCACGGATACAGAAGGGAAATATCCCCATTTATTGCCTGATCCAAAGTTAGCTGAACCATCAGCACGGAATGCACCTTGTAAAATGTAACGGTCTGCAAAATTATAGTTGATCCTACCCAAGTAAGACTCCATTCCCCAATCGCCTTGCCCACCGCCAGTTCTTTGGTTAGCATTTTGCTCACCCGCGTTGATGTCTATAATCTCATTGGTATTAAACCCGCTTCTTCCGAGAGTAGTATTTTGCCAACTAGACTCCTGCGATTCGTGCGTGGCCATTACAGTTACACTATGTTTGCCGAACTGTTTGGCATACTGCAACATTTGATTCCAGTTCCAATAGGTATTGGTTTCGTTTCTGTTATCTAAGCGGGCAATCACATTCCGCTGGTAACCAAAGCTGTACGTCGGCAAAAAGGTGGTACCAAATCCGGTTCCATAATCCGCATTGAATGACGTCCGAAATTCTAATCCTTTTGCCAAATTCACTGTGGCATTCAAACCCCCTAAAATCCGTCGTCTTACCATATCATTGGTAATGATATTTGCTAAACCAATTGGGTTAGCCGGGGTAAAACGCTCAGCCTCAGAAACGCTACCATCTGGGTTTAGTCTAGGCTCGCCCCCGCCATAGGTTCCATCTAGGTTTCTTACCGGAATGGCTGGCGATAACTGAATAGCGTTATTGATGATATCCCACTGCGTGGTAGAAATCTGTTCGTTTGTTTGGGCAAAACTTAAGTTGGCACCCAAAGTCAGCCATTTGCGGGCTTTACTATCCAAGTTTAACCTCACGGATGCACGATCAAAGCCAGAACCTACGGCCACACCTTCTTGGTCCAGGTACTCCCCTGATAGATAAAACCGGGTATTCTCACTTCCCCCACTTAGGCTCAACTGGTGTTTGTTCATGGGAGCGTTGTCAAATAATTCACGCTGCCAGTTTGTTCCTTCTCCTAGTATAGAAGGATCCAGGAAATCTTCCCGGATAGCCCCTCCGGCAAGGGCTTTGTATTCATTGTCCATTTGGGCGTATTCCCGCATATTCATTACCTCCAATTCTTTCGGAGGAGTTTGGACGCTGTTTAAAAAAGAATAATTTATTTGCAGATCACCTGCTTTACCTCTTTTTGTTGTAATCAACACTACTCCATTGGTACCCCGTGAGCCATAAATAGCAGTTGCAGAGGGCCCCTGCAAAATATCCATACTCTCAATGTCAGATGGATTTAAAGAAGCTAAGGGGTTAACACCTGAGGTAGAAGTAGCACCTTGAACCTGCACACCATCAATCACATATAAAGGCTCGTTAGAACCATTAATGGAGTTGATCCCTCTGATATTCACCGAGATACCACCGCCGGGCGCCCCTGTGTTCTGAGTTACGTACACCCCAGGTGCACGTCCCTGAATAGCTTGCTCAATAGTAGTATTTACCGTTCTTTCAATGGCTTTTGCTCCAATGGTGGTCTGAGCAGAAGGCACATCGCTGGCTCTCAACTCCCCATAACCAGTCACAACCACTTCATTCAGAGTCTGAGCATCTTCCCGGAGGCTTACATTGATGGTAGTTCTGTCGCCCACCGTTACTTCCTGCGCCACATACCCAATAAAGGTGACAACTAACACATCTGTGTTGGCTGCTTCTAAGGAGAAGTTTCCGTTGGCATCTGTAGAGGCCCCGTTAGTGGTACCTTTTACCACAACGCTCACGCCCGGCATCCCCGAGTTATCTGATGCTGCAGTCACCCTGCCGGTAATGGCCCGCCTGGGGCTTTGCGCCATGCCGTCAAAAGCCTGGACGAGGACAGCCAGGACCATGGCCACCATCATCAAAACTTTCTTAGACATCAAGACAGAACTACTCTTTTGGTAATCTTTGTCTGAGTATAAATTTTTAATCATAGGGTAAATTTGAATTAGGTAGTAAACAACATAATGGAGCAAACAAAAAACCACGCCAGATGAAACACAGGCGCACGGGCACTATCATAATCCTAATGAAAACCAGCATAAAAGCTGAACCAACACATTTTCCTGGGCCTCATAAAAAGGCAATCTTCCCAGGCCTAGCCCCTGATGCAAGAATGAAATAATGAAGGTTATTTGCCTAACTCGCCCCACCAACCAACTGCTCTTCTCTTATCCATAGGCAGCTATACAAAACTAAGGAGTTTTTAATCTTCCTTATAATACTTTCTTATCAATTATTTGATTGAAACTAGCTAAACTTCCTCTAAGTTATGCCATCGTTGGCATAACTGCTAATAAAATATGTTTTTAAAGAAATAAAAGTTTTAAGACCACTAAACTAATCATTTTTACTGATTTCACAATATGACAAGATAATTTTAAGGATTTACAGAAACCGATACTTCTGACTTTTGATCTCGACTTCACTCAGAATTGAAGAATCAGCTGCTTCTATTGCTTCATTTTGAGACAAACGAGGTAAATAGAGAAGGTCTTAACCTAGTATATTTTTAACCTCTCTTTTTACTAGTTGGAACTACAATAGAAGAGCTCTCTACTTGTTTAGACACTCACGGTGAAAAAGCACAGGAAAACAGCTAAACAAATCTTGGCAAAAGGCATTACAACAGAGTGAATTCATGTCTTAACACTTTATAAAGAAGAAGCAGGCTTTTTCATGAAGTAATTCAACTTTATTGCACCTAGTCACCTTTTACTCTTAAATCTTCACCCAAAGAGAGTTTTACAGCTACCTAGCTAGCTACTTAAGAGCTTCTAATTAGGAAAGAAGCGTGCTCAATCCCGTAAATCTCTCTTTATTTAAATTTATCAACTCTTTATCAAGAGCCAATTTCTTGCAGCAAAAACAAAATCGACGGATCATTAGACATTCCTAAGATGGTAGTGACTTTTCTTCTCAGTAAATATAGCGCATTCTCCTCAACAGGAGCACCCTTAAATGTTGCGACAGTAGGCATCAAATGTTAAAACAGACTCATTATCCTCTGAAAAATCACAGAAAAAGGCCGAAAACCTCAAAATCAATAAAAACAGGGGGTACTGTTCGGTTAAATCAAAAGAGAACTAACGTTGGGCCCAACATTCCTTAACATCTGTTCTTTTTGGAACTATTCCGGCAATAGCAAATTACAAAGTCTGCAAGGCTAAAGATAAAATGTTAATGAATTCCGAATGAACAGATTTAATTTTCACAAACTCTTTTACATAAACGCTTATTTTACGATATTTTCAACCGAGCTATAAGCTGTTTTCAGGCGCTGTATTGTAATGACACAAAAAGCTGCTATCAAGAGACTGGGCACACCATAAAATAGCACCGGAAACTATATTCTAAGACGATTTATTTGTACCTCTAGCGTTTGAAAAGGGATATCTCCATCATGTATCTCCTCTCTGTTGCGTTACTGCTATTCAGATCCTCCGCCCTTTATTCATGATATCAATGAGAAAGTACTTCCAGATTCTCCTGACCAACTGGATGATAATGCTGCTTTTTGGGTGCAGTTTTAGCAAAACACCCTCAAAACCCGTCACCATCCAGCCGAAGATCCCCGCAGAAACTGTTTCAACCCTTTTGAAGGAGGCCTCTGTTCAATACAAAGTACTTGCCAACAGATTGCCCGCGGGGCAATTCCCGAAGTCGTACCACGACCAGGAAGACAGACTGGAAACCAGCGGCTCTGACTGGTGGTGCAGTGGCTTTTACCCGGGCACGCTGCTTTACCTGTACCAAGCAACCGGAGACAAGGAACTTCAGACCGAGGCCCTTCGCATAATGACGGACTTAAAGAAAGAGCAGTACAACACCACTACCCATGACCTGGGCTTCATGATGTACTGTAGTTTCGGGAATGCAAACCAACTGGCGCCCAGACCAGAATACCGCGACATTCTGGTGAATAGCGCTAAATCCCTCGCCTCCCGCTTCAGCCCGAAGGTGGGCGCCATTAAGTCCTGGGATTCAACACCGAATGATTTTCTGGTGATCATTGACAACATGATGAACCTGGAACTGCTGTTTTGGGCAACCCGGGCTACCGGTGACTCCTCTTTCTACAAATTGGCAGTGACACACGCCAATACCACGCTCCAGCACCACTTCCGGCCCGATTACAGTTCGTATCATGTCTTGAATTACAACTCCACCACCGGAGCCGTGCAACAAAAGAAAACGGCGCAGGGCTACGCCGATGAATCAGCCTGGGCGCGGGGGCAGGCCTGGGGACTCTACGGCTATACCGTGATGTTCCGCGAAACCAAAGATCCCAAGTACTTAACTCAGGCCATGCACCTGGCAGATTTCGTCCTGCAGCACCCCAACCTGCCCGATGACAAAATTCCTTTTTGGGACTACAACGCCCCTAACATCCCCTCGGCGCTCCGAGACGCCTCCGCGGGAGCCATTAACGCATCGGCGCTGCTGGAACTGTGTCGTTACGTGCCCGCCCCTACTGCCCAGCACTATTTCAGCGCCGCTGAGACCATGCTCCAAAGCCTTTCCTCTGATACATACCGGGCGGCGCCGGGCACCAACGGCGGATTTCTCCTGAAGCACGGGGTAGGGCACCTGCCGCAAGGCTCCGAAGTAGACGTTCCCCTCACCTACGCAGATTATTACTACATAGAAGCCTTGCGCCGTTACCAGGAATTCAGGAGATAATCTGGTTACTTGGTACTTTCCGTTTATTGCCTGTATTCTGAAAACAGACCGAAAACGGACCTACCGTAGCCACTCGCGTTTTTAGCTTGTTTTCCTAAACTAGGCTTAAAAACCCATTTCAGCTTTTTGGCCTCTCCATGCACTTGCGCGCTAAGCAGAATGGGCCCTCTTCCTCCTGTTTTCGGTGATGTTTTAATTTGATAGGAACTTCTACTTCGCCCTGAAAACCAACCGCACTTCTTTTCCGGCGGGTAAACGTACCTGAGTAATTCTGGCACCCGACGCGCTCACTGGTTTCCCGCCCGAAACCAGTTGCATGTTTTTTGGGGCCTGTAGGGTGATCTCCTGTTGTTGCGGAGACTTCAAGACCACGGTCACTTCCTGTTTCGCCCAGGTGAGTTGTTGTACTTCCACGCCGCCCCGCAGGAGCAAGCCCGAGATACTGCCGGTTTCCCAGGCCTCCGGCAAGGCGGGCAGAAGCTTCACCAATCCCGGTTCTGAGTACACCAGCGCCCGCATGATCACCGAGGGATAACCGCCGCTCAGGTCCATGTTGAACAGAGAACCGGGGTTGTGGTAGGTACCCAGGCCGTTGGTCCAGTAGAAGCGCGAGAGCCAGTCAATGAGCTGCGCCGTGGTGGGCGCGTCTTCCAGATTGGCGGTCACAAACGCCAGTTGCGCCATCCCGAAGACCATCTCCCCGCCGTTTTCCTTGTAGCGGAACTTCATCTTCTCCTCCACAATCTTCCGGGCTCCGGCCAGCAGCGTGGGGTTATTTTTGAAGTCGGGGTCTACCTGGTCATAGAGGCTGTACAGGTGCGAGATGTGCCGATGCTGGTGGTTGTTCTGCAGACCGGGCCAGAGCCATTCCTTCAGGGCACCGGTCTCATCCAGCTCATAAGCGGGCATTTTGGTGAGCATCTGCTGCCATTTCTTCACCTGGCTTTTATCAGTGTTCAGTTCCTGCGCGGCCGCGATGCAGTTTCTTAGCAGCTGCTTCGCGATCATGACATCCATGGTGGCGTTTATGCTGGCCTGCGAGGCATGGTTGGCCGGGTTGTTCTCGGGCGAGTACGACGGATTGAAGACGTATTTGCCATCTGGGCCCGTTTTCAGAAAATCCTCATAAAACAGCGCTGACTCCTTCATAAACGGGTACGCCCGCTCTTTCAGAAATTTGCGGTCTCCGGTGTGCAGCCAATAGTCATAGTAGAAACTGGCGGTCCAGCCAGCGCCGCCGGTCCAGAGGCTGAGGCACCAGATAGGATCAAAATGGTTGTCCCAGCCGTGGCTGCTGGTGTGCGAGGGCACGTGAATGCCCCGCGTCCCGAACATCTTTTGGGCATTGTCGCGGTAGAACGGGAGGCGCTTGTCATGGTAATCGAAATATGCGCGCATCAACTCGGGCACGCGGCTGGTAAGCAGCGCCGAGATGGCCACTTCCACGTTGCCGTCATGGGTGAAATCGGAGGACCAGGCGGGGCTCCAGGTGCCTCCCCAGATGCCCTGCAAGTTAGGCGGATTGATGCCCGTGGCCGAGATGATGTTATAACGAGCGGCATCGAACTGCTTCTCAATAATAGCCGGGGCTACTTTGCCGCTCTTGGTTTTCAGGTTCAGGGTCTCGGTAAACAAATTAGCCTCGGCCCCGCCGCCTAAATCCAGTTTCACCCGGTTGAACAACTCGCCGTGTACGTTTTTATGGCGGTTCACCAAAGCCTGGTAATCTGCGGGAAGTGACGTCAGATGCTTTTTAAGCTGGTCTACCTGCGAGTGCGCGTAGTCAAAGTTGGCGTTGATCTTGATGAACACCAGCACTTCATCGGCGTTTTGGATGAGGAAGTCGTTGCCTTGGGTGCGGTAGGTGCCGCCTTTCACCTCTACCCGGCCCACACCTTCGTAGCCCTGTAAACTGCCGGGCCAGCGCTTTTTGTAGGCACTGCGGTAGGTGAGCCATTTGTTATCGCTGGCGCCGATGTGCACGTTCTCCACAGTTTTGTTGATCTGCTCCCACTGCGTCCATTCTACCGGGCGACGGGCAAAAGAGAGTTGGCCGTTGATTTTGGCAGTGCCTTTGATAGAGATGACGACGGCACTATCGGGGCGGGACACGAAGAGGCGGCGCTGGTACGTACCGTTGGCATCGGTCCAGGTGACGTTGGCCTCGCCGGTCTCAAAATCCACGGTACGCACGTACTTCTGCACGTTGGAGGGCTCCATCTGCAGCCGCACATCAAACGCCGGCACGTACGGGTTCGACCACAGGTGGCCGCCGTAGCCTTCTTTCATACTCTGCTCCACCGGAATTTTAGCCGCTTCTTCGCCTTTTCCTTGTAAAATTAAAGACCGGATTTCATCTAACCGGCTAGCTTGGTCAATGGGCGGCTTGGGCTCGGTGGCCGGGAGGTACAGCTGGGCCTGGTTCAGGATGAAGGTCTCGTCATGCGGATTGCCCATCACCATGGCCCCCATGGCCCCGTTGCCACTCAGCAAAGCGTGTTCCCAACTAGGGGCGGGCTGCCAACTGGCGAAACCTTTCTTAGGCTGCTGAAAAGGATCTGCCTGGGCAAACACCAGCTGATGACCAGTATAAAACAGGAGCAGAAAAGAAGAGAGAAACGGAAGAAAACGGGTCATGTTAGCGTGGTCATTCGTACCCGAAACAGGTACAGGGTTAAGGTGCCTTTTAAGGGTATTTTCCTGAAAACAGGCTTAAAAGGCACACCGTTGGAGCCGGCGATTACTTCTTCTGGTGGTTTTTGGAAAGCTGTTGGTACACCTCGTTGGCCAGAAGCGCCGCCCCGGCCTCATTGGGGTGGATGCCGTCATACGTGAGATCGGGTTTGCCCAGGAAAGCGGAGTACAGGTCAATGGTCTTCGCCTTCGTTTTGCGGGCGATTTTCTTCACCGCCGGCATCACCTCGGTGTTCACCACCTGCTGCTGGATACTGAATTTCTCCGCAAAAACCGGCACCGGCGTACAGAGAAACACCTTCGGTTTTGAGGCCAGTTTCTGAAAAGATCGTACAAACGCCTGGTAGTCGGGCTTAAACTCCTCCTTGTACACCCAGTTCTGCGGCTTGGAGTCATTGGTACCCAGCTTGATGATCACGATATCCGGGTTCCAGTTCAGGGCATCCTGGTATTTGCTCTCGTTCCAATAGGGTAGATTCCCTTTCTTCAGCAGCGTTCTGCCGCTCACCCCGAAGTTGCGGACTTCATAGGCCTCACCCAACAGCTCCTGCAGCACCATTGGGTACGTTTTCTGCAGCCCGGCCCCTTCCGTGATGCTGTTTCCCACGCAGGCCACCTTGACCCTGCTCTGCGCCGAGGCCCCAAAACAAACCAGCAGCCCGAGCAGCAGGAAGAACGTGATATGCTTTTTCATGCGGATGTTCCTTTCATCAATGATTTACAATACTCCCGTTTTAAGGCCGATTTCCTGAAAACCGCCCCAAAACAACTCATTTCACTAACCTGCCCCAGTGAACAGTAGCTTAAAGCTACCCTTTTACCGGCACAAATTTTCATCGGAAATCCTGCACGCTAACTCCTCGCTGGCGCGAGTCTCCCGACTCGTGCCTCCGGATGTGGGTAGTCTCCAGACTACCCTCGCTGCCTCGCAGCGACACCACGCATTGTTGATGTTAGTTTTTTATTCGTGGTTCCCGGCGAGTCTGGAGACTCACATCATCCCAAGTCACGAGACTTCAGTCTCGCGCCAGAGAAAGCCGCACCCGGTTGGTTATTTTAAGGCTCTTTTGCAGAAATCGGCCTTAAAACAGGTGTAGCCTTTCTGGTTACTTTTTCAGTTCAATGGTAACGGTGGCGGACTGTAGGCCTTCAGAGGTAGCGGTAAGCTTTACCTGGCCGGCTTCTTCCTGGGCCTGTAAGATAGCCAAACATAGCCCGTTGAACGCTTTCCGGTGGTTTGCCTTGAAGGATTCCATACTGGTTTGCAGCCCGTTGTCTACGCCGGCTAGGGTGGCTTTGCCGTCTATCTTGAAGTTCACCAGGTTATCGGCATTGGGTACCAGGTTTCCGGCTTGGTCCAGGATTTTCACCGTCACGAAGGACAGGTCTTTGCCATCGGCGTTGATGGCGGTACGGTCCGCTTCCAGTACGATTTTGGCGGCGGCCCCGGCGGTTTTGATCTCCCTGGTGAGGACTTCTTTGCCGTTGGCGCGGGAAACCGCCCGGATAGTACCCGGCTGGAACGGCACGCGCCATAACACGTGCAGGTCATCGCCCTGCTTTTTCCGGATGCCTTGTGAGGTGCCGTTCAGGAACAGTTCCACTTCATCGGCGTTGTTGTAATAGGCCAGCACATCCACGGTTTTGCCAGGTTGCCAGTTCCAGTGCGGGAAAAGGTGCAGCACGGGTTTGGTGGTCCACTCGCTTTGGTACATGTAATAGACATCTTTGGGGAAACCGGCCAGATCTACCACCCCGAAGTACGAGCTGCGGGCGGGCCACAGGTACGGCGTGGGTTCGCCCAGGTAATCGAAACCGGTCCAGATAAACATGCCGGAGAGGTACGGGTGCTTTTTCAGCACTTTCCAGGTTTCCTCGTGGGTGGAGCCCCAGGGCGTGCTCACGTTGTCATATGCCGAGACGGTCAGGTCTTTGTTGCCGTCATGGAAAGGAATATCCCAACGCTTGGGCCAGCGTCGGATGCTGTCGGCGGGCGTGTCATAGTGGCCGCGGGTCATTAGCGCCGAAACCGCTTCGGTGGCGATGAATTTCTGCCCGGGAAAAGCCTGCGGAAACTTCTCGAAGTCCTGATGGTGGTAGTTGAAACCTACCAGATCCAGCCCGCCGGACTTATAGATACTGTTGTGCGGGTATGGCTCATTCAGCCCCACCGTGATCGGACGCGTGGTGTCCAGATTCTTCACGATGCCCACCAGTTCCGTGGCGATGGCGGTACCCTCGGGGCCGTACTGCTCCGGAATCTCGTTCCCGATGCTCCAGACAATCACGCTGGGGTGGTTGCGGTCGCGCTTGATGAAATCCTCCAGATCGCGTTGGTGCCACTGGTCCCAGGAGTGGCTGTAGTCGAACTTGCTTTTCTCTTTCTTCCACATGTCAAAGGACTCATCCATGACCAGGAAACCCATCCGGTCGCACAGGTCCAGCAACTCCGGCGCGGGCGGGTTGTGCGAGGTCCGGATGGCGTTCACGCCCATGCCCCGCATGATCTCCAGTTGCCGCTCCAGGGCCCGCACGTTGATGGCGGCTCCCAGGGCGCCCAGGTCGTGGTGGTTGCAGACGCCCAGGATCTTCATCGGCTTGCCGTTGAGGAAAAAGCCTTTCTGCGCATCAAAGTTGAAGCTTCTGATGCCCAACGGAGTTTGGTAAGTATCCACCACTTTCCCGTCCTGCTCTATTCTGGTCACCACCGAATACAGGTGCGGCTGCTCTATGGACCACAGCTTGGGCGTAGCCACGGTGAGTTCTTGCTTTACCTCCGTCAGGGAATCTGGCAGAGTGAGGTTCTCCGAAGCGACTTTGGCTACTTCGTGGCCTTCCTGATCGTACACCAGGGTGTGCAGCACAAAAGAGCCTTGCTGCTTTTGGACGTTGGAAATGATGGTGCTCACCACCACTTTTGCGGCTTCCTGGGAAACCTGAGGAGTGGTCACGAAGGTACCGTCCTTGGCTACGTGCACCGGATTGGTTTTCACCAGCCAGACGTTCCGGTAAATGCCAGAACCCGAGTACCAGCGGGAATTGGGCTGCTGCGCGTTGTCTACTTTGACGGCCAGCACGTTCTGCTCCTGCCCGTACTTAAGGTGTGGCGTGAGTTCATAGCGGAACGAGCTATAGCCGTTGGGCCGTTTGCCCAGGTAGTGCCCGTTGATCCAAACTTCTGAGTTGGTGTACACGCCGTCAAAGTCAATGAAGAACAGCTTTCCTTTTTCGGCTTCCTCTACGGTGAAGGTTTTACGATACCAGCCAATGCCGCCCGGTAACGCGCCGCCGCCGGTGCCAGCCGGAGCTTTTTCATCGAACTTGCCTTCAATGCTCCAGTCATGTGGCAGGTTGAGTTTACGCCACTGGCGGTCATTGAAGCTGGGTTCTTGGGCGCTGGCCGGATCATCTAAAACGAAAGACCAGTTCTTGGTAAAATCGGCTCTTTGCCGCACCTGTGGTTCTTCAGTGGATTTACAGCCGCTGCTGCTTACCAGCACGGAAAATAGTACCCCTACACAGAGGAAAGAGAAAGCAGAGTAAAATCTTTTGGACATAGTAAAAGGTGACATAAGAAAAGATCTTCGGAAGATCTGGGGAAGCATTTTTGATGAAGGAACGAACGCTCTGGTTTCAGGAAAAGCGAGCCCGAAGGAAAGATGTACGATCTAGCTACCAATGTCATTTTCAGGCTGTTTTTAGGAAAACAGTCTAAAAACGGCAGGAACCACTTTAAGGCAGGTCTTTCACAGCTTCTTTCCAGAGCTCCTTCCATAAAAAATGCCAACTGGTAGCCCTACAGAGACCACCAGTTGGCCGATTTTACTTAGTTAATTGCCCAGCACATAGTGGAAAGCGAACCACTCATCTTTGGCGGTGTCATAGCTGGTCCCAAACCAGATGCCTTTGGTCTGATAATCGGTTGGGAATGCTTTGATGACCTTGAGTTTGTTGGCGGTAGGGTTCATCCAGGAAGCAGGGTTCTGGAGCAGGGTGTTCCCTACCAAGGTGATTTCATTGGTGGCCTCGTCAATGGTGAAGGTACCGGTGGTCTGCACTCCGTTCTGGAAGCGGGTGTAGTTCTGGCCCCCAAAGCGATCGAACCGAATCCAGGAATTGGCAACCGCTTCGTCCCAGGTGTTATTCCAGCCCCAATCACGGGAGGCAGCGTGGCCGGTTGTCCAGCCGATGCCGGCTTTCACCCAGTCTATCGGGTTGCCGGTGGCGTCCAGTTTCCAGACGCGGCCGGAAGACGGTCCGCCGGTGAGCATGTTCAGGAGTTCGCCCGCTTTAAAGGTTGGGTTGAATCCTTCATCCGGAGGCTGCGGCCCCTGATCTACCGGCACATAATTGTCGGCGTATTCTTTGGAGATATAATTCCAGACGTACAGGTAATCGCCCTCGTTATTGGTTCTGCGCACGCCAATCTGCATGGATGTCTCGGTTAGCGACAAGACCACCAGATTGCTGTTCCAGTTCGTGGCGTTGCCGATGAAGCTAGGCGACCGCAGGATGGTGCCTCCGTTGGTGCTGATGGTGTGGTTAATGGCATCAAAGGAATAGGTGCCGGTCTCGTCTTTGCCTTCCCCTACTTTGTGCGTCTTGAAGAAAGGACCGCCTTTCAAACTGAAGGTCATGGTACTGGCCATGTCGGCTTCCGGGATAATCCAGGAGTTGTCTTTGTAGCTCGGGGCCCATCCTAACTTCGCGGTACCGTCTTTCATGTTTTCCCACTTGGTGAGTGGCTCATAATAATAGAGCGGTCCGTCAAAAACGCCATGTTTCCCGTAGTCCAGGATCCAGGTTTTCTCCTGGCCCACCCCGCCGGTCAAATACGTCCAGAGCGGGTCGTTCACGTACTCAAAATTGTCTTCGGTGACCTGAATGGTAATGGGGGCCGCGTCTACCACCCCGCCGCCGGTCAGAGCGGAGAACTTGATCACGTACTCGCCTTTGAAGGCAAACTGAACGGTATCTACCGTGCGGGTAGATTTGCCGGTGCCGTAATCCCACATAGACACAGTCTCCGGCGTTTCATTGATGAGGATGACGGTGTTCCCGCCCGGATCTATGGACCGGTCTTGAATCACTTTGTACTTCAGCTCTGACTGGTCAAGCATTCTGCCCAATTCCTGGTCATCGTCCTGACACGCCGTGCTCCACAGCAACGGCACCAGGAACAGGTAATAGAGTAATTTTATGTTTTTCATCTGGTTCTGTTTTTAGTGGTAAAAGGAAAGCCGATGGGGTTGGTAGTTTTCACCTGTTTTGGGTAAAATGGCCCCAAAGCCCACCTAGGCCCTGTGTTATCCTATCCAATTTTCTAGCCGATTACCAACCGGGGTTTTGCTTGAGCGTTCCGCCGGACAACGTGATCTGGTTGTAAGGAATCTGCTGCAGGCCTTTGGTTTGCACAACCTTATCCGCGGCAATGGTTTTGGAGACTGCGGTCCCGCCATTCTCCACGGTCGTGGTCTCGGCAATGGCCGCCGCCGCTACGTTGATGCCTTGGCGCAGCAAATCAAAATACCGGATGCCTTCGCCGGCAAACTCCAGACGACGCTCGTTCATGATAGAGGCCTGCGATACCGCCAGCGGTGTGAACTTATCTTTGTAAGCCCGTCTGCGCACTTTGTCAAAATAGGCCTGCGCGTTAGGGCTGCCCAGTTCCGCGGCCGTCAGCAACACATCGGCGTACCGGATGGAGACGTAGTCCTGGAACTGCCCGATCATGAAGTTAGTACCGCCTTGTTTCACGGGTAGGCTGTTTCCTTCTTCATCCACCATGGGGCTGTATTTCTTGATGTAGTAGCCGGTGTACTCGCGTTGCTTGCCTTTGTTTTGGAAGTCAATTTTCTCGTCGGCAATGGAGATAATGGAAGCTACTTTGCGGGTGTCATCGCCGCTGAAGGCATTCCATAATTTAGGGTTCACCGTGGCTCCGCCCCAGCCGTTGCCGTACGGATAGCTGGCCTGCTCCCGCATCCCGATCATCACCATCCAGTGGTTTCCGTCGGTGTTGCCGTTGTAGTTACTGGTGAAGGTGTACTTGACAGCGAACACGGTTTCCTTGTTGTCTTCGCCGGCGTAATTCTTCACCGAGGCGACTGGCCACAGCTTGGCGAAATCATCCAACAGGTCAAAACCGCCATTGGCGATCACATCTTCCACAGCTGCCAAAGCCTGTGACTTGTCTACCTCCCCTACCAGGTCACTCTTGCCGTAGTAGCCGGTGTAGTACAGGAAAGCCCGGGCGGTGAGCGCTTCGGCGGCCCATTTGGTTACCCGCCCATAGGTGGCGGGGTTTTGGGCGGCATAAGTGGTGTTAGGCAGATTAGCTGCGGCAAATTTCAAATCCTGAGCGATCACCTTGTATACCTCGTCTGGGTTGGCTTGCGCGATATTCTCCGCCGAAGGCTCCGTCAACAACGGGATATTCCCCCACAGCCGCACCATGTCAAAATACAGATAAGCGCGCAGGAAGCGGGTTTCGGCCTCGTAGGTAGCTTTCAGGTTGGCTTGGGTACCCCAGTCTATGCCCTCCAATTTACTCAGGAGCACGTTGCAGCGGTATACGGCGGCATAGTACGCTCTCCAATTTGCCTCAAATAAGTTACGGTCCGCGGGAGAACGATTGGGATCAAACTCATCCACGGCCTGGTAGTTAAACCCATCGCCGTTGCCAGCCCCCCCGAAAGAATTGTCTGACAAGACCTCGGCGGCCACCGGTAAACTGATGCCATCTGCCCAGACGCGTTGCAGCCCATCATAACAGCCCACCAGTGCTTTGAAGGCATCTTCTGGAGTGCTGTAAGAGTTGCTTTCGGTTTGGAGGGTGATGGGTTCTGTCTCTAAGAAGTCATTGCAGGCGCCCAGGGAAAGGAGACCAAACGCCAGGGCTATTGTTTTTATGCTTTTCATGTTTTTCAAGGCTAAAAATTAGAATCTCACGTTGGCACCTACCATCACTGTTCTGGGGCGCGGGTAATACCCCACGTCTACCCCTTGCGCGAAACTGTCTGTGTAGCCAATTTCCGGATCCATGCCGTTATAGTTGGTGAACGTGTACAGGTTGAGGACTGAAGCATAGATTCTGAACTGACGCGCGCGGGTGCTTTGCTTTAGAAGTTGCCCCAGGTTGTAGCCGATGGTCACGTTGCTGATTCTCAGGAAATCACCGTCCTGAATGTATAGATCAGAGAAGTTGGTCCAGTTGCGGGAGTCTTCCGTTACCCTGGGCATGGTGTTGGACGAGCCCGGTCCGTGCCAACGGTCCAGAATAGACGCTGTATAGTTGGCATAGGGGTTGGAATGGTTGCGATACGACTGTACAATCTGGTTTCCGGCCACGCCGGAGGCCAGGAAGGAGAAGTCAAAACCTTTGTAATCTCCGGAGAAAGTGAACCCGAAAGTGTACTCGGGGTTAGGGTTCCCGATCATGGTCTTGTCCAGTTCACTGATCATGCCGTCTCCGTTCACATCCACGTAGCGCACGTCACCCGGCTGGGCATTGGGTTGGATAAGGCCGTTCTCCGCGGAGCGGTACTCGTTCACATCGGCCTCGGTCTGGAAAATACCGGCGGTTTTGTACCCGAAGAAGTACCCGATGGGATATCCGTTCTGGGCGCGGTAGAACTCGGGCGCATTATCAAACAACTGGTTGGTGGCCCCGTGGATGATGCCGTCGCCACTGGGGATCTCGCCTACCTTGTTTTTGTTGTAGGCGCCGTTCACCCCTAAACGGTAATTGAAGTCACCTACTTTGCCATTGTAGGCAAGCGCAACCTCTACCCCGCTGTTCTTCACATCTCCTCCGTTGATAAAGGGTGCCTCAGCCCCAGCCGAGGCCAGAATAGGCGCCACAATGAGCCAGTCTTTGCTGGTTTTCACGTAGTAATCGAAATTGAAATCCACTTTCCCGTTCAGGAAACGGGCATCAAAACCCACGTTGGTTTGCTCAGAAGTTTCCCAATGCAGATCTGGGTTACCCAACCGGCTGCTAAAGGAACCCGGGGTTAATACCCCCTCGGTAGGCCCGAAGTTATAA
This sequence comes from Rufibacter sediminis, assembly GCF_014269285.1. Lineage (GTDB taxonomy): Bacteria > Bacteroidota > Bacteroidia > Cytophagales > Hymenobacteraceae > Nibribacter > Nibribacter sediminis. The sequence continues at coordinate 59,845 of NZ_JACOAF010000022.1, forward strand.
GTGGCATTAATGATTTGTACCGGAGAAAGGTATTGGAAGAAACCACCGTTCATGTTCCCCACCTGTCCCCAGCTGGCTCTCAGCTTCAGGAAAGACAGCCAATTCTCAGAACCGGCCAGAAAACGCTCATTGGTCATGACCCAACCCGCCGAAACGGACGGGAAGTAGCCCCAACGCTTCAGGAAGCGGGAAGTCCCGTCTGCCCTGAACGTGGCATTGATCAGATAAGTCTCTTTGAAGTTGTAGCTCACCCGCCCGAAGTAAGACATCCGTTTGTCTTCATCCGTCGGGCCTCCGCCCAGAGTCATGTTTGGTGACCCTTCGGTGTTGGTAGCGTTTGAAAGCCAGGCGTACCGGAGATCGGCGATGCTGAGGTTCCGGTTGCTGCCGTTGATGCCCGAGCCCAGGAATTGAAAAGCAGACGAACCCGCCATCACTTCCAGGTTATGGTCTTGCCCCATGGTGAAACCGTAGCTCAGGGTATTGTCAAACATAAGGGTTTTCCCTTTGTTCAACGATTGGTTTACCCGGGTGTAGTCACTGAACGAGTACGCCGAAAGTGTGTAAATTGGCGTATAGGACCGGTCTTCGTTCGCGTAATAATCCACGCCTAAGCTGGTTCTGAACCGCAGGTTTTTGATAGGCTCAATAATCAGGTAGATATCCCCTAAAAGGCGTTGGTTGTTGCGTCTGTTCTGATTACCGTATACCATTTGGGCATAAGGGTTGGCCTCGCCAGTGTTCCAGACAGGAGCGGCTTTACCATCGTTGTTCCAAAAATTGCCTTCCGCATCGTACATCGGAACAAAGGGGCTGGTATTGAAGGCCGCCCGCAACGTGTTGTTGTACTGGTTACCTACCCCAATGCCGTTGTTGTTCACGTACGCGAAGGTCAGGTGCTGGCCAAGCTTCAGGACGTCTTTCAGCAGTTTATGCTCCGTGTTGATGCGGAAGTTGTACCGCTCATAATTAGAGAGCTTCTTTCCGCCTACCACTCCTTCGGTGCCGGTGTACGCCAGCGAGGTGGAGAAAGTGGAGATCTGCGATCCGCCGGAAGCACCTAGGGAATAGTTCTGGGTAACGGCGTCTTTCACAAACATCTCATCCATCCAGTCAGTGTCAGTGGCCAGATTGGCGATCTGGTCGTTGGTGAAGTAAGGCGATTTCCCGGAGTTCACGGCGGCCTCGTTCATAATACCGGCATATTCGCGGGCATTCAGCATGCGGGCTTTCCGGGCGATGTTCTGCACGCCGTAATAGGAATCAAAGGTAATTTGGGCCGGGGTGTCTGCTCTCCCCTGCTTGGTAGTCACCAGCACCACGCCATTGGCTGCCTGGGAGCCGTAGATGGCCGCTGAAGCCGCATCTTTCAGCACGTCAATAGACTCAATATCCGCAGGGTTCAGGTAGTTGATATCGCCTGTGATCACACCGTCCACCACGTACAGTGGACTGGCGTTGGCAATGGTACCCAAGCCCCTGATTACCACACGCATGGCTTCGCCCGGCTGACCGGAGGAAGACGCAATCTGCACCCCCGGCGTTTGCCCCTGCAACGCCTGCAACGCGTTAGTGGTACTCTGCCGCTGCAGGTCTTCGCCTTTGACCTGCACGGTGGCGCCGGTCACCAGCTTCTTCTGCTGCACGCCATACCCAATCACCACTACCTCTTCCAGGGCTTTGGCATCTGACTTCAGGACGATGTTCACCTGGGCCCTGCCATTCACGGCTACCTCCTGCGTGACAAACCCGATGTAGGTAATCACCAGGGTTTCATTGCCGGTGGGAAGGTTCAGTTGAAAGTTCCCCTCCACGTCTGTACCGGTAGCCAAGGTCGCGTTGCCCTTCACACTAACGGTGGCTCCAATAATTGCCCCTCCGTCTTCCTGGGAGGTGACTCTTCCCCTGACGGTTTGTTGGGCAAAGGCCGCCCCGCACAAACAGAGCAACCAAGTAAGTAGTAGGTATTTTCTCATAGATTAACAGAATGACATGAAAAATTTAGGATAGGATCAGGTAAGGATTATTTCAGTTTCACGGAGGCGGTATTTCCAGTGTAAGCGATGGTGGCATCGGCTTTGCCATCAAAAGCGAGGGCTTTGGCTTTGCCAGGCTGCACCAGCACCACATGGAAGGTGCGCTTCTGCAGCATGCCGTTGAACTCGCCCTGGCGTTTGCCCACGGTCAGGGTTTTGGAAGCGTTGTGGTAGGTGATGGGAATGGTGGCGAACTTGCCTTTCTCGTAGTTGTAGTTGGTGTTCTCGTCTTCGTAGAGCTCAAAAGAAGCGTCTTTGCCGCCGTAGACGTAGAGCGTGATGGTCTCGGCTGGCTTCTCGGTGGTGTATTGTAGTTCCGGGCCGAAGGGTAGAATAGAGCCTTCTTTCACAAACAGTGGCATGCGCTCATACGGGGCCGCGGCCGTGATCTGCTGACCGCCCTTCTGGTAAGAACCGTCATAGAGGTTGTACCAACCGGTGTTGGCCGGAAGGTACAGTTTGCGGCTGGTGGCCTGGGCCTCAATTACGGGGTTCACGAGCAAGCTGGGCCCAAACATGAACTGATCGCTGATGTTCTGCACGTTTTTATCAGTGCTGAAATCCATCACCAGCGGACGCATGATGGTGGAGTTCTGGTGGTACACCTGGCCGGTAAGGCTGTAGATGTACGGCATCAGGCGATAGCGCAACTTGTTATAGTACACCATAGACTGGTACGCCTTGTGGTTCTCTGGCGCAATGTTGTAAACTTCCCGGAACGGGTACTGCCCATGCGAGCGGAAAAGCGGGGTGAACGTGCCGTACTGATACCAGCGGGTTTGCAGCTCGCGCCATTCTTCCTGGGCCTCCGGGGTCATGGGGCCGCGGTCATACTTGTTTTCCACGAAGAAACCGCCAATGTCAGTGGTCCAGTAGGGCAACCCAGAAAGGGAGAAGTTAAGACCGGCCGGAATCTGGCGGCCCATTTCCTCAAAGGTAGCGGCAATGTCACCGCTCCAGGTGGCGGCTCCGTAGCGCTGCAACCCGCCGAAAGCCGAGCGGGTCAAAATGAAAACCCGGTCGTTGGGATTGGTGCCGCGCTGGCCTTCATAGATGCCTTTGTTGTGTTGCAGCACGTAGGCGTTGAAGTATTTATCGGCGGAGCCTAAATAGGTGGGGTTCATCAAGGCCTTGCGGTGCGCAATGGAGGAGTTAGACAAGATATCTGGCTCAGAAGCATCCTGCCACCACGCATCAACTCCCATTTTATAGAGCTTTTCGTTAATCAGGTCCCAAAACATGCGGCGACCCTCGGGGTTGAAGGCGTCATAGAACGTAGACACGTAGCCTTTGCCAATCCAGTCTCTGATTTGCTCGTTGATGCTGGTTTTGTAGAGCAGGCCTTTCTGATCGAATTTCTTGTAGGCCTCAATGCCTTCGTAGAACTTAGGCCAGGTGGAAATCATGAGGCGGGCATTGTTGGCGTGTACCTCATTGATCATGCCCTGGGCATCGGGGAAACGGGTTTTGTCGAATTCCTGGCTGCCCCACTGGTCTTCTTTCCAGTAAGACCAATCCTGCACAATGTTGTCCAGGCCAATCTTCCGCTTGCGGAATTCTTTCACTACGTCTAACAGCTCCTGCTGCGTTTTGTAGCGCTCACGGCTCTGCCAGAAACCCATGGCCCACTTGGGCATCACCTGGGCTTTCCCGGTCAACTCACGGTAACCGCTGATGACTTCGTCCATGTTCCGGCCGTACACAAAGTAGTAGGTCATTTTATCGCCGGCTTCTGAGGTGAAGGCGATTTTGTTCTGGTCCTGGGCAGGGGGCGGAGTCAGGAACCGAAGTGCCAGGTAAGACACGCCACCATCTGGGTTCCACTCTATCTTAAAGGAGTGTTTCCTGCCTTTCTGCAGCGGCGCCTTGAAGACTGACATGCCCGGGTTCCAGGCTTCACGCCAGCGGTCCAGCAGCAGTTTATTATCGATCCAGACTTTCACATAGCCAGAAGAAGGCATCTCAAACCGGTGATCACCGGTGGCGTCGCTCTCCAGGAAACCTTCCCAGGTCATGAGGCCACCTTCCAGCGAGTAACCCGCCGGAAAGTTCTTCTGATCCTCCAGAAACTCGAAGTTGATTTCGGCCTCCTGCCGCACGATGGGCGCTTTCCCCGCTTTTTTATCAAAGGCGTAGGTGGCGGTGAGGCCGCCGGGTTTCTGGTCTTTGCCGTAGAGTTTCAGTTTGGACAAAGGCTGGTACGGACGCACGTCGCCAAACTTGGTGATGGAGTTGTTGTCCCACAGAATGCCGTAGTTTTTGCTGGAAACCAGGAACGGCACCACGGCCACCGAGTTGTACTGGGTGAGGTCAATCTGCCAGCCCCGGTAGTTCATGAGGCCAGTTTGGTGCTGCCCCAGGCCGTAAAAAGCTTCTTCTTTGTCCGCGTTGAAGGCTTTCTGCAACCGATAGCTCTGTTCATTGCCCAACAACGTCACCGGCGCGAAGGCCTGCTGCCCCTGGTTGTTTTCCTGCAGCAACAGCTTACCGCCTTTGTCATAGAAAGAAACGGCGCCGTTCTCCGCGGAGACTTCCACGCGCAGGTTTTTGGTATTCAGCACCAGGTTTTTGCCTTTCTCCTGGAACTGCCAGTCGGTTTTTCCTTTTTTACTTTCCAGCACCATCAAGCTAGGCTCCTCAGAGAACTTCTCCACGGGCGTGCCCATCACCTGAATAATGTTATCAGTCACAACCCGCAGTTTCACGAATTGTGGATCACCGGCAGCTTTCTGCTCCAGTTTCACAAGCACTCCGTCTTCCAACTTTTGGTAGTTTTTAACCATCGGCTCCTTGAAGGAAAAGAGCCCGGCGACCAGAGCTAAGCAAAGCGTGTTTCTAATTTTCATTAGATCATTTGTAAAGTGAATTCCTGTTTTCCCGAGGAAGAAGATGCACTGTTGAAAGCGGACTTTTCCGGGGAAATTGAACAGGATGAAGGTAAGGAAGCGACCAGGAGAGCATATGTATCAAATGTTTCCTTTCTATGCTCCATCCGTTAACAAATGAAAAAACCGCATTTTTAGCCTGTAAAAGCAGGTTTTATTTTTCAAAATGTTAACAAGCCAGCCAATTGCCGCTGCCACCGCCGGTTTATTGCCTGTTTTCAGAAAAGGAGCCATAAACGGAAAAGCGCTGGAGTTGATGAATGAATCCTGACTTGAGGCGGTAGAGAGACGCCATCGGCACAGACGCTCGCAGGTCCTCCGGACGCTACGAAGTCTTTGGAGCAGACGGTATAGCGGTGGCAAGCAGAAACTCCCCTCCTATTTTAGGAGGGGTGCCCGAAGGGCGGGGTGGTAAAAGGACGGCAGAATGAGTCCAGAACGTGGATGGCCTGCCATGCGCCTGTCGCTGCTATCGCAGCGAGGGTAGTCTGGAGACTACCCGGCATCAGAAGGCACGAGTTGAAAACTCGCGCCAGCAGGAAGGAAGAAAGAAAGAAAGAAAGAAAGGCGCGTGGGCGTTTAGAGGCTGTTTTTGGAAAACGGGACCATAAACGGTAGCTCCTCTCTGGGGTTTGCTGCGGAAGCTATGGGCGGTTTGACCTAAGTGGCTGGCTGAGTCTGTTTGCTTTCTGCGTAAACCGATGGCAGCATGTGGTACTCCTCTTTGAAGTACTTGGAGAAGTACCTCGGGTTGTTGAAGCCGACGGCGTAGGCTACTTCGGCTACGGTGAGCTGGCTTTTCTCCAGAAGTTGCGCGGCCCGGGCCAGCCGAATCTTCCGGATGAACTCTACCGGCGACTGGCCGGTGAGCGCCACAATCTTCTTGTACAGGTACACCCGGCTAATGCCCAGCTCGCGGCTCATCATCTCCACGGAGAACTCGGCGGAGTCCATGTTCTCTTCCACTACCTTGATAGCTTTCTGAATGAGTTTATCGTCCAGGGAGACAATGTCAATGGAGCTGGTTTGCACGCTGATCTTCTTTCCGTAGGCTTTCTGCAGGAGCTGGCACTGGGCAATGAGGTTAGACATGCGCGAAAGCAGCAGCTCAAAATTGAACGGCTTGGTGATGTAGTCGTTGGCGCCAATGCCCAGGCCTTTGAGTTTCTGCTCCTCGGCGGTTTGGGCGGTGAGCAGGATGAACGGAATGTGCGAGGTGCGGGCATCGGACTTAATTTTCTTGCAGAAATCAATGCCGTTGAGCTCCGGCATCATGAGATCGCTCACAATCAGGTCGGGCAAGTTGGAAAGCGCTTTTTGCCAGCCTTCTTTGCCGTTTTTAGCCTCCAGCACGGTAAAATGCGCGCTCAGGTTCTCTTTGAGGTACGTTCTGAAATCCTCGCTGTCCTCTACCAGCAACACCACCAGCTCGTGTTCTGGCGCGTCTGCGGGAGTTCCTTTGGCAGGCACTGGTTTCTTTTCTACGGTCGTAATTTCCTCGGTCAGTTCTTCGGGGTCATCCATCGCCACCACGGCACCGGTCACTTTGATAGGCAGGGTAACAGTAAAGCAACTGCCCAGGCCGGGTTCACTCTGCACCTGAATCAAGCCGCCGTGGATTTTCACGAACTCGCGGGTGATGGACAACCCGATGCCGCTGCCCTGGTTCACCAGATTGTCCGGCACGTCTTCCCGGAAGAAGCGGTCAAAGATCTTCGCCTGGTTTTCTTTGGAGATCCCGATGCCCGTGTCGGTTACCTTGATCTCCAGCAGGTGCAAGCCTTCTGAGGCCGAATCATTCTCGTGGCAGTTCACCTCTACTTTGATGTCTCCGTTCTCGGGCGTGAACTTGAAGGCGTTGGACAGCAGGTTGAACAGGATCTTGCCCAGTTTGTCCATATCAAAGGAGGCGTGCAGCTCCCGCACGGTGGTCTCAAACGACAGGTTCACGTGGTTTTTCTCGGACAAATCTGAGAAAGAATACACTGCCTCTTTGATGAACTTGACAATGTTGCCGTGCGACGGCGCGAAAGCGACTTCCTCCACCTCCAACTTCCTGAAGTCCAGCAACTGGTTCACCAGCAGCAGCAGGCGCTTGGCGTTGCGGTTGATCATCTGGAACTGGCGGGACTGTTCTGCATCCTGCGCGGTGGCCAGCAGTTTTTCCAGTGGGGCCAGAATGAGCGTGAGCGGCGTCCTGAACTCATGGCTGATGTTGGTGAAAAACTTAATCTTCATGAGGTGCAGTTCCCGCATGTGTTTCACCTCCCGGCGCTCCCGCTCCAGCTCAAATTTCTCGTTCGCCTTCTGCTTCTCCATTCTGCGCACCAGCACCAAGATCAAAAAGGCCGATAGAAAATAGGCTACATACGCCATGTCTGAGCGCCAGAACGGCACCTTCACCTCAATGTTCAGACTGATTCCTTCTTTGTTCCAGAGCCCATCGTTGTTTGACGCCTTCACGATCAGCTGGTAGTTTCCCGGGTCTAAGTTGGTGTAGGTGATGCGCCGATTCTTACCGTCTGTGGTGTGCCAGTCTTTGTCAAACCCTTCCAGCTTGTACAGGTACTTGTTTTTCTCGGAGTGGAAGAAGTTGAGGGCGGCAAACTCCACGGTGAACATGTTCTGGTCATGCTGCAGCGTGATCTGGTCGGTCACGGCCAAGGCCTGGGGCAGAATCACGCTTCCGTCCACCTCCTCCCCTACTTTCAGGCTCTTGCTGAACAGCTGGAAATCAGTGAAGACAATGGTGGGCACCACTTGGTTGGAGGTCAGCTCGCCGGGCTGGAATATATTGAATCCATTAGGGCCGCCAAACACCACTTCGCCTTGGCGGGTCAGGAAAGCGGCGTTCTCATTGAAGACTTTGCCCTGCAACCCGTCAGACTCATCATAGTTGTGGACTGCAAAGGAGATTTCTTCGGCTTGCCGGCCTTTGATCTCCAGTTTAGAGATTCCGTTGGGCGTACTGATCCAGAGGTCGTGGTGCCGGTCTTCCAGGATGTTCAGGATGATGTTATCGGCGAGGCCGTTTTCCTTGGTGAATAACCGAAACGAGTTCGTTTCTGGGTTGAAGAGGTTGAGCCCTTCATTGGTCCCCACCCACATGTTCTGCCGGCTGTCTCGGAAAATGCTCAGCACCGCGTTACTGCTCAGGCTTCTGGGGTTTTGGGGATCGTTTTTGAATTGAAGCAGCTTTCCGGAAGCCGGCTGGAGCACTTCCACCCCAATATCGCCTCCGGTCCAGAGGTTGCCTTTGCTGTCTTCGGCGATAGCCGCCACGTACAGGGCATCAATCCCAGGTTGGCCAGGGGCCCGGTGGTACGAGCGGAACTGCCCAGTAGCCGGGTCCAGTTGCTGCAGCCCGCCGCGCATGGTGCCCACCCAAAGCCGGTTCTGGCGGTCCTGGAACATTTCCCACACGTTGTCGTGCCCCAGGCTGGAGGGGTCCTGCGGGTTGTGCCGGTAGCGGGTGAATTTCTTTCCGTCAAACTTGTTCAGGCCACCCAGGTAAGTACCCACCCACAGGTTCTGCTCCTTGTCTAGCAGCAGACTGACCACTACGTTGCTGCTGAGGCTGCGGGGGTCTGCCGGGTTGTGCTGGTAGCGGGTGTACTGCCCGGTGCTGCGGTTCCAGTAAAGCAAACCACCGCCGTTGGTGCCCATCCAGAGATTGCCCTGGGCGTCTTCCAAAAACCGGTTAATGTCGCCGTAGGGTAGGCTGCCTTTGACCAGCAGTTGGTTTTGGTGGTGCTGGAAACGCAGCAGGTTCTTGTGGTAGTAGTTCACCCCTTTTTTATAGGTACCCAACCAGATAATGCCTTCGCGGTCTTTGTAGATGGAGATGAGGCTGTTGTGCGAAAGGCTGTTTCCTATTTCGGGGCAGTTTTGGACAAACTGCACCGAAAGCGCATTTTTATCCACGATGTTGATGCCGCCGTGGTCGGTGGCCAGCCAGATTTTGCCGTCTTCGTTTTCCACGATGCCCCGCACCAGGTTGGAGTTCAGCCGAAGGGAGGGCGCGTGCTCATGAAACTGCTGGAAAGTTCTGGCGGCCGTACGGTACAGAAAAGCCCCAAAGCTTTCAGTGGAAGAGTAAAACCAGAGATCATCGTCTTTGTCAATGGTCATGCCGTAGCCCATCGCCTGGCCTTTGAACGTTTCCTGAAGGCCTTCTTCCTGGGCCACTACTTTCAAGGTCTTGCCGTTCAGCTTTTCCAGTAATCCGTTGGCATGCAGCACCCAGAGATCACCCTGCGCGGTGAATTCAATGGCATTGATGGGGCTGGAAGCGACTTGACTGGCACCGGAAGCAGGGAGCTTCACGGGGAAAGAAACGTTGGTTTTGGGGTTGTACCTGGTAAGACCTGCTCTGGTTTGCAGAAACCAGTAATTGCCGCTTTTGTCTTGCCAGATGTTTTCTACCGGCGCTTGCGGCAGGGAGTACTTTTTAAGTAGTGAGGCGTAATTGCGGTCAAACCTATCTTCCTGGGGTTTGTAGACGGTAAGCCCTTTCTGCGTGGTGATCCAGATGTTGCCGTCCGGGTCTTCAGCAAGTTTGCTGATGCTGTTGTCTCTGAGCGAGGCAGTGCTCCTGGAATTGTGCCGGAAAACTTTTACCTCGTATCCGTCGAACCGGTTCAGCCCGGAAGACGTCCCGATCCAGATGTAGCCTTTGCGGTCTTTCAGAAAGCAGTTGACTTGGTTATGGGAAAGGCCGTTGTTCACATCCAGGCGAAGGAAACGGCGCTGTTCCGGCAGGTTCGCCCACGTGGGTAGGGCAGTGAGGAATCCGGTTACGGCAAAGGCAATATGTAGTAGAAAGCGGATAGACATATTTAAAACTTCACCGGTAAAATCGGGCTACCTCCCTAGGGCACTTTCGTTTCAGAGAAGCGAGAACCTGAAGAAAAGCAGCGGATGGCCCTCGTACGCGCTGCTGTGTGCAGCTGGCGGTCAGGAGGGCAATTTTCAGGCTTGCTGCCGAACGCAGATTCAGCCAACCCGCTTGTCGAATTCTTATGCAATATAGACCTTTTCATAAAAATAAGCCAGATTCAATTTAAAAGCCTCAACCAGCGCAGGTTTCTCTTCTTTTGGATTGCAAAAAATGCAAATCCTTTAAAAGACGAAGGATCATCGTTTCAGCCCTAGTTTACCGAAATCAGCCCAAAAACAAAGCCAGCATCGGGCGCACAGACAAGCATCTTTTTACAGTCCTATAGCCAAAGATCCCAGTTCCAACATCGCTTCCAGCGGTTTGCTACCTGACAACCACCCGAACCGGAAAGCAGAATTTTAAAGTCGATGATCCTGAACAGAATCTGATTCTAGCGGTTTATACAGAACCATCGCGCTGGCAATCTTCCATCGTTTTAGCCGTTCTTTTCATAAAACAGGCCTAAAACAACCGGTTGCTTCTGCCCGGAAGAAACGAGCGGAAACTACTGACCAGCAAGGTTTGCGGAGAAAGCAGGCCGGTCCTGGGTTAGGCAGGTGTCATCGTTTAAAAATTGTTTCCTTAACTTTGCCCTATGGAATTTACGGTACAACAGATTGCTGATCTACTCCAGGGCCAGGTGCAAGGAGACGGAAACGCCACAGTAAACAGACTGGCGAAGATTGAAGAAGGTGCTCCCGGCTCCCTTTCCTTCCTCTCAAACGCGAAATACGAGCACTTCCTCTATACCACCGGGGCTACGGCGGTGATCGTATCCAACACCCTGGAATTAAAGCAGCCGGTTACCGCCAACCTTATTCTGGTGGAAGACCCGTATTCATCTTTCTCCACGTTACTGGAAGTGTACCAACAAGCCGTGGCCGCCGCCCGGCAGGGCGTAGAAGAACCTTGCTTCATCGGGGAGAATTCCACCATCGGCGATCGCCATTACAGGGGTGCTTTCTCCTATATAGGTAAAAACTGCAAGATTGGCAGCGGCGTGCACATCTATCCGCAGGTGTACATTGGTGACAACGTGACCATTGGGGACAACACCGTTCTGTTTTCCGGAGCCAAGATTTACGCCGATTGTGTGATTGGAAGTTCGTGCACCATCCACGCCGGGGCCGTGATTGGCAGTGACGGGTTCGGCTTCGCGCCGCAGAAAGACGGGTCTTACAAGGCCATTCCGCAAATTGGGAACGTAGTGCTGGAAGACCACGTGAGCATTGGGGCCAACACCACCGTAGACTGCGCCACCATGGGCTCTACCATCATCCGGACGGGTACCAAGATTGACAACCTGGTACAGGTGGCCCATAACGTGGAGATTGGCCGCCATACCGTAGTAGCCGCGCAGACGGCTTTTGCGGGCTCGTCTAAAGTAGGGAACTACTGCACCATTGCCGGTCAGGTAGGTGTGGTAGGCCACGTGAGCATCGCTGATAAAACCATCATTGGGGCAAAATCAGGCATTTCCAAAAACATCAAAGAAGAGGGGACTTTCGTGCAGGGAGCGCCCGCTTTCGACTATAAACAGAACCTAAGGGCCATGGCCGTTTTCCGGAAACTACCCGAGTTGCAGAAACAGGTAGAGGAACTCAGAGAAAAGCTTTAACTTTAGCCCCTCTTTACCTATTTAGTGCTTCATGAACGATAAACAGCATACCATAAAGGCGCCGGTGACGGTCTCTGGGATTGGATTGCATACGGGAGTGGTGTCAAACATGACGTTTATACCAGCTCCCATCAACCACGGGTATAAATTCCAACGCATTGATTTGCCTGACCAACCCATAGTTGACGCCGATGTAGACAACGTGGTGGATCTTTCCCGCGGCACTACCATTGAACAGAATGGTGCCCGTGTCAACACCGTGGAGCACGTTTTGGCCGCCTTGGTGGGCTTAGAGATAGACAACGTCCTGATCCAGATTGACGGCCCCGAGCCGCCCATCATGGACGGTTCTTCCATCTTGTTCGTACGTCCGTTGCTGGAAGTGGGCCTGGAAGAGCAGAATGCCCTGCGCAACTTCTTTGAGGTACCCGAGGAGATTATGTTCCGGGACGGATCACGGGAGACCGAGATTGCCATTCTTCCCCTGGATGATTACCGCGTGACCGTGATGGTAGATTACCACTCGCCGGTTCTGGGTTCGCAGCACGCCTCTTTGACCGACCTGCGTCAGTTCAAAGATGAGATTGCCTCCTGCCGCACCTTCTGCTTTCTCCACGAGATTGAGATGCTGTACAAGCAAAACCTGATCAAAGGCGGTGACCTGAGCAACGCCATTGTGGTGGTTGACCGCGTGGTGGAAGACAATGAACTGGACTACCTCTCTGATCTCCTGAAAAAGCCCAAAGTGGCCGTGAAGAAGGAAGGCATTCTCAACAACGTGGACCTGCGCTACAAAAACGAACCCGCTCGCCACAAACTCCTGGATTTGATTGGGGACCTGGCTTTGGTGGGCCGTCCGTTGAAAGGGCAGATTCTGGCCGCCCGTCCGGGGCACGCGTCCAACGTGGCATTTGCCAAGAAGATCAAGAAATACATCAAGGAGACATCGGTGAAGAACGCGCCGGTGTATGATCCCAAGAAGACTCCGGTGATGGACATCAACCGCATCACCCAGACCTTGCCGCACCGGTATCCGTTCATCCTGATTGACAAGATCATCCACCTGGACGAAACCACCGTGACCGGCGTGAAGAACGTGACCATGAACGAGTCCTTCTTCCAGGGACATTTTCCGGGAAACCCCGTGATGCCGGGCGTGATTTTGATTGAGGCGATGGCCCAAACCGGCGGCATTTATGTATTAAGCACCGTTCCAGACCCAGAGAATTACTGGACGTACTTTATGGGCGTGGACAAATGCCGCTTCCGCCGGAAAGTAGTCCCCGGAGATACCATTATTTTTAAATGCGAGCTGTTAGCGCCTATTAAACGGGGCATTGCCAGAATGCAGGGCCAGGCTTACGTGGCCGGGCAACTGGTGATGGAGGCCGAGATGTTAGCAAGTATCGTAAGGAAAGACGCATGAACCAGCCATTAGCTTACATCCACCCCGAAGCCAAAATCGCCACCAACGTGGTGGTAGAGCCGTTCACTACCATCTCTAAAAATGTGGAGATTGGCGAAGGCACCTGGATTGGCCCTAACGTGACCATCATGGAAGGCGCCCGCATTGGGAAAAACTGCCAGATTTACCCGGGCGCGGTGATCTCGGCCCCGCCGCAGGACCTCAAGTACAAAGGCGAGCCTTCCACGGTGACCATCGGGGATAATACCATCATCCGGGAGTGCGTGACGTTGAACCGGGGCACGGCGCTGGACAAGAACACCACCGCCATTGGCACCAACTGCCTCATCATGGCGTACGTGCACGTGGCCCACGACTGCATCATCGGCAACAACGTGATTGTGGCCAACGGGGTGCAATTGGCGGGGCACATTGTGGTGCATGACCATGTATTCATTGGCGGTACCTCGGCGGTGCACCAGTTTGTGAGCATTGGGGCGCATGCTATGGTGTCTGGCGGTTCCTTGGTGCGGAAAGACGTGCCGCCGTTCATCAAAGCCGGCCGTGAGCCGTTGTCGTACGCCGGGGTGAACTCCATTGGCTTGCGCCGCAGAGGGTTTACCAACGAGCAGATCACCGATATTCAGCAGATTTACCGCATTCTCTTCATGAGCGGCCTGAACACGGCCTCGGCGGTAGAGAAAATAGAGATTGACTTAGCGCCCAGCGCCGAGCGCGACGAGATCCTGAACTTTGTGCGCAACTCGGGCCGCGGCATTATCAAAGGCTACCAACGCGATGCAGATTAAGCTTACCTCTTTAGGCAAGCGTTTCAATTACGAGTGGATTTTCCGGAATCTGTCCTATGAGTTTGTCTCGGGCAAGGCGTATGCCGTGCTGGGGCACAATGGGTCCGGGAAATCCACTTTGCTTTCCATCCTCAGCGGTTTCCAACTTCCCACTGAAGGCTCCGTCTCCTATTCCGCCGCCGGGAAAAACATCCCCGTGGAGGAGCTATACCGTTCCTTATCCTTAGCCGCGCCGTACCAGGACCTGCTGGAGGAATTCACGCTGGAGGAGATGATCCAGTTTCATACGCGCTTTAAACCGTTGCGCGGTATCAGCGCCCAGCAACTTCCCGATCTTCTTCAGCTACAGGCCGCCCGGCACAAACTTGTGCGCGACTTCTCCTCGGGCATGCGCCAGCGGCTGAAACTGGGCCTAGCCCTTTACTCAGATACCCCCCTCCTCTTACTGGACGAGCCCACCACCAACCTGGACCAAGCCGGCGTAGCCTGGTACCTAGAACACCTTGCCCGCAACCGGCAGAACCGACTGGTCATCATCGGGTCCAACGTGCTGCACGAGTACAGCTTCTGCGATGAACAACTGCCCATCAATGACTTCCATTACAAAGCACCGGAGCGCAAAAGGCTATAACTGGCACTTGCGTTTTGAGGCAGTTTTGCAGAAATCGGCCTTAAAACAAGTCTAAAACGCAAACAAGTTGAAGGAAGCTTTATCTAATAAGCTACTTGAGGTTAGAATCTGGGCTGTCTGTTGTAGTATTCTAAAGCGAGAGAGGGAATTCAGCAAGGGGGCTGCCCCACTCAATTCCCAGCATACTTCAGAACTCAAAAGACCTCGTAGTGTCCGGAGGTCCTACGAGTGTCTTCCTGCCATGAGCCGTTCCGGCACCGAAACAAGGGAAACCCGTTTCAAGCCTGTTTTCACCAAAATAGTCCCAAAACGCCACAATCTATGGCGCGGATTTACTTCCGTGCCTTTTGGAAAGTAGAGGGAAGTCACGGAAGTAAATCCGCGCCATAGTTGCCCTTTCAGCATTTTGCACTCGTGCATAATAGGGCAACCACAAGGGATTGCCCCTACATTTTAAGCCTGTTTTACCAAAACAACCCCAAAACGCCTAAACTGAAAAAAGCCACCTAACCGGTGGCTTTCCCATATATGTAGTAAGATGGCGCTAATACTCTTTTAATTAAAACAGCTTCAGAACCAATTTGTTTATTCGTTGGCCGGATACATCTCTGGCGGCTCTTTCTCCTTGGTTTTGACGATGAACGGCCGAAGCGCCTCGGTCTCGTCCAGGTATAAAAAGGCGTCATAGCGTTCCGGGATGATGGTGGGCACGTAATTGCCGTACTTCTCGCGGTTAGGGTCGTACACCACGCCAATGGCCCGGTGATCAATCTGTTGCTTCACCTCGGAGATCTCGCGGAGTTCTCTGGAAAGCAAGAGCTTGTCAGTAGCTCCCAAGTTGTGCAGCCAGTCTTCCCAGGAACCTTTGCGGGCGGGCGGCACTTCCATTTTCTTCATGGGCGCGCCCCAGGAGTCACCGGCAATCACGGAACCTTCGTAGGAACCGAAGCCCGCCAGGTACACGTTTTCGCGGCCGTACTGCTCGCGGGCCAGTTGCCCGATGTTCACCATGCCGGCGCGGGCCATGTCAGTAAAGCGTGCATCCCCCACGTGGGTGTTGTGCTCCCAGATGATGGCTTTGGAATCGGGGCCGTGGAATTCCAGCAGGCGGTTGAGCGTCTCCATCATGTGGCCGTCGCGCACGTTCCAGGAATTGCCGCCGCCGCGGACCATGGCTTTGTAGTAGCGCTCAGCGTTTACCGCCACCAGGGCGTTCTGCTCCGCATCGAAAACTGCCTCGGGGTTGGCCGGTTCGCCTTGTTCGCGTTTGCCCAGCTCCTGCAACATGGAAATGACTTCGTCTTCGCAGTCTTCAGAGACATAGGCCACGGCGCGGGCGTATTCCTGCGGATCTGAGCTGTAGGGCTCAAAACATTTGAAGGCTTCTTTGGCGGCTTTCACGGCGTGCCCGTCTTTCTTCTCCAGGTACTTCATGATCTGGTTCAGAGAGTCCCAGAGACTGTACACATCCAAACCGTAGAAACCGATTTTGTTTGTGTTCGGCCGATCGTTGTTTTCTTTGAGCCATTCCACCAAAGCCGCCACTTCCCAGTTGCCCCACATCCAGGTGGGCCAGCGGTTGAAATGCTTGAGCACGTCAGACACTTTGGTGCCGGGTTTGCAGTACCCGCGTATGAACTTGTTGATTTGGTAGCAGTCAGGCCAATCGCCTTCCACCGCAATGAAGGTAAAGCCTTTCTCTTCTATGAGGCGCTTGGAGATGGCCGTCCGCCAGGAGTAATACTCAGAGGTGCCGTGTGAGGCCTCCCCTAGCATTACAATGCGGGCGTCTCCAATATCCTCCAGCAGAACATCTAAATCAGCTTTGTTCTCCAGCCGGTGGTACGGCAGTTTTGAATAGGTCATGGAATTTGAGGGAAAAATGAACTCCCTGCCTTTTACCCCGCATCGCTTTTAAAAGTTTGCCCGTTTTTAGCCTATTTTTTCAAAAAAAGGCCAAAAGGATCCGTCCCCAAAAAGCGTGTCTTAGAATAATAAAATTACAGCGAACTTCTGCCTGCCACGTCTGGCACGTGTCACTATTTCCGATTGGCTCCACTCCCGGCGTGATAGAACGCGGCTTCCATTTCTTCAGATTTCAGGCCGAATGATTTGACAGACCGCTGCTCTACCAGAATAAACCGGCAACATAGGCTGCTCCACGTTTTTGGCCTTATTTCGCAAAAGAGCAAACAAAACGAGGCAGCCATACCCGGTACAGCTGCCTCGTTTCTATTGGTTTATTACAACTGGTTAATTAGAGCCGAACACCCGCTTAAGCAGTTCTGTAGTGCGCGCGATGGGGTTCTCTCTAATGTTGGCTTCCTCCTGGGCTACCAGGGTGAACAGGCCGTCAATGGCGCGCTGGGTGGCGTATGACTCCAGATTAGGATCGGCTTTTTTCACCAGCGGTATTTTGTTGTAGCGGTTCACCAGATCAGAGTAGTACTTGGTGGCACTCACTTTGTCCAGAGACTGCTTCATGATGGGGCTGAACGCCGAGGTCAGCTGGCTGGTGGTGGTTCTTTTCAGGAACTGGGTAGCCGCATCTTTCTCGCCGCGCAGAATGTTCCATACATCGTTGAAGGTGAGCTGCTTGATGGCGTTCAGGAAGATGGGGGCCGCACTTTTGGCCGCGTCCTCGGCCCCGCGGTTGAGCGTCAGGATAAATTTATCCACTTCGGAACCCAGCCCGATGGAACGCAAAGTGTTCTCCACGCGCTGCACATCCGGCGGAAAAGGAATCCGAATGAGGCTGTTTTTATAGAAACCATCAGTTTGGGAAGCCTGCGCCGTACCTTTGTTGATGCCCTGCGACAGCGCTTGTTTCAGACCAGAAGCCACCTCAGACTGGGTTAAAGTTCCGGTTTGTCCCGTTTGCCCGGTTTGCTGCATGACCCCGCCCAGGGCTTGTTGTACCTGAGCGGTGGTGCAGGAAGTGAACCCGATTAAAATGAAGCCGCCCAAAACAAATAAGGGGGAGACTAGTTTCTTCATACGTGCGTACATGTGTAGTAATTTTGATCAAGGAAAGGTCAGGAAGGTATTCGCATAAATCAAGCCAAATAAATGAAAAAGGAAATATCGGCAGAGATCATGACCATTGGGGATGAGCTGCTGTACGGTCAGGTGGTGGACACCAACTCGGCCTGGCTGGGCCAAGAACTAGGGAAAACCGGCATCCGGGTGAAGCAAATCACCAGCATCTCTGACAACCCAGACGCCATCTGCGAGGCCCTGACTCAAGCCATCTCCCGAGTGGATGTGGTGCTGATTACCGGTGGTCTGGGCCCTACCAAAGACGATCTCACCAAGCACACGCTAACCCGCTACTTCAACACCGAGTTGCAACTGCATCAGCCTTCTTTGGATGACGTGGAGGATATTTTCCGGAAGTATAACCGCCCCATGCTGGAGGTAAACCGGCAACAGGCGTTTCTGCCCGCTTCCTGCACGCCCGTCCGGAATGTGCTGGGCACCGCGCCGGGCATGTTGTTCCAGGAGCAGGACACCGTCATTGTGTCCATGCCGGGCGTGCCGTTTGAGATGAAGCGGATGGTCACCGACACGGTCCTTCCCTTTTTGCAACAGCATTTCCAGCTGCCGCAGATCATGCACAAAGTGGTGCAGACCATTGGCATTGGAGAATCTTTCTTAGCCGAGAAAATTGCCGATTGGGAAGACACCCTGCCGCCTAACCTCAAGCTGGCCTACCTACCTTATTTAGCCGGCGTGCGCCTGCGCCTCACCGGTTTTTCTGATAACCAGCCGGTCCTGGAAGCCCAAATGCAAGAGCGCATAGACGCCTTAGCCGCCCTCCTGCCCGACAATATCTTTGCCTTTGGCGAAGTCACCCTGGAAGAAGCCATTGGCCAGCTGCTGAAAGAGCGTAACCTCACCATCTCCACCGCCGAGAGCTGCACCGGCGGCCTGGTGGCCCATAAACTGACTAGCGTCCCTGGCAGTTCGGCCTATTTTACGGGCAGCGTGGTGGCGTACAGCAATGACGTCAAAAAGGTGCAACTGGGCGTGTCCTCAGAAACCTTGGAGACCCACGGAGCCGTGAGCGAGGAGACAGTGAAAGCCATGGCCCAAGGCGTGCGCCGCCTCCTGAAAACCGACATCGGGATTTCCACCAGCGGCATTGCTGGGCCAGACGGCGGCACGCCCGAGAAGCCCGTGGGCACCATCTGGATCGCCTACGCCGATGCCCACCAAACCATTGCCCGCAAGATCAACTACAACAAGACGCGTCTGCTCAATATGGAGTACACCACCCTGCAAGTCCTGGATCTTGTGCGGCAAAGTTTGCGCCGCCGGGTTGAGGAATAAGTAAAAAAGCCTAAATTTGCCTAACAACAGTTAGGTTCACCGGAAACTGTGGCGGCTTTGCAGAAATCATTCGTGGTTTTTCTGTAACATTGTACGTACCGGCACCCTCCGCCTGACTGCGGTACTCGTATCCCAATAACCCTAAAACTGACATACGCATACATATGGCTCTTGTAGAAATGGTGATGCCCAAAATGGGCGAAAGTATCATGGAAGGCACCGTGCTGAAATGGTTAAAGCAAGTGGGCGACACCATTGAGCAAGACGAATCTGTGCTGGAAGTAGCCACTGACAAAGTTGACACCGAAGTGCCAGCCATCCAGGGCGGGGTACTGAAAGAGATTCTGGTGCAGGAAGGCCAGGTAGTAGCCGTAGGGGCTCCTATTGCCATCATCAGCACCGGAGGCGATGAGCAGCCAATTTCTGCTGCCCCCGCAACGGAAGCAGCTCCTGCCGCTCCGGTAACGGAACAGGCCGCTGCTCAACCGGCAGAAGCCGCTCAGGCCGTAGCGCAAACATCTCAGCGGTTAGAGCAACCTGCCTCGGGCCGGTTCTACTCACCGTTGGTGTTGAACATCGCCCGCGAGGAAGGCATTTCCATGCAGGAGTTGGAATACATACCGGGTACCGGCAAAGAAGGACGCGTGTCTAAGAAAGATATTCTGGATTACGTGGCCAATCGCTCAGAAAACGTCGCTCCAGCTGCCGCTTCTCAACAGGCTCCGGCTCCTCAGGCTGCTGCGCCACAAACCGCACCACAACCGCAGGCAGCTCCTGTTGCGCCGGCGGCTCAGGTTTCTACCGCTCCGGCTCAGTCCTACAGCGGCAACGTGGAAATCATCGAGATGGACCGCATGCGCAAGATGATCTCCCAGCGAATGGTGGACAGCAAGCGTATCTCTCCGCACGTGACCTCGTTTGTAGAAGCCGATGTGACCAACATTGTGAACTGGCGGAACAAAACCAAAGACGCTTACAAAAAACGCGAAGGCGAGAACCTCACCTTTACGCCTATCTTCATTGAAGCCATCGTGAAAGCTATCAAAGACTTCCCGATGATCAACGTGAGCGTAGACGGTGACAGAATCATCAAGAAGCGCGACATCAACATCGGAGTGGCTGTGGCGCTGCCTTCCGGTAACCTGATTGTGCCCGTGATCCATAACGCCGACCAGATGAACCTGAACGGCATCTCCAAACGCCTGAACGATCTGGCCAACCGGGCCCGCATCAATAAATTAACCCCGGCTGATTTAGCCGACCCTACCTACACCGTGTCTAACGTGGGTTCTTTCGGGAACGTGATGGGTACGCCCATCATCATGCAGCCGCAGGTCGCCATCATGGCCGTGGGCGCGATCAAGAAGAAACCAGCCGTGATTGAAACGCCGGAGGGGGACCTGATTGGCATCCGGCAGTTCATGTTCCTGTCGCACAGCTATGACCACCGCGTGGTGGATGGTTCCCTGGGTGGCATGTTCGTGCGCCGCGTAGCGGATTACCTGGAAGCCTTCGACCCGAACACCAGCATCTAAACTTAATTAGAAGATTTGAAGATGAGGAGATTTGAAAATGATCTCTTCTACCAGGAAAGCCTCTCCCGCACAGGAGGGGCTTTTTTGCGGGCTCCGTTTTAGGGCTGTTTTGGCGAAAATGGCCTGTAAACAGAAATAGACAACTCACCTCCCCAGAATATAGTAAAAGCTTTATCTTACCAAGGCTTCAGCCGCCCCGACATTTCACCAACTATGAAAAACGCCCTACTCCTGCTTCTGATCGCATTTCTGCTGTTCCTGGCCATCTTCTTCTATTGGAGAAACAACCAAGCCGAAAGTCAACTGGCCATGGCCAATGAGAAAATTACCAGCCTGGAACAACAGATCATGCGCTACACCCAGCCCGCGCCCATGGATACGCTGTCTTCCTCGCAACCGGAGAGCCCCGCGCCAGAGACTCCGGAAACCGTAGAGAAAGTAACGCCTCCTGAATCCACGTCCTTTGAGGAGGAAATTGGGACCTTAAATGAGGGAGACGTGACGCGGTTAAAAAAGAAAGGCCTCAAAAACCCCGAAGCTGATTTGATGAACGACCTCATGCGCAAGCAGAAAAGCCTGCTCACCGCCTCGGGAACCATGGGCGGCACCATGGCCATCCAGGACGTCCGCATCCTCAACGACCGGCACGCCCTCGCCTACTTTGAAGACGGCCACAACGGCGGTTATCTGCTCCTGCGCTACGCCGTGAACAACGGCACCATCACCTGGACAAAACTGGATACTTCCTCTTTGTAGCGTTTTGGGCCTGTTTTCAGGAAAAGAGACCAGAAACGCAAACCTGTGAGTCTTAGTAAACCTCACAGGTTAAGAAACTAACTGTCACGAGACTCCAGTCTCGTGACACAGGATGCTGCGAGTCTCCAGACTCGCCGGGAACCACGAGCAGGGTTATCTTATGTCTAATGGATTGTTGGCGCGGAAGTTACTTCCGTGCCTTTCTGCTACTTTAGAGATGACCTTGCAGAAGATCAGCAATCCTAATTTCGCTGCTAGTGCAGCGAGGGTAGTCTGGAGACTACCCATCATCTACAGGCACGAGTCTGGAGACTCGCGCCAGCAATTCATTTGATATAAACACAAAAACGGCTGCCCTAATCAGGGCAGCCGTTTTTGTGTTTATATCAGATTCTCACTTACTATTCAGCGGGTAAAGCGGCCAGGCTTTGTTCCAGGGCGGCGATTTTGGCTTCGGCATCGGAACGTTTCTTGCGTTCAGCGCCAATGACGGCCTCTGGAGCACCGGCTACGAAGCGTTCGTTACTCAGCTTTTTGTCTACGGAGGCCAGGAAGCCTTTGGTGTAGTCCAGTTCCTTGAGGATGCGTTCGCGCTCGGCGGCGGCGTCAATGTTGCCCTCCATCGGGATGAAGAACTCGGCGCTTTCTACCACGAAGGACAAGGCGTTGTCCAGCGGCTGTTCGGTTTCCTGAATCTCAGAGAGGTTCGCCAGTTTGCTTACTAGGGTCTCATAACCAGCGATGGCGCTTTTGCCTTCGGCCAAGCGCACATAGAGCGCCAGCTTTTTGGCCGGAGAGATGTTCTTGCTGTTCCGCTGGTTCCGGATCTGGCCTACCACGTTGAGTACGTATTCGGTCTGTTTTAGCAAATCTGCCTCAATTCTGCCTTTCTCTGGCCAAGTGGCCACCACCAGGCAATCTTTAGGCGCACGTTCTTTCATGGTGTTCCAGATTTCCTCGGTGATGAACGGCATGAACGGGTGCAGCACCTTCATCAGTTTCTCCAGGAACTCGTTCGTGGCCTGCAACGTCGCCGCATCAATCGGTGAACCGAAAGCGGGTTTAATCATCTCCAGGTAGTTGGAGCAGAAATCGTCCCACACCAGTTTGTAGACCGTGAGCAGGGCATCCGAAATCCGGAACTTGTCAAAGTGGTCTTCCAGCACGTTCAGCGCCTCGTTGAACTTAGAGTCAAACCACTTGATGGTTTTCTCGTTCGGGTTTGGCAAAGTTTCGTCTACTTCCCAGCCGTTGATCAAGCGGAAGGCGTTCCAGATTTTGTTGCTGAAGTTACGGCCCTGCTCGCAGAGTTTCTCATCAAACAGCAGGTCATTACCAGCTGGTGAACTGAAAAGCATGCCCGCGCGAACGCCATCGGCGCCGTACTGCTCAATCAGCAACAGCGGGTCTGGCGAGTTACCTAGTGACTTAGACATTTTGCGGCCTTGCGCGTCACGCACGATACCGGTGAGGTACACATTTTGGAACGGCAGTTCTTTGCGGAACTCATAGCCAGCCATGATCATACGCGCTACCCAGAAGAACAGAATCTCAGGGGCCGTTACCAGGTCATTGGTAGGGTAATAGTACAGGATATCGGCGTTATCCGGGTCTTTGAAACCGTCAAACACGGAGATAGGCCACAGCCACGAAGAAAACCAGGTATCCAGCACGTCCTCGTCCTGACGCAAGTCGGTTAATTGCAGTTCTGGGTTTCCGGTTTTGGTGCGGGCTTCCTCCAGGGCTTCCTCGGCGGTGCGGGCTACTACAAACGTGCCATCGGGCAGGTAGTAGGCCGGGATCTGCTGTCCCCACCACAATTGGCGCGAGATACACCAGTCGTGCACGTTCTCCATCCAAGAACGGTACATGTTCTTGAACTTGGCCGGGTGCAGCTTGATGGTGTCGTTCATCACGTTCTCCAGCGCAGGTTTGGCCATCTGGTCCATTTTGCACCACCACTGCATAGACAGCTTCGGCTCAATCACGGCATCGGTACGCTCAGAGAAACCTACGTTAGAAACGGAGTCTTCCACTTTCTCTAGCAGACCCTGGGCATCCAGGTCCTTCGTGATTTTCTTACGCACCACAAAACGGTCTTCGCCTACGTAGAGGCCGGCACGCTCATGGATGGTTCCGTTGTCGTTGAGCACGTCAATGCTGGGCAGGTTGTGCTTCACGCCCAGTTCGTAGTCATTGATGTCGTGGGCCGGAGTCACTTTCAACACTCCCGTCCCGAACTCGCGGTCTACGTACTCGTCAAAGATGATTGGAATGGCACGGTTCACGAGCGGAATGATGGCTTTCTGGCCTGCCAAATGCTTGTAACGTTCGTCTTCGGGGTGCACGCAGATGGCCACGTCACCCATGATGGTCTCGGGGCGTTTGGTGGCAACCGTCAGTACCTCGTCAGAACCTTCTATCGCGTAGCGCAGGTAGTACAGTTTGCCGTTTACCTGCTTGAAGTTTACTTCCTCGTCAGAGAGCGCAGTCATGCCTTGCGGGTCCCAGTTCACCATGCGTACGCCACGGTAAATCTGGCCTTTGCGGTACAAATCCACGAATACCTGGATGACGGCATCGGTTAGGGCGGGTTCCATGGTGAAACGGGTACGATCCCAGTCGCAGGAAGCACCCAGTTTCTTCAGCTGCTCCAGAATGATGCCGCCGTATTTCTCTTTCCACTCGAAGGCGTGTTGCAGGAACTCCTCGCGGGTAAGGTCACTTTTGCTGATGCCTTTTTCCTTGAGCATGGCTACTACCCTAGCCTCCGTGGCGATAGAAGCGTGGTCCGTACCTGGTACCCAGCAAGCCTCTTTGCCTTGCATACGGGCGCGGCGCACCAGCACATCTTGGATGGTGTTGTTGAGCATGTGGCCCATGTGCAGCACGCCCGTTACGTTGGGCGGCGGAATCACCACGGTGTACGGCTGCTTTCTAGGGTTCGGTTTGGACTTGAAAAAGCCGCGCTCCAGCCAGGTGGCGTACCACTTGTCTTCTACTTCTTTGGGGTTATAGGTCTTCGGAATCGACATCATGTACGTATCAGGTAATGCGTATCAGGTAGCACGTATTCGTTTACTGCCTGATGCAACACCACAGTTGAAAAGCAAAAATAGCAAATAGTTTTGGTACGCACGGAAGTGCGGGTCTGGGATGGTTTGTGTTTTGGGCTGTTTTTTGAGAAAACAGAATTGAAATGCTGCGAGTAGGGTAGTACGTTGAAAACAGGTAAGCTTAGATACGCCCGAAGCTTTAGAGAAAAAAGCCCATAGGTTTGGATTACTCTGGAGTAGTTGTTAGCAAGGACTTCTTGAAATCAAATAAACTCATTGATGCATTTTAAATCTCCATATATCTGATAAATAGGAAAACCCTGTACTTCCCACTCCTATAAAGGCCTGGTCTTTAATTACGAAACTTGACAATCCTTCACGTGAATTCCCTTTAAAATCTGGCATTTGCTTCCATTCATTTGAGGTGGGGTTATATTCTAACATCTCATTGCCGCCGTATCTACCAGAACACGTATACCCTTTTCCGTTCAATGCAAAGCCAGTTGAGTAATAACGTGCGTTACCTGCATAATCTTTTTTAGGTGTCCAGGCATTGTGAACAGGATCAAATTCCCAAAACTGTTTAGTGATGCCCCCTGAAGAAAGTTGTCCAATCCCTATATACCCCTTTCCATTTATTACAAAATTGAAGCAGTTATCGACAGATACACCAGGAAAATCAGGAAGTTGGGTCCATGTGTTGCTTGCAGGAGAATACTCAAAAAATTCTTTGACGTGTATGCCCATAGATCTTCTCATACCAACACCAACATATCCTTTTCCACCAATCCCAAATCCTGAAGCATACTCAATTGTTCCCCCTCTATAATCGGCTTTTCTTACCCAAGCATCACTTGTAGGGTTGTATTCCCAAAAATCTGATGTCCCTTCATAATTGCCATTCAATCCTGTTCCTACATAACCCTTTCCATTTATAGCAAATCCAACTGCACCTATCCTAATGCCGCCAGGAAAATCAGCCTTTCGGGTCCATGATCTAGTCTCTGGATTAAATTCCCAGAAATCTTTTAAGAAAGTGTTTCCTTCTCCCATGCCTAACCCTAGATATCCTTTATCCCCGATGGAGAACGCAACTCCAAGCATTCGTCCCCCACCCGGGAAATTTGCTTCCTGATTCCAAAGTGCTTCGGTAGTTGTAAAGGTAAGTTCGTTAGAATAAGTAATCCCGAGGTTAGTGATGACATATCCCTTATAATAGTAAGTTCTACCGGGCTGCAATCCTTCTATGTTTACTTCAGTAAAACAACTAGTAGCACATACCCCCTTGCTTGTTTTGTGATTCCCATTTGTATTAGGAGATGGCGCAACATCCCAAACAATTCCATATTCAAAAATTTCATTTCCTTTTGTTTCAACACTAAAACCAACTGTAGCTTCAGACACACCTATTTTCTGAGCAGGAAACAACTCCAATACTGCTTCAATTTTTTCAATATCAAGTTCAGGCTCATCAGGCTGACATGACAGACATACAAATATCAATAACACTATACTAATTAATGCATTAACCGAAGCCAATTTAATTTTAAAGAACATTGCTATAATTTTATAAATAATGTTTATTTTCCAATTACTATTAAATATCGTTTTTCTAAAGTACCACCAAAAAATTAATACTAAAATTAAAAAATATTTTTATAAATAGATCTTTCAATTAATTATTTATCTCGCCATTATTAATTAAAATCTTCATTATATACACATTATAATTATTTATAAAATGTTGCTTAGCATTTTACAAAACGATACTAAACATCCTGTCTTAGCACCTAATCTCCTTATAACATATATCCTCCATGTCTCTACAGAATGGCAAATGCTGATTTAGTCTGCGGTGCGGAGTAGCATCTGTAGGTACCGGCTCATTACGTACTCAATGAGATTCTGAGGCACGATGAAGTCAATGAGCAAGTCATTTCCTGGGTCACAAAGGGGCTTTGCTTAGCTACAAACTACGGGTTCAGAAACTGCCACTCAGTTCCCAGTATGTAGAGAGGCGGTCTGCTGGACAAGAACCGCTAGAATACATTTTTCTAGCAAACCACAATTTCATCCTTTGACCTTGCAAGGCTGAAAAGCCAGATAATGATTTACACCGTTGCGTTTTGCCTCTGTATTGCAGAAATCGGCCCTAAAACAGCCCGGCAACAAAAAAACCCGCACGAGGCGGGTTTCCTGAATAGCATGTCTGGAAAGATTAGCTGGCGTGCAGCCACTCTTTTTTAGCTAACAAGGCTTCCTCGGTCTCGCGGTAATCCGGGTCATCTACGCAGCAGTCTACGGGGCAGACGGCGGCGCACTGGGGCTCCTCGTGGAAACCGCAGCACTCGGTGCACTTGTCAGAGACTATATAATAGAATTCGTCAGAGATGGGCGGTTGCGGGGCTTTGCCGTCTACCGTTTCTCCACCGTCAATTTCCACTTTGGTCAGCGAGGTACCATCTCCCCACGTCCACTGAACGCCACCTTCGTAGATGGCCGTGTTGGGGCACTCCGGCTCACATGCGCCGCAGTTGATACACTCATCCGTGATCATTATCGCCATAATCGTATCTCCTGTTTCTTTTTAGTAATTTTGCACCAGATATAGGTACGCCATCCTGCGCGCAAAAGTAATACGTAGCGCGCATTGTATCAAACGTTTCTCACGCTTCCACTGTTACCCCTTCATGTTAACTTTAGAAAACAGACTTTCCGCATTCATACAATTAGGCGATTACCTGCGGCAACTGCCGCAAGAGGAGCGCGAATACCTGGCCCGGCGCGCGGGTCAGCATAATAACTTCTTTGACCTCCCTAATGTTTCAGCGGCGCTGGAAGGCATTGCCGGCATGCTGGAGAAAGATCAGCTGGAAGCCTGGGTGGCGCAGTATAATTTGCCGCAGGTGAACGAAGCCCCCAAAAAAGTAGGCGTGGTGATGGCGGGCAACATTCCGGCCGTAGGTTTCCATGATGCGCTGTGTATTCTCATCACCGGGCACATTCTGCAAGCCAAACCCAGCTCAGATGACCCGTTCCTGCTGCCGCACCTCTTAACTAAACTGACGGAAATTGAACCCGGTTTTCAGGAGCAGATCCAGCTGGTGATGATGCTGAAGGAGTCAGATGCGATCATCGCCACGGGATCAGACAACACGGCCCGCTACTTTGAGTATTACTTTGCCAAACGCCCGCACATCATCAGAAAGAACCGCACCAGCGTGGCCGTGCTCACCGGCAAAGAGACGAAGGAAGAACTGACGGCTTTGGGTGATGACATCCTGCGGTATTACGGACTGGGTTGCCGAAACGTGGCCAAGGCCTTCGTGCCCAGCGGCTATGACTTCACGCCGTTCTTTGAGGCGATGGAGTACAAGAAAGAGGTGGTGAACCACCACAAATACCAGAACAACTACGACTACAACAAGTCTATCTATCTGGTGAATGGCGTGCCGCACCTGGACAACGGTTTCCTGATGGTGACCCAGAGCGAGCAACTGGTCTCCCCTATTTCGGTGCTGTTCTATGAAACGTATGCCGATGACCGGGACCTGGAGCAGAAGCTGGAAGCGGTGCAGGAGAAACTCCAGTGCGTGGTTTCCAAAGAAGCCGTGTGGCCCAACAGCTACGCCTTCGGGCAGGCCCAGTGCCCGTCCGTGAGCGATTACGCCGATGGCGTAGACACCATGGCTTTCCTGCAGCGCCTGTAATTTATTTTGGGGCCGTTTTCCCTAAAACAGCCTTAAAACACCATTTCGGGCTCAATTAACTGTTTTTGGGTAGACTTATTGTGTTAAATACCGTTTGTATAGGTAAGAAATTCTTACTTCATTGGTCTACCGACTAACAACAAACACGCGTACCATGGAAAACAAAACCGTGCTTCATTACCAGCTGATTGAGAAGGAACACATTCCACAATTACATTTCGGGCATGAAGATGTCCTGCAGGATAAAGATGCTAGAGTAAAACGCCAACATGATCTGGAAAGAGCCAGCCGACTGGGCAACGGCTACCAAGGAAAAGTTGAAATCACGTTTCAGGTAGCTTCCGGCGAAATCCTGCGGATGCAGACCACCATCTGGCAAGCCGACAAGGAGTTCACCGCCATTAAGTCAGGCGTGACCATGCCCACCACCTCTATTCTGGGAGTGGAGTTCTTCTAGAGACTTTGCCTGAGAACGGTCTTCGTGCCGAGTACATGAAAAAGGCCTTTGGTTCACACCAAAGGCCTTTTCTGTTTATAGGGTGTTTTGACTAAATCCGGTCTAAAACCTTCACGATCAAGTCATCAATTGTTTGATCTGCATTCTGCGCGAACTGGTGGCTGATGCGGTTGGCCACAATGGCGTTCAGAGAAAGTACCTCGTGGCCCAGCAAGCGGCCCAGGCTGTAAATACCGGCCGTCTCCATCTCAAAGTTGGTGAACCGCACCTCCTCAAACCGAAACGCGCTCAGTTTTTGGATCACTTCTTCAATTTTAGGCTGTAAACGCAGCAAGCGGCCCTGCGGCGCGTAGAACCCCGGGCACGTGATGGTGTTGCCGTGGATCATATCAAACCCGATCTGCTCGCGCAGGATGTCTGAACCTTTGGCGCAGTACGGCAAAAAGCCCGTGCCCAGCGCCAGTTGCATGTTCACGGCAATCTCGGTCTCGTAACCGGTTTCCATGAGCGGGTAAAACTGCATGAGCGTGTCCAGGCCCAGCGCGTATTCGGTGGCCAGGTGACTGCCCAGCGGCACATCCTCCTGCAACGCCCCGGAGGTACCAATCCGGACGATCTTCAGCGCGATGCGGTCTTCCGGCTCCAGGGCTTCGCGGCTCATGAAATCGATGTTCACCAGGGCGTCCAGCTCGTTCATGACGATGTCAATGTTATCCGTCCCGATGCCGGTGGACACCACCGAGATGCGCTTGCCTTTGTAGTAGCCCGTGTGGGTCACAAACTCCCGCTTGGCCACCTGTACCTCTATGGAATCAAAATAGCGGCTCACCCGAGCCACGCGGTCCTGGTCGCCCACGGTGATGATGGTATCAGAAATCTGCTCAGGCAACAGGTTCAGGTGGTAAATGCTGCCATCGGGGTTCAAAATCAATTCAGACTCAGGAATACGCGCCATAGCTTCATAGTTTTTGGTTGGGACAAAAGTCAGAAACAACCGCCTTTACGGGCAGTCGCTTTATTTTAAAGGTATAAAAAAGCGCCAGCTCCTTGCCTTACAGCAACAAGCGGCGCTTTCTCATGGATATGCTTCTTGTTTAAACGGCCTTTGGTTGCTCCGTCTTGCGGCGGTTCAAGCCTTTGTACGGGTTATAACCGTTCGTGTTCTTCTGGTAATAGCCGGTGCCGTCGTACGGGCGTTTATCGGGGTGTTCCTGGCAGGTGGTGGAGCAGGCACCGTCCATCTTGGTGCCGCAGCTCTCGCAGATGGGCACGTGCAGGTTGCAGTGCGGGTTGGCGCAGTTCACCATCCTAGCCGATGGCGTTTCACACACGTGGCAGCGGGAAATCACCACCGGGTTCACTTTGTTCACATCCACGGCTACGCGGTTATCAAAGACATAACATTTGCCCTCGAAGTCTTCGCCGCCGGCTTCCATGCCGTACTTGATGATACCACCGTGCAGCTGGTACACGTTCTCGAAGCCTTTCTCCAGCAGGAACGCGCTCGCTTTCTCGCACTTAATACCGCCGGTGCAGTACGTCAGGATTTTCTTGCCCTCGTACTTCTCCTTCAGCTCATCAATCTTCTCCGGGAACTCCCGGAAATTCTCGATGTCCAAGGTCACGGCGTTTTTGAACTTGCCCATGCTGTGCTCATAATCTGAGCGCACATCCAGCACCACCACGTCTTCCTGGTCTTTCATCTCCCTGAACTCCTGTGGCGACAGATGCACACCGGTACGCTCGGTTGGGTCGATGTTGCGCAAACCGGCATGTACAATCTCGGGTTTGTGGCGCACGTGCAGCTTGGTGAAGGCGTGTTCCTCGGCGTAGTCTACCTTGAAGTCAATGCCCTCAAACCGAGGATCCGCCTGCACGGCGGCCATGTACGCCTCGCAGTCTTCCACCAGGCCAGACACCGTTCCGTTCAGTCCTTCGGGCGCCACAATGATGCGGCCTAACAAATTCAGTTTGAGACACAGCAAATGGTGCTCCTCGCGGAACAGCTCGGGGTCTTCAATCTTGGTATAATGGTAATAGAGTAAGATACTGTACTTTTTCATACGGCTTAGTTTCAGACTAAGTGTGTGGTTAATGTGCTGATGGTTCAAGGTGCTGATGTGCTACTGGCAACAACAGCTTTTCAGATTTGGTGCAAAATTAGGAAAACACCCCCAAAACGGAAAATGACCTTTGTCAGTCCTGAGTTCTGAGTCTGGAGTCTAAATCTAACTTCTAAAATCCAGTGTCTCTCGTCCTGCTTAAACAGGTTTGGCCGGGTTCCCGAAGACGGTTTGCTTGGCAGCAACATCGGCCACGACCACGGCTCCGGCTCCCACGCGGGCGTTCTTTCCAATCTTCACACCAGACACAATTACTGCTCCGGTGCCAATGAAGGCTCCCTCGGCAATGGTCACCCCGGAGTTGACCATGGCTCCGGCTCCCAGTTGCACATGGCTATCCAACACGGCATTGGCATCTACCACCGCGCGCGCGCCAATGATGCAGTTATCACCTACTTTCGCGTTGGGATTAATAATGGCTCCGGCCTGGATGAAGTTCCCGTGGCCCAGCCAGGCGTGCTCAGAGACATA
Organism: Rufibacter sediminis; assembly: GCF_014269285.1. Taxonomy (GTDB): domain Bacteria; phylum Bacteroidota; class Bacteroidia; order Cytophagales; family Hymenobacteraceae; genus Nibribacter; species Nibribacter sediminis. The sequence goes on from NZ_JACOAF010000022.1 coordinate 90,608, forward strand.
GCTGAATTTATGGATGGCGTTCACCGGCACTACTTTGTAGTCTTCCTTGAGCATGTTGGTTAGGCTCTTGCGGGCGGCATTGTCCTCGGCGGCCACAAACACGTCGCATTTCTTGCCCAGGAGCTTCAGAATGTTCTCGTCTTCGGTGTTGCCCATGACAGTGATCTCGTTCACCTCTTTCTGCTGCAAGGCCACCTGATCATCCAAAAAACAATACACCACCACGTCGTTGCTCTGGAAGGCATCTAACGCCAATACGCCCAATTCCTGGGCACCTAATATGATTACGGGATTTTGCATAAGCTTCTTAACGGTTAATGAATGTCTTGCCCCGGATTCTTTTTGAAAGCCGATGGCACTTTCCTCTTGAACAGAAGGCTACTTCTGTTTTAAGCTTTGTTTCTGAGAAAGAGGCGTAAAACAGATGCGCCTGCAAAAATAGTCAAAGAAAACGGAATAGGTTAGCCCCGGCTTTTGGACCACCGCTGCAGCCACCCCGGAACGGGTCCCCAGGCCAGCACCACCAGAAACAGGAACGGCAGCAGAGGTGCCCGGTACCGGTGCAACGATCCCAGATTGGGCGTTGGCAGCGTCACGAGCACCGCCGAGATACAGAAGAAAACCAGCAGCACGGCCACGAACGCCGGAAGCGCAGGCACTTTCCGTTTACGGATCAAATAAATAAGGGTGATAAGCACCAACAGGACCAGGAACAGGTTCTCCACTGCTACCGCTTTATAGAACAAAGGCGCAGCTTCCCAGACATACGGTCTGAACAGCATCTGCATCACGGCTTCTGGAGCGTGGAACAACACAGAAAACAGATCAGGCTGCAAGTCCGGGAACTCCAGGTGAGGTTTGGTTATGTCCGTTTTGGCAGTAAGATTCCGATAATTCCAAAGGATATGCCGCGCGAAGAAGTTTAGGTTGAAGGTGGGATGAGCAAAGGAAGCGACAAAGGCCCCTATCCCCAGCATTCCCAACCAGAGCAGCCCTTGTCTGCTGGCAGATCGGAAAAGCGGAATGCACCTAGCCAGCCATTTAGCCAAAAGTAGGGCTCCTACCAACACCAGGAGTACCGCTGCCAGGAAAAACTTGATGCGCCAGAGCAGATACACACACGGCAGTAAAAGGAGGAAATTAGTTACGCCCTCTGTAGGTTTGGCGGATTTGTAAAGCCGGAGCAGCAACCCTACTGTAAGGCAAAGACTGCCCATGAACACACTATCTTTTGAAACCCCGCTGGTCCAGAACACCACCGAGGGGAAAAACAAAAAAGCAATGGCCGCCGCAATTCCGTACCTGGAATAATACGTCTGCACCTTCGCCACCAGAAACCAGCCTCCCCAGAAACTAAACAGAGACAAATACAAGCCACTGAACCAATAAGAATTACCTGTGAGAAAATAGAATAAGCTCAACAGCTTTATAAAGAAAAACGAGTTGGAGTAATCTGCCCATTTGGAGAAACCTATTGGGATCTCGCCTTTTTCGTTGAAAACCAGCAAACGTAGGTATTGCTCTGGATCTTGCCGGGAAGTCTGTACTACCTTGATTGTTTGTGCATGGTATTCCCAAGTATCGCCTCCAGAGAAATAATGGCGATAAATGATCCCAATCAAAATTCCCGCACTAAGTTTCAAGAACAAAGCAGGCCAAAAGAACGGGCGCAGGGCTGGAGTTTGCCGGGCCTGAGTCCAGAGCAGGTAAACGAAAAGAAAGAAAACCGGGAGGTGCAGCCAGTTCAGCAGGTTCATGCAGGAGCTAAGTTCTGTTTCATCAGGCGGTGCCCGATGACGCAATGTACGCATTTCCGGGGAGTGCAGTAGGTTTGGTAAAGTCCCAGCAAGGCCTGGGCATCGGCGGCCGTGTTGTTGGGGAATCCCAGACCGGTGTACAGGCGCGTGACTTTGTTCTGTTCCGGCCGGAGGCGCTCCAGAAGTTCCACGGCTTTCTCCTGAAAAGCCGGATTATCCATGCGGCGGCTATAGGCGACCAGCAGCGGCGCCACTACGTTAATCAGAAGCCCTTGAATACTTTCATCTCCTATTCTGGAAAGCGGCTGCGCCGATGTTTTCCCCGGCGCGTAATGTTCCTGCCAATACAGAGGCGGCGTTTGCCGAAAGAAACTGAAATATTCTTCTCTGGTTTCACAAGCCGCCATTCCAGACCAGAGATGCGCCTGCGCCTGAAGCACGGCCAGCCATTGCCCCAACCGGACCGCCGGGAAATTCGCGGGCCTAAGCCGAAGATAATTCCAGACGCTTTTAGGCACTGGATTGGAGAGAGAATGCTTCTGGGCTAAATAGCGGTGCTCTTTCCTCAAACGGATCAGATACTCATCTTGAGATTCTTCGCTCTCCAGATCCAGCAGGCCAGACTGTCCAAAGGCGAGTGCCTCCAACTGCTTTGGAGAGTTTCTGTACTTCTTGACCAGGCTCCACGGTAACACCTGGGTGAGTTGCAAAAACCCTTCCTGGTTGATTTTAAACCCAAACCCTGCCGCCAGCGTCTGATAGACGGTGCTTTCCCAGTCTTGCCGGTTCTGCTGGAGGCGCTCCAGAATCACATCGGCTTTTAGCTCCAGCCGCTCCAGTAAAGTCCGGTCCAGCATGGCAGATTTGTAGACCACTTCTACCCGATCGGCCTGGGAGGCGCAGGGGAGCACGTCTTTGCTCCAGAGCAGTTCCTGGTATTGGGCTTGCAGGGGCAGCGCCACGCGCCCGGCTAATTCCAGCGTAGGCAGAAGCGTTCCCTCCTCCCGTTGCACTTCTTCATCGTTTTCCCAGACTACGTGCAGCACCACCTGGTTGTACTTGGCGTCTAGCTGGTGTTGGTGGCGGCGCCAGTCAGAGGTTTTGAGGTGTAGTTCCACGCTGCCCACCCATTCGGTTTCTCCTATCTTTAGGCGGGCATTGAAGAAATCGGGGCCGGCATCTGAGCGGTTGTAGAAACCGGGGTGCAGGATGATCAACGCCTCGCCTTCGGTGGTTTGCAGGTGCTCTTTGAGGAAGTATTGGTATTGCCAGACGTAGTGCAGAAAATCCTCTTTCATAGAACCAGAACAGCCTTTCAAGTTTCCTGTACATACGCAGGAAGACCCGAAAGGCTGTTCTGTAATCCTCTGGTTTTAAGCAGATTTCTAGAAAATAGACCTAAAGCGGTTCTATATTTCTCTTCTCAGCGGCGGCACCGCTTATTGGGGCAGATATTCGTTCAGGTAGCGTTCCATCTCCTGCTGCACGGCCAAAGCGGCGGCCCGGGCTTTCTCCGCGAAATCTTCGCCCTGCGAGGCATAGATAATCTGGCGGGCCGAGTTCACCAGCAGACCGCACTGGCGGTTCATCCCGAAGCGGGAGACTTCCTCCAGGTTACCTCCCTGCGCACCTACGCCCGGTACCAGCAGGAAATGATCGGGCGCTAATGCCCGAACGCGTTCAATGTAATCATGGCGAGTGGCGCCAATCACGTACATCATGATATCGGCGGAGCCCCAAGCCTGGCTGTTCTGGATCACTTTCTCAAACATAAAGTAGGATTTGCCCTCAGACACCACGCTCAGCAGCTGGAAATCCTCATGCCCGGGGTTGGAGGTGAGCGCCAGCAGAATCACCCACTTGTTAGGGAACTGCAGGAAAGGCGTCACGGAATCCACGCCCATGTAGGGGGCCACTGTCAGGGAATCAAAGCTCAGTTGGTCAAAGAAGGCGCGCGCGTACAGCTCAGACGTGTTCCCGATGTCGCCGCGCTTGGCATCGGCGATGGTGAACACATCCGGCGGAATTACGCTCAGGGTCCGCTCCAGACTCACCCAGCCTTTGGGGCCGTGGGCTTCATAGAAGGCGATGTTGGGCTTGTAGGCCACGCACAGATCAGAGGTCGCCTCAATGATCTGGCGGTTGAACTCAAAGAGGGGATCTTCCAGCTGGAGCAGGTGCGGCGGAATTTTCTTGATGTCGGTATCTAACCCAATGCATAGGTAGGAACGCTTGCGCTGGATCTGTTCAAAAAGTTCTTGTCTGGTCATGAGGCGGTACTGAATTTGCTACAAAGCTAATTTGTTTTCGGATTGTTTTGGGGAAAACAGGCAAAAAATGGCACGACCCATCCTCTCCCAAAGTGGACTTCACCGCATCTGTTTTAAGGCTGTTTTCCGCAAAAAGGCCTTAAAACAAAGAAGGCTCCCTCTTTTCAGCGGGAGCCTTCCTCAGACGCTCTGTTACGTCAATTATCTAGCGCAAATCAACAATTTTCAAGCCTTTGTACTTGGTCCGGTTGAAGACGAAGGTGTTGGCGTCTACCGGCGGATTCGCGGTGAATTTGTTGATCTTGTAGGTGTACCGGTTCCCGTTCTTGCGGAACATCTTCCAGGACTTCAAAGAGTTATCCTTTTTGCTGATGTGCAGCCGCACCTTGAACACCTGATTGTCCCGGTCGTCTGGAGTGAGGTCGATTACGTGCACGGCATCGCCGCCTTCTTTCTCCTCCCCGGCATACACGTAGCGGTAGCCTTTTTTGTAGAGGTTGTAGATCTGGTTGGGCGTCATCTCCTGCTCATCGGGGTCATTGTCAGAGATAGTGACCTCGTTCTCCTTTTTCATGATGGTCCAGATGGTGGCGCCGTTGTTGATGATCTCCTGCCCGGCCACGGACAGAAAATATTTGTTGCCGGAGACGGTGATGTCGCCGTTCATGGATTCCTTGGCCTTGGCCGATGGGCTTTCAATGGTCTGGGTGAACCCGACTTTGAACGCGTTCATGGCCTGGTATTTTTTGCTCATGGCATCCAGGATCTTTTCGGCCTGCGGGTCTTTCTGCACGTTTTGGGCCTGGCTCAGCTGAACCACGGTCAAGAGCGCGAGAAGAAGTGAGAAGTATCGTTTCATGGGTCTGTTTTTACGTTAGATAACTGCAAGTAATAGCTTACGGTTGCATGTTATTCAATAACTGTTCCAAACTGTATTCATCCGGAATTAAAACTTCCCGCGCTTTGCTGCCTTCAAACGGACCCACCACACCGGCGGCTTCCAATTGGTCAATCAGACGGCCGGCTCGGTTGTAGCCCAGTTTCAGACGACGTTGCAAGAGCGAGGTACTTCCCTGCTGGTGTGTGACCACAATGCGGGCGGCCTCCTCAAACATCGCGTCTTTGTTGCTGGGGTCAAACTCGGCTTTGTCATTTCCAGATTCATCGCCCACAAACTCCGGCAACAGGTACGCATCTGAATAGCCCTGCTGCTCGCCAATGAAATCACAGATTCTATCCACCTCGGGCGTGTCCACGAACGCGCACTGCACCCTGATCAGGTCTGAACCCAATGAGAACAGCATATCGCCCTGGCCAATCAACTGATCGGCACCGCCGGTGTCCAGAATGGTGCGGGAGTCAATCTTGGAGGTCACTTTAAAGGAGATACGCGCCGGGAAGTTCGCCTTGATGATACCGGTGATCACGTTTACGGATGGACGCTGCGTGGCTACCACTAAGTGAATACCAATAGCGCGGGCCAGCTGCGCCAGACGCGCAATAGGCGTTTCCACCTCTTTTCCGGCAGTCATCATCAAGTCGGCCAACTCGTCAATCACCAGCACAATGTACGGCATGAACTTGTGGCCTTTCTTAGGATTCAGACGGCGCTCCACAAACTTCAGGTTGTATTCCTTCAGGTTCCGGCAACCGGCATCCTTCAAAAGGTCATAGCGCTGGTCCATCTCCATACAGAGCGAGTTCAGCGTGTTCACCACTTTCTTGGTATCGGTAATGATGGCTTCATCGGTATCCGGAAGTTTGGCCAGGAAATGGCGCTCAATCTTGTTGAACAAAGACAATTCCACCTTTTTAGGGTCTACCAGTACAAACTTGAGCTGCGAAGGATGGCGCTTATAGAGCAGCGAAGTCAGAATCGCGTTCAAACCAACTGATTTCCCTTGGCCCGTGGCTCCCGCCATAAGCAAGTGGGGCATTTTGGCCAAATCGGTGATAAAGACCTCGTTGGTGATGGTTTTCCCGAAGGCGATGGGCAGTTCCATCTCGCTCTTCATGAACTTCTCGGTGCTCAGGATGGACTTGATGGGTACCATCTCCTTTTTCTTGTTGGGCACCTCGATACCAATCGTTCCCTTGCCCGGAATTGGGGCAATGATCCGGATACCAAGCGCGGCCAAACTCAACGCGATGTCGTCTTCCAGACTCTTGATCTTGGAAATCCGCACGCCGGCTTCCGGTACAATTTCGTACAGCGTAACCGTTGGCCCGATGGTGGCTTTGATGCTGGCGATGCCGATGTTGTAGTTCCCCAGGGTCTCTACAATGCGGTCTTTGTTCGCTTCCAGTTCTTCTTTGGTTACTTGCACCTTGGCTACGCCGTAGTCGGTGAGCAGGTCAATGGACGGGTATTGGTAGCGCGGCAAATCCAGCGTGGGGTCATAGTTCTCACTCACCGCCACATCGGCTTCTTCGTCCTCTAGGCCTACATTGGCAATGGCCAGTTCCACTTCCTCTTCAGGTTCTTCCAGCAGAATATCATCGTCCTGCTCAACTTCCAGGGCCAAAGGAACCGAGGTGACCGGAGGAACAGCTGCACGAGGCGTTACCGGCAGCTCATTCACGGAAAACACGTCCTCTTCCGGAGCCTCTACTTCCTCTTCATAGGCTTCCTCGTCCTCCTGGTCGTCATAGTATTCTTCATCCTGTAACTCGTCCTCCTCATCATGCTGATTTTGGTATTCCTCTTCTTCCGGTTCAGGTTGCTTTACCAGAAAAGGGGCCGGAAACGCGGGTTCCTCTTCCTGGGGCTCAAACGTACCGCTGGGGTTGGTGAGGTGGTTCATGCCCGCCGATGGCGAAGCAAACACGCCGGTTTCTGCTCTGTCCACGGCGGCCGTGGCAGACGCAGGTGCCGGGGCTGCCGCCTCGGTTTTCGGGAATCTGGGTCGGCCCAGGGTAGTGATGTTGAAGAAGAACATCACAAAGGCGATGAGGGCAAAGCCCATCAGGAGGCCGGTTCCCCAGCCCAACAAACTCTGCAGCCACAGGGCGGTCTCGTAGCCAATGCCGCCGCTCATGAAGCCGTACGTATCGGTGGCTTCGTTCAACAGCACCAGATAACCAGCCGTCACGCAGCCCCACAGCAACCCGAAAAGGCACAGAGTGACCACGGAGGAAAGGGTGATGGAGGTGCGCCGGAAAACGATTTTATAGCCGATGTAGAACACCACCGGGATAAAGAAAAACGAGGCAACACCAAACCAGCGGTTAATGAAGTAATCGGAGATCCAGGCGCCAAAAAGGCCCAGCCAGTTCTCAGACTCCAGCCCGGCGGCTTTTACGTCTTCGGTGGTCACGGACTCCACAATGCTTTGGTCAGCTGTGCCGGTGAACAGGAACGAGACAAACGCGATGGTCAGGTACAGCGAGGAAAGCAAAAAGAAAAACCCGATGAACAGCTGCAGCCGTCGGTCTTTGAGGAAGTTGAATGAGATCTGCGGCCGGGGCAGCGACTTCTTGGCTTTCGCCTCTTTGGGCTCTTTCACAGCGCGTGATTCTGCCTTCCCTCTTGGTTCATTCTGCTGAATCCTGGGCGCATTCTTAGGCCGCGGACTAGTCCCTACATCCCGTTTATATGTGTTCGTTGCCATGCTGTCTCCAAACTTCAAATCTACACTATTCCGTTCAATAAGCCTTGAACAATTTACCTGTATATGGTTTTCAAAATATAGTATTTACCTGAGTAACCGCTGGTTAATTTGCTTGATCAGGGCCGGGCCTTCGTAGATGAATCCGGTGTATAATTGGACCAAATCGGCCCCGGCCTCCAGTTTCTCCACCGCGTCCTCGGCGGTCATGATGCCGCCCACGCCCACGATCCTGATCTCCTCCGGAAGTTGCTGGCGCAGGTACCGAATCACCTGGGTGGAGGCGCTGGTGAGCGGCTTGCCGCTCAGGCCGCCCGCCCCAATCTCGGTGATCCGCTGGCCCTGCGTCTGCAAGCCGGCCCGGCTGATGGTGGTGTTGGTTCCAATCACGCCCGAGAGCTGGGTTTGGGCCGCAATCTCCACAATGTCATCCAACTGGGCCTGATTCAGGTCAGGGGCAATTTTCAGGAGCAGGGGCTTAGGCCTGTTTTTGCCCTGGTTGCGGTTCTGCAGGTTGCTGAGCAGATCACGCAGCGGCTCTTTTTCCTGTAACGCGCGCAGGTCGGGAGTATTGGGTGAGCTCACGTTCACCACAAAATAATCGACCACGTCATACAAAGCATCAAAGCAATACAGGTAGTCCTGCAGGGCCTGCTCATTGGGCGTGACTTTGTTTTTCCCGATGTTGCCGCCCACAATCACGTTGCTCTTGCGGTTCCGCAGCCGCTCTACGGCCTGGTCTACGCCTTCGTTGTTGAAGCCCATGCGGTTGATGATGGCGCCGTCCTGCGGCAGGCGGAACAAGCGTGGTTTGGGATTCCCCGACTGCGGCTTAGGCGTGAGCGTCCCGATTTCAATGAACCCGAAACCCAACTCGGCAAACTCATCAATCATGCGGGCATCTTTGTCAAAACCAGCCGCTAAGCCTACCGGGTTAGGAAACGTGAGCCCAAACACGTTCCGCTCCAGCCGCTTGTCCGTGACCTGGAACATGCCCCGGGTGATGGACTTGGCCAACGGCAGCTGAAAGCCGGTTTTCAACGCGGAGGTGGTGAGATGGTGCACCTTTTCAGGGTCTACCTTGAACAGTAACGGACGGATGAGATTTTTATACACAGCGCAACAGGTTTAGGCAAAGATAAAAAATAGCCTGCTTCCGGCTTCAATTAAATCACCTCAGGCCCAGAAATGCCTCATCAGCTTTCTGAGTCAGAAGGTTGTCCGCCGCCGTCTGGCACAGCTTTCATCGCCTGCATGAGCAGGTAACGGTACAAGAGCTTTGTTTTAGGCTTGTTTTCTGAAAACCAGGCCTAAAAGGCAGAAAGCGTCCCAATCTGGGAAGCGAAAAATGACAGACGATACGGGCAAATTCTTGCTTTGGGAGATTATTGGGCCTATTTTCCACCTAACAAAGGAAAATGTGCCCGACGGCATGGCTTTTGCTTAGGCAGCAGCAAATAAAAAGCGCGTCAATGTTAGGAAACTGGAACACGAGATTGGAAGTGGTTTGGAGCTCGGAGGAGAAAGCGGCCCTGGATGCGGCGGTTCTGCTCACCCAGCGGTCTGAGCACGCCTCCTATGTCTCTGATGTGCTTCATTTTCTGTATCAACACTCCGGAGCCCACGTGGTCATGATCTGCCACCGAACCCCGGTTCCCGGGGAAATGAAAATCCTGCAGATTCTGTTCCAGGGCAAGCCCTACCCCACCCAAGCCACATATCCGCTAGCCGGTACGCCCTGCGCCAACGTCTCCCGCCACGGAGTACTGTATTTCGACTCGGGCGTGAAGGACCGCTTTCCCTTGGATATTTACCTGGGGGAGTATGGGATTGAAAGCTACTTTGGCGCTCCCCTGCTGAACGCCTCTGATGAATTGGTGGGCGTGGTGGCGCTTCAACACCAGAAATCCTTGCCTAATCCTCACTTTCTGGAACTTCTGCTCACCATCCTTTCCCCCTCACTGGAGGCAGTACTGGAAAAGGTTTCCTCCCCTACTACCGCATGAAAGCAAGCAAAAAATGTCCGCACTGTCACCAATGGTCGCCCTGGAATCAGGATGTTACTGACCGATGCGTGCATTGCCAAAGCCTCTTAGACCCAGCCGCGTTTGAGCGGCAGCAAGCCCAGGAAGAACGCAAACAAGAGGAAAAGGAACGCTTCAGCGTAGATTTCATCCAGATCGATCCCTCAGACTCCGCGTTCACCAAATTCTGGAAAAGCATTGGCCTGGGGTTTCAAATGGCCTTCGTGGGCATTGTCTCGTTCATTTTATGGCTCATCGCGCTGCTGGCCGGGTAAGTTGGCGCACCTTTACGCCCCTTTTCTGGCTGCTGGCCGTTGTCTACCTGGGCCACCGCGGCCTCGTTTGGCTGGAAGCTCCCCGCCCCGCCTGGGTCCGGTTTTATCTCGATGATCTGCTCTGCCTCCCGCTTCTCCTTACCGTTACCTTGTTTCTGATGCGGCTCCTGTACGGACCTGAAATCCGTTTCACCAAGTACCACGTGGGCTTTGTGGTGCTGTATGTCTCCCTGGCGTTTGAGTGGGTTTTCCCAAAATTTCTGCCCCGCTACACGGGTGACCTGGTGGATGTAGCTTTGTATGCCTGGGGCGGCTGGATCTTCTATCGGTTTCTGAACAAGTAAGCGCCTGCCCCTTTAGTTATGAGTTTTGCTTGCAACCAGTGTCTGCAGGCGAGTCGTTTCGGACCTGTTTTGGGCAAATTACCCCGTAAACGGAAAGTAGAGGAGACACTCGTAGGACCTCCGGACACTACGAGGTCTTATGAGATGCTTCTGCTGCGTTTTGAGGCTGTTTTGGCAAAATGCGCTTAAAAGTACCGATCTTCTTCAAGTCCATCCTGCGGAACAAAGAGTAAAAAAGATAGTGCACCCCGCCAGTTTTGAGGCCGTTTTCCAAAAAGAGCCCCAAAACCGACGACGTTCTAACCTGATGCGCCCGCTGCGTATAAGGAAGGCTATGCAGGAAAACGGCACCATCTACATCGGCACCTCGGGGTGGCACTACAACCACTGGAAGGGGAATTTCTACCCGGCGGGCGTGACCGCTAAACACTTCACCCAGTACTATCTGCGCTTCTTCCGGACGGTGGAGATCAACAACTCCTTTTACCGGCTGCCCTCCCCGGAGACCTTTGCAACCTGGAAAGCGAGCGTTCCCGATGAGTTTCTGTTCTCGGTGAAAGCCAGCCGCTACATCACGCACATGAAAAAGCTCAAAGATCCGCAGCAGAGCCTGGCGCAATTTTTAGGCAACGCCCAGGCGCTGGAAGAGAAATTAGGGCCCATTCTGTTTCAACTTCCGCCGGCCTGGCGTCTGAACCTGGACCGCTTCCGGGATTTCCTGAAGGTGTTGCCGCCCTACCACCGCTACACCTTTGAGTTCCGGGACCAAAGCTGGTACTCGCCGGAGGTCTATGCCTTGCTACAACACCACGGCCACGCCTTCTGCATCTATGACCTGGGCGGGCACCTGTCCCCGCTGGAAGTCACCGCCGATTTCGTGTACGTGCGCCTGCACGGCCCCGAGGGGAAATACGATGGCAGCTACTCATAAGACACGCTTCATATCTGGGCCACCCATTGCCGCACCTGGTCCGCCGCCGGAAAAGACGTGTACGTGTACTTCGACAATGACCTGCACGGCTACGCCCCGGCCAACGCCCTCCGGCTACAGGAGTTGACAAAAAGGGAGTTCTGAGTCTGGAGTCCTGAGTCTAGAAAAGAAGTACTCACTATGGCGCAGATTTATTTCCTAGCTATAGTGGGCAATAGTAGTTAGGTGGAAACTGATGGAATCCCGGTTTCGCCGTTGTCAACTATGGCGCGGAAGTTACTTCCGTGACTTAAGATTGCACGTCACGGAAGTAAATTGGCGCTAAGTGATACATGTCATTGTGAGCAATACAGGTTGATGGAAAGTGATGGAAGAAAAAAAATCGGCAGTACCGGTTTCGCCGTTGTCACGGCGAGGGTAGTCTGGAGACTACCCCTCATCGGTGGGCACGAGTTGCAAACTCGCGCCAGCGTTTTGGGCCTGATTTTCTAGTTTTAGCCTACTTTCTAAATAACAGCCTTAAAGCGCACGTCAACCACTTCCAAGTGAAATAAACACTTCAGCAATTAACAACCAACAATTAGCAATTAACAATCAACAATTACTCCCGCGGTTCCAGACCGTATGCCTGGGCCAGTAACTCATAGCTGCGGAGGCGGTCCTGGAAATCGTAGGTGATGGTGACGATGACAATCTCGTCTACGTTGTAGGCCTCGGCTAGGGCATCTAGTTTGGCTTTCACTTGGGCGGGGGTGCCGGAGACCATGCGTTGGCGGTTGTACTGCACGTGGGCCAGTTCATCGGGTTCCAGGTCGGCGTAGAAGGCTTTGGCGGTTTCCAGGGAGGGAACGCCGCTGGCTTTGCCTTGCCGGATGTGCAGCATGAGCATGTCCATGGAGAGTTGCAGTTCCTCGGCCTTCTCCTCAGTATCGGCGCAGAGCACGAAGATGCCGAAGTTCCCGGCGGGCTGCTTCAGCAGGGCCGAGGGGCTGAAGCGCGTCTGGTAGGCGTGCATCATCTCGGGGCCGCCGTTGGGGTTGATGAAGTGGGCGAAGGAAAACCCCATCCCGAAGTGGGCCGCAAACACGCCGCTCTGGCCGCTGGAGCTCAGCAGCCAGCGCTCGGGCGTGGTAGCCGAACGGGGCGTGACTTTCACCTCGGCGGCCTCAGAGCCGTTCAAGCCGTCCTGCAGGTAGCGGTCCAGGTTGATGAGCTGGTCCACGAAATCCTGCTCGTTGAACTGATTGTAGGGGTTGAGCAAGGCGGCGGTTTTACGGTCGGTGCCGGGGGCGCGGCCAATGCCCAGGTCAATGCGGTTGGGGTACAGCGCCTCCAACAACCGGAAATTCTGGGCCACTTTCAGGGCGCTGTAATGCGGCAACATGACGCCGCCCGAGCCCACGCGCAGGTGTTGAGTATGCGCCGCCAGGTACGGAATCAGGACCTCGGGCGATGGCCCCGCCAACCCCAGGGAGTTGTGGTGCTCAGACACCCAATAGCGCGTGTAGCCCAGTTGATCGGCTAGTTGGGCCAATTGCAGGGTTTCTTTCAGGGCCTGTTCCGGGGTGCCGCCCGCCCGCACCGGAGACTGGTCCAGCACGCTTAGTTTTATCTTTTTCGCTTCTGCCATCTGCTTAGATTTCAAGTATTAGCCACATCTTTGGCCCGGAAGGAAACTTCCGCCGCCTCTGTTTTACGGCCAATTTGGAGAAAACGGCCCAGAAATGGCGCAACCTTTGCAGTATCCTTGTGGTAAGCATAGCCTTTGCTTACGTTTATACGTTTTTAGCGCATGCCCTTTTTTAACTCGTACTTCGGAAGCTTCTCAGATTGGTTCAACACCCGGCGCAGGCGCTGGATAGCGCGCCACGGGCAGAAGCTACGCCTCAGCTACTGGCGGTCGTTGAATTCCAAAGGGTGGCTGCGGGTCATGGGCAAGCTCCTGGCTGGCGGACTGATGCTGCTGTTTGTGTTCTACCTGTCGGTGTACTTCGGGCTGTTTGGCTGGCTGCCCACCAAGCGGCAACTCAAAGCCGTGCAGAACAACATGCCGTCTGAGGTCTACACCGCCGACAGCGTGCTCATTGGCCGCTACTTCATCCAGGACCGCACCAACGTGGCCTATGACCAGATTGCCGAGCCCGCCATCAAAGCCCTCATTGCCACCGAGGATGTCCGGTTTTACGAACACGACGGCGTGGATTACCGCAGCCTGGCCCGCGTGTTCATCAAAAGCCTCTTGTTGCAGGAAGAAAGCTCCGGCGGAGGCAGCACCCTGAGCCAGCAGCTGGCCAAAAACCTGTTCCCGCGCAAGAGCCTGGGTTTCCTGTCCATGCCCGTGAACAAGCTGCGCGAAGCCATTCTGGCCCGGCGTTTTGAGGCCATTTATTCCAAAGAAGAGATATTGGGGCTGTACCTGAACACCGTGCCCATGGGCGGGAACGTGTACGGCATAGAATCGGCGGCCCGCCGCTTTTTCAACACCTCCGCTGATTCCCTCAAGACCGAGGAAGCCGCCGTGCTCATCGGGTTGCTCAAAGGCACTACCTCCTACCATCCCAAGCTGTATCCTGAGCGTTCCAAGCAGCGCCGCAACGTGGTACTGGCCCAGATGGCGAAATATGGCTACCTTACTCCCGCCCAGAAAGACTCGCTGCAAAAGCTTCCGCTGGAGCTCCGATACAACCCGTACTCGCATCACAGCGGCCTGGCGCCTTACTTCCGGGAGCACCTGCGCGAGGAACTGGGCCAGTGGGCGGCGCAGCAGAAAGACGCCGACGGCGAGCCCTACAACCTCTACACCGACGGTCTGAAGATTTACACCACCCTAGACAGCAAAATGCAGCGTCACGCCGAGCTGGCCTTGAAGCAGCGCATGAAAGCCTTGCAGATTGATTTTGACAAGCACTGGGGAAACAAAGCGCCCTGGACCGGCCAACCCGATGTCCTGCAAGCCGCCAAGCTGCGGTCACTGCGCTACAAACGCCACAAAGCCGCCGGCCTTTCTGACGAGGAAATTGACGAGATTTTCAAAACGCCCCGCAAAATGCAGGTGTTCCGGTGGCGGGGCGAAACTACCCGCACCATCAGCCCGCTGGATTCGCTGCGGCATTATTTGCGCTACCTGAACGCCGGTTTTATTGCCATGGAACCTAAAAGCGGCTTCGTGCGGGCCTGGGTGGGCGGCATCAACCACAACTACTTTCAATATGACCACGTGCGGTCGCGCCGGCAGGTGGGCTCCACGTTCAAGCCCATTGTGTACGCCACGGCCCTGGAAAAAGGAATCGCCCCTTGCTCCTACTTCTCCAATGACCGGCGCACCTTCCCCGAGTACGAAAACTGGTCGCCCCGCAACGCCGATGACCAGTACGGCGGCTCCTACTCCATGCTGGGCGCGCTTTCGCAGTCTATTAACACGGTATCAGTGAACGTGGCGCTGCAGGCGGGTCTTCCCAACGTGGTGCAAACGGCGCATAGCCTGGGCATCACCGGCGAGCTTCCCTCCACGCCTTCCCTGGCCCTGGGCACCGCCGATGCCAGCCTTTTGGAGATGGTGGCGGCCTACGCGGCTTTGGCCAACGGCGGGTACCAGATCAAACCCCGCTACCTACTGCGCATCACCGACCGGCAAGGCACCGTCCTGCTAGACCAAGCCAACCCGAACGGCCAGGGCCAGCATGTGCTCTCCAGCCAGACAACGGCTCTGCTGCGCCCCATGCTGGAAAACGTGGTGCAGGAAGGCACCGGCCGGCGGCTCCGGAGCGAGTATCGCCTGAAAATGGGGATCGCGGGCAAAACAGGTACCACCCAATCACACGCCGACGGTTGGTTCATCGGGTTCACGCCTGAGTTGGTGGCCGGAGCCTGGGTAGGCGGCGAAGACCGCCGCATCCGTTTCCGGGACCTGGAAAAAGGCGGTGGAGCCAATACCGCGCTTCCCATCTGGGGCAACTTCTTCCAACGCCTGAGCTCCGACCGTACCTACCGCCGATACGGGTACAGCCAATTCGCCCCGCTGCCCGCACATTTACGGAGCTACCTCAACTGCCCGCCCTATCAACCGCCCTTCGTGGAAGAAACTGTGGTGGAGGAAGACCGAGGCATCGATGAGTTCTTCAAAAGAAGCGGCCGCAAACTCAAAGACCTGTTCAAACGGAAAGGCAAGAAGGAAAAAGACCGCGAAAAAGACTGGCAGAAAGACCTGGAGGAAAAGCTGGAAAAACGCGGCAACGGAAAAGGCCGCGGCCGCTGGGGAAGAGAAGATTGATTTGGAGATAAGGAGATTTGAAGATTTGCAGATGTGGAGATGGGAAGATGAAGGATTGGTTCCCGTCTTTATGTAGGGGCAATCCCTTGTGGTTGCCCTTTGCTGATGAAGGATTGTATCTGCCTGTAAAGTAATCCCAACCTAGCGGGCACGATAAGAGCAACCACAAGGGATTGCCCCTACAAGCAACACCAAAAAAAAGTTAAACAAAAAGGCCTCACCTGTCTTGCAACGGGTGAGGCCTTTTCTATTCTTGTTTTCAGCCTGATTTCTTAAAAACAGGCCAAAAACATCGTCTTACGCTTTGTTCTTCTCTACCGTGATTCTGGCCCGGTGGCAGATTCCGCCTAAAGGTGGGTTGAACTTGGAGACGCTGACTTTCACCTGCTGCACGAAGGGGAATTGCTGATAAACGCCTTCTAAGATGCGGTGGGCCACATGCTCCAGAAGACGGGCAGGAATGCTCATCTCGTGTTTTACCAAGTTATACAGCGTCTCGTAGTTTACCGTCTGCTCTAGGTTGTCTGAGGCGCCGGCAGCATGCAGGTCGGTTTGGAGGTAGAGGTCTACCCCGTACTTGTTCCCTATTTTCTGCTCCTCGTCATAATACCCGTGGTAGGCAAAGAACTCCATGCCTTCCAGCGCAATCTGCCCCATAGATGCCAGAACTAGATTTCGTCAAAGAAAGAACCGCCGCTCACCGCAACCGCTGGGGCTGGTTTGGCTTGGGTGGTCATGGGTGGCTGCACCTCTGGGGTGGTAGGCACCGGTTGCTCCCGCTCGGGCGCTGGCTCCTCCACTGGAGTTGGGCTAGGCGCTGGCGGAATATCTGGTTTGGGCTCTTCCCTTCTGGGAGGATCAATGGACGGCGTAGGGATGTGCGGCGGCACAATCTCGGGGGTCCGGGGCTGCACGTCCGGGGCCGGGTTTGGCGTATGGACCGGCTGAATAGTGCCGGGCGTAGAAGGAATAGACTCGCGGCTTCCGCCGCCGCCTATTTCATAGCCGCCTGCCTGGGGCTGGTCTGTGAAGGCCGAAGCCGGGATCTCTGCGCTGGTGGTAGCCGGAGCTACCGGGGCTATGGGCATTGAAGTGAATGCGTTCATGGTCGTATCTTTTTCGTCATCGGGCCGCTGTGCTTTAATTTGAGCGGCTCTTTGTAAGATACTGGCAAGTGAGGCTTTTGGTTTTGCTCTGGTTTTCTCCACCTTGTCCAAGGCGTCTGAGGCCAGGTTCTGAAGATCGCGCACCATGTTCTCCAGGTAATCTTCCAGGCGTAGGTAATCCTGCTCCAGGTTCTTCACCTCAGCATGCATTTCTGCCACGGTTTTGTCGGCTTGCATGTAGGCGCTTTCCAGTACGCTGCGGGCTTTCTGGCGGGCGGCTTCCAGCACCTGATCGGCTTTGAGCTGGGCTTCGCGCACCTGCAGGTCAGCGGCTTTAGTGGCCTGGTCTACAATGCTGGTGCTGGTGTCTTCGGCGGTCTTGAGGGTTTTGTAAAGCGATGATTCCACCTCGCGCAGTTTCTGGACTTCACGGCCGGCCACTTCCAACTTCAGGCGCAGGTCTTTGTTCTCATCCTGCAACTTTTCCCACTGCTGGGAAAGGTTCAGCAGAAATGCGTGCACCTCCTCTTTGTCCAAGCCCCTAAACGCTTTCTCAAACGTTTTCTGTCTGATTTCTAACGGTGTAATCTTCATATTTCCTTCAAGGTTAACGCCCAAACCGCAATGCTGCGGTCATCACTACACGAAACTAACTGATTCCAATGAGCCGACCAAAACAATTTGTTGACAGAGGTGCCGTGGCCGGCGTGCCGGGCTTTGTCTATCACTTTCAATAATTTGAACGTCTGGGCATCCCATACCTTCACGCTTTTGTCCATGCTGCAGGTGGCAAAAAGCCGCCCGTTGGGGCTGAACGCGATGTGGTTCAGGGTGAACAGGTGCGCAATGACGCTGGCATGTTCCTGATACTGGTTTACTGCCTCCCATACGCGCAAATGGGCATCACGGCTGCCGCTGAGCAGGTAATCACCCGCAGGCGTGTACGCCAACGTGAACACCGAGCCGGTATGGCCTTCTAACGTTTGCTTTACGTCCAGCGTCTCCAAATCCAGCATTAAAATTCGGTGGTCGCTCAAGCCCAGCGCCAGTTCCGGTTTCTGCGGATGCAGCGCGATGGTCCGGATACTCTTCTCGGAGAACCGCTTCACTTTCTGCACAGCCAGTTTCTCCAGATCTACCGCCACCAACGAGCCGTCGCCTAAGGCTAGGAATGCCTGTTGCGTGCTCCAGGAATACTGAATGTCAAAGATGGCGGCCGGGGGTAACGGAATGGTTTTTACGATACCCTTGGCCCGGAGGTCCAGTACTTCCAGGCTGTTGTGGTTGTGCCCGATCAGGAGCCATTCTTTCTCCGGCACGTATTTGAGCGCGTACACGCTGGAACTGACGCGGGCCACCAGTTCGCCGTGCTCGGGGTTGGTTAAATCCCACTGCACCACCATGCCATCGGCCCCGGCCGAAAAGAATTTCTGGGGCTCGGGCGCGCGTTCCAGCGTATAGACGCAGTCGCGGTGACCGGTAAGGGTGGTGATTTTCTGAACCTGAAACGGACTAGCCATGGCAAAGGGTAAGGGAACGGAAGCTATTTTTGCCTAAATTTACCAAAAACAGCCCAAAAACCGCTTCCGCCTTTTCGCGCCTATGCCGCTTCACCAGCTCCAGCAACTTTCTTCCACCTCGCTCCTGGGACTTTGGCTGGTAACAGAAACCACTGATCAGTTGCGGGAAGAACTGTTGGCGCGACGCCCTGACCATGAACTGCCGGTTTTCAAAGCCGAGTCACGTACCCGCGAGTGGCTGGCGGCGCGTCTGTTGGCCTACCTGCTGCTGGAAAAGCTCTCGGCCCCGGATATGTACCTGCACACGCAAGAAACGGGCGGACCAGTTTGCTCTGATGCCGCCTGGCACGTCTCCCTGACGCACTCGGGCGAATGGGTGGGGGCCATGGTATCGGGCACGCACCAAGTTGGCATAGATCTTGAACTAAAGGGAGAAAAGGCCCCTCGCCTGGCCCCGCGGTTCCTGAACGAGGCAGAAACAGCGGCCTCGGCGAGTGACTCTGACAAAATACACGTATACTGGAGCGCCAAGGAGACCCTTTACAAAGTGTACCGCCACAAGAAACTCCACTTCAAGGAGAATCTGTTGCTGGAAGATTTTGATCGGCAGGCGGCCGGTGCTTTCACGGGGCGGGTAGTCACGGATACGTTGGAGCAGCGCTTTACCGTTCAGTATGAAATACACCCGGCGTTTGTGCTGACGTATGTACTGGCCCCGCGCTGAACAAGTAGTTGGCTGAATTAGCCTTTCAATAGGGTTTCCCCTGCCGGAGAAACGTTCTCCGGTACACACCCTTCACCTTTTGGACCTAACGAATATGAGATCATTCTTTACTTTTTTAATCGCCTTTTTCTTCACCACCGGTGCCTTCGCCCAGAGCGGATACCGCCTGGGTGCCAAAGTGGACAATTTCACGCTGAAAGATGCCCAGCACCAAGCCGTGGAGTTGTCTAGTTTCAAAGACACCCCGCTGGTGGTGGTGGTCTTCACCAGCGTCAGCTGCCCGTATTCCAAACTTTACGAAAACCGCCTGCAAAGCCTTTCTAAGGCGTACAGCGGCAAAGGCGCTAAGTTCGTGTACGTGAACACGAACATCGGGCTGGAAGAAGGCAGCCAAACCGACAAAGCCCAGCCAGACCGTCCCAGCACCCAGAATTTCCCTTATCTGATTGATGAAGGGCAGCAACTGAGCAAGCAGTTTGGCGCCACCAAAGCGCCGGAGGTATTTGTGCTCCAGAACTCCAATGACGGGTTCTACCTGCGCTACAAAGGCGCCATTGATGACAATCCGCAAGCGGAGAACTATGTGAAAGAGCGGTATTTGGCTGGGGCGCTGGACGCGCTGTTGGCTGGGCGTTCCGTCGCCAACTCAGAACGCCGGGCTACGGGATGTTTGATTAAGCGGTTTTAAGGAGAGCTGTTTTGAGGCTGCTTTTGGGAAAATAGGCTCAAAACGGTTTTTGAGAGAATCTTAATTGCTGGAGAGCCTGCTGCGTATGTGACAGGCTCTTTTTGATGTTCTATGGTGCGGAGTTACTTCCGTGCCTTGCCTTCTTCTTGGTGAATTGTTACCCTACCCGTCTTTGACTATTGCTCCTCAGCGGAGATTCCCCCTTTGAAGGGGGCGAAGGGGGATGTTTACACCTGCTGATTCATTTTCTTCCTACTCCTCTCTCCGTTGTTGGTGTTCTCACCAACAACGGAGACTGCGGTTCAACGACTTCATGGCAATTACGAGTACTTCTTTTAGGAGCAGGGCTGTTTAGGGTGGAATGATGGTTGCTTGTGCTGAATCTGCGAAGCGCAGCGGAGGCTTTCGCCTCATGCACGCCTCAAATTTCTGGATTTTGTAGGGCGAAACTGAAAAGTTAAACCAATGCAAGCAGACCCAGCAAGTCACAGAAGGAAACGCCCTACGTCTGGAAATGGTGGTGTGGTGAATTTGCTTACCTGACCTTTTTAGGGCTGTTTTCTGAAAACTAGGCCAAAACTATCCTCCTAAACTCCGCGGCTGTACCTTTGCCCAGAACTTATTTACACATCTTCAAATTCCCACATCTCCTAATTTACAAAATGGATTTCCTGGACCCAGACCTGAATGCCTACGCCGAGGCGCACACTTCCCCTGAGACCCCGCTCTTGCACCAGCTGAACCGTGAGACGCACCTGAAGGTGATGAAACCGCGCATGCTCTCGGGGCATTTGCAGGGGCGCACGCTGGCCATGTTCTCGCAGATGCTGCGCCCGCGCCGCATCCTGGAGATTGGCACGTACACGGGCTACTCGGCGCTTTGCCTGGCCGAGGGCTTGACCGAAGACGGCGTGCTGCACACCATTGACGTGAACGATGAGCTGGAAGACATGGTGCGCGGCTACATTGGGGCGGCGGGCCTGGAGCAGAAGATTCAGCTGCACATCGGGCAGGCGGCCGAGGTGATTCCTACCCTGCAGGAGCAATGGGATTTGGTGTTCATTGACGCGGATAAGAAAAGCAACGGCCTTTACTATGATCTGGTGCTGGACAGCGTGCGGCCCGGCGGCTTCATCCTCACGGACAATGTGCTCTGGAGCGGCAAGGTGGTGGAGAAATTCAGGCCCAAGCTGGACAAGGACACCGAGCTGGTGCTGGACTTCAACCGCAAGGTGCACGAAGACCCTCGGGTGGAAAACCTGCTGCTGCCCATGAGGGACGGGATTTTGGTGGCTCGGAAAAAGTAATCCACAATCTGTGGACAACCCCGTGGAAAAGCGGGTGGATAAATTTTTACCTACCCCCTTCTTCCTTTACGCCCTCAAAATCACCTACTTTGTAGTACATCTATGCTGACAACTTATTACCCTGTAGCCACTTAGGCGGCGGTAATTCCAGTGTTACAAGAACATAGATTTTCTGCTATTCTTTTACTTATCCCCACGATAATCAGATGAAAAAATCATTATCGCTCCTGTTACTCAGCCTCTTATGCCTGGTGGCGCAAGCGCAAAGCCCGGTAGTTCCCAACAATATCTACTTCGCGGACATCCACCTGCAGATTCAGGAAAGTGCCCGCACCGAGATACAGAAAGTAGTGGACGCGCTCACCAAGCATCCGGGGTACTTCCAGAAGAAAGTGGAGCTCGCCGATGCCTATTTCCCGTTCGTGGAGCAGACGCTCAAGCAAGAAGGCGTTCCCGCCGATTTCAAATACCTGGTTCTGCAGGAAAGCGGTCTGGTATCGGATGCCGTTTCCACCTCCAACGCGGTAGGTTTCTGGCAGTTCAAGGAAGCGTCGGCCACTGAGTTGGGCGTGCGGGTGAACTCACAGGTAGACGAGCGCAAGCACATCATTGAGTCTAGCCGCGGCGCCGCCAAATACATGCTGCGCAGCAACGCGTACTACAAAAACTGGTTCAACACCCTGCTTTCGTATTACCAGGGCCTGAACGGCACCAAAGCCTTGACCAAAACATCAGACATCGGGGCGAAGAAAATGGAGGTAACCAACCAGACCAACAAATACCTGCTCACGTTCTTGGCGCACAAAGTGGCCTATGAAAACGCCATCGGGAAGAACCCCAACCCCACCATTACGCTACAGCCGGTAAAAGCCGTTCCGGGCCAAACCCTCACTGAAATCGCCATGGCGGCCCAAGCCGATGCCGCGGAGGTGGAGCGTTACAACAAATGGCTCATGGCCTCCACGGTGCCTTCTGACAAAGAGTACACGGTGATGATTCCCTATGTTTCTGGTGCTTCCCGGCCGGTGCTCGCCAGCGCTGGTCCGGTTAGAAAATCCGGCGCTACCACTCCTACCAGAGCCATTGCTAACCGGTCTCAGACCAATGCCAGCGGCCTGAAAGGCTTTATTCAGACCATCAAGGCCAAGTTGAACAACACCTACGTTCCGGCCTCTATCGTGGCCCAGCCCGGTGACAATAAAGACATGCTGGCTCTGCAAGGCAACATCTCCACGAGCAAATTCTTGCGCGTGAACGACATGAAAATTGGCGACGAGGTGGTGCCCGGCAAAACGTATTACCTGCAAGGCAAACGCGCCAAAGCCAAAGACACCGAGTTCCACGTAGCACAGCGCGGCGAGACCATGCAGGACATCTCTCAGAAGTATGCGATGAAGCTGAATAAACTGTATTCCAAGAACCGGATGCAGAAAAGTGAGACCCTGGAACCGGGCCGAGTGATGTGGTTACAGGAAACCAGACCTACCAGCATTCCGGTGGAAATCAGACCTTTGGAAGACGAAGCTCCGGCCGCTACGGAGGTTCTGGCCCAGGCCCCCGCCACGCAACCTGCGGCGGCTACCCCGGTAGCCTCAACTCCTAAACCTACCACGCAGCCTACTCCTAAACCAGGCGCCATCAGTGTGGAAGTGGAAGATACCAGTGTACCTCCGTACGTGAAGAAAACGCCTCAGGAAGAGGCAGCCTCTGCCCCGGCCACTTATCCTACTAAGAACCCAGCCGCGGTTGCTACAAACAAACCCGCTCCGGCTCTGGAACGCAAGGCTCCCGAAGAAGCGGTCATCTCAGACGTGAAAGTGGCCGCTCCCCAGCCTATTGCAATTCCGGCCTCCGGTACGCATGTGGTGGAGAAAGGCGAGACATTTTATTCTATCTCCCGGAAATACGGCATCCCGGTGGGCAATTTGCTGGCTTGGAACCAGATGGACGGCAGCGTTCCGTTGGCGCTAGGCAAAGAATTGGTGTTAACCGGCTCCGCCACTACCAGCACCGCTAGCTCCACTCCGGCAACTGCTCCCGCTGCAACATCTGCTCCGGTTACCGCTGCCGCGCCCGTAAAAGCAACCCCGGCCGCAGCCCCTGCCGCTACTTCCGCCACTGAGCACACGGTAGCCCCAAGCGAGACCTTGTATGCCATTTCCCGCAAATACGGCATATCGGTGCAGGACCTGCAGACGTGGAATAACCTGGGTACCGGCGCCATCTCCATCGGCCAGAAACTGGTGGTTTCCGCCCCGGCCGCTGCCACCACCGTTTCTACGGAGGCTGCTCCTGATTCCTCGTCCGCTACCCCGGCCACTGATGCCATCACCCACAAAGTAGCCCCCGGCGAATCCATGTATGGCATCTCCCGCAAATATGGCGTTACCATTCAGCAGCTTCAGGAATGGAACAACAAAACCGATTACAACGTGAGCGTGGGAGAAAGCCTGGTGATTAAACCCAAACAATAAAAACCTACTACAACAACCAACAGCCCCAAAACAGCAGGAGCCGGCCTACAAGCTGGCTCCTGCTGTTTTGGGGCTGTTTTTCTGTAAACGTGCCAGAAACAGATTCAGCCATAAGTTAGATAATGCAAACGATGGGGTGGCGTTTTGGAGACGCTATTCAGGTTGTTGGAGAGAACACCAACAACGGCAAAACGGTATAGGAATGAACTGGGGTAGTCTCAGAGACAGGGTAACCAAGGCTGATGCTATAGATTGCGTTTTGGAAAAGCTGTTCTGGTTGTTGGTGAGAACATCAACAACGGCAAATTGGCAAGAGCATGAACAGCGGCAAAGCAAATGCAGCATTGGGATGACTTCACCAGAGCGGCGAAGAAACGCGACTAGCAGAAGAACCCAAAACCAGTCTTTCGGGTGAGCGCCTTTGTTTTAGATCCGGTGCCGCGCATGCGGCAGGCCTGCTGGCCAGGACTAAAACAACAGCGCTCACCCGGAAGACGAGGCCTCGCGGCCGTGAGCGCTCGGAGCCCAGCTATGAAACAATAAAAGTTAATGCACCCACGCCAACAGCGGCACTTCGCCAGCAAAACCCCAGACGAAATGCCCGAATCCGTTTTACGCCTGTTTTCTAAAAACGAGCTCAAAACTACATCTTACCTCCTTCCGGCGGAGACGTAAGCGTGGAAGCGGTTTGCAGCCCGGTGGCAATCTCGGGCAGAATGCCCAGACGCTCATAGATAGGCCGCACCAGTTGCCGCGACTTGGGGAGGCTCAGCACAAACGGAACAATGCTCAACAGGCAGATGATGCCGCAGCCCAGCAGCGTATACGCCACGCCAATCCGCTCGGCGAGCCAACCGGCCAGTAGGCTCCCGATGGGCGCCATGCCCATGAACGCCATCGAATAGAAGCTCATCACCCGGCCGCGTTTGTCATCATCTACAATGGTCTGGAGGAGGGTGTTGCTGGAAGCCATGCGCAGAATCATGCCCAGCCCTACCACAAAGATCCCTACCAAAGACAGCAGCATGGTTTGGGAAAGAGCAAAGACAATCAGCCCCACCCCAAACAGAATGGACGCCACCACAATGACCCGGGCGAGCCCCAGCACCGATTTGCGAGAGGCCAGGTACAAGGCCCCGAGCAGCGCACCCACGCCCGAAGCGCCCATCAACAGACCCAGCGTACTGGCATCGCCGCCCAGCACATCGCGCGCGATGGCCGGTAAAAGCACCGTGAACGGCATCCCGAAGAGGCTGAGAGTGGCAATGAGCACCAAAATGTCGCGGATGGGCGCAAACCCGAAGGCGTACTGGAATCCCTCTTTCAGCGATTTCAGGACTTGGGTGTCCTGGGCTTTGCGCTCCAGCACGGGCAACCGCATCATGAGCAGGGAGGCCAGTACGGCCAGGTAACTGATGGCGTTGATCAGGAAACAGACACCTTCGCCCAGGGTGGCAATGATCCCGCCCGCCACCGAGGGGCCCACCAACCGCGCCATGTTGAACATGGAGGAGTTCAGGGCGATGGCGTTGCTCATGTCTTCGCGTTTCTCTACCAGGTGTACCACCAAGGACTGTCGCGCACTCATGTCAAAGGCGTTCACAATGCCGGCAAACACGCCCAGGGCCAGAATGTAGGGAATGGTCACGGTATCGGTGAGCACCAGGGCGGCCAGCGTACTGGCTTCGATCAGAAACAGGAACTGCGTCACCAGCAGCACGCGGTGCCGGTCAAAGCGGTCAGAAAGGACTCCGGCGAAAGGCCCCAGCAGAAACGAGGGAATCTGGTTGGCGAAACTCACCATGCCCAGCAGAAAAACAGAATCGGTGAGGCGGTACACAAGCCAGCTCATAGCCACTTGCTGCATCCAGGTGCCAATGAGGGAGATGCCCTGCCCCATGAAAAACAAACGGTAATTGCGGTAGTGAAGCGCCCGGAACATGCCGCCCAGGCGAGAAGGTTTGGTGGTGCCAGAAGTCTCTTCCATGTCTCGTCAACCTTTTGAGGCCGACCCTGTGTACGAGTCTACCCCGCCTTGTTGTTCAGGTGAAACGGTTGGTTTCCTGCAATTGTCCCGTTCCGTTTGCGGCTTGTTTTCCTGAAAACAGCCCTAAAACGTGCTTCTGACCCAGGTAATTTCCAAGACAGTTTTCTTTAGGCAAGAGGCAATCCCCTCAACTTCTCAACGCAATCACTGCCTTTCCATAAGAAGGAAGATCATCACCCCCGCAGGCGTTTTCTTTCTTTGAGTTCCCTCCGCCAAGTGTTCAACTGGCAGGGGCCGAAGTATCCCGTGAGGCGAGCGCCTCAAAAACCATCTTCAGAAACCGAGTCTTTCTTACTTCTTTCCTGAAACGCTGAACGAAACAGTCCAGCTCCTCATCGGGCAGAATTTCCGGGGCCTGCTTTAGGCGGAGGCAAACTGTTTTCCCCAGAATCGTATTATACAGATCGTAATATATAAAAATCACTATGAAAGGTACCTCCATTTTCCGGCTCAACGCCAGGCTCCTCTTCCTTGTTCTGGCAGTGGTCTTGCTGTACTTCGGCCGGCTGTTCCTGATTCCGGTGGGGTTTGCCCTGCTTTTGTCTCTGCTGATGTTGCCGCTGGGCAGAAAACTGGAGCAGTGGGGCGTAAGCCGGATCTGGGCCACGCTGCTGTGCATCCTGCTCATTGTGCTTCTGATTGCCGGGGTGCTGCTGCTGCTCATCGCGCAGGCGGTGAACATCTCAGAAGACTGGCCCCAGATGCAGCCTAAGTTAGAGCAGTTGATTTCCAGCGTGCAGGAATGGATCAGGCAACAGTTTGGGGTTGCGCCGCAGGAGCAGATCAGGATGGTGCAGGAACAGATCAAGAAGTTCTCTGAGTCCGCGAACAAATTGGGCACATCGCTGCTGAAAGGTTCTCTGGGGCTGCTGAGTTCTTTCGTGCTGGTGCTGCTGTACATGTTTTTCCTGCTCTGGAAACGGGAGAAATACCAGGAGTTCTTTCTGCGGCTCTTCAAAGAAGAGCGGCACGCCAAGGTGAACCAGGTGCTGGACCAGATCAAGAAAGTGGCCGGGCAGTACTTAGCGGGCCGCCTGATCTCCATTGCCTTCATTGCCGCGTTCTACGCCATCGGGTTTTCCATCATCGGGCTAGAAAACGCCCTTCTGGTTGCGCCCATTGCCGCGATTCCTATTTTAGTGCCGTACGTGGGCGCATTTGTGGGCAGCGCTTTCCCGTTGGTGTTTGCGTTGGCCAGCGGATCAACTGATCTGGTGCTCCCCACCATGCTGGTGATTGTGGGCGCGCAGATCATCGACAACAATTTCATTGAACCCCTGGCCATGGGCGCGAAACTCAACCTGAGCCCCATCTTCACCATAGTGGCGGTGGTTTCGGGGGAACTGGTGTGGGGAGTGGCGGGCATGATCTTGTTTGAGCCGCTGTTTGCCGTCATCAAAATCCTCTGCGACCAGGTGCCCGCACTTCATCCCTACGGCTACCTGCTGGGGAACGAAGTAAAAGAACCCGGCTGGCTCATGAAACTGAAGAAAGTCTTCCAGAAATCGTAACTCCCCGCCGCTTGTGCTTGCTCGATTTCTATTACAAACGTCTCTTTCTCAACCGATTCAGGAACTGGTCGTTTTAGGTCTCTTTTTCAGAAAACAGGCCTAAAGAGGGGTTACCTGGCCAGACCTTCCTCGGTTAAAATACAACCACCTGCAGAATTTCCAGTAAAAGAAGAAAGCACAAAAGAAACGAGATGGAAATCCTGAAATTCAAAACCAACCTGAGCGGCCAGGAGGAGGTAGCCAAAGTTGCCCCCCTTCTGGACAAAATTGAGACCATCAGTGAGTGGCAGGTTGACACCCAATCCTCGGAAAATGTTCTGAGCATCTCCGGGAAAAACCTGGACCCTCAGCGCGTGGAAAATGCTTTGGCGGAGGCCGGGTTCACCGCCGAAATTCTGCGGGTGCTGGGCATAGACGGAGAAGGTCTGTAACGGCCAGTAGGCGCGCACCAAAACGCATTTACCCGGAGGTAGCTTTCCTGCGCCGCCTGGTATTTCGTGAATCTTAACGGTATCGGCTCCGTAAGAAAAATCCATAAACAAATTAGTATCAAAACTTTAATTAAACCACAGGTATGGCAATCACTTTGAAACCGCTTAAAGAGCAGGTAATTGTAATAACTGGCGCTTCCAGCGGAATTGGCTTGGCCACGGCCTTGGCGGCCGCTAAAAAAGGAGCTACCGTTATACTGGCATCCCGCAACCGCGAGGCCCTGATTGATATTGAACAGCAGATCAGAAACGAGGGCGGACGCGCCTTCCATTGCGTGGCCGATGTGGGCCGCAAAGAAGAAGTGCAGTGGATTGCCGATGTGGCTATCCGGGAATGCGGCGGCTTTGACACCTGGGTGAACGATGCCGGGGTCTCTATTTACGGCCGCATCGCTGAGGTGAGCGACGAAGACAACCGCCGGTTGTTTGACACCAACTTCTGGGGAATCGTGTACGGCTCGCAGATTGCCGCTGAGCACCTGCGGCATAAAGGCGGTGCCATCATCAACCTGGGCAGCGAGGTATCTGACGTTTCTATTCCGCTGCAAGGCATGTACGCCGCCAGCAAGCACGCCGTGAAAGGCTTCACTGATGCCCTCCGGATTGAGCTGATGGAAGAGAAAGCGCCTATCTCGGTGACCTTGATCAAACCCGCCGGTATTGACACGCCTTACCCAGAACACGCCAAAAACTACACTGACAAGGCCCTTACCCTGCCGGCCCCGGTGTATACGCCGGAGGAAGTGGCCGCCGCTATCCTGCACGCCGCCGAACATCCGCACCGTGACATTATGGTAGGGGGCGGAGGCAAGGCCATGAGCGCCCTGAACAAGCGTTTCCCGGGAGCCATGGACTGGATCAGTTCCAAGATTATGACCAAAGAGCAACTGGAAGATGAGCCACCGCTCAACCGGGCCGGTTCGCTGCACCGTCCTTCCACCGCCGGAAACGTGCGCGGCAACCACAAAGGCTATGTGATGAAAACCAGCCTGTACACCCGCGCCATCATGCACCCCGTAGCCACCAGTGCGCTGGTAGTAGCCGCTGGTGCCGCCGTATATGCCTTGATGAACAAAGACGCGCTCAAGAACCTCAACCTGCCCAAAAACGGCCGATTCTCCAAAAAGAACACCCAACCGGAGGATGAAGTGGTGATTGTACGCACTACCATCATTGAAGACGGCAGCTACCCCGCCAGCAACAGCCCGCTGGACAACGACATCTATCCCGGCCTGGACCGAGATCTGGGAAATGACAGATTTTAGAAGTTTCAGGAAAGCACTTTAGAAAGAGAGAAGCTTTTCGCTTAAGGGTATTGCCGGGTTGCACGTACGTGTCCGGCGATACCCTTTTTCTTTGCCGCCTCCCCTTCCAAGCAATTTACTGCACGCCTACATTTAGGGCCTGTTTTCGGTAAAACGATGCTAAAACAGATTCAAATGATGATCGGTCTTCGGGGCGCTCTTTTGCTTGCCTGAGCCGGTACAAACCAAAGACATCCACTCAGATGCAATTTTAGTACACCAAAGTACAAGAGCTGCGTATAGCAAGTGCGAAGTACAACCAGATGAGCGACTTCGTTCAACATTCGTCCCAACGTCACAGTCATGGCAAACGCAAAAAGAAAATCCGTCCCCCATTCACAGGCCTCCAAAATCATCCCGAAGGGAAAACTGTTGGCCATTGGGGGGAAGGAGGACAAAGGCGAGGGCCAGGCGGAGGAAAAGTTTCAGAACATCAACTTCATCCATGAACAGATCCTGAAACGGTTTGTAGACGAACTGCAGGGAGACAATGCGCTAGTAGTAGTCATTCCCACGGCATCGCAGATACCGGAGGAAACGGCTCAGGACTACGTGAAGCTTTTCAAGGAGCTGGGCGTGCACAACGTGCAGGTAGCCGACATCCGGACCCGCCCCGACGCGAACAAACCCGAGTACGTGGAGCTGATCCAGAAAGCGGCCGGCATCATGCTCACCGGCGGCGACCAGCTCCGGCTGACTGCCCTCTTAGGCGGCTCTGAGGTGCTGCGCACCATGAAAGAACGCTACATGTTCACCCAGATCATCATTGCCGGTACCAGCGCCGGCGCCACGGCCATGTCTACGCCCATGATCTATGAAGGCGAATCGCAGGGAGGGTATATCAAAGGCGATGTGCGACTCACCACCGGGCTGGAGTTCCTCAAGAACGTGGCCATCGACACCCATTTTCTTACCCGGGGCCGCATTGTGCGCATGACGCAGGCCATCTGCACCAACCCAGAGTGCATTGGCATTGGTCTGGAAGAAGACACCGCCATCCTGGTCACCGACGGCGGGAACATAGAAGTGGTGGGCAGCGGCCTGGTGACGGTGGTAGACGGCATGGCCATGACCGAGACCAATATTTACGCCATTGAGAACGGCCAGCCGTTCACCGCCAAAGGCCTGAAGATGCATCTACTGGGCGACGAAGACCGATACGTCATTCCGCCGTACCAGCGCGTGCAGTTGCAATAACGCGTTTAGAGGCCATTTTCCTAAAAACAGGCCCTAAACAGAAAGATTAGCGGTTAGGCTGGTCCTGGGCGATTTTCTTGTCAAAGTAGAAAGTCCCAAACGGAACCAGTGACCAGAAGAAGGCGGCCACCGCTTTCTTGAAAGACCAACGGTACTCAATCCAGACCTGCAGCAACAGGAAGGCGAACAGCACGAACAGTACCCCGTGCACCATGCCCGGGTACTTCACCGCTTTTTCCATGCCGCCCAGGTATTTCATGGGCATGGCAATAAACAACAAAACCAAGTAAGAAATGCCTTCAATGATGGCAATCAGCCGGAAACGGCCCAGAGAAGTATTTAAAGCGAAATTCATAAGAATAGAAGAGCGTTAAAGCCCAAAGGTACCGCCTCACGCGCTGAAACCCAAGGCTTTTCCTTTAGCCCGGGTGTGAAAACCCACTCCGTCTGCCATTTTCCCGGTCAAGTACCAAGGCTTCCTGTTTTCGCACCCATTCCTGAAAAACAAGCCCAAAACACCCTTCCGGCGGGCAACTTTTCCGCCGTTCTCCGGGGTTTTCTTTGTATCTTCGTAGTCCTTTTGCGGCTCATTTTTGACTCGCGACTCAGGACTCAGAACTCAAGACTCTTTTAGCCGTGCCAGATTTTTCCCACCTCCACACCCACACCCAGTACTCGCTCCTGGACGGGGCCGCCAGCATTGGCGCGCTCATGAAAAAGGCCTCCGCCGATGGCATGAAAGCCATTGCCATGACCGACCACGGCAACATGTTTGGGGCGTTCAACTTCGTGGCCGAGGCCAACAAGTACAACGTGAAACCCATTGTGGGCTGCGAATTTTATTTAGTGCAGGACCGTCACCAGAAAACCTTCTCTAAAGAGGTAAAAGATGTGCGTCACCACCAGTTGCTGCTGGCCAAAGACCAGGAAGGCTACCAGAACCTGGCCAAGCTCTGCTCCTACTCTTACATTGACGGCCTGTACAGCAAGTGGCCGCGCATTGACAAGGAGTTATTGATGAAATACTCCAAAGGCTTGATCGCTACCTCCTGCTGTATCGGGGCCGAGCTGCCGCAGGCCATTCTCTGGAAAGGCGAAGAAGAAGCCGAGAAACTGCTGAAGTGGTGGTTGGATTTATTTGGCGAAGACTACTACATTGAGATTCAGCGCCACGGCCTCATGAACATTGACGGCACCGGGTTGAGCCAGGAAGACGTAAACCAAGTGCTTCTCAGATTTGCCATCAAGTACAACGTAAAGGTCATCTGCACCAATGACTCGCACTACGTGGAGCAAACCGACTGGAACGCGCATGACATTCTCTTGTGTGTGAACACCGGTGAGCAGGAAACGGTACCGGTGGGCGATTTCCAGACGCAGTACTTTAGAATGATGTCGGGTAGCGGCGAAGTCATTTATGATACTTTAAACAACATCCGGAACACCTACGGCCACGACGAGAACGTGCGCCGCATGCTGTACCGCATTGAGGAAGAGCAGCAGAAGCCTCGTCCGCAGGACCGTTTCGGGTTCCCCAACGACCAGTTCTACTTTAAGAACCAGGCGGAGATGAACCAACTCTTTGCCGATGTTCCGTTTGCCGTAGACAATACGAACGAGATTGTAGACAAGATCACGCCGCCCAAACTGCAGCGCGATATCCTGTTGCCTAACTTCCCGCTCCCCCCGGAGCACCCCACCGCCGACTTGTTTTTA
The DNA here is from genome assembly GCF_014269285.1 of Rufibacter sediminis. Lineage (GTDB taxonomy): Bacteria > Bacteroidota > Bacteroidia > Cytophagales > Hymenobacteraceae > Nibribacter > Nibribacter sediminis. The sequence continues at coordinate 122,172 of NZ_JACOAF010000022.1, forward strand.
CGCCACTTAACCTTTGAGGGCGCTAAAAAGCGGTACCATGAGATTACCCCTGAGGTAGAGGAACGCCTGAACTATGAGCTGGGCATTATTGAAACCATGGGTTTTGCGGGGTACTTCCTCATCACCCAGGATTTCATCAACAAAGGCCGCAGCATGGGCGTGGCCGTGGGTCCGGGCCGTGGTTCGGCGGCGGGTTCTGCCGTGGCCTACTGCGTGGGGATCACCAACATCGACCCCATTAAGTACTCGCTGCTGTTTGAGCGTTTCCTGAACCCGGAGCGGGTGTCCATGCCCGATATTGATATTGACTTTGATGACGTGAACCGCCAGCGCGTGATTGACTACGTGGTAGACAAATACGGCAAAACGCAGGTGGCCCAGATCATCACCTTCGGTACCATGGCCGCAAAATCGTCTATTAAAGACGTAGCCCGCGTGCTGGACCTGCCTTTATCCGAGGCGAACGAATTGGCCAAGATGGTTCCGGAAGCCCCGGGTACCACGCTGGCGAAAGCCTTTATTGAATCACCGGAACTGGCCGCCATCCGCGACGGGAATGATTTAAAGGCCAGAACGCTGAAACTAGCCGAGAAACTGGAAGGCTCCGTGCGGAACACCGGTATTCACGCGGCGGGCGTCATCATCGCTCCGGATGACATCACCAACTACATCCCGGTGTCTACCTCCAAGGACTCTGACCTCTTGGTGACACAGTTCGACGGAAAGGTGATTGAAAGCGCGGGCATGTTGAAGATGGACTTCCTGGGTCTGAAAACCCTGTCCATCCTGAAAGACGCCATGGCCCTCATCAAGCGGAACCACGGCGTGGAGATTGACATCGACAATATTCCGCTGGACGATGAGAAAACCTACGCCCTCTACCAGCGCGGTGATACCATCGGGACGTTCCAGTTTGAGTCCGAGGGCATGCGGATGTACCTCAAAGACCTGAAGCCGACCAACATTGAAGACTTGATTGCCATGAACGCCTTGTACCGTCCGGGCCCGATGCAGTTCATCCCGAACTTCATTAACCGGAAGCAGGGCAAGGAAGAAGTGGAATACCCGCACATCCTGCTGGAGCCGCTCTTGAAGAACACCTACGGGATCATGGTGTACCAGGAGCAGATCATGCAGACGGCGCAGGTACTGGCGGGTTACTCCTTGGGCGGTGCCGACTTGCTGCGCCGCGCGATGGGTAAGAAGGACATGAAGAAAATGGCCCTGGAGCGCGAGAAATTCGTGGCAGGGGCTAAAGAGATTCATAACATTCCGGCCAAGCACGCTTCTGAGGTGTTTGACGTGATGGAGAAGTTCGCGCAGTACGGCTTCAACCGCTCGCACTCCGCTGCTTACTCCGTGGTCGCGTACCAGACCGGTTACCTCAAGGCGCATTACCCCGCCGAGTACATGGCCGCCGTGCTCACCCACAACATGAACGACATCAAGAAGGTGACGTTCTTTATTGAGGAAGCGCGCAAGCAGCAGATTCAGGTACTGGGACCCGATGTGAACGAGTCCATCCACCAGTTCAACGTGAACCAGCAGGGCCAAATCCGTTTCGGGATGGGCGCCGTGAAAGGAACCGGCGAGGCCGCCGTGGAAGCCATCATTGAGGAGCGCGAGAAAAACGGCCCGTACACCGACATCTTTGACTTCGCGAAGCGTGTGAACCTGCGTGCCGTGAACAAGAAAACCTTTGAAAGCCTGGCCCAAGCCGGAGCCTTTGATTCGTTTGAACGCTACCACCGCGCCCAGTACCTGGAAACGCCCGAAGGCGAAAGCATCAACCTGATTGAAAAGGCTGTACGCTTCGGGAACCAGTTCCAGGCGGAGAAAAACGCTGCCCAACAATCGTTATTTGGCGGTGGTGGAGCCGTGGACATGCCATTGCCTAAAGTACCTGACGTACAGCCCTGGACCTTAACCGAGATGCTGAGGCGCGAGAAAGAAGTAATTGGTTTCTACCTCTCGGGGCACCCGCTGGACCAGTTCAAACTGGAAATTGACTCTTACTGCACCTGTAGCCTGGACCGCATTGCTGAGTTCAAGAACCGTGACGTGAATGTCGCGGGTATCATCAGCAACGTGGTCATGCGGACCGGCAAAAACGGGAACCCGTTCCTGCTCTTCTCTTTGGAGGACTATGACAACACCATGGGCTTGGCCTTGTTCGGGGAGGATTTCGTGAAGTTCTCGCCGTACGTGAAAGAAGGCATGTACCTGTTCATTCGGGCCAAAGTGACGCTGCGCTACAAGTCGGAGGACCAGTGGGAGTTGAAGCCGCTTTCCATGCAGCTGCTGAGCGATGTAGCCGATAAGATGGCCAAAGGCGTGCGCATGGACATTGACATCCGGAACATCAATGCCATGCTCATTGATCGCCTGGAAGAAGCCGCCATCAACAGCCCCGGCCAGAAGAAGCTGGAACTAGTGCTCACAGAACCTGGCGAACGGTTGACCGTGGAACTTTTCTCCCGAAGATATCGCATTGACCCTAAGTCGTTCCTGCAGAATGTGAAGGATCTGGAGGTGGCTACTTGTCAGTTGATATAAGAGTATCACTAGCAAGTATCGAGTAGCATGACTTCGGGAAAGCCTAGTAAAGAACAGTAGTTCATTACTAGGCTTTCCTGTTTTAAGGGTGTTTTTTAAAAAAGGAGCCTAAAGCACCCCTTGCTAGGGCGCCTCCTTGTCTTGCAAAAGAAAGAGATTCTACTCCTAACCATCTCTGGGCATGAAGAAAGCCATCAGTTGTAAGTATTATAGCCGCCATGCACCAAGAGTATAAAGCGCAAGAAATAGATGCTATACAGGTTATATCTGTAGGCCGATCTGCAAAAAAACTAACCTTTCACTCTTCCGGATTTATAAATCCGGAAGTTCTCTGTCGGGGATTTATCAATCCCCGTTCCCGCACTTTCTCAAATAGCCATCAACAACGGGGATTAGGAAATCCCCGACAGAGTGGTTCGGGATTGGTAAATCCCGAACAGCAGTCAGCTGTTAAACCGAACAGCATCAAAAGTGGGTTTCAGTGAACTCATAAAGTCAGCACTTCGTACTTTCTAACATGGGCATCAAGAACAAAATCCATGAAGGCTATCTGTACTTTTTGACACTGACGGTTGTAGATTGGATTGATGTCTTCACCAGACCTGTGTACCGCCACATCATTTTAGATTCTCTCAAATTCTGCCAAGAGAAGAAAGGCTTAGAAGTACATGCTTGGGTCCTCATGAGCAACCATCTGCACTTGATTGCATCTGCCAAAGAGGGGTTTCATTTGTCTGACATTCTCCGCGACTTCAAGAAGTTTACCAGCCGAACCATTGTAGCTGCCATTCAACAAGAACATGAAAGCCGAAAGGAATGGATGCTGCACCGGTTTCATTTTCCGGCCAATGTGCAAAGCAAGGTTACCAACTATAAGTTCTGGCAAGACGGCAATGAGGCAAAGGAGATTCATTCTAATGAGTTTCTGCAACAGAAAATAGACTACATTCACCAGAACTCGGTGCGGGCAGAAATTGTGCAGGAACCGGAGCACTACCTGTTCAGTTCAGCGATTGATTATGCTGGCGGCAAAGGGCTACTAGAAATTCTAATTGCAGATTAAGCCTTTTAACAAAAGCAGTCCCACCTCTCCCTTTGTCTCTTCCCAAAATTCCCTTACCTTTGCCTCAACCTTCGGGTTCTTGGCTTTTCTGGTTTAAAGTTGGCTTCCACCTCTTTTTACTGGGAAAGCCTCGTTTTTTATAAGGGTATTTCATTTTTTAGCAAAAGTAGAAGGGCCGCACCAAAGAACAGATGTCTTGGGTGCGGCCCTTCTACTTTTGCCTTCGTTTGAGGAAAGGAGGCTTAAAACTGTTTTACTTACCTACAGCTTTCACTTTATAGATAGGGAACTCCATTTTAGAAATATCTCCCACGGCTTCATGCAGGCGGGAATCGGTCAGGTACAGGGTTCCGTCTTTGCCCAGGGTGAACGTATCGGCCCATTTGAGCATAGGGTCTTGGTACAAGGTTTTTAGCTGCCCCTGGGGTGTACGGTACACGACGGCCTGTTTCTCAAGGTCAGCCATGTACAGGTTACCGGCCTTATCAAAAAGCATTCCGTCCGGCGCTGGCGTTTTGCCCAAGTTTTCAATTTTCGCGGCCAAAGCGACATCCGTAACCTTGTCATCAGCGAGGGCGGCGGTAGGCACCCGGTACAAGGTATAGCCGGTAAGGGCATGGTAGTACAGATGCTGATCGTCTTGGGAGAGCGCGATGCCGTCTGAGTGGATCTGCGGTTTCTTACCGTCCTTCACCCACCGCTTACCTTCCACGGTGAGCCACACATCTTCTGATTTCACTGACGGATGCGCACTCAACCGCCGCTTGGCGATGCCGGTTTTAGGGTCCAGGACCACCAATGCTCCCATGCCTGAGTCAGTGATGTAGATTTTTCCGTGGGTATCGTCTACCCGAAGGTCGTTGAGGTAAGAAGCGGCGGGCGCCACTGATTTGTCAAAGCTCCACTTGTTCTTCAACTTGTTGGTGCCCAGGTCAAATTCGTACAGCATGGCTGTGCCTACCACCCCTTTCATCATCGGGCTGGCCGGATCTAGCACAAAAAGCGAGTTCCCATGGGCTACCACTGACTGCACACAGGTAAAGTGATTGGCCTGCGGCTGACCAGACCAGGTATTCCAGGTAGCATCGGGGTAAGGTTTATGGCTCCCATCGGGCAGTACTTCTACAACTGAAAAAGGAATACTGTCGTGCCAACGCGGGAAATTGGCGAACATCCTGCCATTGTCTGTGATGGTGAGGCCGGTGACCTGGGCTCCCGTGAACGACACCGCTTTGGTGAGAACACTGTCTTGAGCGGGAGAGGCTCCAAAACTGTCTTCAGACGTAGAATCTGAGGCGGCCCGTACGTTGGTTTGGTCTTGCGTAGTAATGGTCTCTGAGGAGGTTTTCTCCTGGCTGCACCCCACAAAAAGGAAGGCGCTTACACAGAACAGACCTAAAATATTCTTCATAGTTTACAGGTAAAATTAAAAAGTGACGTAAAATTGTACCTTAGGTATACTTAAATCCAGCGGGTAAGTTGGTGACGATGGAAACCCAGCCACTCACCCGCAGAGGTTCTGACTTCAGAGGACCACCAGAGCAGGATGTAGGCCAACCTACTCCCCTCTTTTGTCAACTTGCACTTATCACATTGGCACCCCACTATGCACCTCTCCCTCACCCCCCGGAACATCCTGGCCTTTTTGGCGCTTTTGTTTATCTGCCATGAGCTGCACGAGCTGATTCATATCATCACCGGCTATCTGCTGTGCGGTTGCTTCGGGGAGCGGGACTTTGAAGGCTGGGAAGTCTGCGCCACCTGTCCTCCCACGGTAAACCTCGCCTGGATTACCCTTGCTGGCCCATTGCTCACCTACGGGCTCCTATGGGTTGGTTTTATGCTGATGTCGCCCCGCCGCCCCACCAGGCAACGGGTGCTTGGCTGGGCACTGCTGTTCGCTAACTTGCCGCTGGGCCGCATTCTGCCGGTGCTGGACCGCGAAGGGGATGAATCGTATATCACGCGCCAGATCATTCAGAAAACGTCTATGACGGTGCTGTCCTGGGGCACGGAGATCGCCATTGTCTTCCTGCTTACCCTGCCGGTTCTCCTGCGCGCCTGGCAGCTGTTGAGCCCCAGACACCGCCTTTGGGTGTTCAGCGGATTTTTGATTTTACCGTTGCTGGCGGAAACGGTCTTGATGAACAAACTGGCTAACCAACTTCTTCAGTTGGGGGTGTTGGCCGTGCCCGGCCTTCTGGGAAGTCCCCTACTGCTTAACCTATGGAACGCGGGCTGGTTAGTGGTCCTTCTGCTGATGTTCCGGTCGTTAGAAACGCTTCTTTCCCCGGCACAAGAGCTGGCTGAACCCTCAAGCCTGGCTCCAAATGGCGGCCTTCTCCGGGAGCAGAAACAGACTAATCGCTAGCAAGGCGCGCCATTCTGTCATTTGGGCTTCTTTCCTCCTCTGAGCCAACCTTTTCCCCATGAATCAGTAGATATACTAGGTTTGTGGCTAGTTCCCAGAAAACAGGCTGTAAACGGTATCCTGAAGGATAGTGACAAACCTGACACAAATGCGTTAGTTTTACTGTTCAAAGGGAGTTGGTTCTATTTTTGAACAACTTCTTTCATCATTTTTGATACTTATATAAATAGACAATTATGGCACATAAAACAATCGAGATCACCGATGCCAACTTCGAGGAGATCATCAATTCAGATAAACCAGTACTGGTTGACTTTTGGGCAGAGTGGTGCGGTCCTTGCCGCATGGTAGGCCCGGTAGTAGAAGAACTAGCCGGCGACTATGAAGGCCGCGTGGTGATAGGAAAAGTAGACGTAGACGCTAACCCGCAGACGTCTGCCAAATTCGGAATCCGCAGCATTCCTACCTTGTTGGTTTTCAAAAACGGACAAGTAGTAGACAAGCAAGTGGGTGCCGTTCCAAAGAACGTATTGGCCCAGAAATTAGATAGCCAATTGGCATAAGCTATAACTCAGGTTATAGAACAACAGAAAAGCCTCTCCTGTACGGGAGAGGCTTTTCTGTTTTAGGGCTGTTTTAGCGAAAACGCCTCTGAAACGGCTACCTGACACATCAGGCGCTCGGGCAGATTAGGCGAAGTTACTCACACCCGCACAGGTTCTTTTCGGCGGTGCAGATATCGGCGTAGCCTTGGTCTAACCGGCGCATTAACCCGTTGAGGCGTTGGTTGTGTTCTTTCACGGCATCCAGTTTCAGTTCTTTGGGCGGTGATTTGTGCAGGGCATCCAGCTCGCCCACAAATTTGCGCAGCTCCAGTTTTTTCTCGTAGAGGCGTTGCACGTAATCCGGCAAGGACTCGGCGGGATACTGCGTTTTGAAGGCGTTTTCCATGCAATCGTCCTGTTTGAGAAAGGCCAGGATCTTGCGCTCTACTTGCTGATTCAGGTCCAGTAAACGGGCTTTCTCCTTTTCCAGCTGCTGTTCCTCCAGACGCTGATTGAACTGCCGGACGGCCTGCTTCACTTCCTCGCGGCAACTGCGGCACTTGGTAGTATTGGCTTTGTCTAGAAGGGTGTTCCGGAACGAGATATTCTCCTCAGTGGGCGGGAGCTCGCGCAGGCGGGAGACTTCCTTGGCATACACCTCATTGTAGAGCGTAGACTCCAGCCGATTCAGGTGCCTTGACAGACCTTCGCCCTCCAGGGTGCTGGCCAGAAACTCGGGGTTGGGCAGTTCCACGGAGTACAGCTTGTTGAGGTATTGCTCCCGCTGCGCCACGCTGTAAGCTTTGGCTTGCTCCTGGTCCAGATCCAGCAGGGTGTTCACCATTTCCTTGCCGTTTTTCAGATTGTAGTCTGATTCCATGTAGCTGTCGGCGTTGGACAGGATGGAGTTGTACTCGCCTTTGAAAATGCGCTGGTAGGTGTGGTTGCGGGAGAACTCGCGGTCGCGCTGGTAGGCCAGGGTTTTCAGGCGCTTGTAGTCCTGCACCACCGTGAACAGCGTTTTGGCGTTGGCCTCGGGGCTGTTGTTTTTATAGTTCAGCCGGTAGTTGTTCAGATTCTGCTTCAGGTCACTGAAGTTGCGCAGGAACTCCACGAACAGCTTTTCCTGCTTATAGGCATCGTCGGTGACCAGGCCGGCGGTGTAGGCCTGCTCAATGCGCACGCGGCGTTTCTCAATGGTCTCTGAGGTGATGTCGCTTCCCGTCAGGGCATCCATTTTGTAGAGCGATTTGTAATTGGCCACCACCAGCACCGGGTAATCTTTGAAATTCAGGGCCGCCTCCAGTTTCTGGCGCTCAAACCCCTGCGGGCTGTTGCTCAGCAACTCTGTGAGTTTGGGCGTGCGTAAAGCGGGCAGTTTCGCGAAAGAAGGCACAAAAATGTACACCCGCACCGAGTGCAACCGCGTATCGAAATTCTGCCCTTCGTAGAGCCGGATGGTGGAACTGAACTTGTATTCCTTCCGCTGCGCGCTGTTCCTAATCAGGTTCCCGAACTCCCCCACCAGCGACAGCATGGCGGCCTGCGGCGTCATCAGTTTGGAGATGTTGGTGAGCTGGTTGGCGATGAGGCTGAAGAAGACTTCGCGGCTGTCTGAGGTAAACAGTTTGGCTTCTACGGTGGCGTCAATGTTGCGCTCATCGGCGGCCAACGGCAGTTTATCGATGATCCGGATAGCCTCAATGTTATCAGAGATGCGCGACGAATAGTTCTTTTTGTCATTGGCCGGCTCCAGCGCGAAGTTGTACAAAGGATACACCACCGGCTCCTGCCCAAACAATTTAGCGTTCTTGAGCTGCGCCGAGATAAACAGCGACTCCAGGTTGATGTAATCGCGGCGCCGGGCCTTGGTGGTGCCCTGCTCCAGTTCATTGATCACTTTGGAGAACTGGCCGGGGTTAAACAAATACATGTCGGTGGTGAGGTACTGCCATTCGTCTGTGAACTCAAACTTATCCAGGTAATTGTAGCCCAGTCGGGTTTGAATCATGTCCTGGGCCTGGCCGGTGAAGGCGCACAGTAGCAGTAAAAGCAGGAAGGAGCGGGTAATGCTTGTCTTCATGTAGGCACTTGTTATGGTATCTGTTTCTGGGTAACGCAACGAAGCGCTAACACGTGTGCAGTTCCACAAAGTTCGTTCCTAAATCAGCCAATCCCAAAGAGATACGCGTTGCTTTGTGTATTCTTTCTCCCGAACTTTCCCTTTTTAACTCCTTTTCTACCCGTGCCTCGTTTTTTAGCTGATCTGTCGCGTCTTTTTTCTTCTCCCCGGTTCTGGTTGCTGGCCGTCATAGGCTTCACCCTCCTGTATTTTTTTCTGGAGCACGAGGGCTTTTACTATGGTGATGATTATTCTTATGGTTTATATGCTCACCAACTAATAGCAGGAGGGTTTCGGTTCGATGACTATCCTTTTTGTCATCGTTTCATGGTGTTTGTGCCCACTGCACTGTTTTACTGGCTTTGGGGCGTTAATGCTTACACTACTTCTTTATGGCCATTGTGCTGTAGTTTGGGGACTTTAATGGTAGTTTACTTTACATTTAGACGTGAGCATCCGGTAGCGGCAAATTGGGCTATGGTATTCTTTGGTTTCTACTACTTCCAACTCAACACCGTCACTTATTTATACCCTGATAACATTCTGCTGTTCTTGACTTTATGCTGTCTTATTGTTCTATACCAAGCCAGAAAACAGTTGGCTTCATCCACAAAGGAGGTTCTTTATGGAATTTGCTTTGTCATTTTAAATCTAATGGCTTTCTTAACTAAAGAAACCATTGTCTATGCTTTACCCTTTTATTTGATCATTTTTCTCTACCAACTAAACAGAGGAGAGAACAGACGATTTTGGGTGACGTCAGTACTTACTGGTACTCTCTTGTTGTCCATTTATTTTCTGATGTACGAAGTCTTTGCTGGAAACGCTTTTCAACGATTCCAAGACATTGAAACTGCAGGAAGATATGTTACTGGTGAAGAATATTTTGCAAAACGGTCCTCAGTTTTACTCTCTAGATTAACTTACAAGCCTTTCTTATTCTTTGCTGGCTCTGGTTTAGCAGTTCCCATAGGATTTGCGGTAGCTGCAACTATTTTGGGTGGCCGCAATAGTTCTTTCGCTTTGAACAATTCGCTTGGATTCTGGTCAATTGCTAGTTTAAGTATGTTATTCTGTATCTGGTTTGGTAGTGTATCTTTACATTACTATAAGCCTATGTACTTACAACCCCGCATGTTCCACCCTATGCTACCGGCTTTTTGCATTGTGGCAGGTCTTGCCGTGGAACAAATCTGGACCCAACGTAGACTATATTTAATCTTGGCTTTACTTTTCCTACTATGCGCTTACGTGGCTGGAGGCAGTATGTGGGCCATTTATCTTCCACTCACCTTTTTCTTCTTGATTTTTTTTATAGCCAAAAAGCCCATTCCTTTTTTCCTAGGGTTAACAGCAGTAGCTATCGCTACTAGTATCAGGCCGATCTACTTTATATTCAAACCTACTGTATTCTATTATACAGATCAAAAGGCCATAATAGATAAGCATCTCCGCCACCCATCAGGGAATTACGTGGTGCTAACAGACTCAGCAATGTTGGTGAAATATGATTTCTTCTATGGATATCAGACTCCAAAGAACTACGACTATCAGCGATACTCCGCCTTTGATGCTACAAAAATTACGCATGCAGATTCTGTTTTCCTACTTATCAATAATGGAGTTCTAGAGCACCCTGACATGGGAATTAGAACAAGAGAAAGAGACATCCTACCCCTTTTCCCGGCGGCGGAGCTTATTGATCAGAAAGGCAAAGTGAAACTCTTCTATCTGCCCAAAGACACCCTGCGGTAAAGCAAAAGAGGCCGGATGCGTTTCCGGCCTCTTTTGCAAAAAATAGGTTCAAAACAGAAGCGTCTACTAACGCTAAAGTTTGTCGTTTCGAGAACTTACCCAGATAAACTCAGGCACTCATCTTCAAATTACCCAATCTCCCCATCCTCACATTAGCACATCAGCACATTAGAAAATTAGCACATTACTACTGCCCCGCCTGTTCTTTTTTGATCCGCTGGTAATCTTTCAGATCGGCTTTGTTCTCCAAGGCCACGTATTCAGCCTGCAGGGCTTTTATTTTGGTGGCGTGCCGAAGAATGATGTCATCGTGCAGGGCTCTCTCCCGCTCGTTCAGGCGTTTGTAGACGGCATTGGCGTAGTCCCAATCCTCGGTGGTCCAGACTTCTTTGCGGTCTCGCACTTGTTGTAGGAAATACACGAAGGCATCGCGCAGGCTGTCGGCAGGCACTTGGGATAAGGTGCGATAGTTTCCCAGCAGTTCCTTTTCCATCTGGGCCTGTTTCCCGGCTACCGGACCACGGGCCTCGCGCTGCTTCCGTTCGGCCCGTTGCTTGGCCAGGGCTCTTTGCGCTCCTTTCAGCTCATCCTTGGTCTTGGCCGCGGCGGCATTGGCTTTTTCATCCAGTTTCTCCAGTTCACTGGCAACGGCTTCTTCGCGCTGGCGGGGCGTGGTATCACAAGAAGTCACCAGGAAAGCCACCATCACCAATGGAAGCAGCGCTTGGCGTATAGAAAACTGATTTGCTCTTTTCATAGTAGTAAAGGGTTGTAAAACCTCCCATACGCAAGCTAGGAAAGATTAGGTTCTTTCTTAGGCTCCGTAGAGACAAGCATGGCAAAAAACGGCTTTAACTATTCCCTCGATTTTAAAACCACTGATTTCAGGCAACACCCGGAGCTGTACCGCGTGGGCGTGGGCGAGCAGGGCGTCTTGCTGGTGGAACCCTACAAAAGCGAACTCCTGCCCCATTGGAGATTCAAAAATGTGAAGGTGGCGCAGGCATCGGCTGAAAAGATTTACGGGTTGTTTGAGGAATACCTGAACCAACAAGACTTTGTGGGTGCCGACATGGCCCGGAAATTCCTGCAGATGGGCTTCACCCGCGCGCGCCGGTACGCTAATCACAAAGGCGGAAAGAAATACCAGGACTCCCCAGAAGCAAAAAACGAAGGATTACCCTATCCTTACTCTTCGGGAAGCGCAAATAAAGGCAACCCCATCCTTCCGCAGGAGGCCGATGCCCTCACGAACGAGAAAGCCCAGGCGGCCGCCATTTTCAAAGGCTACTGGTTCAGAGCCAAAGACCACCCCGAGTACCTTCGGCAGAAACAGGCGTTCAGAAATCAATATTACGAGCAGTAGCTTTTTGGGCCTGTTTTCAGGAAACAGGCCTAAAACAAAAAAGCCCCGGCAGAACCGAGGCTTTCTTATCATGAACCGTCGTTTACTGAACGGCCATTTTTGCTTTGTGGGCCGCTACGCCAGCATCCAGGAACTGAATGAAGTTCTGCACATTTGGCTCATAGGCGATGGGCTGAACCAGCTGGTTCTCGTTGGCGTCCATGAGCACGTAATACGGCTGGGCGTTCACGTTGAACTTGGTGATCTGGTAATCGGCGTATTTTTTACCCAGGGTGGTTTTCTGTTTCTGGTCGTAGGTGCTGGTGTACCACTCGCTCTGTGGCAGTTCGCTTTTATCGTCTACGTACAAAGCCACAATCACGAAATTTTCGCGCAGGCGTTTCAGCACCTCGGGGTCTGACCACACGTTGGCTTCCATCTCGCGGCAGTTGACGCAACCGTGGCCGGTGAAATCCACGAAAATGGGTTTGCCTTGCTCCTGGGCGCATTTCTTGGCCTGCTCCAGGTCAAAGTAGCCTTGCAGATTATGCGGCAGGGTGAGGAAATCGGCGTACTTAGGGGTTTCGCAGATAGTGTTGGCAGTAGTTCCAGTGGAAGCCACGCCAGCCGACATATCAAAATCCTGCGTGGCCTGAGGGGGCAAATATCCGGCTAAAGCTTTCAGGGGCGCGCCAAACATGCCCGGTATCATGTACACCACAAACGCAAAAGTAGCCACCGCGAACAACAGGCGCGGCACGCTCAAATAAGGCAGGTCTGAGTCATGCGAGAACTTGAGTTTGCCCAGCAGGTACACGCCCATCAGGGAGAAAATCACAATCCAGAGTGCCAGGTAAATCTCGCGGTCCAGCAGGCGCCAGTGGTACACCTGATCCGCGATGCTCAGAAACTTGAGGGCCAGGGCCAACTCAATGAACCCCAGACACACCTTCACCGAATTAAGCCATCCGCCGGACTTAGGCAGGGAACCCAGCCAGTTGGGAAAAATGGCGAACAAGGTAAACGGCAGCGCAAAGGCCATGGAGTACGCAAACATGCCCGAGATCGGCTTCAGGGTCTCACCGCCCGCTGACATCACCAACAGCGAACCCACAATGGGGCCGGTGCAGGAGAACGACACCAATACCAGCGTGATCGCCATGAAGAACACCCCGTAATAACCGCCTTTGTCGGCCTGGGCATCGGCTTTGTTCACGAGCCAGTGCGGCAGCGTGATCTCAAACATGCCCAGAAAAGACATGGCAAACAGCAGAAACACCACAAAGAACAGCAGGTTGGGAAACCAGTGCGTACTCAGGAAGTTCGCCACCTCGGGGCCCGCCAGTTTGGCCACCAACGTCCCGATGAGGGTGTAAAACGCGATGATGGACAAGCCGTACACCAGCGCCTTGAGGATGCCCTTGGCCCGGTTGGCACTGCCCCCGGTGAAGAAGGTAACCGTCATGGGAATCATGGGGAACACGCAGGGCGTCAGCAGCGCGATGAGACCAGACAAAAAGGCCCCCAGCATGAACTCCCAAAGCCCGATGGGCGCCACACCCGCCGAAATAGAGGAAACACCCGCCAACGCAGGCTGCGCCTCAGGTTCAGGCGCAAGCACGGTGCCACTGTCAGTAGCCTCCGGGAAGGCCGTCACGGGCATATCTGGAGTTAGAAGCGATGTATCGGCAGCAGTCGAGGTTGTACTGGGCGTTGCCGGCGCAATGGCAGTTCCGGCCGGGCCGGTGGCGCTTACGCCGGGCGCGGGCGCATCAGGCGCGGGGGTTGTTCCGCCGTTGTTGGTTCCGGCGGCTGGTTCTGGCGTATTGGACGGGGCCGCGCCGGGCAGCACCTTGATCTGGGTGAAGTTGAAATCGCCCTCGCCGGGAATACACTGGCCGTTCACCTCAGAGCACACCTGGTACTCATAGCTTCCTTTCACCACCAGCGTGGGTTGCAGCACTTTGATCCGTTGCCGAAACTGGGCCGTTTTCACGAAATAAGTGTATTCGCCGCCCCAGGTCTGGTCAAACTTCTTCTTGGGGTTCACAGGCTTGATCTTGCCCACCAACGCGTACGACGGGTGTTTCTGGAAAGTGAAGGTGGTGACAATGGGCCCCAAATCCGGGTCAAAGTCTGAGGAGTAGAGGTACCACTCCGGGATGATCTTTGCGTTGAAGATGAGCTCCACCTCCTCGCCTACCTTCACCTCGGCCGCCGATACGTCATGGCTCCACGTGGAAGGCTTGAGTACCTGGGCCTGCGCCGACAGGATGAAAAAGAACAAGGTGAGCAGTAAGCCGCCACCGCGTTGCCAAACTATTTTCATTTGTTTTTTAGCTTCTGAATAAAGAAGGGCAAATTACTACAAATCCCCCGTAAACCCGAACATACCAGCACAAACCCCGCTGATTAACCAGGAGAGAACCTTACTTTCTGGCGCGGTTCACGTACAGGAAACGAACCCCAACACTTTGATAGTGCCAATAAACCTTTAAATTTGATGCAAGTGACCCTTTTATACCCCTAAAGGGCCGCCTACAACTATGATCCTGAATATATTTCTTACCGTTCTGCTAGTAGCACTGAATGGTTTTTTTGTGGCCGCCGAGTTCGCCCTGGTAAAAGTACGGGCCTCACAAATTGAGCTTCGGGCCCAGGCCGGCAACCAGCTGGCCAAGATCGCCTACCACATGATCGGGCACCTGGATGCCTATCTTTCCGCCACCCAATTGGGCATCACCCTGGCCTCGCTGGGCTTGGGTTGGATTGGCGAAGGCGTCGTTTCCGAGATTATCATTGAGATCATGCACGCCTTTGGTGCCGCCCCAGACCCGGTGCTGGCCCATAAGATTGCCTTGCCCATCTCCTTTGCGGTGATCACCGTTTTACACATCGTTTTCGGGGAACTGGCCCCAAAATCGCTGGCCATCCAACGGCCCGAGGCCACGACTTTGGCCGTAGCCATTCCGCTACGGATTGTGTATTACGTGCTACTTCCTTTCATCTGGGTACTGAACGGCTTCTCTAACTTTATCCTGAAGCGCGTGGGCATCACGCCTATGCACGGCTCTGAGGTGCACACCGCCGAGGAGTTGCGCCTGCTTTTTGAGCAAAGTGCCGAAAGCGGCGAGATTGGCGGCAGCCAGCAGGAGCTGATTGAAAACGTCTTTGAGTTCAACGAGCGCATGGTCAAGCAGATCATGGTGCCTCGCACCAAACTGGTGGCTCTGGACCTGGACTCTACCGAGCAGGAAATCTTTGAGGTGGTTTTCAACGAAGGCTACACCCGCATGCCCATCTACCGCGAGACCATTGACAACATTGTGGGCATTCTCTATGTGAAGGATCTGCTGGTGGTGCTGCGCGCCGGCGAGCAGGTGAACCTGGAGAAACTCATGCGCCAGGCCTACTTTGTGCCGGAAACCAAGAAAATCAGCCGTTTGCTCAAAGACTTCCAGCGCAACCGCATGCACATTGCCGTGGTCTCAGACGAATTTGGCGGTACCTCGGGCATTGTCACCATCGAGGACATTATTGAGGAATTGGTGGGCGAGATCCAGGACGAGTATGATGAGGAAGTACCGCTGGTGGAGAAACTGAACGACTTCGAGTTCAAGGTAGACACCTCGGCCTCTATTCTGGACGCGAACGATGACCTGCCCTACCCGCTCCCCGAGGGCGAGGACTACGAAACCGTGGGCGGTTACCTGAACATGATCTACGGCCGCATCCCTGAAATTGGCGAAACCGTGGTGCACGGCGTCTACGAATTCAAGATCCTGGAGAAAACCGAACGCAACGTGGAATCAGTCCTGCTCACCGTCACCGAAGACAAACGCGACGATATCCTGTAATCTCGTTTTAGGGCTTCTTTTCAGAAAACAGCCTTGAAACGGACTTATATACCTACCTCCCGGCCATGGACCGGGAGGTATTTTTTTGCCCTGCCATTTCTATTCCAGCCTTTCGGCAGCCCCGAATAAGAAGGTGATGCTTTTCCGTTTTAGGGCCAGTTTTGTAAAAATCCTCTCAGAACAGAAATCCAACGATTGGGAGCCTGAAAGTGGAAGACCAGTTCAGATGCTTCATCGCTTCAGTTGCTTCGCTCCCACTTTGCTCCGATAACTTGGCTGCACCGCTCTGGGAGAGTTTTTCTATCCCACTATTCTCGCACAACGCCTGCCAGCCCCTGCTTACTTCTAACCAATCAGCAGAAAACCTGATGGTTAACCAGAAGTAACTTTCCTTATTTCCTGATAGACACCACCTAAAGAGACAACCGGAGCAAGCTGAGACGGCTAGTGACTATTTGCAGTTTCTACTCACAAACCGTCCGTATAAATACTAAGAAAGCTTTGTAGCTATAACCCAAAAGTGCTTTTGCACGTTCTTTTCACTAGTTAAAAAAGCAAAAAAGCTATATATTAATTCATCAGCATCTTCTTCTATGGTTCTAACCTCCTCCCCTATTCAGGCGCCGGTAGCAGTGGTAAGTGGCGGAGCGTCTGGAATTGGGAAAGCCATCGCGGAAAAGCTGGCGGCAGCGGGCGCGCAGGTCATCGTGGCAGATATCATCCCGGCAGAAGAAGGTTCTAAGATAGCGTATTTCCCCTGCAACGTCACCAAACCCGACGACATTACCGCGTTTTACGCCCACATTTCGGAAACATACGGCCAACCAGATATTCTGGTGTGCTGCGCCGGGCAGGGCATCCACGAGAAACTCACTGAGGGCGATCCTGACAAATGGCAGGCCGTGCTGGACCTGAACATCATGGGCGCGCTGCGGCTCATCCGGGCGTTCACGCCCGGCATGCTGGAGAAAGGCGCCGGTGACGTGGTCATCATCAGCTCCGTTTCGGCGGGCCAGCCTTATCCGTACGGTGGGGTGTACGCCGCCAGCAAAAGCGCTCTCAACATTCTGGCAGAGACCCTTCGGCAGGAAACCTTACCCACCCTGCGCGTGCTCACGGTAGCGCCGGGTGTCACCCAGACCAGCTTTTTTGAGAACACCATTTCCGGCTATAACACAGTAGAATCCATCGGGTACGGAGCTTTAAGCCCGGAGGAGGTGGCCCAGACGGTGCTGTTTGCTTTAGAGCAACCGCGCCATGTCTCGTTGAACCACCTTACGGTACGCCCTACTCCCCAACCCTTTTAACCCCCTATAAAAACACCCACTGACAACATGAAAAAGAAAGTCTTGATTACAGGCGGTGCCGGCTTCATTGGGTCGCACCTGGCAGATGAGCTGATCAATTTCGGATATGAGGTACGCGCCTTAGATAACCTTTCTGAGCAGGTACACGGCAAAGACTGCGAACGCCCAGAATACCTGAACCCGGCCGTAGAGCTGCAGGTAGGTGACGTGCGCGACAAAGCCGCCGTGCTCAAAGCCCTGGAGGGTGTAGACGCGGTGTTCCACTTCGCCGCCATGGTGGGCGTGGGCCAGAGCATGTACGAGATCAAAGAATATACTGATGTGAACAACATCGGGACGGCCGTTCTGCTGGAGTGCCTCATTGAGAAACCGGTGAGCAAACTGGTGGTGGCTTCCAGCATGAGCATCTACGGCGAAGGAATGTATACCTCTTCCACCGGTGAAAAGGTGATTGCCGCCGAGCGGGGCCTGGAGCAGCTGAAGGCCGGTGACTGGGAACTGAAAGGCGAAAAAGGCGATGTGCTGACGCCCGTGGCTACACCAGAGTCCAAGATCCCGTGCCTGTCCTCGGTGTACGCGCTGTCTAAATATGACCAGGAGCGCCTTTGCCTCATGGTGGGCCGCGCCTATAACATCCCAACGGTGGCCATGCGCTTCTTCAACGTGTACGGCACGCGGCAGGCGCTTTCCAACCCGTACACCGGCGTGCTGGCTATCTTCGCCTCGCGCTTCCTGAACAACAACGCGCCTATGATCTTCGAGGACGGAAACCAGCAACGTGATTTCGTGCACGTGCGCGACGTGGCGTTGGCCTGCCGCCTGGCCATGGAGAAAGAAGAAGCCAATGGGCAGGTCTTCAACGTGGGTAGCGGCAACAACTACACCATCAAGGAAATTGGCGAGCGTCTGGCCGAAGTCATGGGCAAGCAAGACCTCATGCCGGAGATCACCGGCAAGTACCGTGTGGGCGACATCCGCCATTGCTACGCCGACATCAGCCTGGCGCAAAACGTGTTAGGTTTCTACCCGCAGGTAGAATTCAACAGCGGTTTAGCAGAACTAGCCGACTGGCTGGAAGGACAGATTGCCTACGACCGCGTCAATGAGGCGAGCGCCGAGTTAGCCGCCCGTGGCTTGACCGTGTAACCCTGCGTTACCGGCCTGTTTTTCCAAAAGAAGCTTAAAAACGCTATGACTAAAACCGCAAAATCTCAACCTTCACATACTCCCCTCGCCGCCCCCACCATCGGCTTGGTAGAATGGTTCCAGCCTGGTGAGCATGCCCGCGTGGAGAAAGTGCTCGCGGAGCTCAAGGAGTTAGGCGTCACGGAACTGCGCACCGGCATCTCCTGGGCCGACTATTACACCCCCCAAGGCAAGGAGTGGTACAGCTGGCTCATCCCCACGCTGGCCAAGCAAGTGCAGGTACTGCCTTGCTTTCTCTACACGCCGCCCTCTTTGGGCGTAGCTTCTAAAACCTCTTCGCCGCCCCGAGACCTCAAGGCGTACGCCGATTTCCTGGACGTGATCATCACCGACCTGGGCGCGCATTTTGAGTGGGTGGAGCTCTGGAACGAGCCCAACAACAAAGTAGAATATGACTACACCTTAGACCAGAACTGGTTTAAATTCGCGGAGATGGTGGGCGGCGCGGCGCATTGGGCCAAACAACGCGGCAAGAAAACCGTGCTGGGCGGCATGAGCCCCATTGACCCCAACTGGCTGCAACTCATGTTTGACCGCGGCGTGATGCAGTACATTGACGCGGTGGGCATTCACGGGTTCCCCGATGTCTTTGACCAGCAATGGGAAGGCTGGGAAACCAACATCGCCAAAGTGCGCGAGGTACTGAACCGCAACAACTCCAAAGCCGAGCTCTGGATCACCGAAGCCGGTTTCTCTACCTGGCAGCACGACGAGTTCAAGCAGTTCCAGGAGTTCCGTAACGTCTGCAAAGCCCCGGTAAACAAAGTATACTGGTACAGCCTGCACGACCTGGATCAGGACCGCGACACCGTAGGCGGGTTTCACGTGGATGACCGCGAATACTTCTTCGGGCTGAAGCAAACCGATGGCTCTCCCAAGCTTCTTTACAGATTATGGGCCGAAAACGGCTTAGACGGGCTGGACAAGTTCTCCTTCATCCGCCGCAAAACCGATTTCACAGACCAGGAGCGCTACTCCGTGGTAACCGGCGGGGCCGGATTCGTGGGCACCAACTTAGCCAAGCGCCTGCTGGAGCAAGGCAAACGCGTCCTGATTTTCGATAACCTTTCCCGCACCGGGGTAGAGCGCAACCTCCAGTGGCTGCACCAGAACTACGGCGACAAGCTGGAAGTCTACGTAGGAGACATCCGTGATTTGCAAGCCGTAAAACGCGTCATGAGATACGCCAATGAGGTGTACCACTTTGCCGCACAGGTAGCGGTGACCACTTCACTCACTGGACCCATTCAGGACTTTGAAATCAACGCCCGGGGCGTGGTGAACGTGCTGGAAGCCATCCGGGCACAGAAAACTCCTCCTCCATTGGTATTCACGTCTACGAACAAAGTGTACGGCGGCCTGGAGGATCTGCGCTTCATCTCCAATGAAACCCGCTACAACCCGTCAGACAAGAATATCAAGGCCAACGGCATTTCTGAGGCCCGTCCGCTGGACTTCCATAGCCCCTATGGCTGCTCCAAAGGTGCCGCCGATCAGTACGTGGTCGATTACGCCCGTACCTATGGCATCCCGGCCGTGGTGTTTAGGATGAGCTGCATCTACGGCCCGCACCAATACGGCAACGAAGACCAGGGCTGGGTAGCGCACTTCGCCATCCGGGCCATCGAGAACAAAGCCATCAGCATCTACGGCGATGGCAAGCAGGTACGCGACATTCTCTTCGTAGAGGATTTAGTGGACGCTTTCCTGCTGGCCCAAGAGAACATGCAGGACCTGTCTGGTCAGGCTTTCAACATTGGCGGCGGCGTGAAGAACACCACCAGCTTGCTGGAGTTGCTGGATTTGATTGGCACCTACCGCGGCAAGAAAGTGAACCTGAGCTTCGGTGACTGGCGCCCCGGTGATCAACACTATTATGTGTCTGACATCCGCAAGTTCCACGAGGCCACCGGCTGGTACCCTAAAAACAGCGTGCAGGAAGGTGTAGCCAAACTCTATCAATGGCTGTGCGAGACCAGAGGCATTGAGGTCTCTCTCAAGGCGCCCGTAGCTGTTGAACAAGAAACCGATAACGTAGCAGTAGCCTAATACCCTATCATGCAAACCGATCTATTCCAAGAAACCCTTGACACCGCCGCTGCCTCCACCATGGCTGCGGCGGTGATTACCGCTCCTAAACAAGTAGAAATCCAGGAAGTGGCGCTGCCCGAACCAAATGCCACGCAAGTGCGCATTAAGCTGGAAGGCTGCGGACTGTGCGCCTCCAACATTCCCGTGTGGGAAGGCCGCGAGTGGTTCACCTACCCTATCCCGTCGGGGAATCCCGGCCACGAAGGCTGGGGCATCATTGATGCCGTGGGTTCTGAGGTAAAAGACCTGAAAGTAGGCGACCGCGTGGCCGCTCTTTCCTATAATTCCTATGCTGCCTATGACGTAGCTGAGGCCACTTCGGTGGTGAAGTTACCGGAGTCACTGGCGGGCAAACCGTTCCCCGGCGAGCCATTGGGCTGCGCCATGAACATCTTCAAACGTTCCGATATCAAAGCCGGACAGACCGTCGCCATTTTGGGCATCGGGTTTCTGGGGGCTTTGTTGGTACAATTAGCCAAAGAGGCGGGCGCCAGGGTTATTGCCATTTCCCAGCGTCCGTTCTCTTTGGACATCGCGCAGCAGTGCGGTGCCGATGAAATCATCCCGATGGATGACCACTTCAAGATCATCGAGCGCGTGAAAGAACTCACCGGCGAGGTTTTCTGCGACCGCGTGATTGAGTGCACCGGCAAAGAATGGCCTCTGAACCTGTCCGGTGAGTTGTGCCAAGAGCGTGGCAGATTGATCATTGCCGGTTTCCACCAGGACGGCATGCGCCAGGTGAACATCCAGCTCTGGAACTGGCGCGGCCTGGATGTGATCAATGCCCACGAACGTGATCCGCAGATGTACTTAGACGGTATCCAAGAAGCGGTAGAAGCCGTGGAAAGCGGCCGCCTGAAACCCGAGATGCTCTACACCCACACCTTCCCGCTGGAAAACATGGAAGAAGCGTTCGCCGCCTTAACAGACCGACCAGAAGGGTTCATGAAGGCGATTGTGACGATGTAGGATTTGAATGGCACGCATTCCGTCCCCCTTTGAAGGGGGTAGGGGGATGACAAAGCCGCTCAAGTTCTAAGCAAAACCGGCCTCTAGTAATGGCTTAAAAATTGAAATTGGGAAAGTTGCTCAGCACGAGTAAACATCCCCCTCCCCCCCTTCAAAGGGGGACAAACAATAACAAACCAATTTTGGCCCTGTTTTCAGAAAAGCAGGGCCAAAACATGCTTCTACAAAGAAGCTTAACCAAACAGACCCTTTCAACCTATGGCTGAAAATACTTTACTAGAATCAAACAAAGAAGCCGCGGCCCCCACTTCGGCTTCCACAGATACGCTTAAACTCGGTTTCCTGGGCATCGGCTGGATTGGCCGCAACCGCATGGAAGCCATCGCCAACTCCGGCCTGGGCGAAGTCACCGCCGTGGTGGACCCGGTGCCGCAAAACGTAGAAGAAGCCCAGAAAACGGCTCCCAACGCCAAAGTGGGCGACAGCATCAATGATTTATTGACTGAAGAAATAGACGGCGTAGTCATTGCCACCCCTAGCGCTTTCCACGCCGATCAATCCATTCAGGCCTTAGAGAGCGGCAAAGCTGTTTTCTGCCAGAAGCCTTTGGGCCGATTTGCCGAGGAAACCAGACGCGTGGTGGAAGCGGCGCGCAAAGCCGATACGCTGTTGGGCGTAGACCTCTCCTACCGCAGCACCGTGGCCATGCGCAAAGTGTATGATCTGGTGAAATCTGGCGAACTGGGCGACATCTACGGCGTGGAACTGGTGTTCCACAATGCCTATGGCCCTGACAAGCCGTGGTTCTATGACCCGAAGCTTTCCGGCGGCGGCTGCGTGATTGACCTGGGCGTGCACTTAGTGGATTTAGCCCTCTGGACCTTAGATTTCCCCGAGGTGGAAAAGGTGACCAGCAGCCTGTTCACCAAAGGCAAACGCCTGACCTCCGCAGATGATACCGTCGAGGATTACGCCACTGCCAGCATCCAATTGGCAACCGGTCCGCACGTGCAGTTGAGCTGCTCCTGGAACTTGCCCGCCGGGCAGGAAGCCGTCATCAGCGCCACGTTCTACGGCACCAAAGGCGGGGTGGCCTTCAAAAACGTGAACGGCTCTTTCTATGACTTCGTGGCCGAGCGCTTCTGGGGCACCCAAACCGAGACGCTGGTTTCCCCTCCCGATGCCTGGGGCGGACGCGCCGGCGTGGAGTGGGCGCAACGCGTGGCCAACGGCGAGAAGTTCAGCGAAGAAGCCGAGCAGTTTGTGAAAGTAGCAGAAGTACTAGACAGAATTTATGATAGATAAACCGCATCGGCGCGTGCTCATGACCACCGACAGCGTGGGCGGCGTCTGGACGTACAGTCTGGAGCTCATCCGCGCGTTGGCCCCCCATAACGTGCACTTTTACCTGGCCACCATGGGCGCAGCCATCACCCTGCAGCAACGGCAGGAACTGGCGGTCCTCACCAACGTGACCGTCTATGAAAGTGAATACCAACTGGAATGGATGGACAATCCCTGGACCGAGGTAGACCAGGCCGGCGAGTGGCTCCTGGAACTGAACGAACAGCTCAACCCAGACCTCATCCACCTGAACAACTTCTGCCACGGCCATCTGCCCTGGAACAAACCGGTGCTCATGGTCATCCACTCCTGTGTGCAGACCTGGTGGCGCGCCATGAAAGGCGAGAACGCGCCGGCAGACAGACACTATTATTATGAACGCGTCCGCGATGGCCTGCAAGCGGCCGATGTAGTGGTGGCCCCTACCCAGGCCATGCTGGACGAGGCCGAAGCCGTTTACGGGCAGTTTTCCCAAAAACAGGTCATAAACAACGGCCGTGATCCGCATGCCTTCCGCTTCGGGCGCAAAGAGCCGTTCATCTTCAGCATGGGCCGCGTGTGGGACGAAGCCAAGAACATCGCCCTGCTCACCCAGGTAGCCGACAGCGTGGACTGGCCCATTTACATTGCGGGTGATGCCGTGCATCCGGCCACCGGCGACAGCAAGCTGTTCAAGAACGTGCATTTCCTGGGCAAACTCTCCCAGCGCGAAGTAGCCGACTGGCTTTCCCGCGCCTCGTTGTACGTGCTGCCCGCCAAGTATGAGCCCTTCGGGTTGTCTATTCTGGAAGCCGCTTTTTCGGGCTGCGCCCTGGTGCTGGGCAAAATCAATAGCCTCAAAGAAATCTGGGGAACCTCCGCCGAGTACGTAGACACCAACGACGCGGAAGGCTTAGCCACCATTCTCCAGAAGTTCATTGACGATGAATTCCTGCGCAACATCATGGCCTGCCGGGCCGTGAAAAAAGCCCAGGATTACACCACCACGCTCATGGCCCAGGAATATCTGCAAGCCTATGCCACCCTACCCAACCGCGTCAAGGACAGAGCGCCTGATGAGGTGGAGACCTTATAAATTTTCTATCTGGTTCAAGTCTGTGACTTGGACCAGATAGAAAATGTAGGGGCAATCCCTTGTGGTTGCCCTAATGCGGTGCAAACGTGAACGGGCAACCACAAGGGATTGCCCCTACAAACAAAACCAAAATACTAGTACCCAACTACTAGCATCTAACTAAAAACTATGAAACTGGTATTATTCTACCACTCCCTGCTCTCCGACTGGAACCACGGCAACGCCCACTTCCTGCGCGGCATTGTGCAGGAACTCAAGAGCCGCGGCCATGACGTGCAGGTTTACGAACCCAAAGACGGCTGGAGCCTCAGCAACCTCATCTCGCAGTACGGCGAGGAGAAAATTGAGGAGCTGCACCAATACTACCCTGGCCTGGACACCAACTTCTACGAACTGGACACGCTCAACTTAGACGAGGTGCTGGCCGGTGCCGATTTGGTGTTGGTGCACGAATGGAACGACCATGACCTAGTGCGCCTGGTGGGCGAGCATCGCAGCAAAAACAACTACCGCCTGCTGTTCCATGACACCCACCACCGGGCTGTGACCGAGCGCGAGAGCATGGCCGCGTATGACCTCAGCCACTATGATGGCGTGTTGGCCTTCGGGAATGTCATCAAAGAACTGTACCTGAACGAGGGCTGGACCAAGAAAGCCTGGACCTGGCACGAAGCCGCCGATACCCGTATTTTCTATCCGCGCACCGCTACCGAGAAGGAAGGTGATTTGGTCTGGATTGGCAACTGGGGCGACGAGGAACGCACCGCTGAGCTGCACGAATTCCTGCTGAACCCGGTGAAAGAACTCGGCCTGAAAGCCAAAGTCTACGGGGTGCGCTACCCAGACCATGCCATCAAATCTCTGGCCGAAGCTGGCATTGAATACGGTGAGTGGCTGCCCAACTACAAAGCGCCTGAGGTGTTCGCCAAATACAAAGTGACGGTACACGTGCCGCGCCGTCCGTACGTAGAGGCATTACCGGGTATTCCTACCATCCGTCCGTTTGAGGCGCTGGCCTGCGGTATTCCGCTCATCACCGCGCCCTGGGAAGATGCCGAAAACCTGTTCACGCCGGGTGAAGATTTCCTGGTAGCCAGAAACGGCGAAGAAATGAAAAAACACCTCCAAAGCGTGTTGCAAGACACTCGGCGCACCCAAGACATGGTGGCCGATGGCCTGCGCACCATCAACCGCCGACACTCTTGCTCCCACCGCGTGAACGAGCTGGAGGAAATCTGCGAAGAACTGGGCATCGCGCCCGAAAAAATCTATCCATCCTCAAAATCTCCTGTGACCCATGCAGAATAAAAAGCTCAACATCGCCTTCTTCGGCTCAAGTTTAGTATCAGCGTACTGGAACGGTGCCGCCACCTACTACCGCGGCATCGTGCGGGCCTTGCATGACCGCGGCCACCAGGTGACCTTCTATGAACCCGATGCCTACCAACGTCAGGAAAACCGCGACATTCCGGACGCCGAGTACGCCAAAGTAGTGGTGTATCCGGCCACCGAGGAAGCCGTGTACCAGATGCTGGAAGACGCGGCCTCGGCCGATGTGGTAGTAAAAGCCAGCGGCGTGGGCGTTTTTGACGAGCTGCTGGAAGCCGAAGTACTGAAACTACAAAGCCAGAATTGCCTCGTGATTTTCTGGGACGTAGACGCGCCCGCCACCCTGGACCGGGTAGAAAATGACCCCGCCGATCCGTTTAGAGCCCACGTTCCGCAATATGACTTGATTCTGACCTACGGCGGCGGCGACCCGGTCATCAACGCGTACGCCAAATTGGGCGCCAAAAAATGCGTGCCCATCTACAACGCGCTGGACACCGCCACCCACTATCCGGTGGAGCCGGAAGAGCGTTTCGCCTGTGACTTGGCTTTCCTGGGCAACCGCCTACCAGACCGCGAGGCACGCGTAGAGCAGTTCTTCCTGGACGTAGCCGCCAAATTACCCGAGCAGCAGTTCATCATTGGCGGCAGCGGTTGGGGCGATAAACCCATGTCTGCGAACGTGAACTACATCGGGCACGTGTACACCAAGGAGCACAACGCCTTCAACTGCACGCCTAAAGCGGTGTTGAACATTAGCCGCGAGAGCATGGCCCGCTACGGATTTTCCCCAGCTACCCGCGTGTTTGAAGCCGCCGGCGCCGGCGCCTGCATCATCACCGATTACTGGGAAGGCATCGACTTCTTCTTCGAGCCGGAGACTGAAATCTTAGTAGCCAAAGACGGTGCCGAAGTGGCCGAGCAGTTACAGAACCTGACTCCGGAACGTGCCAAAGCCATCGGCGAAGCCGCGTACCAGAAAGTACTGGCCCAGCACACCTATGGCCACCGTGCCGATGAACTAGAGCAGCTGCTCCTGACCACCCCACGCACCACTACGGCCGCCCCTTCCTCGGCAGACGCTTTGGTGTCTTAATGGATTTCCGTTCTGGGGCTGTTTTTCAGAAAATAGCCCTAAAACGGAACATGTCTGAGCCGCTGGCGCGAGCGTCCCGCTCGTGTCCGCACGCATTCCAGAAAAAAACAGTTGCACACACTCCTGTCATCTTGGAAAGATCTTACGGGCGAACTAGAAAAGCCTTGAATATATGTTACTACCGCTCGCTCACAAGATCCTTTCAGGATGACAAAAAGAGGGACCTACCATACGTGCGGACACGAGCCGGAGGCTCGCGCCAGCGAAAAAGTCTTGATACCTGATACTTGTGTCTAAAAATATGAGTCAAAAATCCTTGAACATCGTCATCCTGGGTTTGTCTATTACCTCCAGCTGGGGCAATGGGCACGCCACCACGTTTAGAGGTTTGGTGCGCGAGTTGCGCAACCGGGGCCACCACATCCTGTTCCTGGAGCGCGACGTGCCGTGGTATGCCTCTAACCGTGACTTACCTAATCCGGAGTACTGCCAAACCGAGCTGTACCAATCTCTGGAGGATTTACAGGCCCGTTTCACCGAACAGGTGCAAAACGCGGATTTCGTGCTGGTGGGCTCCTACGTGCCCGAGGGCGTGGCCGTGGGCGAATGGGCCATCCAGACGGCACATGGCGTGACCGGCTTCTATGACATCGACACGCCGGTGACCCTGGCGAAACTGGCCCGCGAGGACTACGAGTACCTACACCCGCGCCTCATCCCGCAGTATGATATGTACTTATCGTTCACCGGTGGCCCTACGCTGGAGAAACTGGAGAAAGAGTTCGGGTCGCCTATGGCGCGACCGCTGTACTGCTCGTTTGACCCAGAGCTGTACTTCCCCGAGCCCGGCGAAGAGAAAGTGTGGGACCTAGGCTACCTGGGCACTTACTCCGATGACCGTCAGCCGCCGCTGGAGAAATTGATGCTGGATGCCGCCCGCGAGTGGCCGCTGGGCAGCTTTGTGGTGGCCGGTCCGCAGTACCCCGAGACCATTCAGTGGCCGGAGAACTGTGAGTACGTCCACCACCTGCCACCCGCCGAGCACCGGAAATTCTACAACCAGCAGCGCTTCACCCAGAACATCACCCGCGCCGACATGATTAAAGCCGGCTACTCGCCCAGCGTGCGCCTCTTCGAAGCCGCCGCCTGCGGTACGCCCATCATCTCCGATTACTGGGACGGGCTAGAGGAACTGTTTGAATTCAACAAAGAGATTCTGGTCTCCTACTCCGCCGAAGACACCCTGAATTTCCTGATTGACTTACCCGAAGCCGAACGCCTGGCCATTGGCGAACGCGCCCGTCAGAAAGTACTGGCCCACCACACCGCCGCCCACCGCGCCCAGGAACTGGAAAGCTACGTTCTGGAAGTCCTGCGTTATGAGTCCAGAGTTATGAGTGGGGAAGAAGAAATAAAGTTGGGAAATTAGATTTTACTTCCATTCACGTGAATGTCGTTTTCGGCCTGTTTTGAGAAAAGCAGGCCGAAAATGGTTTAAGAGAAGCACATCAATAAACAGGTGAAAAGTTTTTCTTGTATACACACTTATCTTATTCCTAACTAAGCTTTACCTAACTCAATTCTGTGGTAAACAGCAAAACATAAAATCAATTAATCAAACTAAGGCTTATGAGATATATGATATTGCTGCTTTTAGCTACAACAACCGTGTATTCATGCAATCATAAACAAGATGAAAAAGCCACAGCTATCAATGCAGAACAAAAACAAATTGTTCTTGCAGCAACTGATTCTACCAAGAATATGCTCAAAAGTGACTCCTTAGATACCAAGAGCAGCTTGAGTTCAAATTCGAGCAAAGATTTGAAACTAATCCCAAAATTTGAAGTGGAAGTAAGATTAAGCGAGGCAGCCGAGACCAAACTCAAAAGTGAAAATGAAACTATAATTGTAGGTGCTGACTTCGCTGGAATTCCTAAAGATAAATCCTCAGACTACTATCGTCATCTTGGCTGGATTGAGGTTGCAAATGCAAAGATGGAACTCCGAACCTCTAGAACGGCTGTATTTAAGAATTTAACTTACCCTAAAGCAATTTTTGATTCTATATCTGAAAAAGACTTTAGAGTAGACATCTATGTTGTTAGCGGAAGAAGATCCAGTCAAAACAATATCTTAGATACTGACTTTATCAGTACGAGGATAAGTAAAGTCGGAGGTAAAAAAATTATTGTTACAGGAAAATTGATAGCAGAAATGGATTCTTTAGAAAGTGTAATTAATTAGGTCTTGTTGTAAATTAATGCATAATTCATAATAAAAAACTAACCACGGGACATGATCCACCGAATTCCTAAACTTCTAACCTTGCTTCTGCTCGCCTTGTTTTTGGCCCCCATAGCCAATGCTCAAACCAAGAAAGCAGCTACCACTTCAGCCAACCAGGTAAAAACCGCCAACGGAACGCTGGAAGGCACCTTGGAGAAAAGCGGCATCCGGTCGTTTAAGGGGGTGCCGTTTGCTGCGCCGCCGGTGGGGGATTTGCGCTGGCGGGAGCCGCAGCCGGTGAAGAACTGGCAGGGCGTGCGCCAGGCGACGCAATTCGGGCCGAGGGCCATGCAGTTGCCGGTGTACGGAGACATGAATTTCCGGAGCAATGGCGTGAGCGAAGACTGTCTGTACCTGAATGTCTGGACGCCGGCCAAAACTGGAAAAGAAAAGTTGCCGGTGCTGGTGTACTTCTATGGCGGCGGTTTTATTGCCGGCGATGGGTCAGAACCGCGCTATGATGGAGAGAGCATGGCTACCAAAGGCATGGTGGCCATTACCGTGAACTACCGTTTGGGCGTGTTCGGGTTCTTCGCGCATCCTGAGCTGAGTCAGGCCTCTCCGTATAAGGGTTCGGGTAACTACGGATTCCTGGACCAGGCGGCGGCTTTGCGCTGGGTGAAAGAGAACATCGCCGCGTTTGGCGGTGATCCTAACCGGGTGACCATTGCCGGCGAATCGGCGGGTTCCATGTCCGTGAGTGCGCAGATGGCGTCTCCGCTCTCCAGAAACCTCATTGCGGGGGCCATTGGCGAAAGCGGGGCTTTGGTGAATACTAGTTTCGGGCCTATTCCGCTGGCCGAGGGAGAGCAGAACGGCGTAAAATTCGCCACCAGCATTGGCGCCACTTCTCTGGCGCAACTGCGCGCCATGGATGCGCAACAGCTGCTGAACGAAGCCGGAAAACCCGGAGTAGCTCGGTTCCCCCCTACCATCGACGGCTACTTCTTCCCCAAAACTCCCGCCGCCATTTTCGCGGCCGGTGAGCAGGCGAAGGTTCCGTTACTGGCCGGTTGGAACTCGCAAGAAATGGGCTACCAGGCCTTATTGGGCAAGGAAGCTCCTACCGTGGAGAACTTCACCAAGGCCGTGCAGCGGTTGTATGGCGAGCAAGCCGGGGAAATCCTGAAGCAATATGCTGTCACCACCGATGAAGAAGCGATGCAAGCCGCCACTGATCTGGCCGGAGATCGGTTTATTGCCTATAGCACCTGGAAATGGATGGATCTGCACGCCAAAACCAGCGGAAAACCCGTGTACCGCTACCTGTACTCCCGCCCTCGGCCCGAGATGGTGCCGGAGATGGGCAATGCCACGCCGGGGCTGGCCGGCGGGGTCATCAAAGACAGCAACGCGCCCAAAGCTCCGCCCGCCCGCGGCGCGTCCCATTCCGCCGAAATCGAATACGCCATGGGTAACCTGTCCACGAACAAAGTCTACGCCTGGAGTCCCGATGACTACAAAGTCTCCAAAACTATGCAGGACTACTTCGCCAACTTCATCAAAACCGGCAACCCCAACGGGGCCAACTTGCCCAAATGGTCCGTGGTAACCAGCGGCAATGCCGCTCCATACATGAACATAGACGTGAACACCCGCTTGGAGACCGAGAAACACCGCGGCCGCTATTTACTTCTGGACCAACTCTCGTCTAAGAAGTAAGACCGTTCCTTAGCCGCAGCAAGCCCACCAAAGGGAAATCAGTTGTTTTCCTTTGGTGGGCTTCTTCATGTTTCCCATATTCAGAGATTCTTTCCTACCTTCCCTTTTTCACCTGTTTTCCTTAAAACGCACCTAAAACAGCATCTGCATGAAGATCAACGTCACTCTGGGGCTTATCGCCTGCCTTACCCTCTGCTTTGGTTTGTCTTCCTTCCTGGGCAAGAAAGAATGGACTCCCCTGCTGGACAAGAACCTGTCACATTGGGAAACTTACCTAAGCTATCGGCATAAAATAGGGTACAACGGCAAAGTGCCGGTAGATGCGCAGGGGAAAGAGATCGCGCCCATCGGGTACAACCAAAAGGGCCAGACGGTCTTCACGTACATGGAGGAGAAAGGCGAGCCCATGCTGAAAGTAAGCGGCGAGGTGTACGGCTGCGTCTATACCAAGCAGGAGTACGAGAATTACCACCTCAAGCTGAAATATAAGTGGGGCCAGAACAAGTTTGATCCGCGCAAAGACCTGCTCAAAGACTCGGGCGTGCTGTATCATTCCGTGGGCGAAAGCGGGAAAGATTACTGGCGGGCCTGGATGCTCTCGCAGGAATTTCAAATCATGGAAGGCCACACCGGCGACTACTGGAGCATCGCCAACTCGGCTATCGATATTAAAGCGTTTCTTCCCGAGGGCATGATGAACGCCGTAGCCGATGCCAAACAACCGTTCCTTTCTTTCGGACGGGGCTCGGGGAGAGACGGCCTGTGCCTCCGCAGCGAAAACCGCGAAAGTAAAAACAACGACTGGACGGAGATTGAGCTGATCTGTTTCCAGGGCAAAAGCCTGCACATTGTGAACGGCCAGGTGGTGATGGTGCTGCAAAACTCCCGCTACGTGGAAAACGACAAAGCCACCCCGCTCACCAAAGGCAAAATCCAGATCCAGAGCGAAGCCGCCGAAGTCTACTACAAAGACATCCTGATCAAAGAACTAGACGCCATGCCGAAGGAATACGCCGCGTATTTCTAAGCGTAGGGGCAATCCCTTGTGGTTGCCCTTCTCGTGCATGACAGCGTGCATGATAATTTAACGGTGAAAGGGCAACCACAAGGGATTGCCCCTACATGTTCAAATCAGAAACTGAAATGGCCTATAATCATCTGCTGCACCATCGTAGGTCTATCCGGCTGCACGGCTATGATTATGCGCAGGCTGGTCTGTATTTCATTACCCTCTGCGTGCAGGACAAGGCGTATCTGTTTGGCGAAATTTCAGATTCTGCAATGATTTTGAACGAAGCTGGTAAAATGGTGGAACAACAATGGCTTACCCTGCCGCAACGATTCCCTACGGTTGCCTTGCATCCCTACGTGATCATGCCCAATCATTTTCATGGCATTATTGAAAATGTAGGGGCAACCCTTGTGGTTGCCCAAAATGCAAAAGATGCAGTAACCACGTTAGAACAAGCGAATGACGGGAACCTCGGGCAAGGGCAACCACAAGGGATTGCCCCTACCATCAGCTCTATCATCAGTGCCTTCAAATCCATCACTACTGTGGAGTACATTCGAGGAGTGAAAGCAAAAAGTTGGATTGCTTTCAACAATAGACTATGGCAGCGGAATTACTGGGAGCATATTATCAGGGATGAGAAAGAGTATGCTTCTATCTGTGAGTACATCCAGGACAATCCTCTGAATTGGGAGACTGATAAGCTAAAATAACAAACAAAAACCCCGTCTGCTTTGGGGCCGTTTTTCAGAAAACGGCCCCAAAGCAGACGGGGTTTTACAACTAGAAACCAGACTACTTCTTCGCGGAAGCGGTCGCTTTCAGGTGCTTGGCGGCTTCCAGGAAGGTGGTGATCCAGATGTCTTTTTCGTTTTTCTTGAGGTACTGCAGCAGTTTCCGGTGCGCCTCCAGCGAGACGTTCAGCGAGTGCTCGCCGCCTACCCCGTGGAACAGGAACACGATCATGCTGTTGGTTTCCTGGGCCTTTTTCACCATCGCTATCAGTTCCTCGCCGGTTTGTCCATTGATCATGAAGGAACCCACGTTGTACACGTCGGTCTGGGTTTTGGGTACGTAGACACCTTGCACACCGCGGGCTGCCACTAGGTCTCCCTTCAGGTTATTTATAAAATTAACGCCGGCTACTTGGGTATCGCCGCAGGGGTAGGCAAAGGTGTGTTCCTTCTTCCCATCTACGGCTTCCAGGGCGGCGTTCGTCATTTTGATTTCGTCGGTGATGCGGCGAACGGTGTAGGTGGCCAGATCATAGTCTGGGATCACGAAGCTACGGCCGGGCTGGCTTCCGTTACAGGGGTGGAAAAGGGAATGGTTGGCGAGTTCGTGGTGGTTGGCGGCCGCCTTCCGCCACTCGGGCAAGCGCTTAGTGAACGCCGGAGAGGAGGCGATGAGGTAAAATGTACCCTTCAGTTTCAGCGAGTCCAGGGCCGGGATTACTTGGTCCAGGTGCGTATTGAGGGCATCGTCATAGGTCAAGACCACGGCGCATTTTTTCTTATTCCAGTCCTGCGCAAATGCAGAAACGCTCATGAGGCAGAGCAGGTAAGTCAGGGTTCTTTTTAAACTCATTTTGTTTGGTGAGAAGGAAGTGAAGGACGAGACACACGCCCGTGTATGAAGTTACAGGAACTCCGTTACAAGTGACACATTTTAGGCCAGATTTTCTGAAAACAGGTTCAAAACAGGCAAAAAACTCTGGTTCAGGCAGTTTTCCGATCCCGCCCACGTCAGACGCCGAGGCCATTTCCGTTCCCCGCATAAACATATAACTTTTACTATCCTGTTTTCCGTAAAAGCGGTTGAATTCATTCTCTAACGCAAACACCCCCTATGGATCTAACACAGGAAATAGCCCAACTAGGCCCCTGGTTTCATAACCTGCACCTCCCCGACGGCACCCAGACTGCCCCTAACCATAGCTTAGGCGATTTCCCGGCCTTTAAATGGGAACACATCAAAGACTACATCCCGCAGGATTTAACCGGCTGGCGCGTGCTGGACGTGGGCTGCAACGCGGGCTTCTACACCATGGAACTGGCCAAACGCGGCGCCTCGGTGCTGGGCATTGACGTAGACCCGCATTACCTGCGCCAAGCTGCGTGGGTGGCCCAGAAGTTTGGCCTTGATGACAAGGTGGAGTTCCGGCAGATGCAGGTCTACGACGTAGCGCGCCTGGAAGAGAAATTCGACCTCATCTGGTACATGGGCGTGATGTACCACCTGCGCTACCCGCTGCTGTCTTTGGACATCCTGTCGCAGAAAACCACCCGCCTCATGGTGTTCCAGACGTTGACCATGCCGGGCGAGGAAGTGGCCGAAATCCCCAATGATATTGAGTTCAACGAGCGCGAGGTGATGCTGGAGGAAGGCTACCCCAAGATGGCGTTCATCGAGAACAAACTGGCCGGCGATGTGACCAACTGGTGGGCCCCCAACCACGCCTGCATTGAGGCCATGCTGCGTTCCTGCGGCCTGAAAGTGACCCAGAAGCCAGACCACGAGATCTACGTCTGCGAGCCAGACCCCAGAAACCAGAACAGCACCCACACCTGGAACAGCTCAGAGCTGCTCTCGGCTACCGGCCAGGCCTGGCAAGAAGCCGTGGCCGCCAAAGTAGAAGGCAAAAACCGAACGCTCACACGCTAAGCGCACCAAATAACGGATGCTCGTTTTTAGCCGATTTTCTTGAAATAAGGCTAAAAACGAGCATCTTTGCTTTTAAACAAGTTAGAATCATGTCTACCCCCCGCCCCTGGCGATTGCTTCGCTCCCAGATTGCTTTCAAACACAAGTGGTACACCCTGCGCCGAGACGAGGTGGAACTACCCAACGGCCATGTGGTAGATGATTTCTTTGTCAGCGAGCGGCCCGATGGCGCCTACGTGTTTCCGGTCACCCAGGAGAACGAGGTGCTGTTCGTTCGGCAGTACAAGCACGCCGCCCAGAAAATCTTCCTGGAGCTGCCCGCCGGTTCCTTCTTCCCCAATGAAGAGAAAGCCGAGGACGCCGCCACCCGAGAACTGCTCGAAGAAACCGGGGCGGTCCTGACCCAGGACTTGGTGCCCCTTGCCGTACTACATGACAATCCGGCCAAAGACACCAACCGCATTCACCTGTTCCTGGCGCAGAATGTGCGCGTGGAGCAGTCTCAAGTACTGGATGTGACCGAAGACATTGAAGTGGTGCGGGTACCCTTAGACCAGGTGCTGGCCAAGGTACTGAACGGCGAAATCTGCGTCTCTGGTTCGGTGGCGCTGTGTTTTTTGGCGCTCAAGCATCTGCAACGCCTTTAGCATCAAGGCCCCAGCGGCTCCCCGGAAAGAAAGTAGAAAGATTGCTCAACCACAAGCCCAAAACTAAGTATAGGGAATGTAACAGCAGAAGAAGGCACCTTGCCCCTTGCAGAAATCCGGTTACGCCAAATCCCCATTATACTTAAAGACAGCAGCGCAATGGCTGAAGTGAACAAGGGACAACTCCCTGAAGAGAAAACGAAAAAAGACAAGTCAGACAAATCAAGAAGAGGCGTGGAAACCATGTTCCGGATCACCGCCGCGAACCAGATGCGCCTCAGTGACATGGCCGACAACAAGGCCCATATCCTGCTTACCATCAACTCCATCATCGTTTCCATCCTGCTTTCGGTGCTGTTCCGGAAACTGGACACCGAACCGGAGTTGATTGTGCCGGCCATTCTTTTTCTGTTCACCTCCCTGACCACCATGGTCATGGCCATTCTGGTGACCATGCCCCGCATCAAGCGCAACAAACCGGTGCAGCGCGACCCCGCCGCCGAGAAGGTCAACCTCATGTTCTTCGGGGATTACCACAGCATGACCCTGCTGGAGTATGAGGCCGGTATCACCGAGCTGATGACTACTTCCCAAAGCCTGTACGGCAGCATGATCAAAGACAACTACCACCTGGGTCTGGTGCTGCAGAAGAAATACACCAGCCTGCGGTTTGCCTACATCTTCTTCATGGTGGGCTTTGTGATCTCCGTGCTTTCCTTTGTGGTGACGGAACTGTTTTTCTAGGCCGCTGCCGCCCCGGTTTTCAGTATTTATTCCTCATCCCTGCCCCACTTCTTTACGTTTAACCATGCCAGGCTAAATCTCCGTTTCGCCTGGCTATCTATTGCCCAGACACCAATCTTACACCAAATAGCATCGGCTGGTCTATGCGCCGCTGATCACAGGACCAACCCATTCACAGCAAGCAAAGAAATATGCGTCAAGCCTCTCTCTTACCACCTGCTCCTGCTTCCAAGACTTCGCCTTTACCTGTTACCGCCTCCCTGCCCTGGATTCAGGTAGCACCAGACGCTCCTTATTTCATCACCGAAGACGGTCAGCCCTGGACACCCGTGGGCCAGAACGATGCCATTACCTGGCCGGAGCTGGAAGGCTTGTTCCGCCGCAAGAACCTGGCGGCCGTGGAAGAGTACCTGGCGTACCTCCAGCAGCACGGGGTTACCTGCCTCCGGCTCATGCTGGAATACGCCCAAGTGAAGCACCGCTACTTTGAGAAACCCGCGGGCACGTTCAACCCCAGCATGATCAAGCTCTGGGATGATCTTTTCGCCCTTTGCGCCAAGTACGGGCTGCGTATTCTGCTCACGCCCTATGACACCTTCTGGATGTGGCTCAAGTGGAAGTACCACCCTTACAACAAGCAATTGGGTGGCCCCTGTGCCAATCGGGGCCAGTGGCTTCTCTGCCCAGATACCCTACAGGCCATCAAAGCCCGGCTCACCTTTGTGGTGGAACGCTGGGGCGGCAGCGGCGTGCTCTTCGCCTGGGATCTCTGGAACGAAATGCACCCCGCTCACATGGGCAACAGCTCGGCCAACTTCTCGGCCGTGGCCACGGAGCTGAGCACCCACGTACGCGATCTGGAGATGCGCTTGTACGGCCGTTCGCACCCGCAGACCATCTCCATCTTTGGGCCCATCCTGTACACCAACCCAGACACCGCCGATACTATTTTCCGGCACCCGCTCCTGGATTTCGCCAGTACCCATTTCTATGACGCCAAAACCATTGACTACCCCAAAAACACGGTAGACTCGGCCATCAAAGTGGGCGAACTGGTGCGCGAGGCCCTGGAGCACGCCCCCGCCAACCGACCTTTTTTCGACAGTGAGCACGGCCCCATTCACCTGTTCAAAGACAAAAAACACACGCTGGCCCCCGAATTTGACGACGAGTACTTCCGGCACATTCAGTGGGCGCACCTGGCTTCTGGCGCGGCGGGCGGCGGCATGCGCTGGCCCAACCGGCACCCGCACACCTTAACCCCCGGCATGCGCGTGGCCCAGAAAAACATGATAGGTTTTCTGGACCTGATCCACTGGGCCACCTTCCGTCGAAGGAACCTGAACCAGGAGATCAAGTGCTCTGCACCGTCCTTCGCGGTGATGGGCTGCGGCGATACGCAACAGGCCGTGGTCTGGCTTTTACGAACAGATGCCCTCTACCAACGCAAACGCCTCATGAACCCCGAGGCCACGCCTTTGAACGTGGAGCTGCACATCCCGTATCTGGAAGACGGCAAGTACCAGATCACCACCTGGAACACGCAGGAAGGAAAAATCCGGGAGCAATTCCAGACGGATGCCTGGGAGGGCTTTTGCTGCTTCACCGTACCCTCCGTCCGGACTGATGTCGCCATCGCCGTAGTGAAAATAGGTTAAAACAGCTTGGTTCGCTTGTAGCCGTTTAGGGGCTGCTTTCCTGAAATCAGCTCCTAAACGGCAAGGATTAGGTAAAGCTCTTATGGCGCGGAGGTGACTTCTATGGTTTTGATGCACGTCATGATGGGCGCTCCTATGGCGCGGAAGTTACTTCCGTGACTCACTATCTTAAGTCACGGAAGTCACCTCCGCGCCATAGATGGTGTCTACCTCAACAAGAGTCATCTTCCCCTTCCAAGAGTAAGGCCGTGAAGTTCTAAAAATCTACCTGGTTCAAGTTTCCAACTTGGACCTAAAATGAGCTGAAGTTTGCAAATCAGTGAGCCGTGAGGCTCAAAATAGACAGTAGTTGCCTTCTTGATGGAACCAAACCATTGAAACAGAAACCAACCTTCAAAGAGGAGCGAAATGCGTGAGCATTGGTTTAAAACGGCTTCGCTCTTGTATGGAGTGCGTTACAGAAAGGTCCGTACTAACGCTTCCCATTCTTCTTGCAGAGAAACAGAAGGCCGTTTCTTACCGGCTCGTCTATACCAATAATCAGCGTTCCAGAGGTCCCCTTCTTTGCGGTGGAAATAGGCGTGAATCCAAGAGGCATTCTGGTCCGGCACATCCTGAATTAGTTCATGCCCTTGCTCCCACTGGCCTTGGGCATCATACCACAAGGCTTGCAGGTACACGGAGGTTCCTGCGGGAGGCGAAGGTGCGGAAAGGGTTTTCTGGAAATCTGCAAAGTCCATGGGCAGCTAGGTTTAAGAGGATTTCGGTGAGCTTCTGGTGTAGTTGCAAAATACGCCATTCACCCCCTTGCTGGTAGTAATCTTCGCAAGCACATGGGCTCATTCTTGCACAACCAGCATCTGATTTTCTAGCGCGAGTTGCGATTACCAACGCGTGTGAACCCACCCCTACCCCTCCGAGGAGGGGAGTTCTGCATAAGAAGTAAACTCCCCTCTTGGGGGTAGGACCGTTAAGTTCTAAAAATATAGCTGGTTCAAGTTTGCAACTTGGACCCAACTTGAGCTGAAGTTTGCAACTTCAGTGAGGCGGCAGCCTCAAAGTCTACAAGAATGGCAATAGGCTTCACCGAAGTTTAAACCTTAAATGTAGAACTTAACGGCCCTGCCCTCTTGGGAAGGGGTACGGGTGAGTAATTCTTTTCTCCCGGAAAGCCTCAGTTTATACTCAACAAATTCGGTTACCTCATCCAATCTACCGTTTCAGGGCTGTTTTCCTTAAAATACCCCTAAAACGCAATAGGACTATAGGTTAAGCCATCAAGCTGCCGGTATCGTTCACCACCATAATCCGGGCGGTCTCTTCGTACACCTCCACCACGCTCACGGAGGCGGGGCTGATTTCCAGGCGCTGGAACATATCCAGGGGAATACCAGCGTAGTAGGCCACCGCCGCTTTGATGAGGTCTGAATGGCTTACCACCGCCACGGTTTCATGCGGGTGTTTTTGGCAGAGTTCCTGTAAACCGGCCACAAAACGTGCCTGGGCCTCCAGCATCATCTCGCCGCCCGGAATGCGGGTCACGCTCCTGAAGGTGTTGAACTGCTGAAACTGCGGGTTGCCGTGCAGCTCTTCGAAGCTCAGGTTCGTCCAGTCGCCAAAATTCAGTTCCAGGAACGCCTCGTTCACGAGCGAGGTAAGTTGGTGGTGCCGGGCAAGGGCATCGGCGGTTTGCCGGGTGCGCTCCAGGGGGCTGGTGTAAATGGCCGCGATGGGCAAACCGGCGAGGCGCTGCCCCAACTGCCGGGCTTGGGCTTGGCCTTCCTCGTTTAGGTTCACCCCTGGCGTGCGGCCCGATAATCGTTTGCCCACCGAGTCTGTGGTGGCGTGGCGAATCAGTAAAAGTTTGGTCATGGGTTGGTTTGAAGTGCTGGTGCTGGTTTCCTGGCCGGCGTTTTCGGCTCGTTTTCTGAAAAGGAGCCCGAAACGGAACAAGCCGTGTCTTTAAACGGCTGGCGGCACAAACCGTTTTATCCGCGGGCAAGGTACCTTTCTGGTTTTGGCGGGCACCTGAAAACAAAGAAAATATCTTTATCTTTCAGGGAAAGGATACCGCTGAAAACCAGCCGAAAAGGCATTTTGCGGTCATCCTTGTAGAACCTAAACCAGAGGGGAGCCGTTGGCATGAATCGGTGGCGATCCCGTCCTACCCATTTCCCTGTTTCTGCCCGTATGCACCGGCAGAATGCGCAACACAAACACTGATACACCTTGGAGAATACGACAAACAAACCTGTTTTAAAGATTGGGGTACTGACCTTTCACCGCTGCATTAATTTTGGGAGTTACTGGCAGGCCCGCTGCCTGACTGAGGGCTTGCAGGCCCGCGGCCACCAGGCCGAAATCCTGGACCATGACTCGCGCCGGGTGAACCTGGTGGAATGGAAATGCGCTTTCCAGCCGGTGCTGCCCACGCCGGTTCCCGCCTCAGACCGGCCGCTGTACCGCCAGAAAATCCGGAAGTTCTTCTCCGTTTTTGACACCCTGCCGCTTTCGCCCCGTTTCCAGCTGGACAACCCCGCGGAGATGGAAGACTACGATGTGGTGGTGGTAGGCAGTGACGAGGTCTGGAACATGTCACACCCGTGGTACGGCCGTTGCCCCATTTTCTATGGTGATGGCGTGAAAGCGCAGCACCTCATTTCCTATGCCGCCAGCTTTGGGAACTATGACGCGGCCTGGGGCCTGGAGCAGGACTGGGCCGAGAAGCTCCGGAACAATTTTGACGCCATCTCAGTGCGGGACGCCAACTCGCAGACCATTATCCAAAACGCCCTTGGGTTTGAGCCCGAGATGGTGCTGGACCCGTGTCTGCAGTTCCCCATCACCCCCGATGCCCGCGACCACGAGATTCTGAGCAGACGCTACGTAGCCGTTTACGGACACAACTTCACCGAGTCCTTCACCCGCGAAATCAGACAATACGCCGATAGCCAGAACCTGCCGCTCATCAGTTTCGGGTACCGCAACGACTGGGCCGACGAACAGTGGATCACCACCGATCCGCATGACTTCGCGCATTTTATGGCCAACGCCCAGGCCGTGGCCACCAACTTCTTCCACGGCTGCGTGTTCGCGCTGCGCAACGCCAAGCCGTTCGTGTGTGAATCCTCGCCGTACCGCCGGCATAAGTTACAGGGGCTGATGGCAAAGATTGGGGGCGAACAACACCTGCTCCCCGAAGGCACCCCCTCGGCAGTTTACCAGACGCTGTTAAGCGAGCCCTTGAACCCCGAGATCCTGCAGAAGATAGACCAATTGCGGAAAACCTCTGATGCCTATCTTGACCGGGCTTTGGTGTTTAAACAAGTATCCGTCGCATGAAAGACCTGTTAAGCCCCCGTGACATTGTCACCTCCGGTTTGTGCATTGGCTGCGGCAGCTGCGTGGCCCAGGCCAACCGCCCCGACACCCGCATGGACTTTGACGCCTACGGCCAGTTGAAGCCGCAAGGCAACTCCCAATGGTTGAACAGCAGCTCAGAAAGCTTCACCAGAACCTGTCCGTTCTCGCCGGGCTCCCGGAACGAAGATTTCCTGGGTGCCCAACTCTTCCCCGAGGCTCCCATTCTGGACAATGCCCTAGGCCGATTCCAGTCGGCGTACGTGGGGCACGTGTCTGAGGAGGATTTCCGGATGCAGGGCAGCTCGGGCGGCATGGTGACCTGGGTCGCCACCGAACTGCTGCGCCAGGGCTTGATTGACGGCGTGGCCCACGTGATCGCCACGCAGGACCCGCAGGAAGACGGCCGCTACTTCCGCTACCGCATTGCCCGCACCGAGGCCGAGATCAGAGAGGGAGCCAAGTCCCGCTACTACCCCATTGAGCTGTCAGAAGTGCTTTCGCTGATCAGAGACGTGCCGGGCCGCTACGCGGTGGTGGGCATTCCGTGTTTCATCAAAGCCGTGCAGCTCCTCCGGAAGGAAGACCCGCTTTTCCGCGAACGCATTCAGTACACCCTGGGCCTTTTCTGCGGCCACATGAAGAGCGCCCGCTTTGTGGAGAGTTTCGCCTGGCAGATGGACGTGCCCGTAGACGAGGTGGAGCGCGTAGAGTATCGGCAGAAAGACCCCAGCCGTCCGGCCAACTGGTACAACGCCAAACTCAGCCTACGCAACGGAGACTCCGTGAACCGCGACTGGTGGCACCTCGCCGACGGCGATTGGGGTGCGGGTTTCTACATGAACTCGGCCTGTAATTACTGTGACGATGTAGTGGCCGAAACCTCTGACATTTCCTTCGGCGATGCCTGGGTGGAACCGTATTCCTCAGACGGGCGCGGCACCAACGTAGTAGTGGTGCGCTCTCCCTTGGTGGACCGCCTGGTGTCCAACGCCATTCAGGAAGGCCGGCTGCAACTGGAGCAGGTAGATGCCCGCTTTGTGGAGCAGACGCAGGCGGCCGGTTTCCGGCAGCGCCGCGAAGGCTTGGCCTATCGCCTCACGTGGCCCCGCAGCGGCGTACAACCCCGCAAGCGCGTCACGCCAGACGACAAGACGCCTACGCCGCAACGCAAGCTGATTTACCGGATGCGATATTATTTATCCATCGGGAGTCACAAGATGTTCTGGCTGGCCCGCCAACTGCAAACCCCGCAACTGTACATTGACTGGGCCCGCATGTCTCTGGCCGCTTACCACGGCTTTGCCTACCACCAGGGCAATTTCAAGGAAATCAAGAATCGGTATGAACAGCTAAAAGGACACTAAAAAAGCGGAGGGGCAGCCCTCCGCTTTTTTAGTGTCCTTTTAGCAAAACAGGGCTAAATCATAAAAGACTTGTCTACCTCCTCTTTTGTCATCTTGGAAAGATCTTGTAGGTGAACGGCGGTAGCGTTTATGTTGCGCTATTCTAGTTCGCCCACGGGATCCTTTCAGGACGACAAAGGTGTGTGTGCCTTGTTCGTTAGCTTCTCCAGCTCAGTTGCCACCCGCTTAATTACGCCGGCCCAATCGTCTACTACTTCTTGCCGGAAGAGGCGCATGGAAGGGTACCAGGGGCTGTCCAGTCGGTCATCCATCCAGCGCCAGTCGGCATGGGCATGTAGTAGCGTCCAGACGGGCACGTTCAGGGCTCCCGCCAGGTGGACGGGCATGGAGTCAACGGAAATCAACAAGTCTAAACCTTTAATGACGCGGGCGTACTCATACAGACTGAACTCGCCAGGGTGAATCCCGAAACCTTCCTG
Organism: Rufibacter sediminis; assembly: GCF_014269285.1. Taxonomy (GTDB): domain Bacteria; phylum Bacteroidota; class Bacteroidia; order Cytophagales; family Hymenobacteraceae; genus Nibribacter; species Nibribacter sediminis. Next base: position 164,088 of record NZ_JACOAF010000022.1, read on the forward strand.
CCAACCGTTCTCAGCGGCATTGGCCTGGAGAATATAAAACTGAACGCCTTGCAACTCCGCCAAAGGCGCGAAAAACGAAAAGGGAATGGACCGATGCGGGTTCCAGTCGCCGGGTTTCCAGACCAAACCTACCTTCAGCTTCTTGTTTTCGTCGGGCAGCGGCAGGGGCTCTACCTGCAGGTAAGGAATCTGGGAAGGAATGGTGTTGATGGTGGTTCTAAAGATGTGGGTTAGTTCCATCACTTCCACGTCCACGTCGTACTCCACGTCCGGGGTGCCGTCGTGCAGGGGCAGCAGCCGGTCAATGCCTTCTACGGTTTCAAGGAGCGGGATGAGCGGGGCCTGCGCCCAGACAATCACTTCTCTGGCGATGGCTTTGAGCTGAGGCGCGAACCGGATGAACTGAATGGTGTCACCCAGCCCGTGGTAGCAGCGCACCAACACGCGTTTGCCTTCCAGCGAGGAGCCGTCCCAGATGTACTGGAAGTGCCGGGGCCAATGCCAGCACGGTTTCCCAGCCCGCTCTTTCAGGACGGCATCGCTGTGCTTCCAGGCCTCTTCAAAGGTGCCTCGGCGCATGTTCAGCATCCAAACATCGGGGGTTTCTTCCTGTTGGGTCTGGCTCATAAATGGTGGGTAATGAGGTGTTGGTAAGCTCGGTTTATCTGTTTCAAGGCTGTTTCCTGTAAAACAGCCCGAAATGACACCATCTAAGGAGGAGACTCGCTATGGTTTTAATAAAAGATTCTACTATGGCGCGGATTTACTTCCGTGACTTTTGAAACTTTAGTAAGTCACGGAAGTAACTTCCGCGCCATAGTGGGTGATAGTACATTTCGTAAGTCCTAATATAAGTTATCTAATTGCATCTCCGTTTAGAGCCTGTTTTACAGAAAACGTGCCCTAAACGGAGATGCCTTTACTAAGATGACATCGGGAAAGTCTTAGGCGTAGCGCTGCATCATGAGAGCGCAGAAATCAGCGAATTCTTCTACGTTCTGGGGCGGACTGGTGTGGTGCGGCTGAATACCCTTAGCTTCTGGGGTGAAGCAGAACGTGGCGGTCACATCGAAATCGTCCAGGGCCAGCATCACGCGGTCAAACCACTTCTCGGCATCGGGGCGCAGCCAATCGGCCCAGCTCAGGCCGGTTCTAAGTTTCTTCACCCCCATGTCTTTGAGGTGTTTGACGGCGGCATCCAGGCGATGGTCTTCAAAGTGGAACCACTGGCAAATGCCCATCTCGGGGGTATAATCAGCGAAGTACTTGTGCGCCAGCTTGGGCGTTCCGTCTTCTTTCAATAACCCCATGTGGAAATGGCGGTAGTACGAAGAACCCTCGGCCTCGCGGTGGCGCGTGGTGGCTTCCCAGGCCTGCGGCAAGTCATAGAGGCTGTACCAGAAAATGCGGTCCACGCGGCCCATCAGCAACTCAGCGGTTTTCCGAAGGCCGAACTCCTGCACTTCCTCGGCCCCGAATGTGGAAATCCCCACTTCGGTCACCCATACGGGCAGGTCGGTCACGGCTTCAATCTCGGAGATTTTATCGGGCCACTCGTGGATGCTCCAGAGGTTCCAATCCAGCGGAAAGCCGTGTACGGCCACCGCGTTCAGGTCCTGCAACGTTCCCTGGTCTTTCAGTTTGGTGATAAAGTGCGGATCAATGGGCGAAATGCCGCCCAGCACGCGGAGTACTTCGGGTTTCTCGGCTTTCACGGCCTGGGCACCCAGCTTGACCATTTCGGAGAAGATGCGCCATTCGGGGTCAATCTCGAAAGCCCAGTGCGATTTGTTGTTTGGTTCGTTCCAGAATTTAACTGCTTCTATCATAGTTTCTTACTTAGCATATCTTTTAGCCGCACGCAGATGACCCGCGCCCTGGCGTTGGGAAGCACATTTTGGCGGCTGACGCGGGCACCTGCTCAATAGGCACCTCGACCGTTTTAAGCCTGTTTTAAGGAAAGTGGCCTATAAACAAGCCAACCCGATACCCAGCCCTGAAGCCCGCGCTGACCTGATACGCGCGCACGTAAAAACGCTGCATTGCACCAGCATCAACTTTCCTTGGCTGAGCCATTGCCTACTACGCACGTCACCCGGCACCGTTACAAAACATTAGAAAGTTACAATATTATAGCAGGCTCCCGGAATTTGAGCTGCGGGCTTGTTTCTACTGCAGGATCTGTTGCAAGGCCGCCAGGTAAGCCGGATTACTGCTCATGCCGTTATGCCCCTGCCCTGCCAAGGTGATGAGCGTGTCTGAGGGTTTCATCCGTTCCCTGAGCTTTAGGGAAGAGCCGTAGTAGATGATTTCATCCTGTTCGCCGTGGAACAGCACCACCGGCATGGCGCACTGCGGGAGGTATTGGAAGGTCTGGAATTTATATTTGAGGAGGACGGATGGCACGAAGGGAAAGTAATGGCGCATGAGATCTGGGAGGCTGTAGTAAGGCGCCTGCAGGATCAACAGCCCAGGCTTATTCACACTAGCCACGTGGGCGGCAGGCCCAGTCCCGATGGAGTAGCCCAGCACCACGATGTCTTCTTCGGCGTAGCGGGTCTTCAGGTGGTCATAGGCAGTCTGCATGTCCTGGTAGAACTGGCGCTGGCCACTGATCTTCCCCTCGCTTTTCCCGTAGCCCCGATAATCCAGCATGAAAACGTCATAGTGCAGAGCGGTATAGACCTGCGCCACCTCTCCCCAGGAAGCCAGAGAACCGGCGTTCCCGTGCAGATAGAAGATGACGCCTTTGGGCCGATCTGTGGTAAAAAGAAGCGCGTTCAGCTGAACACGGTCCGGCATTTTAAGGCTGATTTCCTGAAAAGGCCCCTGAAACCGGAACCTGAAATCTGGGCTTAGCTTCTCTGGGAAGAAGATCAACTTCTCCTGCAGAAAATACAGGAGCACGCACACCGCCACATACAACAAAACGGCCAGTTTGATGACACCCAGGATGATTTCCTTCATAGTAACAGGTTCTCTCTTAGCAGCACTTTCTGGTACTGCTCTACAGTTGCAGAAAGACTAGTCTACGGCCCATGCGCAGGGAATGATGTGCAGGCCAGGTGTTGCTCGGAACTACGGGCATGCTTGCATTTACCTGTTTTCTTGAACGTAAGCGTTAGCGTTAACGCTTGGGAAGAACACGGAGCAGGAAGATTTATTCACTGATGTCTTCACTGTTGCCCCAGCACCATGCCGCGCTGGCGGTGCAGCTAAAATCAGTAAATAATCCCAAAGATGGATAATTGGGCTTCTTGTCAGCAGTAGCCGATGTTATCAAGATTTAAAGAATGTTGGCGCAATAGCACACCTGCGTTTCTACTGGATTTTTATGTCTTTGAAGGGGAGTTTTGTACCTGACTGGGCATATTTCACCTCTATCAGTTCCATCAGCAATCTGGTTTGGTCTATGTTTCTGTAGTCCAGTTTTACAAAGCCGTATTCCGGGTTGAAATAGGCCTTCAGTTCGGTCCGTTCAAACTTACTTTTGGTGAAGCTGTCAATCTCATAACAGGCAAACGTGCCCATGGGAATTTGAACGGGTAGTTTTCTGGTGATTTTGTAGGTGCTGAAAAAGCTTTCATTCGTATGGTCAGCCCACTCAGCAAAACCGGCTATACTGTAATGGCCCCCAATCAGTAAATTCCACGTCCAGGTGTGACCAGCCTCCAGCGGAAACTCCACCATGGGGAAGGGACTAAGCTCCAGTTTCTTGTATCTGCCATCACGCGGGGGATGAATCCAAACGGCCGTGTCCTGCTCCGTAATTCCAGTGGAGTTACTGCCGAAGTCTCCACCAGTGGAAGCCCAGGAGCTCCAGGTTTGCCCGTATTTCTCACTGAAAACTTCACCGCTCGTAGCTAAGTACAACGTGTCCAGGTCAGAGAGCTTTCCCGCCTTGTCAAAATGCGATGCTAGAAACGTGAATTTCCTATCTCTTTTGTAGATGGACGGGCTCTCAGGTTCTCTCTGACTTTCAGCTTCTGTTCGACTGCCTTTCTGCGCTTCAGTACATCCCTGGAAAACAGCGAACACCAATAGTACAAGAGCGAGTTTTCTCATTGTTCTGGTTGCGTTTCGGCATTTACCACTTAGTGCGTTCAGCACATTTTCTGTCAAGCCGATTTGTCGTAAAAAGTACTGGATTGCTATTCCTGAAAGTTGTCATAGTAGGTAAAGTCTTTCACAATTTGCCCCTTTTCAAAGGTAAAAATCGTGCAGATAGGCAACTCAAATTTTGAGCTATCAGGGGCTGTTCCTGTCGAGACAAATTCTACAATGACATGTTGGCCTCCCGAAGGATACATGCTTACCACTTCATCTTTCACATCGGGGAACATCTGGCTTAATTCTTCATACTTCTTTACTATCTGCTCCCGAGTCTGTTTCACGATTCCCTGCCCTAAGGAAGGATCTTTGAAATCGGCTGTCTCAGAATACATATCTGCCATTTTCCTCCAATCATGGTTATTGAAGTGCTCAAAGTATTGTTTCACTAGTCTTTCGTTGTCAGTAGCATTCATATTTTTTGGTGATTGAGTGTTACAAGAAGACAATAAAATGGTCAAACAAAAGAATATCGCCCAGTACTTCATTGCGTTTATTTTGTTAGTTGTTCTCTTTCTATAGAATAGAAGGTATAGCTGTAGGTTTAATTAGTATCACGCTTTTAAAGAACCCTTGAAGCGGCAGAGACCGTCGGCCGAAAACCAAGGAGACGTTTACATATTATCCGTCTTATTAAATAATCAACCAAATAAAAACAGGAACAATTAGGTTGAATGGCATTAGAAATTCACTAAGCGCAGTTTCTCTTTTTACAAAGAAGCTAAACCCTGGAATAATCAGCAATATCGGAATTAAAGGAAATAGACTGTAAAGTCTAGAGAAAACAATTTGAGCAGTTCCGTCTTTAGACTTAAATCCATAAATTCTATTCAAGATAGTAGTTTTCAAGACATTCAATGTATCACCAATATTTGTTTCTGAAAAAACCAATCTATTGACGCTTATTACTTGGTCTTCAAGCGTTAAGAAATAGTTATAGGAGTGAGATGATGGACTTCTTAAACTACTTTTACTGCTTTCCATCCAAGTCTCAGTTACACTTATTCTTTCTTGTTTCTTAGGTAGATAAAAGTCGACTATTAGCGCCAACCCAGCGATAACACAAGTTCCACAATAAAGCAGATAGAATATTCTGAGCGGATTCATACTTATTATCAAGACTAACGAGTTTGGACAAGAGGAGAACAAGGTGTGGCCGTGGCTTTACTCTTGTGCCGTGTTGTAAGCAGTCTTTTTGTTTTCCTTTGTTAAAAGAGAGAGCAACTTGCACAAATAGGCATTTTCCTTACCGAAGTCTTTCTGCAGATTCCATTCCTGCAAAATAACAGCTACCACTTTTTCTTCCGGCAGAAGCAGAATGTATTGCCCCCCTTTGCCCCTGGCTGTGTAGACAGGCTTATCGTTGTAGTTCAACAGCCACCAGGAGTAGCCATACCCAATCTCCTCATAACAGTCTAAGGTTCGGAAAGCTTTACTTTCACTTGTATAGTTGGTGAGGCTCTTATCCACCCATGAAGAATCCAGAAGCGGCACCCCATTGACTTTGCCTTTGTTGAGGTACAACTCCCCGAATCTCGCAAGGTCTCTTGCCGTGAAATAAGTCTCGTCTCCGCCAGCATAGTAGCCGTCCACTTTCCGCCAGAAGCCGCACTGGATACCAAGTGGTTTGAACAGCTTCTCCTGGGCAAACTCTTTTGTAGTTGTTTTGGAGGCTTTCGTGATTACACCGGAGAGAAGCATTTGGGAGCCTGTGAAGTAGTTAAATTCCTGTCCCATTTTTTTCTCAGAAACTTCTTCTTTCAGTAGCACTTGCTCTACATTCTGCGGCCCGTCCCAACCGGTGAACCCACCCCGCATGGACAACAAATGCGCTACTGTTAATTTTTCCTTCTGCAGATTCTGTTCACGCTTCTGGTACTCCGGGAAGAAGGGCATTACATACTCGTTTTCGGATTCTAGATACCCTTCCTGGATGGACAAGCCTGTCAGGGCTGATGTGATACTTTTAGTAACAGAATGAACATTGAATGCGCTAAACCTGGTAGTCCCTTTCTGATATCTCTCTAGCACCAATTTCCCGTCTTTGATTACGACCAGCCCTCTGAGCCTTTCCCAACCTTCAATTTCCTTGAGATATTGCTCTATTTCTTCCTGATTATACCCTGCACTTTCTGGAGTGGCAGTTTGCCATTCATAAGGCTCATGGCTGACTTCAAACGACTGTGAGTTTGTAAAGGGCAGGGAAAGACTGAGCGGATGCCATTCCAGGAAATAGTTCATGCTATTGACTACTATCAACAAAGTGGCTGCTGATGCCAAGCCAAGAAACAGTTTCATTCGCCGATGCTTCTTCCAAATCAATACTACTGCTGTGAATAGCAGGATTAGCAAAACTAACACATACTCAATGGCATTTGGGTAGGGTAAGTAAAAGTAGTCATCTTTGATTTTGTAGGAGACACCAATACATAGTACAGTCAGAAATAAGAAAGTGATGTACAGGTTTTTCATTCAATTGAGGATTACTTACAACAGACTAGTATAAACGATGGCGTAGGCCGTCGGCCAAGGTGACATTTATACTAGACGTTGTGCAAAGTAGTTTTTTAACCGTCTATCAAAACTGCTTGAGGTTCATGTCCGCTGAACTCTACCGTGACTTGGTGGTTTTCATCGTGTTCCGTGTCGAATGACAAATCCCAAATCAAAGGTTTCTTATCCTGGTTGGGAATTGATAAAGCAACTAACTGAAATTCGCTGTCGAAGTTTTTTATTGTGAAGTCTTCTTTCCAATTCCTGAACTCATCTTCTATTAGTGGCTTGAACTTTATCACCAAGTCGCTATAGTTTTCCTGAATCCAATTATAAAACTCTTTTTGTTTTTGGTCGGGTCCGTCCTCGTTTGCGGTGATGAAATACTCAATTTCTTTTCCAGTCGGTTTGAAAAGGCCTTTTCCTACAAAGTAGCTTTTTCCTTCGGCTTTCATTTTCCTGAACCTTAGATTTTCGAAAAAGTCATCCTGGATTGCTACTGGCTTTTTGAAGATGTTGAATAATCTCATTTTCTATATTTTATATTTTGCCCAACGGCCTCGTGTAAACAACGTGCTAGGCCGTCGGCCGACGCATGATGTTTACACGAGGCCGTTGGGCAAAATAATTTTTTAGTTAGGTACAATGTTGAAATTATATTCTTCAGCTTGACTTCTATTTCTTAAGAAAAGAATCATGTTTCCTCTAATGACCATTTCTCTAGGTATGAAAGAATCCGCTACTCTGTCGAGAATCAAAGTGTCTCCTTTTTGAATATATTGCCCAAAATAACTTTTACTGCTCAACATTCCAGAAGAGGTCAATCTATAGTGATTCTGCCAAAGGGTCAAATCGTTTCTGCCAAAGTCCCCGATTAGTTCAGCATCTAGTTTCTTCTCGCCAAAGAAATATCCGTCGCGATAGAAGTATACAAGTGAAAAAGTCCCAACAATAATCAGGTTTAGGAGCAACAATTTAAACTTTAACTTTCTCCATTTTACTGCTGTAATCACAAAAACAGTCAATAAGGAGATAAAATATACAAAGCCACTAACTATACTTATTATCCCTCCAATAAATGTAAGCCAATTGATGTTGGTAATTGAAATGTAATATCCAAAACTAAAAATCAATCCAATAGCTGTTACCGTCTTCCATTCCGATAATTGCTTTTTCTTGTTTTCACTACCTCCCAACTTATTCATGTTTTTTATTTTGCCCAACGTACTAGGCTAAACGGCGGGCGAGGCCGTCGGCCGAAGACTGCCGTTTAGGTGTTGTTACCCGCTGTTGTTTCTTCACTTCTGCTTCTCTAGCCGCCTTTTCAAAATTCTGCTTTTGCCCTGCTTTCTGAAAATGGAGCCATAAACGCTTTTTCTTTACCCGTCCGTTACTCCTCTTTTCGGTCAGAGTAGGTGGTATCTGTTTTTTGATTTTTTTTAGAAAAGTAGGCTAAAAACGCCTGCCGTTCTCCAAAATACAGTTTTTATTAATTTCTATAAAATTAAACCTTAAGTACATTTTGAGTCAGCCACCCTATTTATATTAAATTAATCCCTTAAGTCAAAATCAAAAGAAAATGAAACGATGAAAGCCCAACAAAACACATACAGAATAAATATATAAAACAAGAATCTGTAGAAAGTATAATTTACATACCGTAACAGATAAATCATATATGATGCAAACAAAACATGGATTATTCTTAATAGATTAGCCTGTTCATCCATTAAATTATGAATTGAAGCTTCATGTTCACTTGATAAATGTAACCAATAATAAAACAAGTAAAATGCAACATATACAATCAATCCAATTAAAACTTTATGAGTATTTATCAAAGTCCACATAGTTGCTCTTAAATACCTTATCCCTTATTATATTTAAATTAAATATTAAAAAGCATTGATGTCATCATATATCAATTGCGGGTAACTATAGAATAAACGTGAACATACGCTTATCTGCACTATATCTGCAGTACTCCTGTATGAGCAGTAATGACACTTTACTACCTATCTCTGGAAAGATGGCCTGAATCAGGCTTGTTTATCGGTTCCATGTTGGAACCAGCTGGCGTACAGCACATAGTTATCCGCTGTTTGGGCCATGCCGGAGATCTGCTCTGGGGTCAGGGCTTTGACTTTTTTGGCGGGAACCCCGGCGTAGATATAGCCGCTCTCACAAATGCTTTTTTCCAGCACCACTGCCCCGGCAGCCACAATACAGTGCTCCTGCACTACGGCATTGTCCATCACGATGGCTCCCATCCCGATGAGCACGTTGTCCTCGATGGTGCAGCCGTGCACGATGGCGTTGTGGCCAATGCTAACATTGTTCCCGATGTGGGTGGCCGTCTTGTGGTAGGTACAATGGATGACGGCCCCGTCCTGGATATTGGTCTTGTCCCCGATGCGGATCTGGTTCACGTCTCCCCGCACCACTGCGTTAAACCATACTGTACACTGGTTCCCCAGCACCACATCGCCCACAATGGTGGCATTTGGCGCCACAAAACAGTCATTTCCGAGCACAGGATGAACTCCTTTTACTGGTAAAATATAAGCCATATTTGTTGTTTGGTAGTGATTATAAAAAGCTGACTCTAGGAAATGATTCACATTCTCCACAGAGGTATCATTAATTAAAACTACGCCTTTGTCTAGCTACTTCTCCTTGCTCCCCCCTTATTCTACAGCAAAGCACCAGGAAAACAATGGTCAAGCTTTTGCATAGGTTTTAGGTTGAAAGCTTAGAATAAGAGCATTCTCCTTTGACGTACATTCCTGTTCAGTCCAAACATTCACCGGAGTGCTTTGGAATTCGAGCCACTGAATATTCTGGTCAATCAGGAAGAACTTAGAAGGATATATTCAGTTAGCATCTTATCACATATTCAGAGCTTAAGGTAAGAGACTCCAGTCCTAAATACAAGAGGTGCACTTCAAACCTAAGTTTACATCAAGTGGAAGAGAATCGTCTTACAACCTTTCCCCGGCTGTGGATGCACAACTACATAGAAAGAGCTAACTATATCTATTCTTTCAATGACATGACTCTGCTACGCTTTGTATATCAGAAAGCCGATTTTCAATCCGTTTTGAAAATGGAGGCAGGAAACACCCCTTTATGAAAGCATGCGTTTCCAGGTGCCTTTGCGGAGATTGTATTTGAGGGTGCTGGGCAGGGCTTTCCACCAGTAGCTGTTCATCTCCACCGCGAAGCTGGGTTGCATGTAGCAGTTGATGGTACAGCCTTCGCAGGCGGGCAGGCGACCTTCCAGAGCGATAAGTTTCCTGACATCCTCTGATTTGTAGAGCTCGTGCAGCTTTCCGTTAATCGGGAATTTCTGCGCGCCCAGGTGGTAACAGGGCAACACTAACTCATTCTCGGGGGAAATCACCAGGGTGGTGCTGGCGGCTTTGCAGACGGGCTGGTCTATGTGGTTTCCGCCGTCTTTGCGCAACTGGACGAAGGCCTCGTTCAGGTACACCCATTTTTTCTTCCCGAAAGCGGAAAGGTAGTCCAATTCATCGGCTGAGAGCTGGTCGCCGGTTTCTACCTGGTTGTACTCAAAAGCCGGGTTCAGGAGCAGCATCAGGTTGTTGGGCAAGCAAATCTCTTCGTACACCCGCTCAATCTGGTGCAGGTTGTGCTTGAAAACGGTAAAGAGGATATCGGGGCGCTCGCCTAGGCTTTTGGCTACTTCTATAGACTGCAGCACGAAATCAAAGCAGGCCACGCCCCGGCCGGTGTCATGCTCGGTTTTGTCAGCGGAGTCCAGCGAGAAGTGCAGCATGTCTACCTTGCCTTTTAGGCGCTCGGCCCACTTGGGGTACAGCAGTCCGTTGGTGGTGAGGGTGGTGATGAAGCCCAATTCCTGCGCCACTTCCAGAAACTGATCAATCTGCCGGTGCAGCAAGGGCTCGCCGCCGGTAAAATCCACCACGTTTACGCCCAGCTTGCGCAAATCCGTGAGGTTCTGCCGCACATCGTCCAGCTGAATATACGGCGATGGCTTCTCCCAAATGTCACAGAACGAGCACTTGGCGTTGCAGCGGTACGTCACGTAGTAATTGGCCAGAACGGGATGATGGATTAAGCGCATGCGGATTTTCTAAACGGAATGCCTCGGCACCTGCAAGGTACGCATTGCTTACGGAATTCAGGCGAAGCGGATGGTACACCTGTTATAATAGCGCACCCGTTTTTGACCTGTTTTCAGAAAAACAGCCGCTAAACGCCATCAACGGTTTTACCAAGCAGGAGCTTCTGCGTCCCCCTTTGAAGGGGGTAGGGGGATGATAAAGGCCATTGAAGAACCATCAGCTTCAACTAAGGGGAATAGAAAGAATGATCCTCGGGAATGTTTAACTCTGCACGAGTAGTCATCCCCCTACCCCCTTCAAAGGGGGACGGAATGCGTGAGGCGTTTAGAGGCTATTTATGGAAAAACAATTCCTAAACGGAAACTTAGAACTCCAGTACAAACCCGATGGACGGCAGGAACGTCACGTCATCTTCGTCCAAGATCAGCGGAATGCCGTTGGAGCCGTTGGCACGTAGCGGCTGGCCGTCGGTAGTGACGAAACCTGAGTTGTCTGCGGTGCGCTGGAACGTGTACTGCGGCAAAGACGGACCTTTGAACCGGAAAATGTTCTGGATATCCACGTACAGGTCCAGGGTGGTGCGTTTGTAGTTCCATTTCTTGTCCAGGCGCACGTCCAGCTGCTGGAACGAGCGCAGCCGAAGCGTGTTCAGGCGGTCATAGTCCAGCAGACCGGTGCCCAAAGAGGCGTAGTTCTGTTGCGAGGCCTCCAGGTCAAACGGCGTGTAGGGCGAACCTCCAGCAAAGCGGTATTTTCCGCCCAACTCCCAGTTCTTGCCAAACTGCCAGCCCAGCAACGCCGACACCAGATGCCGGTTATCCCACGCCGAGGCGATGTAGTTGTCAGTATTCAACCCCGTAAACTCACTGCGCACCAAGGTGTAGGAGAACAGCCCGTACAGACCGCGCGTGAGCTTCTGCTGGAAAAAGAACTCGGCCCCGTAGGCACGTCCTTTGCCCACGCTAGCCACCGCCTCGTTGCCAATCGCGCCAAACTCAATGCCCTGGTTCGCCAGCGAGACGCCGTCACGCAAAGAAACCGGGTAATTGCCGTAGCGTTTGTAGAAACCTTCCACGGTGAGGCGGTTAGCAATGGACGGCAGAAACTCCACTCCCGCCACATAATGCGTGGACTTGATGTAGTCGCTGTTTTTATTGGCGTAGGCACCCGTGGCATCTTTATAGCCCAGCACCGTGTAAATAGGCAGGCGGTAATAGGTGCCCACCGATGCGTTTAGTTTCCAGCGGTCGGCCAGCGCGTAAGACGCCGACACGCGCGGCGAAAGCGTCTCCAGCGGATTGTTGCCATCGGTGGTGAACGAGTTCATATCGGAGCGCACCCCCAAAGACAAACTTAACTTATCTTCAAAGAAGCTCTTAGACGTTTGCCCGTACACGCCGTAGCGGAAGAAATTTAAATCGGTGTCAAAATCCAGCACCACGCGGGGCTGCACCACGGTACCGTTCTGGTCACGCACTTCCTGCCGAATCTGGCTGAAGAAGTCATTGGTATAACCCACGTACTGGCCAATGGCGCCGTACGAGAACTTCCAACTGCCCACAAACTTGTTCACGTCTACCCGCAGCTTGTTCTCCTTTTCCTGCGACCGCGCCTTGAGCACCCTCCTAGATTCATCACCATACTGCGCGTCTTCAAAGCGGTCCAGGCGGTTCTCAAACACGTTTCGGCTCAGAGACATCTGCACAAAACCGTTCTCCAAAGAGCGTTTCAAACTCGCCCCCACCGTGTAATTCCACTGGTTGATGAGCGGATTGGAGCGCAGCGCGTATTCCTTCTCGGGCGAAGACTCTTTGGGCACCGCGAAGCTGAAATCATCAATGGCCCCAATGCCCAGCGCGGTGAGCGTGGTTTTGGAATCCAGCTGGTGCGTGACCTTGTACTGGAAATCCCAATAATTGGGCCTGATGGGCAAGTCAATGGCCTTGAACAGCAACTGCAAATAAGAGCGGCGCGCCGAGGCCAGGAACGTGGTCTTGGGCGCGAGCGGACCTTCCAGCGTAGCGGCCAACTCGGTCGCGCTCAGGCGCACGTTGCCCTGCAGGCGGTCGGGGTTACCGTCGCGCTGCCTAAACTGGAACACGCTGGAGAGGGCATTGTCATAGCGGGCATCAAAGGCGCTGGTGCTCAGGGTCACGTCCTCAATAAACGACACGTTCAAAATGCCCTGCGGACCGCCGCTGCTGCCCTGCGTAGAAAAGTGGTTGATGACCGGTATCTCAATGCCGTCCAGGAAAAAGACGTTCTCGCCGGGCCCGCCGCCCCTGATCACAATGTCGTTCCGGAAACCGGCCCCCGTGCTGCCCGCCCCGGCCACGCCCGGCAACGTCTGAATCACCCTGGAAATGTCAAAATTCCCGCCGGGGTTGCTCTTGATTTCCTCGCTGCTCAGACTTTGAATGGATAAAGGGGTTTCAATGGAAGCCGCCCTGATGGAACGGTCTACGGTAATGTTCACTTCCTGCAACCGGTTCTGGCTGGGCATGAGCTCCAGGTTCAGCGTAAGGGCGTTGCCCGATGTCACCGGCACATTATAGCGGGTCACCGGCTCGTAGCCCAGGAAAGAAGCTCTGATGTTGTAACTGCCGGTGGGCACATTCTCCAGCCGGTAACGGCCCTGCGCGTCGGTAGCGGCGGCAATGGTGGTAGCCTCCAGCGCCACAGTAGCGCCAATGACCGGTTCCTGGGTATTTCTATCGCGCACTACACCCGTGATTCTGCCGGTGCTCTGGGCCTGCACCTGAAACGACACTAGGAAAAGCAGCGCATAGACAAGCGTATAAAATTTAGTCATGTGAGAGTAAAGAAAGGGCTTCAGATTTCAAGGTGCAAACCAGTAATAGTTGGTTTTGTTTTACGGGAAGGAATGATTGCCGTTTTTGGCCTTCTTTCTGAAAAGGAGGCTCAAAACGGAAGCTCTTCCAGCAAAATATTTGCAAACTTCAGCTCATTTTAGGTCCAAGTTAGAAACATGGACCAGCTGCATTGGCGGACGAACCCACCCCTACCCATCCCTGGAGGGGAATCCTGCACGAGTAATGTAGAACGACCTTCTTCTTCATCCTACATCTAGAGGCGTTTTTACCGTATTCATTTCAAAGCGCAAACCCACCCCAACCCCTCCTGGGAGGGGTTAGGGTGGGTTTGCGCACATCAAAATAGCACAGCCACTTCTATAATGCGGCTCCCAAGTCAACTCCTGTTTTAAGCCTGTTTTCGCAAAAATGGCCCCTAAACAGAATTCATTGGCCAATGCCTTTCTGGCGCACCTCGGCATAATAATTACACAAATCTCGCAGCACGCATACTTCGCACTTGGGGGCGCGCCAGGTACAGATTTTCTGGCCGTGTTTGAGCATATGGCGGTGCAGGTTGTAGAGCACCAGCGCGTCTTTGGGCAGCAGGTCCAGCAGAATCTGGTGGGCTTTCTCGTGGGTGACTTTGGCCCCGATGAGCCCCACCCGCTGACTGATGCGGTGCACGTGGGTGTCTACCGGGAACACGGGTTTGTAGAAATTAAACAAAAGGACCAGGGTCGCTGTTTTCAACCCCACGCCGGGCAGGGCCATGAGCCAGTCCATGGCGGGCTCCACCTCCAGCTCGTGCAGGAAATCAAGGTTGTAATCTGGGTGTTCGGCCTGGATGATTTTTAAAGCCTTCTGGATGTTGACCGCCTTGGCACCGGGGAACTCGGCCGGGGCCAGGGCATCGGCTAGTTCTTCTATCGGCGCAGCCATGACGGCTTCCCAGGTGGGGAACTTCTCCAGCATCTGGAAGTACGCCTTCTCCTCGTTAGCGTGGGTGGTGCGGTGCGAGAGCATGGTGGAAATGAGCTCGCGCATGGGGTCGCGGCGGGGATGACCGGAAAGATGACCGAAAACTTCATTTAACCGTATATGAACTTGCCATATCTTTTCTGAGGGAGAAAGCTGCTGATTTGCTTCAGCCATAGTCATTCCTTTTTCCCTCTAAACGAGCCCCCGATGGTAATGTTTGCTTGAGAACTGCCCTTCTTCTAGCGTTTAGAAACAGCCTTAGAATTAAGATACAACTATGAAATTTACTTTCTTGGGGACAGGCGGAGCTTTTGACGTGGCTTACGGAAACTCCGCGGCGTTGGTGGAATTCAAGGGCCATACCATTCTGCTGGACTGCGGTTTCACCGTCTACCCCACCCTGCGGCAGCACCAACTCACCAGCAAAGTAGAATACATCCTCCTCACGCACCTGCATAACGACCATACCGGCAGTCTGGCCAACATCCTGCTGCATTGCCATTACTACAACACCAACTGCAAACCCATCATCCTGTACCCAGACGATGATTTCCGCGATGAGGTGTATGAGTTCCTACGGCTGCAGGTGCAGAAACCGGAGAACTACGTAGACTTCACCCCGCTTTCTGAATTGCCCGGCATCACCGCCATTGACACCTTCGGGCTGCACACCGAGAAACTGCAGACCTACGCCTACGTGTTTGAGGAGAACGCCGAACGGGTCGCCTTCTCCGGAGACATCGGCCAGCCCGATGCGCTGTTCGCCTTCCTGCGCGGCATGCCCCCCAAGGCCACCACGGTTTTTCATGACATCACCTTCTCTGAGCAGAATAGCACGCACACGTACTACAAGAAGCTCATCCCCATGATGCAGGATTACCACATCTACGGCTACCACTGTGACCCGTCCCAGAGCCCCGAGGATAATCCGTTCCAGTTGGTGCACCACCAGCCCCACCTGATGCTGAGCGGGCGGCTGCAGGAAGCCATGAACTAAACGGCCCGTTTCCCGTTCATTTAAATCAAATTGCCGCCAAAGCACCGCAGCCCCGTCTGCCAACGCCTGCTGATGGTAGCTTCACTCGCTTTAAGACCTTCCTTGCATGGCTTTCTCCTTCGCGACAGACCAGGAACATACGCACTTTCGCAAGAATCCGCTTCTCATTGCCTATGTCGTACTATTTGGATTATTCTGGGCTTACACCGGATTTACCACCTCAGACTCCAAGAACTGGTGGCTGGAGAACACGCTCACTTTCACGGCTATCATTCTGCTGGTGGCGTTCTACAAACATTACCGGTTTTCAGACTTCAGCTACACCTGCATTTTCCTGTACCTGATGCTGCACGTGTACGGCGCGCAGCACACCTACGCTGAGAACCCTTTCGGTTTCTGGGTGCAGGAAAAGCTGCAACTGGAGCGCAACCACTATGACCGGCTGGTGCATTTCGGGTTCGGTTTTTTCCTGGCGTACCCCATGCAGGAAGTATTCCGGCGCTTGACCAACATGCGCCCTTTCTTCACCTACGCCTTGCCCGTTGAGTTAACCATCAGCATGGGGGCTTTCTATGAGCTGATTGAGTGGGCGGTGGCCGATGTCTTTTTCCCCGCGCAGGGCATGACGTACCTGGGCACCCAGGGCGATGTCTGGGATGCCCAGAAAGACATTGCCGTCGCGTTATTAGGTGCTCTGCTCACCATGACCGCCGTTGGGCTAACGCGTAAAAAGCCGCGTCCCTGAGCTGTTTTAGGCCTATTTTCCATAAAACAGGGGTAAAACAGATCAGCGACGCGGCCGAGTTTCCTCGCGTGGCGAAGGAAGGTTAGTCGTATTTGATTTTTATGTCATTCCCCTCAATCTTCACTTTTCCGCGGGGGGTTTCTATCTTGGTTTCCTCGGTTGAAATCTTGATTTTGGTATCGCCGGCTACGTACTTGATGTCTTTGGTGGCCCGGCGGTAATAGTGTTGCCGGCGCAGCCAATAGTTTTTCAACTGCGGCAGATCCATCTGGTTAGATCGGCGGGCATCACGGGCCAGGGCTGTTTGCAACTGCTGCCGGGTAGGCCGCACGTAGCGTTTCCGGGCTGGGGCAGCTTTCGCGGTTGCAGCACTTCCGCCGGACGCCACAGCCGTGCGGGTTCCTTCGTTCGTTTCCGCTGAGGCAGTTCTGGTTCCGGTGGAAGTGGCGGCATCGCTTCGGTCCTGATCCTCGGCTGTAGCCAAACCGTCGGTATCGGACTGGGCGTAGGTATCTGTGCCGGTGTGTGCATCCAGGTCAGTTTCGGTGAGAACGGTGTCCATCTCCAAGGTATCCGGGGTGAAAACCAGCGTGTCTTCCACCGATGTTTTAGGCAGATCGGCTACGGCTTCTTTGTCTTTCACGCGTTCACACGCTCCTAAAAGAGACAAGGCCAGCAGCAGGAAGAACCCATTTGTTACTTTTCCCATACTCTACTTTCTATTGGTTTTCCTCCCTAAACGCGGAAGGCGCGCCGGAGGTTAACAAACGCAGGTACGCACCGGGCCTCCAGCGCAACCTGTTTCAGGGCCGTTTTGAGGAAAACAGCCTCAAAACAGGTACTTACCCACTAGCGGCAGAAACGGGGCAAAAAAAAGAAAGGCTAACCGTTAGGTTAGCCTTTCTACTAAAAAGATAGTGTCTCTGCTTATTTGATTTCGCCACGCTCAGCGGCTTTTTTCAATTCTTCGCTGGCGAAGATGGCCACCTCTACGCGACGGTTCTGCTGACGACCGGCGGCAGTAGTGTTGTCAGCTACAGGCTGGGTAGAACCATAGCCACGGGTCTGGATGCGGTTAGACTCTACGCCTAAAGAAGTAGCGTAGTTGGCTACGGCCTGGGCTCTGCGCTCAGACAACGGCTGGTTGATGGCATCGGTACCGGTGTTATCGGCGTGGCCTTCTACCAATACGTTGGTGCCTGGATATTTCTTCAGGGTTTCGGCCAATTTCTGGATATCAGCACGGGAAGAAGACTGCAACTCAGCAGAATTGGTAGCGAAAAGCAAACCGGCGTCAAACGTTACTTTGATACCTTCGCCCACGCGCTCTACCTGGGCATTCTGCATTTCTTTCTCCAGCTCAGCAGCCTGTTTGTCCATGCGGCGGCCAATCACAGCACCAGTGGCACCCCCTACGGCTGCCCCAATGATGGCACCACGGGCAGTGTTACCAGTCGCTTTCCCGATGATACCTCCCAGAACGGCTCCACCGCCGGCTCCCAGAAGACCGCCTTTGGCTGTTTTGTTCATGCCTTTATTTTGAGAGGTAGAAGTGCCGGTAGTGCCAGCCGTCTGACTTGATTTGCAGGAAGAGAAAAGTAAGCTTCCTACTAACATGGCTGTGAATGTTCCTTTTAAAAATTTCATAGTCTTAGTTTTTTTTGGTTGTAAACGTACGCTTAAAGTTGGTTAGTATCGGGGTTACATACTGATTTGGAAATAAAATGTTCCCATATAGCTCCCCTTTCTATATGGACTGCAATAATAATCGTGCCAGACCGGAAATAAAAAACCTGCCTTTTCAGAAGGCAGGTTTCTCTATATCGACCACGCTGTAAACCAGCCATTTGGCCGCTACTGTTTTTTTCCATCCGCCACCGGGGCCGGAATTTCTTCGGGCTGCAGGAGGGTGATCAGGTCAGAAATGCGGGTTTTGAGTTCTTTGCGGTGTACTATAAAATCAAGGAAGCCGTGCTCCAGCACAAACTCGGCGCTCTGGAACCCTTTGGGCAAATCTTTCCCGATGGTTTCCTTGATCACGCGCGGTCCGGCAAACCCGATGAGGGCACCCGGCTCAGAGATATTGAAATCGCCCAGCATCGCGAACGAGGCGGTCACGCCACCCGTGGTAGGGTCGGTGAGCAGGGAGATGTACGGCACTTTCTCCTCGGAGAGCAACGCCAGCTTAGCCGATGTTTTGGCCATCTGCATGAGCGAGTAACCGGCCTCCATCATCCGGGCTCCGCCCGATTTGGAGATCATCAGGAACGGGATCTTGTTTTCGCGGCTGTAGTCAATGGCCCGGGAGATCTTCTCGCCTACCACTGATCCCATAGACCCGCCAATGAAGTTGAAGTCCATACAGGCTACCACCAGATCCAGGCCGTTGATGGTGCCGTGGGCGGTACGAACCGCGTCTTTCAGGTTGGTTTTGCGCTGGGTAGCCTTGATGCGCTCTGGATACGGTTTGGTATCCACGAAGTGCAGCGGGTCTGAGGAAGTCAGGTTCTCGTCCAGTTCCTGGAACTCGTTCTCGTCAAACAGCACCTCAAAGTACTCCTGGGAGTTGATGCGGTCATGGTGGTCGCATTTGGCGCACGTGTACAGCTGTTGCCGGTGCTCAGCCGTGCTGATGACGGTCTTACACTCGGGGCACTTGTGCCACAGACCGTCTGGGGTTTCTTTTTTCTGCTCCGTTGGGGTGACGATCCCTTTTTCTACTCTTTTAAACCAAGCCATATGATGCTCTAAAGGTTTTTTTATCAACAATGAAGCCTCCAGTGGGAAACCGCAAGCAGTTACAAATTCACGTGCAAAGATAAAAAAGAAAAGATAGCTCCCTAGCTTACCTACTAAAACAGACCAATTCCCTCATCCAGAGGGGTTGTACCCATTTTCACCTTCTTTTGTTTTGAATCTGGGCACCTGGAAAACGGAGGGCAGAAAGGCAGACGTTCACCGCTCCTACTCCGGGCGGCGAACAGGGTGCTCAGTAACCGGCGGCGCATGACGGATTAGCCCAAATTCCTCCTGCTTTAGACTTCTTTTCCTAAAAACAGGATTAAAACAAGTCAACGACCCGGCCCCGGCTTCTCACCAACAGCGGCGTGATAACGCCTTTTCCTTCAATACATTACAACGAAGGGAAAGTAAATTAGAATACTTCGGGCAATTATTATTTATTTGCATCCGTTTCAAAGCCAAAGCCGCTCCCGGGAAAACTGCTCCCGCTGAGCGCCGGCCAAGTTTCAAAGACAAAAGACAAAAACACCACAAAAACAGTCATCTATGAAGAAAACACGTTTCGCCTCATCCGCCGCTGCCTTGGTTTTAGGAGTAGCTGTCCTTGGTTCCTGTGTCTCATCTAAGAAATACAAAGAACTGGAAGCGAGCAAAAATGCGCTGGAACAAGAGAAAACTGCTGCACAGCGCAGCCTGGAACAGGCCAACGCCGATCTGCGTGACCGTGATGCCAAACTGGCCCAGTACCAACAGCAAATCGCCCAGAAAGAAAGAATCCTTAACGAGCTGAGAACATCGGTGAACGAGGCGCTGGCCGGTTTTCAGGAGCAGGGCCTGACCGTGGCCATCCGCGACGGGAAAGTATACGTGACCATGCCGGAGAAACTGCTTTTCGCCTCGGGCAGCACCAAAGTGAACCCCAACGGACAGTCCGCGCTGGGCAAGCTGGCCGCCGCCATCCGCTCGCAACGCGACACCGAAATCTTGATTGAGGGCCACACCGATGACGTAGCCGTGGCCTCGGCCAATGTGACCTACAAAGACAACTGGGACCTGAGCGTGCTGCGCGCCACTGAGATTACCCGTCTCCTGATCAACAACGGGGTTCCGCCGCAGATGGTGGTACCGGCCGGCCGCGGACAGTACACTCCGGTAGCCATGACCCGCACCCCGGAGGCCCGTCAGAGCAACCGCCGCACTGAGATCATCCTGGCCCCTAACTTTGAGAAAATCCTGAAGCTGATCCAGACCAATTAATTCATGCGGGTTCCCCTCCGCCTCAACCAGAGGGAAGAGCGCAGGAAAATGAAACAGCATTAATCAAAGAAGCCGGGCCAATTGCCCGGCTTCTTGCGTTTCTGGCCTCTTTTTAGGAAAATAGCCAGAAAACAGGCGCCCGGTTCTTTGCCTAAGATTGCTTCCTGCTTATCTTTGGGTAGCGGCCAGGTGCTAACCACCTGCCCGCCTTGTGTTTTTACCTTTCGGCCAGCCTCGTCTGGCGTGAAACAAGCTCCGTTCCTGAATTTGCATTATAAACATTTACCTAACCCGCTCATGTTGCATCACTCCATGCTCCGGTACGCCGGCGTAGCCCTTTTTAGTACCTTTCTCTTAGGTTCCTGTACCTCCACCAAAAAATACGAATCTGTGCTGGCCCAGAAGGTGAAGCTGGAACGCGACAAAGCCGACTGCCAAAGCGCCCTCTCCAAGTCCAGAAAAGAAAGTGCTGATCTCTCCAAGCAAGTAGCCAGCCTCACTGAGTACCGCTCCCAACTGGCCGCCGACACCACCCTGCTGGGCGGCACCCTCCGGAAAACCCAGTCGCTGTACGCCGATCTGAGCAGCACCTATGACAAGCTCATCAAGAACCATGACCGCCTCATGGCCAACAGCGCGCTGGAGTCTTCCAAACTCTCCAAAGACTTGTCGCGCCGCGATGAGGAGCTGAACAAACTGAACGAGACCCTGACCAAGAACCGCTCGCAGTTAGACCAGCTCAGCAAAGACCTGAAAACCCGCGAAGAGCGCCTGAACGAGCTGGAGCGCATCCTCGCCGAAAAAGACAAGGCGGTGAACGCCCTGCGCGCCAAAGTAAGCAACGCCCTGCTGGGTTTCAACAGCAAAGACCTCTCCGTGGATGTGCGCAACGGCAAAGTGTACGTGTCGCTTTCTGAGCAGCTGCTGTTCAAATCCGGCTCCACCAAAGTAGACGTGAAAGGCCAGGACGCCCTCCGCAAACTGGCTACCGCCCTCAAAGACCAGCAAGACGTGAACGTGGTGGTGGAAGGCCACACCGATGATGTTCCTGTTTCCAGAGGCACCGCCGGCATGCAGGACAACTGGGACCTGAGCGTGCTGCGCGCCACTGAGATCACCCGCATCCTGACCAACGCCGGTCTGGCGGGCACCAAAATCACCCCATCCGGCCGCGCCGAGAACGTGCCGCTGGACGCTGCCAAAACCGCCGAAGCCCGCCAGAAGAACCGCCGCACCGAGATCATCCTCACACCTAAACTGGACGAGCTCTTCCAGATTTTGGAGGCCAACTAATAAGTACGCTTACCATCTCCGGCTTCGCCGATGTCTGATTTAAGCACATTTTCACCAAAACACCCTTAAAACAGTGGCCGCCTGCGCTGCTGCTTCAAGGGTGTTTTTCTTTAAAGATCGATGATCTCCTTTCCTGGTCAATTGATCTTTCTAATCCTTGCAAGTCAAGACTGGCACAAGAGGCATACAGCCTAGGTACTGGCCTGAACTTGCGCTGTATGCGGGTGAAAGCGGCCGCCTGCGGGTAGGTTTTGGCAGCCTCTTTCACAAATACATAAAAGAGGCTACCTTTAGGCCTGTATTCCCGCTACCATTCTAAGAGAAGAGACTAGTTCATGAGCAAAATAATCATCCGCAGTTTTGAAGAGCTGCAACAGTACGAAGGAACCGAAATGGGTGTGTCTGAGTACCACACCATCACGCAGGAGCAGATCAACCTGTTTGCAGACGCCACCTTAGACCACCAGTGGATTCACCTGGATGCGGAGCGCGCCCAAACCGAGTCTCCTTTCAAGAGCACCATCGCGCACGGCTACCTGACCGTATCCTTGCTGCCTTATCTCTGGGGGCAGATCATCCAGATAGAGAACCTGAAAATGCAGGTGAACTATGAGATTGAGAGCCTTCGGTTCAACCAGGCCGTGGTGGTCAACTCTGCGTTGCGCCTGCGTGTGAAACTGCTCTCGGCCAAGGATCTGCGCGGCGTAATCAAAGCCCGCCTGGAAGTGACCATGGAAATTGAGGACAGCCGCAAACCAGCCTTCACCGGGGTCATCACGTTCCTGTACCATTTCAACTAACCGCAGCAGCCCTCGCAAGCGACTTCCTATCTGCTTCTGTTTTGACTTCCGTTTAGGGGCCGTTTTCTCAAAAATGGCCCCTAAACGGAAGTCCTGCGTTAGGCCCTTTCTGAACCATTGCCGCGCAGAGCCAGTATGATAGCTTTTAGTCAAGACAGAATACTATGAGCACTCTCTTCACGCCTTTACAGATAAGAAACCTCCAACTGAAAAACCGAATTGTGGTTTCGCCCATGTGTCAATACTCGGCGCAGGACGGGTTTGCCAATGACTGGCATTTGGTGCATCTGGGAAGCCGGGCAGTGGGCGGTGCCGGGCTCATCCTCTTTGAAGCCACCGCCGTTTCGCCGGAAGGCCGCATTACGCCAGACGATTTGGGCCTCTGGCAAGACGAGCACATGCCGTTTCTGCAGCGCATCGTTTCGTTTATAGAAAGCCAGGGATCAGTGGCCGGAGTTCAGCTGGCGCACGCCGGACGCAAGGCCAGCCACCAGTCGCCCTGGAAAGGCGGGGCCGCCATTCCGCCAGACGCCGAAAGTGGTTGGCAGACCGTGGCTCCCAGCGCCGTTCCTTTTCTGGAAACTGAACCTACTCCCCTGGCCCTGGACCAAGCCGGCATAGCCAAAGTGATCGCTGATTTCAGGGAGGCCGCTCGCCGGGCGCTGGAAGTGGGATTCAAAGTGATTGAACTGCACGGCGCGCACGGGTATCTGCTGCATGAGTTCCTCTCGCCGCTGAGCAACCACCGCACCGATGCCTACGGCGGTTCCTTCGAGAACCGCATCCGATTGCTGCTGGAAGTAACCAAAGCCGTGCGGGAAGTGTGGCCTCTGGAAAATCCATTGTTCGTGCGCCTCTCCGCCACCGACTGGACCGAAGGCGGCTGGACCGAGGAAGACTCCATCCAACTGGCCAGCATCCTGAAAGAGCACGAGGTAGATCTGATTGACTGCTCTACCGGCGGAAACGTACCCAAAGCGCCCATTCCCGTAGGGCCGCTGTACCAGGTGCGCTTCGCGGAAAGCATCAAAAAGCAGGCGGGCATCATGACCGGCGCCGTAGGCATCATCACAACCGCCCAGGAAGCCGAAACCATTATTTCCACTGGCCAAGCCGATCTGGTGCTTATCGCCCGGCAATCGCTCCGCGATCCTAATTTCCCGCTGCGGGCGGCGCATGAACTACACACCGAGGTGGAATGGCCGGTGCAGTATGAACGGGCGCAGTTCCGGTCCTAACCTTTCATAAGTTCCTCAATATGGCATTGCGTTTAGAGGCTCTTTTTGGGAAAAGAGCCTCTAAACGCAATGCTTTTTACGTGCATCCATCAGCTAAAGCTTTAGAATCAGCTCGCTAGAATTTCAGCATAAAGTCCGTGAGGTTATCGCTGCGGTCCAGGCAAAGGCGCTTCCGGAGGCGGTAGCGGCTGATCTCCACGCCGCGCACGGAGATGTTGAGCAACTGGGCGATGTCTTTGGTGGTGAGGTTCAGGCGCAGATACGTGCTGAGTTTGATTTCCTGCGGCGTGAGGTTGGGAAACTGATCCTGCAACCGATGGATAAAGTCGCCGTGCACGTGGTTAAAGTGCAGTTCAAACTGTTTCCAGTCAATCTCACTGGTGATGTTCTGGTCAATATTCCGGATGATTTTTTTCAGTTCCTCCTGTGAGGGAGTCCGCCCACCGTTGTTCAGGATGCTTTGCAGTTCCAGTTTCACGCTGCTCAGCAGTTCGTTCTTGTTGATGAGGTGGATGGTGGAATACGTCAGCTCGCGGTTCTTGTGGTCCAGCTCAGCCTGGAACTTCTCGTTGCGCAGACGGTCAATCTCCTGCTCGCTCTGGTTGGTGATGTGCCGGATCTCGATCTCCTTCTGCCCCAGTTTCCGTTCTTTGTCCAGCAAGATGCGGCGCTTCTCGTTCTTGAACCGGTTGTCTACCTGGTAAAAGGCAGCTCCCAGCAGCAGCATCCCCAGGATGGTGTACACCACGTAAGCTAAGGTGCTGCGGTAAAATGGAGGCTTCACCACAAACGTAAAGCTTTTGGCCTCACTGATGGTGCCGTAGATGTTGCGCGCCCGCACCTGGAAAACATAGGTCCCCTCGGGCAGGTTGGTGTATTCTTTCTCGGTTTTGGTGGTCCACTCAGACCAGGCGGTGTCAAAATTTTTCAGGAGGTACTGAAACTGCGTTTTCTCGGGCTTTTCGTAAAAAGAGGCAGCATACACAAACCGCAGGGAGTTCAGGGCAAACGGAAGCTCAAGACCTGAGGACTTGTCCAGCAAACGGCCGGACAGCAGCAGCGAATCGGACTCGTTGGAGATGGTGTAGAACTTGGCTAACCGGGTATGGAACGG
Organism: Rufibacter sediminis; assembly: GCF_014269285.1. Taxonomy (GTDB): domain Bacteria; phylum Bacteroidota; class Bacteroidia; order Cytophagales; family Hymenobacteraceae; genus Nibribacter; species Nibribacter sediminis. The sequence continues at coordinate 188,780 of NZ_JACOAF010000022.1, forward strand.
CGCCATCCGTTTGTTTTTGGCCGCATTGTAATGGATGAATCCTTCCTTGGCCCCAAACAGCACGTTGTTGATGTCCAGGACCTGAATAAAGCTCAAGTCATCATTCAGCTGCTCCCGCAGGTTGTTGAACAGCCGGTCTTCCAGGGTGGGTTTCCCGAATTTATCAAACGTGATTTTGCCAACCCGTTGGTTGGAGATGAAATAGATGTTGCCCTGCACGTCTTCCTCCATCTCAATCACGTGCTCATCCGGGGCAAACAGGCTGGAGTATTTCTTATCCAGCACAAATCGGTCTTTGGCTTTATCGAACCGATACACGCCGTACATGGCCGGGAAGATAAGTTCGTTCCCGATCTTCTCCATGTTCACCAGGTGGTCGGCGGGCAACCCGTGTTTTGAATTGTAGAACTTCACCGAGGTGATTTCCTCTTTCTTCTGATCCAGGGTAATCCGGAACAGCCCTTTGTAGCCGTGGGCCATCCAGAGTTCGCCGTCCTTGTCAAACTCCAGCACCCGCGATGATTCCTCCAGGCCAGGGAGGTTCTTCAGAAACGTGAGCCCTTTCTCATCTGCGGAGAGCAGACTGATGCCCTTGTACGTGCCCATCACTACCTTGCCGGGCTGGTTGGGCAGCGGTACGAACTCCCAGGCGCCGGCTCCCGGGTATAGCTGCGTCGCCTGCCCCTCTTTGACCAGAAAAGGCCCGTTGTGGTGCCCCATCATGACCTGGTTCCAGATCTGGCTGAGGTGGTAAACCTGGCCGGTGCCGTTAGGAACCGGGGCAAAGCTCTTCTTTGGGGAAGACACGTCAGAGACAAACAAACCGCTGTTGGTGCCCAGGTACAGGTTATTTCCTTTCTGCAACGCCGCATACCCCGTCCCGGACAACCCCATGGTCCCGTCCAGCCGACTGAAGGGGGAACTCAGTTCCACCATGGAAATGCCGTTGTTCATGGCCAGCCACAGGTTGTCCTGCGTATCCTGGTACAGCGTGTGGATGGTATTGTCCAGCAGTCCTTCGCGTAGGGTCGTGTTCAGCAACAGACGTCCCCGGTTATCCATGAGCACCAGGCCTTTATTCTGGGTAGCCAACGCAAAGTTCCCGTCTTTTAATAGCAATGCCTGGTTGATGATCAGCCCGTTGCCTACCACCTCCTGAGACAACTGGAACGGCGCTACCGCATGGCCATCATATAAGTACACCCCATCTTTGATGGTGAAGATGAGCAGTTGGTTTTTATCAAAGGGCAAGATGGAGGCAATCTGTTTATCGGCGAAAAAGTTACCACCGGGCAGCAGGTGCAGCGCATTGTTCTCCAGCAAAGCCAGTCCCTTGCCCCACATGAGGGAATAGATTTCCCGGTTCACCTGAAAGGAGAAATCTAAAGGAGTATCTGGCACCAGGACCTGCACCTTTTTACCCGGCGCATAAGAATAGATGTTCTTGAAGGTAAAGAAATAGATACGCCCCCCTTGCTCATAGATGCGCCACACCTCGTCAAAGTTCCGGTACTTTTGTGGTAGGCTGTCGGCGAGGGAAAAGTACTGGAGCACGCCCTGCTTGTCTGGCTGGAAGTACCCGAAATCGGCTTGGCTGCCCACGTAAACTTTTCCGTCCTCGCCCACATAGACAGACCGCACCTTGGTTCCGCTTTTAGGGGAATACAGGCTCCAGGTAGCGCCGTCAAACTCCAGCAATCCGAAGTTATTGGCAATGTACAGCAGTTCCCGATCGTCCTGCACCATGCCCCAACTCTGGATGCCTCCCTTGAATTCCTCGGGTTTGTAATTCCGGATAACCGGGTGCCCAAAGAAGTACTGTTGCGCCTGACCTGTTGTGGTAGTCAGCACCACCAAAACTGCCAGAATCCATTGCCTAAAAGGTCTATTGCCTAGCATACCAATGCAACATTTGTATAATCTAGTTTAAATGTACTGATGTAATTGCTAAAAATTAATTTTTACTCCAAATTTTTATAATTACCGCACAAACAGCCTGAAAAGGGAGATTTTACCTACTTGATGTAATTCTGATGTAATGGTTTACGCGCCTCTGATGTAGTTATGATGTACCGTCTTGCTAGGAGAGACCTCCCAGCTTCCTCTACATTTATGGCAGCTTAACCGCTAAAGAACTAACCAATCTTACACATGAAGAAAAAGCTACTAGTACTCTTGCTATGCCATCTCTGTGGGATAGCTCTTGCCCAGACTTCTATTACTGGGCGCGTCACCTCAGCCAGGGGCGGGGAACCGTTACCCGGCGTAAGTGTCGTGGTGAAAGGCACCACCGCCGGGTCTTCCACAGACGTAGACGGCAGGTTCCAGATTCAGGCTCCCGCCACCGGCACCACCCTGGTATTCTCTTATATAGGCTTCGTTTCCAAAGAAGAACCCATCAATGGCAGAACCACTATTGATATCGCCTTACAAGATGACCAGCGCGCTTTGGAAGAAGTGGTAGTAGTGGGCTACGGAACGCAGCTCCGACGCGAAGTCACCTCGGCCATCTCTTCCGTTACGCCAGAGGAAATCACCCAAACCCCGGTCACCCGCATTGAACAAGCCTTACAGGGCAGAGTAGCGGGCGTACAGGTGACCAACATTTCCGGTCAGCCCGGTGATGCGCCCACAGTTCGCATCAGGGGCATCGGCTCTACCGGCAATTCAAGTCCGCTGTACATAGTAGACGGGTTTCCAGTGGGAGGCATTGACTACCTCAACCCCGGCGATATTGAATCCTTGGAAGTTTTGAAAGATGCTGCCTCGGCGGCCATTTACGGAGCCCGGGGCGGAAACGGCGTGGTGCTCATCACCACCAAACAAGGCAAAAGGGACGGCAACATGAACGTCTCCTATGACGGCTATGTGGGCATCCAGAATCCCTGGCGGAAACTGGAGCTTCTGAACGCCCGCGAGTACGCCACCATCATGAATGAAGGAGCCGCCAATGCGGGTTCTCCCCCTCCGTTCGCTGACCCGTCCCAGTTTGGGGAAGGCACCGATTGGCAAGATGCTATTTTCGAGAAGAATGCCCTCATTCAGAACCACCAGGTCACCATTAACGGCGGCAATGAGAAATCTGGGTACTCAGCGGCCCTCTCCTTCTTTGATCAGGACGGCATTGTGGGTGGCGACAAATCCAACTTCCAGCGCTACACGGCCCGGGTGAACGCCGACAACCAGGTAAAAAGCTGGTTGAAATTCGGAACCAACTTAGCCTATACGCACATTAAAAGAAGAGCTTTTGATGCCAACCAGGAATTTGGCGGGATTCTGAGCAACGCCCTCAACCTTGACCCCATGACGCCTGTTTATGAAACAGATCCTGCAAAACTGGCCCAAACCACCTACACGCTCAACCCCGTAGTGCGGGATGACCAGGGCCGGGTCTTTGGCATCTCCCCGTTTGTGTCACAAGAAGTGGTGAACCCATTAGCCCGCCTACAGGTCATGAACGGCCTCACCAACGTAGACAAGCTGGTGGGCAACATCTACGGTGAACTGAAGCTTTTGGAAGGCCTCACCTTCCGGTCTACTTTAGGCATCGACCTGGCCTATGTAGTGTCCAGCAATTACAACCCGGTTTACTTCCTGAACGCTGCCCAGCAAAACGGGACGGCTTTGGTGTCCAGGGGCACAGACCGGTACTACACCTGGCAGGCGGAAAATTACTTCAACTACAACAAAGAGTTCGGTGACCACAGTCTGGGCTTAACCGCAGGAACGTCGGCCCTGAAAACCCATAACGAAGGGTTGTATGGCTCCAACACAGGTTTGGTCACCACTGACCGGGACATGGCTTACCTGAACCTGGCCGTAGGAGCCGGAACTGCCATTGCCACGGGTGGGGCGAGCGAAAGAACCTTGCTGTCCTTCTTCGGGCGAGCGAACTACGGTTTCAAAGGCCGGTATCTGTTTTCAGCCACCGTGCGGAGAGACGGCTCTTCCCGTTTCGGGGAAAACAACAAGTACGCCACCTTTCCTTCTTTCTCAGCGGGCTGGGTGCTATCTGATGAGCCTTTCTTCCCGCAATCCAGCACCTTCAATTTCGCCAAGTTAAGAGCTTCCTGGGGGCAGAATGGAAATGAAGAGATCGGCGGGTTCTACCCTTGGGCCGCCCGAGTTGGGGTTGGACGAGGCTACAGCTTTTATGCCCCTACCGGCAGAGGGTACACCAGCGGTGCCGCCGCTGAAGCCGCCGCCAACCCAGACTTACGCTGGGAAACGTCAGAACAGACCAACGTGGGCTTGGATCTAGCCTTCTTCAACAACGCCCTCTCTGTTACCGCAGATTACTACGTGAAATCAACCAAAGGCTTGCTGGTGACGCCTCCCATCTTAGGAAGCACCGGTTACAATGCCCCTCCGGTTAACGGGGGCTCCGTCAGAAACTCGGGCTTTGAACTGGCCCTGAACTACAACGGCAACGTGAGTAGCCTGGGATACAGCGTGGGAATTAACGGAAGCATCAACAAAAACGAGGTAACCAGCATCAACAACGCTGAGAAAATTCTCCAGGGCGCTTCTTTCTCCACTTATGGCGTAGCCTCCCGCAGCATGGTGGGGGAACCCGTGGGTTATTTGTACGGCTATAAAACCGCCGGTATTTTCCAGAACCAGGCCGAAGTAGAGGCGCAGTCACTGCAGACTAATGCCGTACCCGGCGATGTGCGGTTTGTTGACTTGAACAACGACGGCAAACTGACCGGCGATGACCGCACCAAAATTGGAAACCCTACGCCTAAAGCTGTTTTGGGCCTGAATTTGGGATTTGACTTCAAAAACTTCGATCTCAACGCCTTCTTCAACGGTGCCTTCGGTCATCAGATCTTCAATGGTATCCGGCGCTATGACATTCCAAGGGCCAACATGCAGACCAAATTCCTGAACCGCTGGACCGGCGAGGGCAGCACCAATGAATACCCAAGATTCACCTGGAATGACACCAACGGAAACTACACCAAGCTATCTGATCTGTATGTGGAAGACGGAGACTTTGTACGGTTGAAAACTTTGCAGTTGGGCTACAATCTGCCTTCTGCGGCTCTCACAAAAATCCATCTCCAGAAACTACGCATCTACGTGTCAGCCGACAATCTACTCACCTTCACCGACTACTCTGGATTTGACCCCGAAATAGGAGCCAGAGGCAGCCTTGACATTGGAATTGATCGCGGAGTGTATCCGCAGTCCAAGACCTTCAGAGTAGGATTCAACGCCACCTTCTAATGCCAACCTCCATGAAAAATATAACTCAAAAAACATCCAGATTACTTCTCATAGGTGTGTTCCTGGGGGTTACCGCCACCAGCTGCGACAGCTTTCTTGACCAGGAGCCGCTAGACACCAGAATTGAAGAGACCTTCTATAAAACGCAGGCAGATGCCACCGAAGCCTTGATTGGGGTGTATGATGTTCTCCAGTGGAATACGGTCATCGGGTTCCATCCTACTCCTCTGGTGCTGGATGTCCTTTCCGATGATGCCTATTCAGCGGGCCAGCCTTCCTCAGAGCCCTCGCTGCTGCAGATGGACCGGCACCAGATCCTGACCACCAATGGTGAGGTACAAGGTCTTTGGAAAAAGCACTACATCGGAATTTCGCGGGCCAATACCCTACTCCAGAAAATAGAAGGCATAGAGGCTCCTGAAGATTTCAAGAAAAGAACCATTGCCGAAGCCAAGTTCCTGAGAGCCCACTTCTATCTTGATCTGGTGCGCCTGTTTGAAAACGTTCCCTTGATTTTAGCGCCGCAGATTGCCTCTGAATACAACCAGCCCCAGGCAACGCCTAAAGCAGTCTATGATCAGATTGCGCTGGATTTAACCGATGCGATCGCAGATTTGCCTGCGTCTGACTTACGCACTAGCACCGGCCGGGCCACCAAATGGGCCGCTAAAGCCTTGCTGGCGAAGGCCTACCTGTTCTACAAAGGAGTATACAACCAAGAATTGCAGGCAGGCGGCACCACCGTAAATGCCCAGGCAGCCCTCCAGCACCTGAATGACATCATCGCCTCCAGTGGTCACAACCTTCTGCCTAATTATGCAGACAACTTCACCAGAGCCAATGAGTTCAGCATAGAGTCTGTGTGGGAAATCTCCTACTCAGACGAAAACCCTTGGTTTGACTGGGGCTATGTACAAGGCGGTGAAGGCAACATGCAGCCGCAGCAGCAAGGGCCTCGCATTAAAAACACGGGTATTGAAAACTATCTGGCTGGCTGGAGTACTGCCACTCCCACCCAAGAATTGTATGACGCCTTTGCAGCAAATGACCCGCGCCGAGACGCCACCATCTTAGCTGAAACCGAATTGGCAGGGGGCAAAGACAACCTGAACATTGGATACCAGCACACGGGGTATTTCAGCCAGAAGTACACCACCTCCAAAGAATACAGGCCCTCTGGGGGCCAACTAGAGCTGAACTGGGGAAACAACTACCGCGCCATCCGGTTCTCTGACGTGCTGCTAATGGCTTCTGAACTTATGGTTATGACCGGTACCGGTGACGCACAAGTCCCGTTAACCCGCGTAAGGGCCAGAGTAGGCTTAGCCCCAGTGCCTGCCACCCTGGACAACATCTACCAGGAACGCCGGTTAGAGCTCGCGCTGGAAGGCCACCGGTACTGGGATTTGTTGCGCCGCGGGACCGCTGTAGCCAATGCGGCCATCACGGTTAACCGATCTACCTTGCCAGCTTCCTATGTAGGCACCCTTAGTGATTTCAACCTCCAGTTTAACCCAGCCAGAAAAGGGTTCCTGCCCATTCCGCAGAGTGAAATTGACCTTTCCGCAGGGGTGCTCAAACCAAACGCCGGGTATTAATCTCACATCCTACCAATAAAACATGATCATGAAGAAATATATAACTTATATCACGTTCCTGTTTCTGGCCTCTTTTGTGTGGACAGGCTGTGAACTGGACGACCCGGAGTTAGGCACTCCCCCCACCCCGCAGCAGGTGACCTTTACCCATGCGTATGATACCGAAAACCCCAACATCGTGCATTTTAAAAGTACGGCTCCCGGGTTCAAGGCCATCTGGGATTTCGGGAACGGCAGCAGTGCCGAAGGAGCGGAAGTAGACGGAGCCTACCCTTTGGCCGGCGATTACACGGTGAAGCTCACCATCTACACCAGCGGTGGTTCAGCCAGCAGCAGCAAAACCATCAACATCGAGAAAACCAACCCGCTCATGCTGGATCGGGAAGATTACAATTTCCTTACCGGTGGTGCGAGCCAGTTAGAAGGAAAAACCTGGGTTTTCGCCCCTACTGGTCCTATGAACTTTGGCGGGGAAATCGTCAACGGCGGAAACAACTGGTGGAGCCAGGCCCTGGCAGACCAGAACGACTGCATGAAGGATGACGAATACACGTTCTCCTTAGCCGGTTTCAAGTTTGAGAACAAAAGCAAAGGTGCCATGTGGGGCATCAACAACGGGGCAGAGAACCAATGCGTTCCGCAGCCGGCTACCCCGGTCGCCAGCAACTGGAGCCTATCTCAGGACAATGGCAAGACCATACTATCGGTGAGCAACGGCGAAACCATTGCCTGGGACGATGACCAGGGCACGTATGAAGTCATGGAACTCTCCGAAAACAGGCTCCACATCAGGAAAGTGTGCTGCGGCGGCGCCGGGGTCCGCAACTATGTGCTGGTGCCCAAAGGCTACGCTCCACCGGTGGTTCAGAAGCCGTTCAAAGTAGTAGACATCAACGACACCTTTGACGAGCCGGGCAACTTCACCTGGTCCACCGACCAAGCCGTGTTCATTGAGACCTTCGACAACCCCGCCCAGATAGGCCTCAACACCTCAGACAAAGTGGCCCGCTACACCAAACGCGCCGGCCAAGCCGATGAGTTTGCCAACGTCTTCATTGATCTAGGCTACCGCATTGATTTGTCTCAGCGCCACATCATCAAACTGAAAGTGTTCATGCCCTCCTTCAACGACTACAACGCCATGGGCGGGGCCGAGGACTGGGCCGTCAAAACGCTGCAGAAACAGGTGTCCGTGAAACTCCAGAACTCTTTGCTGGGCGGGAATGCCTACACCACCCAGGCCGAGGTCATCCAACGGGTAACGGAAATGGACCAGTGGGTGGAGCTCACGTTTGACTTCAGCGCCGTGAAAGACCGGACCGATTTTGACAAGATTGTGGTGCAGATTGGGGGCGAAGGGCACTTCAACCCGGGCATCTTCTACCTGGATGATTTCCGCCTGATGCCTTAAACCTTCACTGGAAAGTAAGCCAGAGGCCTTCCGTTTTTGGCTTACTTTCCTAAAAACAGACCTAAAATGCAGAAACTATCTTATTTAGCACTTCTCCTCTGCTTCACCTTGCTGTGCTTACAGGCAGCGGCCCAGACCACCACGTACAATGAATTAATCTGGAGCGACGAGTTTGAGGGCGAAGGCGCGCTTAACCCTACCTGGTGGGGTTATGACCTGGGCAATGGCGATAACGGCTGGGGTAACCGCGAGCTGCAATCCTACACCAACCAGCTGGCCAACGTACGCCAGTCAGACGGCAAGCTGGTGATTGAGGCTCTTAAACAGAATGGCAACTGGACCTCGGGCCGGGTGAAAACCCAGGGCAAATTCGGTTTCACGTACGGGCGGGTGGAGTTCAGAGCCAAGTTGGCCCCGGGCGTGGGCACCTGGCCCGCCCTCTGGATGCTGGGCGAAAGTATCACCACCAAAGGATGGCCTGCCTGCGGCGAAATTGACGTCATGGAATACGTAGACCGGCTACCGGGCAAAGTACAGGCGGCCCTGCACACCCCGTCCAGCTTTGGCAACACCCAGAACGTGGGTTCCACCCAGGTACCCGATGCCACTACCGCTTTCCACGTGTACGCGGCCGAATGGTCTCCCAATGACATCAAGTTCTACGTAGACAACACCTTGTACTACACCTACGCGCCAGCCGTGAAAGACGCCAGAACCTGGCCTTTCACCGAAGACCAGTTCCTCATCATGAACATCGCCGTTGGCGGAAACATGGGCAGCGAGTCTACCCTGGAAAGCAATGGCCTCAAAAACGGAATCGATCCCAGGCTCACCAGCACGCGCATGGAAGTGGACTACGTACGGGTGTACCAGCAATTCAAGGAACTTACGCTCACCGGTCCCGCCATCGTGCGGCCCGCCGCCCAGAACCTTACCTTCAAAACCAGCCGTCTGGCCAACGCCACGTATACCTGGACCCTTCCATCGGGAGCAACAGTGGTCAGCGGGGGAAACTCGCCGGAGGTGGTGGTCAACTGGGGAAACCGGTCTGGGCAGGTGCGGGTGGAGGTGCAACACAACGGCCAGACCTATTCCAAGACCATGACGGTGAAAACCAAGACGGTTCCCAGCGGCACTTCTTTTCTCCTGGAAGGCTTTTCCCCGTTCCCCACCACCCAACTCACCACGTCAGGCGGCACCTTTGAGCTGAGCCAGGCCCCGGAGGCCCTGAAGATTAAGTACCAGGTGACCACGCCCGCCAACCTGCCCAACGTGCTGTATGAACTGGAGAACCCCATAGACATGACGGGGTACCCGGTGCTGGCCGCTGCCGTGAAAACCTTCAATAAAAGCCGAAAGGTCTCGCTACGGCTGGATCTGATGGATGCCGCCGGTAAAGTGACCGGCGGCAATCAGGTATTCAGCCTGGCACCTCTGATTGATGATGGCGAGTTTTACACCTACTATTTCAATTACCAGCCTTTGTTCGGCACCGGTTCTGGCCAGGTAAACCCAGAGGAGATAAGTAAAATCAGGCTTTTGGTGAACTACGGGTTTCTTGGAAGCGCCGGCCAGGACACCCTCTGGCTTGACCACTTCAGCCTTCTGCCCGCCGTTCCTACCCTCCCTAACCGGGCCTCCCACGTAGCCGCCACCCTGGCGGCTACTGGCGTTAAGATAGACTGGCAAGACAATGCCGCCAATGAACAGGGCTTTAAGGTATTCAAGGCCAGCCAGAGCCACGGCGATTACACTCAGATTGCGTCTTTACCCGCCAATACCAGAACCTTTACCGATGCCGCCGGCACCCGGGAGGCCTTCTACAAAGTACAGGGGTTCAACGCCTCCGGCAACGCTGACTTCTCCAACATTGCTACCGTGGCGGGTGTGATCAGCGGAGTCCGGGAAGAGCAGCTTGCCCGGCAAGTGGTAGTGTACCCGAACCCCGCGGCTAACCGGTTTTTCCTGCGGCTGCCCGCCAACCTTAAGATCAAAGCGGTAAGATTGTTCAACGCCAGCAGTCAGGAAGTTCCCCTGGTGGTTTCTTTTGAACGGGGAGAGAAATCCACCGCTGAGGTGCAACCCACCTCGGTACTACCCTCCGGGCTTTACCTCTGTCAGATAGAAACGGAAAACACCGTGTTCACCAAGCGTCTGCTCATCCAGAACCAGCTTTTATAACATTTCCGGCGCTACCTTTGCCTTCTCCAGACCGAGAACCGAAAAGCTACGCCCTTTTTTACCTTACATAAACTCCATGAAAAGATTTACCGTCACCCTGTTGGCCCTTAGTCTTACCTGTGTCACCTTTACTTCTTTCACCACGCCGCCCCCAAAAGAACCCATAGAAAAGCGAGTTGAGGCCCTTTTAGCCAAAATGACCCTAGAAGAGAAAGCAGGTCAGCTCAACTTTGTGGTGGGCGAGATGTTCAATACCGGCCCTACCGCCAACGCTTCGCAACTTACCAAAATCAACGAGTCAATTAAGAAAGGCGAGATCACAGGTTTATTTAATACCCACGGGGCCGAGTACATTGGCAAGCTGCAGCGCATTGCCGTGAAAGAATCCCGCCTGGGCATCCCGCTGTTGATTGGGGCCGATATCATCCACGGCTTCAAAACCATTTTCCCGATTCCGCTGGGCGAATCGGCGAGCTGGGATCTGGCGGCCATTGAGAACGGCGCGCGCGTGGCGGCGCTGGAGTCTACCGCCGGCGGCATCAACCTCACCTTCGCCCCCATGGTAGACATTACCCGCGACTCGCGCTGGGGCCGCACCGCCGAGGGCGCCGGCGAAGACCCGTATCTGGGCTCGCTCATTGCCGCCGCCCGCGTGAAAGGGTTCCAGGGCAAAGACCTGGCCGATCCGCGCACCATGGCGGCCTGCGTGAAGCACTTTGTGGCCTACGGTGCCGCCGAGGCGGGCCGGGATTACAACACCACCGATGTCTCTGAGTACCTGCTGCGCGACGTGTACCTGCCGCCGTTCAAGGCGGCGCTGGATGCCGGCTCAGCTACCCTCATGTCGTCCTTCAATGAGCTGAATGGCGTACCGGCCACCGGTAACATGTTTACCATGCAGCAAATCCTGCGCAAAGAGTGGGGCTTTACCGGCGCGGTGATCTCAGACTGGCAAAACATCACCGAGATGGTGCACCACGGCTATTCCAAAGACCACGCGCAAGCCGCTGAACAAGCCCTGAAAGCGGGCACCGATGTGGACATGATGGGCGATGCGTACCTGCGCTACATCCCGGAGCTGGTGAAAAGCGGCAAACTGGACCAGAAAGTGCTGGACGAATCGGTGCGGAGGGTGCTGTGGCTCAAGTTCAAGCTGGGGTTGTTTGACAAACCAGAACTGTACTCAGACACCAAGCGGGAGAAAAAGGAGATCCGCTCCAAAGAAAACCTGGCCGCTGCGTTTGACATGGCCCGCAAATCCATCGTGCTCCTGAAAAACCAGGGCAACGTGCTTCCGCTCACCGCCAACGTGAAAAGAATTGCGGTCATCGGGCCGCTGGGCAACAACAAAGCTGATATGAATGGCACCTGGTCTTTCTTCGGGGAGGAGCAGCACGCGGTGAGCTTTCTGGAAGGTATCCGGAAATACGCCAAAGGCGCGGAGGTGACCTACGCCCAGGGCTGTGACCTGTATACCAACTCTACCGCCCTGTTCGCCGAGGCCGTGGCCGCCGCCCAGAAAGCCGATGTCGTGATCATGGCCATTGGCGAAAGCGCGGTCATGAACGGCGAAGGCGCCTCCCGCGCCGACATCGGGTTACCCGGCAATCAGCTGGACCTGGTGAAGGAAATCCACAAAACCGGCAAACCTATTGTCGCGCTGGTGAGCAGTGGCCGGGCGCTGGAACTGAACTGGTTGGACCAGAACATCCCCGCCATCCTAGCCACCTGGTCGTTGGGTTCAGAAGCCGGGAACGCCGCCGCGAGCGTGCTGTTCGGGGAGTACAATCCGGCGGGCAAGCTTCCCCTGTCCTTCCCCAGAGCCGTGGGGCAGTTGCCGCTGTACTACAACCACAAAAGCACCGGCCGCATGTACGATGGCAACCATTCCGAGCCGGGCAGCGAACGCGTGTACAAATCCCGCTACCGCGATGTTCCCAACACGCCGCTCTACCCTTTCGGTTACGGCCTGAGTTACACCACTTTCAGCTACGGCAAACCCACGTTGAGCAAGAGCAGCATGTCCGGCAACGAAACCTTAACCATAACGGTAGACGTGACCAACACCGGAAAAGTAGCCGGCGAGGAAGTGGTGCAGCTTTACATCCGCGACCTGGTGGGCAGCACCGCCCGCCCGGTGAAACAGCTCAAGAAGTTCCAGAAGCTTTCGTTTAAGCCCGGCGAGAAGAAAACCGTCACCTTCACCCTGAACGCCGCCGATCTGTCTTTCTGGCGCCAGGACATGACCTTTGGCGCAGAACCCGGCGACTTCAAAGTGATGGTGGGCGGCAACTCCCGAGACGTCCAGGAGCTGCCCTTCACCCTGACTTCCCTGTAAACGGGGCATCGGTTTTAAGCCTCTTTTTCGTAAACGAACCAAAAAACGCCAGCGGGTTGCCGCTGGCGTTTTTGATGATCACCCGTTCCTCTTCTCAGTTTTACGCCTCCCGGAAGTGGTTAGACGAGGCAGGATTAGAATTCTGCCGGATGTTGCTGTTCTTCGCTGCGTTCCGTTTTAGGGCCGTTTTCCGGAAATAAAGCCTAAAATGGCCTACTGGAAAAGCAGCACTTGCGAAGGAGTTACCGTTTGAACGGCGGCTCCGCCTCTGGGTTCCAGACCTGGTGGGCCAGTTCGTTCAGGGCCAGCCGGGCGTATTGAAATCCTTCGGCGAGCTGATGGTAGATCTGGGCTAATTCCAGTTGCGTGGCCAGCCGGTGGTGCGCCGCGGTCCGGAAACTGGTGCGGCCCACTTCTTCATAGAAGGAGAAATCCGGGGCTCCGCGCTGCTGGCGGCGCTCAATCCAGGACCGGAACATCCCCGACAGAAACAAGGCGTAATTCCCGATGTGGACCCTGATCAGGAATGCCTCAGCGGCCGAGGCATTGGCCAGGGCCTCCAGCATCTCCACAATGTAATGGAACTGGTGGGGCAATTTATCATGGGGCGAGTGCAGGTGCTGCACCGTGGAGAAGCGCCAGAGCAGGGCGCCCATGTAATCGGCGAGGTCGCGGTCTTCTATGCCCTGCCGCCGGAGGGCCGTTCGGGCCAGCACGTAGAAATACAGCTGCTGTGAAACCGCCACCTGCCCCGTTTTAGACAACAAGGCCTTGGCTACCGCCTCGTGGTCCAGCATTTCGTCACGGCAGTCGGGGTCACTCAGCAACTCCACCAAACTCACCCGATTACCCTTGTGGGAGAGGGCCCGGGCTACAAACTCAAAATCAGCGGCAGTAAACTGGGCCCGGCAATTCGCTAACACCATGGTTGCTCCTTTCCATTAACACCTACAATGATTTCTCCTGCGTGAACTCTGGCGCTACCAGGGGGCCAGAACTTCTTTCTCTATAAAAACGAAGTAGCATTTTGGAAGGTTATCGGCGGAAGCCAGTTTCGCGTTTTAGGCCTCTTTTCTTAGAAATAGGCCTAAAATGCTCTTCCCCATTCTCTCGCGTCAGTTGAATTATTGGCTTCTCGTAGGGGCAATCCCTTGTGGTTGCCCATTGCTTCTGCGGCCGAAGAGGGCAACCACAAGGGATTGCCCCTACATTGGGTAACGCACGGGATGAGAAGGCTGAGACAAGATATGCCCACCATGTTGCAGCTACTTGCCCGTTTTAGGGCTATTTTTAGGAAAAGAGGCCCAAAACAAAAGCCTGCCCGGCACAACACCAGACAGGCTTTTTCTATTCAGTTATCTGAATTCACTCAATCACTCGCCCACTCCATCAAGCATTAGCCGATGGCCTGCTCCAGGTCAGCGATCAAGTCTTCTACGTCTTCAATGCCCACGCTCAGGCGGATGAGCGAGTCCGACAGGCCACCTTTGAGGCGCTCTACCTGCGGAATGCTGGCGTGCGTCATAGTGGCCGGGTGCCCGCAGAGCGATTCCACGCCGCCCAGTGACTCGGCTAACGCGAAATAGTGCAGTTTCTCCAGCACCTGGATGGCGTCTTCCTGCCGGTCGCCTTTCAGGACGAAGGAAATCATTCCCCCGAAATCGCGCATCTGGTCGCGGGCGATCTGGTGGTTGGGGTGGTTCTCGAAACCGGGCCAGAACACTTTCTCCACCTTGGGGTGCTGGCGCAGGTACTCGGCTACGGCTTTGCCATTTTCGCAGTGGCGCTGCATGCGCACGTGCAGGGTCTTGAGGCCACGCAGCACCAGGAAGCAGTCCTGCGGTCCGGGCGTGCCGCCGCAGGCATTCTGCAGGAACGCCAGGCGCTCGGCCAGTTCATCGTCCTGCACCACAATGGCGCCCATCACTACGTCTGAGTGACCGGCCATGTATTTGGTGAGCGAGTGCATCACAATGTCGGCTCCCAGATCCAGCGGGGTTTGCAGGTACGGCGTGGAGAAGGTGTTGTCCACCACCAGCGTGAGGTTGCGTCGCTTGCAGATCTCGGCGGCGCCTTTGATGTCAATGATGTTGAGCAGCGGGTTGGTAGGCGTCTCCACCCACACCATCTTGGTGTTCTCGGTCACATACTGCTCAATGCTGCTGATGTCGGCCATGGACACGAACTGGAACTTGATGCCGTACTCCTGGAACACCTTGGTGAAGATGCGGTAGGTGCCGCCGTACAGGTCGTTGGTGGCGATGACCTCATCGCCGGGTTTCAGCATTTTGATGATACAGTCTGTGGCGGCCATGCCCGAGGCGAAGCACAGCCCGTGTTTCCCGTTCTCCAGCGCGGCCAGCGCACTTTGCAGCGCGCTGCGGGTGGGGTTGTGGGTACGGGAATATTCATAGCCCTGGTGATCGCCGGGGGAGCGCTGCACGTAGGTAGAAGTCTGGTAGATGGGCGTCATGATGGCGCCGGTGGTTGGGTCTGGCGCTACGCCCGCGTGTATGGTCTTGGTTCCGAATTTCATAGAGTCTTATACGGTGGTCTTGCTGCAAGTTAGAGAAATTGCCTATAAGTTTCCAAGCCGCCCGCGCGTCACCCTCCCTCCCGTTTTACCCGTACTTTCCTAAAAATACCCGATATTCGGACGCTTATGTGGAAGAAACTCCTGCAACAGAACACTGGTACGCTTCTTTATTCTCTTCTTCTGGTGGTGGTTCCGGTGCTGGCCAGCTCTGGCTTAGCCCTTTGGCTCTACCATAACCAGGACTTTCTACAGACGCTGTCGCCGCTGCAGGTGCTCCTGTATTTTCTGGTGGTCTCCCTCACCATGGCCTTTGCCATCACGCCCACTACTTTTGTGGCGCTGGCCACGGGCTTTCTATTCGGCTGGAGCGCTTTCCCCGGCGTAGTGATTTCCTACGGAGTGGCCGCGCTCATTGGCTACGCGGTGGCCCGCCTGATTGACCACGGCAAGATGACGGCTTTCCTGCACCAGTTTCCCAAAGCCGAGGGCGTGATGGACGAATTGCGCGAACACAGCCTGAGCCTGATCATCCTGACCCGCATCTCGCCGGTTCTGCCTTTTGCGTTCATGACCTTTGTCTTGTCCCTGGTGCAGGTGCCCCGGGGTCGGTTTCTTCTGGCGAGTATGCTGGGTATGCTGCCCCGCACGCTCTTCTTTTTCTGGGTGGGCACCCAGGCGCAGGACCTGCTGGCGCTCCTGAAAGACCCCAATGCGGGCACTTCGGGCAAGCTTTTGCTGGGTGCGTTGGTGGTAATCTCCCTGGGCGGGATCTATTTTCTGCTGAACCGCGCCATCAAAAAGGCCTTATCTAGAAGCAGATAGCAATTTTTTAAACTTTTTTTCAGCCGAATGCTTGCGCAGCACCGTAAAAGCTTCTACATTTGCATCATCAAATAACAGGTCACGTAGCTCAACTGGATAGAGCATCTGACTACGAATCAGAAGGTTTGGGGTTCGACTCCCTACGCGACCACACAAAACCGCTTCTAGACAATCTGGGAGCGGTTTTTGTTTTTACCGGGTACGGGTTTCTGCCGCAGCTCTTCCTCCATCCAATGACCACCCTAGAATCTTTCTAAATACCTCTATTCCGCTAGAGGTATTACTAACTTTTGCATATTTTGCAGTATAGTTTTGGCCTTCTTCCGGTGAACTTGCAGCAGACTGAGGATTCATCCATTTCTTATAACTGCATCTTGGAGAATATCTTTTGAAATTCACACGAGGGGCAAACTCCTACTCTATTTAGATATTCTGGCGCGAACTCAACTTACTAAGTTTGCATTATTCCCTATATTGGATATTAGATTAGGTTAGATATAAATCAATAGAAAAAGCAAACCTGCAGCAGCGGCTGAAGGATAATGAGAAGTTGAATAGAGGTACTGAAGGGAAGTAGCGTTTTAGGGAAAAGTGGCTCAAAACAAGTTGAAGTTTAAATCAAATAAAAACATAACCCTTACCTGTATGAAGAACCAGTTAGACTTCAAATCACTCGCAATCGGGTTCCTGAGCGCCGCCCTGCTGATCATGGGCTTCAGCTTCAAGGACAGTTCCCCTGGTCAAGGCGGCAGGTTCCAGACAGAGGTCGGAGTAAACGGCGTGATTGTGTTGGACACGGAGTCTGGAGCCTACATTATCAATACGAACATGGCCAATGTCGGATGGCGTAAGGGTGATTTCGAGACCACACATAAAGTCAGCAAGGATAATTTGGGGAAGTAACTACTGTTCCAGAAGTAAACTCAGCACTACCAAAGTTTGAGCAGCGGCTGAAGGGAGTTGATAGAGGTACTGAGAGGAAAATAGCAGAAGGCTTATAGGCTGATTTCTACAAAACACATGAAAAACGTTATACCCTTCCTTTTGTTCCTGCTGCTTTCTTTTGCGGCAATCTCCTGCTCCGATGACAAGGAAGAGGAGGAGGTTGTGCCATTGCCCGAAAAACTGCAACTCTCCAAATTGACAGTGACTAGCACTGAGCGCCCAGGCTACCCATTGACGGTTACCTTCGACTACCATGGAGAACTATTAAAGTTTTACAAGGAAACGGATACCAACGGCAAGGTTATGGTCAATGCCCTGCTTGACTACGATGATCTGGCCCGCCTGTCCCAGATGGCCTCCCTCATAGACAGCTACCAAAACCCTAGCCCTTCAACAATTGCGGACAAGCGCCAAAACATCACCTATGACGCGAGCGGGAGGTTATCCTTGATAATCTTAACAGAGAAGTGGGCCGGTGACGTTGCCAATTACCACTATACCCTAAACTACCACTTCTCATATGACAATCAGGGGCGCATCAGCTCAATCAGGGAAAGCATGCCGCCATCGCTAGGCATCCAGTCTGACCATGTCTTTGACTATGACGCCAAGGGCAACGTGATCCGGTACCGCATTCACGTAATCAATTCCGGCGTCAAGGAACCTGCTGTGATCGACATGGCTATAACCTATGATGACAAGAAAAACCCTTTCTATAAATTAGGTTCTATCCTTGCCCCCTATGGCCTTCCCCATCCTTATCTCAACAGCTTCATTTACCATCTAAGCCCCAACAACCCGGTTAGTATCAAATACACACAAACTCTTTACACATCAACTCTGGAGTTTACACTTTCATATAGCTATAACAAATCCGGCTATCCCACAGAGATCTATTTTGATGACACTACCCATAAGTTGGAATACTTGGAACAGCAATAAATGTAAGCAATCAATTTCTGGGATCAACCCTTCCTCCAATCCACTACTTATTGCTACTTCTTCATTGATTTGTTCGGCATAAGCCAGAAGCAACACCTTCCAAGTACATAACGTAAACCAAAAGTTTATTCTATTTACAAATTTTTATCTCGATAATGATACAAGGTATTGAGTAGAAGATACTAGCTAGCTCTGCGGTATATACCTATCTGCCTCCTTCTACTTTAGTAGCCGTTTCAGCCAGGGTCATTAGTAAATGAAGAGACTTAACAAGTAAACAAATGCCATATATAAATATGGCTCAATGCTATTCTAACCAAACTTGTTGCGTGAAGGCACCGTTCGCGGCAATGTCCCATAGTTCAAGCCTTACCCATTTTCGGTTCGCCAGATTAACCGTAAATTCAAATTGCTTTTTCCCAA
The DNA here is from genome assembly GCF_014269285.1 of Rufibacter sediminis. Classification (GTDB taxonomy): domain Bacteria; phylum Bacteroidota; class Bacteroidia; order Cytophagales; family Hymenobacteraceae; genus Nibribacter; species Nibribacter sediminis. Next base: position 207,208 of record NZ_JACOAF010000022.1, read on the forward strand.
ATGCCAAGGTATTATTTAGGCTTATGCGTTCACGGTATACTTCTTTTCCATCGCCTGACACTACCTCCGCAAAGTTCAAGGGGAAGGTCCAATCAGCGGAAAGAACAATCTTTGTCTTGCCGGAGGAAGAGATTTTAGCCGTGTCTCCGGATTTCTTGCCATTAACGGTAAATTCCGGTAGAAGTACCTCTCCGGTGGAGACAAAGAACTTTCCTTGTCGCATTGCATCTAGTACTGGCTGCCACCCGTCTTTAAAATTAGGGACTTTATCAAGCTGCAGGTAATTTACGTTTAAATGGGCGTACATCTCGTTCTGCTCTGTAATCGTAAAGATATCGCTCTCCGCAATCACGTGCTTTTTCAATCCCCAGTTTGCCATATCATCAAGGAGATTGAGGACGCGCTTGCTTAAGGTTGGCAAAGAAAGGTCGGCCGGAATAGCTTTCCACGCTGCTCCCATGAAGGTTTCAGACTTGAAAAAGCCTTCCTCCTTATAGGCATCGGGATATCCGGTTGAAGCCTTCGTGCGGGCGTGCGCGGTCCAGGCAAGGCCGTTCTCCAGCTCTAGCAATTTCAGCATTTCATCTTTGTTCCCTATCCGGTACACCTTCCCGTATTGGGGATGTTCTGAAACAAAAGGCATGTCGGGCTTTCTTGACATAATCCAGTTAACCGGTTTAGGGAAGAAACTTAGCCAATGGCCGCCATAGAAGTTGTTAGGCTCCTCGCCCGGCAACAAAAGGAAGTTATTATCAGAGAGCCGGGCGCATTGTTCATGAAGCGCTTGCAGCTCTTTCAAGCGTTCTTCATCTGGCCCCTTTGGGTGGCCTGGACCGTGGAACTCTCCCAGATGCACAATATTCACCCCGGCTTTTTCAAAGACTTCTTTGAATTCGGGTTTTTCGGGCACAGGTAATCCCTTTAGCACCACATCCATGATAAACTCATTGTGGAAGTGACTGGCCATAGTTTTATAGCCCGGCAGCGGAACATAGGAATCATGATGAGTGAACTTCTTTACTTCCTCTAAAACTGCCGCCGGGCTGCCGGCATTCAGCAAACAGAAATAGTTTAAACGTTGATTGGTTTTAGGCGGTGCGTTAAACCATGGCACGAAACGTCTGTCTCCTAAAGGATCTTGCCGGATGCCAATTCCATAGCCAAGCATCAGGTTTCCATAGTTCTGCCCCCACCAGGTAAACTTTAGATTGAAAGCTTCGTCCAGAGGGTAGAAATATTGGTGGGGAGGAGGAAACAGCGCGATGCTTCCCTCCTTGCTTTGCCCGATGATGGTACGATACTTTACCTCCTGATTTCGTGCAGCCGTTCCATGAGCCACCTTTGCAGTTTGAAGCGTATTCTTCACATCTGACCAGGACACATTCTGCCAAACCTGGGTTTTACTTACCAAACCGGCATCATATAGAATGGCTGTAGAATCAGCTTCTGTAGTCATGACAGCTGCTACATTGAATAAAGGGCTGCCAGTATATAAGGTTATTTCAAGCGCCCCCTTGAAGGAGGCTGCCTGCATACCAGAAATGCGAATGATGGTATGTGCGCCTGAACTGCTTACGCTTGCAGAGCGCTTGTCAAAGCCTAGCAAGTAAGACTTATAAGGCTTCTGAGGAACACGGTCAAAAAACACGTCCCACCCTCCGCTTTTTGGGTCTAAGGTTCTTTTCCCGATGGTAAGAATGAAAGCAGGATCAAGCCCTGCCGCAATTTCTTTAAACCCATCTTTTGACTCCATACCCACGCTTTTAAACAAGGGCATACTCTTTTCAAGATCAAATATTATCCTTCCTTTTCCGTTCTTACCCGCAGGCCATTTAACATCTATCAGCTTACCTTCTACCTGCACCTTTACTCCAGTCCGCTTATTTAACTGAGAGACATCTACAAGGTGCTGTGCACTTAAATCCAATGCACAAACAAAAAATAAAAGAAGAAAACTACCCCATTTTATTAAGAATGAAACCGACTTGTTTTGACAAAAAACCATAGAATAAGAATAGAAGATGGTTAGTGGACAGGTAAACTATAGATAGCAGGCAATTCGCGATGAAGAAGTCAGATCAAAAAACGTTATTAAGAAGCTGCTCTAATTCTTCAGAGCTTATCTTTTTTGCGATGATTCTGCCTTCTCTGTCAATCAAAATATTGTCAGGTATAACTTCTACATTAAACAGGAGAGCCACTTCATTTTGACTTCCTCTTAAATCTGAAACATTCAACCAAGTTAACTTGTCTTGTTCAACAGCCTTTAACCAATTCTTTTGGTTAGCATCCAAAGACACTCCTAAAACCTCAAATCCTTTACTTTTATATTTTTGATATATCCTTATCAGGTTAGGATTTTCTTGTCTACATGGAAGACACCAAGAGGCCCAAAAATTTACAAGAACCCATTTACCCCGAAGGCTGCTTATTGAAATAAGCTTACCATGCAAATCAGTTTGGGCAAAATCCTTGATTGGTGTTTTAACAACAGCCTTATTATTTTTATCAATAATCTTTTTAAGCCTTACCCCATAATAACTGTTCTTGGCCTTTACATCAAAAGCCTCATAAAAAGAGATCAGTTCTTGCTGAGAAAATCCAGGGCTTGCTTGTTCAATGAGAATCATTGAAGCCATTTCTTTGGGATATTGGCTTACAAACCCTCTAAGTGCTTGGATATATTTCTGTTTTTTATCGGTAATACTTTTATGTTCTAAACTGCTTCTGTTCGCGGCGAAAGAATTATAAAAAGAATCAAGCAAAGCGTTTGTCTTTCCACCTCCTAAAACCGTTGAATTGACACTGTAAATTAATTTCCCATTAAAATTCTTTGTTGTCGTATCTACCTGGACATTCAATTCACCTGGTTCTAAAACAAACTCATTATAGTAAACCTGCCTAGAATCTTTTGTTATTAGACTCGCTGGAATGGGAAGGTCAATATCACCTGTAAATGCGAAGATGCCATTTCTTACAAAAGCACTATCTGTCATGTTATTATAGTTCAGATAAATCACCCCATCATAGTCTTTGAATGACCCTTTAATGGCAAATGAATTTTGAACAATAAGTTGATTATAGTAAAACAATAAGAGAACAGAAAGATATTGCAGCATAAAACCAACCTATTTATGTTAGCAGATTTGTCAATCTTATAAATTCACGGATAACTTGTGCCTCTTTGCTAAGCCAAAAGCTTAGGATTATCCTGGTACGTTTTCCAGAGGAACTCCCCGAAGAGCGTATTAGCCCAGGCAAACCAGGAGCGTGTGAAGTTTTTGGGGTCATTCTTGTGGAAAGACTCATGCATGAAGCCGGTCCCGCCGTGGGTCTTTTTCAGGGATTCAATGCAGGTTTTCACTTCCTGAGCATCGGTGGAGGTGAGGCCGCGCATGGTGATGGCCATGGGCCAGATCATGTCCTGCCCCACGTGCGGACCGCCAATTCCCTCGGCGGCGCTGCCTTTAAAGAAGAAGGGGTTGTCCTCTGACAGAATGTATTTGCGCGTGTTTTGGTAAATCGGGTCAGAAACGGGCAAGGCTCCCAGATACGGCAAAGACAAGAGGCTAGGCACGTTGGCATCGTCCATGAAGTAACTATTCCCGAAACCGTCTACCTCAAAAGCGTAAATTCTGCCGTGCTGCGGATGATCCACCACTGCGTGGGTTTGCAAGGCTTTCTCCACCTCCGAAGCCATGCTCAGCAAAGCATCTGCGGTGCCCTTGTCTTTGGCGATGGCGTTCATCATCTCGGCGGCTTGCCGTAAACTCACCACCGCAAAGAAATTAGAAGGAACCAGGAAGGAATAAATGGTGGCGTCATCGCTGGGCCTAAATGCAGAGCAGATCAAGCCCACGGGTTTTACCGGAAAACCGTAACCGCCCATGGGCAACGTATCAGTGGGGGCATGGGTGACGCGCTGGAATTTGTAAGGACCCAGGTTCTCTTTTCGTTGCTGTTCTTTAAAGGTTTTGTGAATGGTTTTGATGGCCTGCTGCCATTGGGCATCAAACGGCTTGGTGTCGCCGGTTGCCTTCCAGTAATGATAAGCCAGCCTGATGGGGTAACACAAGGAATCAATCTCCCACTTGCGCTCGTGCACCCCAGGCTTCATGTTGGTTAAATCCGTCTTCCACTCCCCTACCTTGTTTTCATCACCGTAGAACGCATTCGCATACGGATCTTTCAGAACATAGGTAGTTTGTCGATTGATGACGCCGGCCACCAATTGCCGCAGCGGCTCGTCCTTCTTCAGGAACTGGAGGTACGGCCACATCTGGGCCGAGCTGTCGCGCATCCACATGGCGTCAATATCGCCGGTGATGACGTAAGTATCGGGCTTGCCATTGTTGTTTCGGTAGGTCACGGTGGTGTCCAGCGTGCTGGGGAAACAGTTCTCAAACAGCCAGCCCAGTTCTTTGTCCTTCACATTCTTCCGAAACTCCTTGATAGCTGCCTCCACGGATTTGCTCTGGAAGTTACGCTTGGCCGCCGGAACCCGCACCACCGGAAAATCAGCGGTTGAGGCGAATAAAGACATGGGGGCAATGACGGCTCCTGCGCCTAAAACGGCCGAGCTTTGGATGAAAGTTCTCCTGTTCATGTAGGTTGAATTGTTTGAATATCGATTGAATTAACTTCTCCTGTTTCCTAGGTAAGCCTATTTGATTTTCTGCTTCGTTACGCCTTCCTTCGTGATTTTAACTGGCTGGATAAAGCCTTTCTCGTCAAAGGTCATGCGGTCAATGCAGGTCACCCGATGGTCCCTACCGGTATCGCCCAGGGGTCTTCTGTGGTAGACAATGTACCAGTCCTTTGACTTGGGATCATGCATGATGGAGTGGTGCCCGGCGCTGGTGGCTACCTGCGGGTCTTGCGCCAGAATGGTGCTGATGCGCTTGAAAGGTCCCATGGGAGAATCAGCAATGGCGTAGGCCACGCGGTAGTCAGGTCCGCCCCAGCCGCCTTCTGACCACATGAAGTAATACTTGCCGTTCTTCTCAAACATGAAAGGACCTTCTACATAGCCCTCAGGCGTGATTTCCTTAAAAGTGGTTCCGTCTTCAAAGGGCGTGAAGCCGGTGAAATCATCCTTCAACTTGGCGATGTTGCAGTGCCGCCAACCGCCGTAGATCATGTAGTATTGCCCGTCTTTGTCTTTGAACACGAACTGGTCAATGGGCTGGGCACCGTTGTGGAATTTGTCGATCAGCGGCTTGCCCAGATAATCTTTGAAAGGGCCTTCCGGTTTATCGGAGACGGCTACGCCGATGCCTCCTACTTCATTATCGCTCTGGATATCGTTCGCCCCGAAAAACAGGAAGTACTTGCCTTTTTTCTCCACTACGGCCGGGGCCCAGATGGCTTTATGCGCCCATTTCACCCCTGTGGTGTCCAGGATGCGGGCGTGCTTGGTCCAGTTCACCAGATCCGGGGATGAGAAGGCATCAAAGAACACCTGCTTCTCATAAACCGCCGAAAAGGTGGGGTAAATCCAATACTTCTTCCCGAAGATGGCCCCCTCCGGATCGGCGTACCAACCAGGGAAAACCGGATTGCCCGAGGTGGTTTTTTCATTGGTTTTGGCCGCTTTCTTAGAAGCTGTTTTAGGGACGTTTTGGGAAAAAGCCGGCAGAAACGCAGCAGACAGAAGACTAAAGAGAACTAACTTTTTAAGCGATACTTGTAAAGGCATAGTCGTACGTGAAAATTTAGAAAAGCTACCTGCCCTTTTCCGGAAGGCAGCTTAATTGAGGATTAAAGTCCTACAAAATAGGCATTGTAGCGGACTGTTTTACAGGAGAATAAACAGAATCTATTTGGCATTGGAACTCTGCAGCGATCCGTTGTCCAACTTCTGCTCCAGCAATTTCAGGAAGTAACCGCCCACTACTGAACGGGCCCTGAAGTTAGGCACCTCAGCATTGGTGGTCTCGTGCCAGTCACTAATGGGAATTCTGGCCGGAGTTTCGTTCGCGTATTTCCAAACCGGGGCAATGATGGCTTTGAAATCCTGGGGGTTATCGGCGAGGGTAGCGGTCCAGACAATCCAGTCAGACTTGGTGTAGGTTTTGCGGCTGTCCAGCGGCAAGCCGTAGGTGCCTTGCTTGGTGAGGTAATACTTCACCTCCGTTTTCCGCACGTTTTCCGGAAAGATGTTCAAATCCAGGATCGTGTCCCAGGCGAGGTTGTATTTTTGGCTCCAGGTGCCAGGTTTCTCAAAGGCTAAGGTGTAATGGTCTCCGTCCTGGGCCAGTTTCATCCATTTCTGCGCCATCTCTTTGGCGTCGTTGGTGTATTGTTTGGCCACATCGGCTTTGCCCAACATGCCTGCCATCATGCCGTAAGCGGCCAGAGCCTCAATGGCTTTCACCGAAAGGTTCGCGTTACGGGCCAGGTGCCCGGCAAAATCATCAGTGGACAATTGGTTCTCGGGGTCAAAACCGCTTTTCTTCAGGTATTCGGCCCAGGTGGTTAAAGTTTGCCAGTGCTTTTGGGCGTAGTTGGCGTTGCCTTCCACTTTCGCGATGGCAGCCGCCAGAATAAGCATGTTCCCAGCTTCCTCTACAGGCATGTCCTCGCCGTAAATCTGGCCGTTTGCCACCGGATAGGTTCCTAAATCATGGGCCGGATACGGCTTCTTCCATTGTCCGCTCTCGCTGTAATAGAAGATGCCATTCAGCATGCCTTTCAACAGTTCTGGGTTATAGGCCAGGAACAAAGGCGCGGAAGGATAGGTCACATCTACCGTGTTAATGAACCCACCACTGAAGTTCTCTTTGGACAAAAATAAAGTCTCGCCGGTTGGGCTTTTCACCAACGTGTGCGCCGAGATGGCCTGACGATAGGCTAATTCGCATAAATCAGCGTATTCTTTGCCACCTGCTTTTTCGGCATCCTGGTACATCTGTTTGTCAAAGGCCTGGCACTGCTGAATAATTTTCGCGTAGTCGGTGGAGGCCTGCGCTAGTTGCTTTTCAATGGTAGCCGAGGCATTGTTTTTCCACCACGGCTTCAGGTTCTGCTTGAAATATTGCACTGAGTACAGTTCATCGTACCCTAGCATGAATACCTGCTCTTTGGCGGTAGTCCCTACTTTACCCAACGGCACAATGGTGCTCAAAACCAGGCTTCTTCCCTCCTGCGTGTTCTGCGGATTACCAACTGAGGCGGAGATAAACGGAGTCGCTTCTTTGCCTACCGGCGACACGTACTGAACGGCTTTGGCAGCCGCCGGAACCGCTACATACAGATAGCCCCAGTCAATGCGCACGTTGTCTCCTTTTTTCTGGAGCATGGGTTGCTCTTTGGTACCGGCTTTCAGAATAGAAAGTTTTTCTGAAGTGTACTCCTGGCTTATGACTTCCTGCTCCGGGGTATTCACGGCCAGATCTGACGAAGCTCCAAAGTACAACTGCACGTCATGCGCGGCCTTGTCGTTTGACTTGGTCTTCACCGAAACATAGGTCACCGGGCGGGCCAGCACGTCCAGGTTGTTCAGCAGCAACGGCGAAGTGAAGGTAGCGGTGACGTCCACTTTTCCGCAGGTGAACTGGTAAATGGTTTGGGTAGCGTTCAGTTGCACGCTTTTCTGCACGGCAGGCGTCACTTTGGCATAGGCTTTAGACGTTTCTTCCCGTACAATCCCAGCATCTAACCAGCGGCCACCGGCGGTATTGGCCACGTGAATGGCCAACACGTTTCCTTCTTTCTTCAGCTTTTTAGCGATGGCGGCAGGCAGCGGAATGTACTCGTATTTGTGGGTCCAGCCGGAAAGGCGGTACACTTCCTCGCCGTTCAAATACACTTCCACGTTGTCGTCATGGCTCAGTTTTAGGTACAGGTTTTCGGTGCCTGCATCGTCCAGGGAGAAAGTTCTGCGCACCCATAGGTTGCTGCTTTCCCAGAGGGTCTTAGCGCGGGCTTTATCATCTCCGAACGGAGCGGCTCCGGTTTTCCAGGAGGCGGCATTAAATTGGGGGTTCATCCAACCGGCTCCGGGCTCATTCTCTGTGTAGGTGAACGAATACGGCTTCTCATCGGCGGCCGCCACCACGGTACGGTAGGCTTTGGCTTCCTTGCCCAGGAAACGGTACACCTGCCCATCTACTTTCACCATTCCGGTGAGGGCAGCCTCCTGCCCGGTCCAGTGTTTTGTGGGCGATTTTGCCAATTCATCGCCAAAAGACCATACACTAAAATAGGTATTATGCGTGACCAAAGGGTAAGCCGGTGCCCGTAGGTTTTGCGCCTGAAGCACCACCTGCGGCAACCAGAAGAGAAATAGAAATACGCCGATTTTTCTCATAAAAGCAGATATAACGTTGGATTGATTATCAATAGGAAATCTTGGATGGGCAGGCTTACCAATTCACCTGCACCTTTATGCCTTTGCTGTCATTTTCGAACTGCACCAGGTAGGTGTTGGTCTCTTTGTGCCAGGCCGTCTGCACGTCGGTGAGTTTCTGTCCTCCGGCATCGGTAAGGGTGATGGTCTTGGGTTCAGCGGGAAGTACCATGCGCATGGCGTTTCTGGTGTTGGAAGGGCTTTTGGTCAGGAAGGAATAAGCCGTTTTGCCTTTCTTCTCTTCGTACACCCGAGAGGCGGCACACAGCACTGCGGGTTCTTTTTTGTTTTTCAGGCGGGTGAGGTTATAGAGGTAGGCTTGCTGTCCGGGCTTCACTATTTTCTCGGGCAAGACCGGCAACGCAGGGTCAAACAAATCCACTACTGGACCCGGTATTCTCAAGGGAGCATCACCCATGCTTTCGTCTAGAACCGCGGCAATGTCATAGGGCCCGCGTTGCAGAAGGAAGTGGTTCTTTGTAGTGACCTTTCCTGCTTTGGCATCCGTTTCGTAGGCGTTTTTCACCAAAGAGATGAAATCGGTATCCTGCTTAGCTTGCAGCACCAGTTCTTTGGGATCGCGGCGCAGGAGGTACACTTTTCCTTTGCCCACTGCATAGCTTTGCTTCCCTGAAGCCTCGGAAATACCTAGCTGCTCCAAGAGGTGTTCTGAAGGCACCTTATAGGTTTTGCCTCCCGTATTCCACCATTCTTTTACCGTCTGAAATGGGTCCTGGTCCCGACCCACGTACACCAACACGCCGCCGTTTTTGACCCATTTAGCCAAAATCTCGTGTGAAACAGGCGACATTGGTTTCATGTTGGCGTAGCTCATGATGAGTACTTTGGTGTTCTTCAGGGTTTGATCCAGGCCCAGGTTTTCCATGTGCACCGTGCCTACCGGAATGCCCTGTTTCAGGAGGGGCATCACCATGCCGTAGAAGTTAGAAAGCTGCGGGTCTTCATAGCCTTTGTGCGTGGGGAACCGCTGGAACATCATGGAATTGGCCAGCAGGATGTCAATGCCTTTAGTGCCGCTCACCTGGTTTGAGGACAGGGGCATGTCGTTGAGGGAATTCACCATCACCTGCATCTGGGTGGCGTAGGTTCTGGGGATGGGCTGCGTTTCATTGCTGTTTTCCATCTTGAACTTACCCAGGTAAATGCGCTTGGGCCAGGGCATCACCTCATAGGAAGCCACCGTGGGGTACAGCAGTTGCGCGGTGAACGTGGCTTCGTAGTTTCGTTTGTAGTCGTCCCAGGTTTGGCGGCGGTCTTCAATAGGATCGGTGAGGAAAAACATTTTGCGGCCGGTGGGCGCGGTCATGGACACCATGGAGCCGTACTCCAGGAAGGCATTCTCAAACACGCGCTCCTTCAGGACGCCGTTGAAGTGGATAGGCTCCCGAGAGGTACCCGTCCAGACCTGCGCAATATAGCCGTCCATTCCCTCCAGATTCGCCAGGCTGGCTTCCGGACTCACTATGGCCCAGGAGGAATAGTTGATGAGCGAGTGCGTGGGCACGTAACACTTGACGGTAACACCCTTGCTTTGGCTGTAGGACCGCACATAGGCGAACACCTCTTTCAGGGCGTTGAAGTAGAGCTGGTATTTCAGTTTGGAGGAAAGGTAGGTCGCCTCGGGAGATTCGTCCTGCGCCATCCAGGGGAAGCCGTACTGTTTTTCCCATTCTTTTTTGAAAGAAGGCCCATAACCGGCGCGGGCCCAGAACTCCGGTTCCTCCAGGTGCACGGCGGTGACTCCGGCATCAATGGCTCTTTTCACCAGCTCCTTCATATAGGTGAGGTAGGTGGCCGAGGGTACCACGTAGGGCACGTCTTTGCCGTGCCAGATGGTCTCGCCGTTCTTCATCACCTGGCCGTCTTCCCAGTGGGTTTTGCCGTCGTACTTTCCGGTGAAGTAGTCCTGGTACTCTCCCCAAGCGATGCCGGTCATGAAATGTACTTTGTAGCCTTTGTCGCGCCAGCTTTTCACGCGGCCCTCAAAGTCACCGCCTGCATCATTAATGCCGTAGACAATCGCCACATCTGAGCGCACATCATAGTCCGCCGCCCAGGCATCGGCAATCTGGAAAGCGGTTTTCTCGCCATCGGGTTTGGGGGCTTTCTGCTGTGCATAACTCGTCATTCCCAATAGCAGGGCACCACTCAGAAAAAAAGCAACTCTTGATTTCAGGACCATGGGGTTACGGTTGAAAGCGTTTAGGTAAACTCAAGCTATTCCTTGGGAGGGCACACCTGCATCATGCCCACCACGCTGCTAGCCTCATAGGACTGGATAGTGCCAGTTGGGCAAGCCACCCGGTAGTCCCTGAAAGTGAGATCCCGCGTCTTGTCCCGATTTTTCCAAGCAAGGGTGATGTTATCCTGAATCCAGGGCAGGTACTGGGGCTGGTTCGCGTCTTTGATGAGCATCATAATGTAGCGCCCGAAAATAGCTTTCAACACCCCTTGCTCGTTCCAGTCGCCCTCGGCGGGCAGGATTCCCTTGGCATCGCTCATTTTCTGCTTCGTGTAATCGGCGGCCAATTTGGCATCGGTGAGGTAAGACTCTGTGCCGGTGGCTTTGTACAGCATCACGGCGGCCCCAATGCAGGTTCCCTGGTTGTAGGTATAATCGCTCCAGCCTACATTGCCTTGGGCCACGTGAATGTTATCGGCCACCCGGCCATTGTTGAAGAGATTGGCCCTTGACCAAGCGTAGATATTCTTGGCTTTGTCCAGGTACTGCTCGTCTTTGGTGATCTTGTAGAGCTCCATGGCGGCAATGACCGTGGGGTAATTAATGCAGGCGTTCTTGCCGTCTTTGGCGAAATTCCAGAACATGCCGCCGTTTACCGGATCATAGGATCTGCCCCAAACGTTTTGGAACCCTTCTTTGGCTTTGTCCAGATACACTTGGTTTCCGGTGATCTGGTGCGCTCTGGCCAACGAAATGATCCACCACATCATGTCATCGTAGATAAACCATTCGGTGGTGTTGTTCCAGTTATAGCCGTCGTATTCCTGAAAGCCGCCCTGGTACATGTCATTCACCAACTTCAGCTGGTTAACGTCTTTGGTGCGGTTGTAAGCGTCCATGGCGATGTCCCAGTAAATGGCCTGCGTCCAGATGGCACCTAAACCTGTCTTAGCCGAAGTGCTGTAATACAGTTTTGCCTCCGGATTGTAAAAATGGGCGTTAAACGCAGTATAGGCAGTGGTTACATCAGCTGCGGTGAAAGAAGCCGTTTCGGTGGGCTTGGTAGGAATTACTTCCTCCTCTTCTTCTTTCTCGCTCCCGCAACCAAGGAACAGCAGCACCAACGCGGCCAAAGTAAAATATTGTAGCTTTTTCATCTTCTAGAATTTACATGTTGATTGATTAGATGCGCTTCCCAATTGAACCCACCCGCTGCGGCGATGTCTTCAGACAAGCCCTATTTTTTGCCTAATTCTATCTCCGGTCCTGGGCCAGGAGCAGATAGAGAGAAAGGTTTGTTTTCCTCTTTAACACCTCGGTTCAAGGCTGGTTTGTCGCCCATGACAAAGCTCAAGGTTCCGCCGGCGGTGATATCTGCGTGCCGGATATAGTTGTGGTCATAAGGCTTGCCGTTGAGCGTAGCCGACTGGATGTACACGTTCTGTTTGCTGTTATTCTTGGCTTCCACGGTGAACTTTTTGCAGTTCTCCAGCGTGACAGTGGCTTTCTGGAACACCGGGCTTCCGATGACATATTGATCGGTGCCGGGGCACACGCTGTAGATGCCCAGGGCGCTCAGCACGTACCAGGAAGAGGTTTGGCCTTGGTCTTCATCGCCGGGATAGCCGTTCTCGGTGGAGTTGTACAGACGATCCATGACCATGCGCACTTTCTCCTGCGATTTCCAGGGCTCGCCGCCATAATTGTAGAGGTACGGCATGTGCTGGATGGGCTGGTTGCCGTGGGCGTACTGGCCCATGTTAGCCATCACCATCTCGGTCATCTCGTGGATCATTCGACCATAAGAACCTACTTTCACGGTATTGGGTACACTGAACACCGAGTCTAATTTGGCCGTGAACCGCTTCTCGCCGCCCATTAGTTTAATCAACCCTTGGATATCCTGGAACACCGACCACTGCCAGTGCCAGGCGTTGCCCTCGGTGAAAGGGCCGCCCCATTCCACCGGGTCGAAATTGGGCAGCCACTCGCCGTTTTCCTTGCGGCCGCGCATGAACCCGGTGCCGGGGTCATACACGTTTTTGTAGTTGTACATATTCCGGGCGAAGAGCTGCTCATAGAAAGAGTGACCAGTGAGTTTGGCCAGTTGGTAGCCGCAGAAATCGTCGTAGGCGTATTCCAGGGTTTTCGCGGTGGCTTCGCCGTGACGGGGCATGGAAACGTAGCCTAGCGTGTAGTAATCTTTCCAGCCTTCGCGTCCGTTGGCCGGTCCCCAGGGACCTTTGTTCGTGGCTTCGTGGTAATAAGCGTCTAAGGCGCGCTTGGGGTCGAAGGTGCGGATGTTTTTCACCCAGGCATCGGTGAGCAGGGAAATGGCGTGGTTCCCGATCATACTGCCCGCCTCGCCGGGAAACGACCAGGAAGGCAACCAACCGCACTGGTCCTTGGCATCTAGCAGGGCCACCATGTAGCGGCCGTGCATGGTGGGGTGCAGGATAGAGTTCAGTGGAAACTGCGCCCGGAAGGTGTCCCAGAAACCGGTATCGGTGTACATGTAGCCCTCGTGCACTTTGCCGTCATACGGGCTGAAGTAGTAAGGCTTGCCGTCTTTGTCGTATTCAAAAAACTGGCGCGAAAACAGGCTGGCCCTGAAAAAACAGGAATAGAACGTGGCTTTCTCTTCCTCGGTGCCACCCTCTACCATCACCCGGCTCAGGTGCTTGTTCCAGACTGCCTCGGCGGCGGCTTTGGTGTCTTCCAGCTTCTTGTGCTTGCCTAGTTCTCTGCTTAAGGTAAGTTCGGCCTGCTCCGGGCTGATGTACGAGGAGGCTACTTTCGCCTGTACTTTTTCGCCGTCTTTAAACTGCACGTACGCGCCAACGCCTTGCCCTTCGCCAGACAAATTGCCTGCGGAGATCTTGCCTTCTTTGTTTTCCCAGGTTCCCTGGCTGATGAACGGTTTGTCAAAAACGATTACGAAATAGCTCTTGAAGTTGTCCTTCAGCCCGCGGCCGTTGTGCACATAGCCAATGATTTTCCGCTCCTTAGGGATGATCTTCACCATGCTGGCGCCGGTGTAGCCATCCAGCACGATGTAAGATCCTTCGGTTTTAGGGAACGAGAAACGAGCGTGCACTCCCCGCTCCGTAGGAGACATCTCGGTGGTGATGTTGTTGTCTAGTTTTACTTTGTAGTAGTGCGGTTTTGCGACCTCGTTGGCGTGGCTGAATTTGGTGGCTCGCTTGTCTTCGTGCACCTCCAGTTTCCCGATCACCGGCATCAAGGAGAAAACTGCGTAGTCATTGGACCAGGAACTGCACTGGTGCGCCTGCTGAAATCCTCTGATGGTGTTTTTGGAATATTGGTATTTCCAGCCGTCGCCGTTCTGGCCGGTTTGAGGCGTCCAAGTGTGCATTGCAAACGGCAGCGCGGTGGTGGGGTAGGTATTGCCGCGAGTCAGGTCAAAGGAAGAATTGGTACCCTGCAAGGTGTTCACATACTGCACCAGGCTGGGTGTCCCTGCAAAGCTTGAGGCGCTGCAAAGCCAAAGAAAGAGGAAGAAGAGGAATCTTAATTTCATCTGTGTTTTCAATAAAGGATATGGAAAGCGTAAGCGAAATCAGGAGTAAGCCAAGCCGTTTTCCCAATGGTTTTCAGAAAACAGGCTAAAAACCACTACGGGTGGCAATATATATCTATGAGATCTGGTCAGGAAGTGCCAGGCACAAGCCCTACAGACTATTTGGTCCTATTCGGTTGCCTCCATTTTGGACACCCACTGGTTCTCCACGCCCCAGGTTTTCTCCGGGGTGCTGGAAGCCACAATCGTCAGGTTCCCACCCCTGGTGATTTCATCGTGGGTGAGCCAGTTGCGGGTCAGTTTCTCTCCGTTCAGGTAGGCTTCTTTCACGTAGCAGGCCTTTGCCGTATGGTCATTGACTTCGATGGAAAAACTTTTGCCATCCGGCCAGTTGAATGCCACCTTTTCAAACAGGGGGACGTGCAGGTAGTACACCGGCCAGCCCACGGCGGCGGGGTACACGCCCGTCGCCGCAAACACAAACCACGAGGACATAGCACCGGCGTCATCGTCCATGGTTCTGAGGTAAGCGGCCGGTTGGTTTTTGAAAATGGGTCCTACGTAAGAACCAATCCCCCGGCTGTTGTCATTGAAATAATGCTGCACCACGGTATCTACCGCCAGCTTGTGCATCAGGGCCTGGGCTTTCCAAGGCTCTGCAGAGGCATTGTATAGCGTGGGCACCTGCAGGTCTGGTTCGTTGGCCCGGTTAAACAGATCCCGCCCGAAGAACTCATCCAGTTGCTGCACAAAAGCCTCCTTACCGCCGGTTTGCCCAATCAAACCTTTCACGTCAAAGGGCACCGACCACCGGTACTGCCAGACCGTGCCCTGGTACATGCCCCGAACCGACATCCGATCCACATCAGGTCGGGTAAGGTCTTTAAAGTCTTTGTTCCAGTAAGTTTTGTATTCCAGCGCTTTTTGCCGGTATCTCTTGCTCAAGTCTTTTTGGCCCAGTTCCGCTAGAATCTGCGACAAAGCCCAGGCGTCATAGGAAGACTCCAACGTTTTGTCTGGACGAGAGTAATCCAGTTTGTTTACCTCCTGCACCAGTGAGTCACAGATGGATTGGACTTTCAGCGGATATCCTTTGCGGTAAGCATCCAGCAGCACCACAATGGCGTGCTCGGTTCGCACGGTATTGGACGGCTCATGCGCGGTGGCGTAGTCTTTCTTGCCGAAGCGGTACAAGTTGGCAATGGATGACGCGATGTTCCGGAACTGGTCTGGATACACCAATGACAGTAAAGGAAGCTGCGTTTTGTAGTTGTCCCAGATAGACCAACCATTATAGACCTGTGTCTGAGAAGTTTGTCTTGTACCATCCGTGGCTCGGTAGGTTCCATCGTTCTCTGAGACTACGTAGGGCGACTGCAACGTACGGTACAATAAAGAGTAAAAAAGCTTCTCTCTTTCTGGATCCCCCTTCACCTGGATATGCCCTAACATCTGGTTCCAATCCTGGGCGGTTTTCAGCTTGATTTCCTCAAAAGAACCTGTTTCCAGAGAAGCTTTGGCATAAGAGACATCCACCGAAGAGAAGCCAATCTCAATTTCCGCCACTTTCTGATCAGTGGGCAACGTAGCAATTAGCTGGTGTTTACCTTGTTGAGACCATTGCACCGGTTGCCGGAATCTCAGGTAATAATACAGCCGATAGGTGCCCGCGCTACAGGTGGTTTTAGAATCGATCCAGCCGCTCACAGAACTACCATCCATAGAATGTTCCTCAGCTACAAACCGATTCACAAAGGCATGGCTTAGGTCAATAGAAATGCCCTTCTCCCCGGCCGGAAACTGGTATCGCTGCAAACCCGATTTTTTGTAGACCGTCATCTCGGCTTTGATCTGGTTGGAGAAGCCCACCTGGTAAAATCCGGGTCCGGCCGTTTCCGATACTTTAGTAAGCGTAGAGGCTTTCGGGTCTTTTCCCAAGAAGGGTTTGAGGAGGATATTGCCACCGCTTCCCTCACAGCCAACACCTTCAAAACGGTTCAATGTAAACCCTAAAAACGTTTTAGCAAGATATTCATACCCCATGTGCGTAGTAGGATACGTCTGCGGCCCGATGCTCATCATGCTAAAGGGATAAGACGCTGCCGGAGACAGTTGCCCATGGTCACCGGAGGAACCCAGGAAGACATTTACTAACTCCGTTTTGGCGGTGTTTTTCCCAAAAGGCCCCGAAAACGAGGTTCCCTTCTCCGTCTTTTGAACAGAGCAGGAACAGAAGAAAAACACAGTAAAACAGAAAGTCAAAAGTCTCATTCTATATCCTCGGGGCATTAATGGAAGGCTTCTCAACATCCAGCAACATTGTTTTGCAGTAGCGTTTTGGGCCTGTTTTCAAGAAATTACCTTTCCTCTGAAAAGCTTCGGTTTAGAAGGTTTGGTTTCTGCTTACAAGGCTGGGTTGGCGGCGTATTGCTGCCACAGTTCATCCACAGTTTTGCCGGTCAGTTTCACCCACAGTTCAGGCGTGTAGGTGTTTTTCCGGAGGGCGGCGTCCAGGCTGTCCACTATCTTCGGATTATTGTTCTTTTCCAGCCAAGCCAGAAAACGGCCGGTGATGCGGTAGCTGTTGGTGTAGTGGTGCTGTGGATTAAACGGCGTCAAAGACCAGCCTCCGCCGGCATTGTCTACGCCAAATTTATAGCGCACGTAATCAGTGATGCCTTCGGTGAGCCAGCCCGGGCCTGCCTCATTAGGGTAGGCTTGCACCAAATGAAATACCTCATGCGTGACCACGTCAATGTCGCCGGGGTGTTGTAACATCCAGAGCGGGCTGTACCGGATAATGCCGTCGCTGGCGGCCGCTACTCCCTGGTAGGCCGGGTCAATGATGAAAGTGACTTTCTTGGTGGTGTTAGGGTTGAACCGAGCCGCTTCCTTGGGATAGACTTTGAAGAAAGTATCGATCATCCGGTTTTTGATCTGCTCGCCTTGATGCGCAAACGCCTGGTCACGGTTGTAGAATACAAGCGTGTAAGGACCTTTGGTGACAGAATCTTTGCTGATGTAATTCCCGATGTACATCCAGTCATCAATGCGGTCTTTGTTTTTCTCCTGATTTGGGCCCTGCGCACAAGCAGCGGTAACGGAACCAAGAACCAGCAAAGAACCTATTAAAAATCGTTTCATAAGGATAGGGGATATTATGAGTAAAATACTTCTAAGGGCAGAACTAACTCTATTTCCTTAAGGCGCTGGCGGCTTCCTCTTTCTCCAGCAGGCTGCCTTTCCAGGAGCTCGCCGCCCCGATCAGGGCTGACTCCTCTCCTAGCTCGGCTACCCGGATGGGGATGGATAAACCTTCATTTTGCAGCTGCTTCTCCAGCTCCCCGGAGAACAGCGGATAGGCTTTTGAGATGTTGCCGCCAATCACCACCATAACCGCACCCAGGGGTTTCACGGCCAATTTTATAAAATCGGCCAAATTCCGCCCGAACTCATTGAAAACAGTTTGCACGGTAGGGTTCTGGGAAGCCAGATCAACCAGTTCTTTCACGCCTTTCACTTCCTGCCCGGTAAGCTCCCGGAACCGGTTCACGAACCAGCGGGTAGAAAGGTAATCCTCTGCGATGCCTTCTTTGAAGGGCGAGTTCCACAGGTCAGCGTCTTCCACTTTGCCGTGGTGGCACCAGGCCGAACCCAAACCGGTACCTAAGGTTAGACCCAGTACTTGTTCTACGCCCTGGGCGGCGCCGCAGAAAACTTCGCCCAGCAGGAAACATTCGGCATCGTTCAGAAACCGGATATCGTCTGCCTGCACTAAAAGCTTTTCTGCCAATAATTCCTTTACATTCAGTTTGTAGAGGATGTCGTATTTATTCTGGTCCTTGATAAGGGAAACGCCATTGGGATAATCAAACGGACCCGGCATGGCAATCCCGATTTTACCGGAGGAAGTCCCGTCAAACTTCTGGGCTTGCTGAATGACGTCACACCAATTGTCAATGATTTCCTCTACGGAGCCCTGCGTGTTTATTTCCCTCCTGACATAGCTGCCTGACACGAGGGCACTCGTTTCCATGTCCACAAGGGCTGCGGAGATATGTGAGCCTCCCACATCAATGCCCACTACTGTTGTATGATTCATATACTGTTGATTTTGCACCTGATGAAAGCCATGCTCCGGTTACAGAAACCTTCTCTTTGCCTTACTTAGGATGGACTTTTGCTATTCTTTTAATTTCGCCAGTCTCCCACTTTGAACAGGAGACCGGCTTCCAGCTCGAAACATTAGAAAGATTTTCTTCTCCTTATTTCCCGTTCTGGGTGACGTACTGCGGTTTGGAGAACGAGTAAGGGAAGGCACTCTCCTCGGTTCCGCGCTTGGTGTTGGGCTTATCCCCCATATCGAAGCGCAGTTTGGCGCCTTTCAATAATTCATAGTGACCAACCCAATTCTTCTCGTGCTTCTTGCCGTTGAGTTTCAGGTCCTGCACGTAGAGGTTGTCTTTGCTGTTGTTGGGTGCCTCAATCTCCACCTTCTTGCCGTTCTCCAGTTCCAGGGTCATCTTGGGGAAGAGCGGTGCACCTAATACGTACTGGTCGGTGCCGGGGCAAACCGGGTAGAAGCCCATGGCGCTGAACACGTACCAGGCCGAGGTCTGGCCGTTGTCCTCGTCGCCGCAATAGCCGTCCGGAGTTGGTTTGTACATGCGGTTCATGGTCTCGCGGGCCCAGTACTGGGTTTTCCACGGCTCTCCGGCGAAATTGTACAGGTACGTCATGTGCTGGATAGGCTGGTTGCCGTGCGCGTACTGGCCCATGTTGGCGATCTGCATCTCCCGGATTTCGTGGATCACACCGCCGTAGTAAGAGTCATCAAACACCGGAGGCAAGGTAAACACCGAGTCCAGTTTCTTCACGAAGTTCTGTTTGCCGCCCATCAGGTCAATGAGGCCCTGCACGTCATGGAACACTGACCAGGAGTAATGCCAGCTGTTTCCCTCGGTGAAAGCATCGCCCCACTTGAACGGGTTGAAAGGTGCTTGGAACTTGCCGTCCTTGTTCTTGCCGCGCATCAGGCCCGTGGCCGGATCATAGAGGTTGCGGTAGTTCTGGCTGCGTTTGGCGTACAGGTCGATCTCGGCCTGCGGTCTTTTTAGCGCCTTGGCTAATTGGTAAATGGCAAAGTCATCGTAGGCGTACTCCAGGGTGCGGGCGGCGTTCTCATTGATGTTCACGTCATAAGGCACGTAGCCCAGCTTGTTGTAGTACTCCACCCCTTTCCGGCCGATGGCGGTGATAGGGCCTTCGTTGTTAGCGCCGTGCACCAGGGCTTCGTAGAGTTTCTCAATGTCATAGCCGCGCAAGCCTTTCATGTAGGCATCCGCCACCACTGAGGCCGAGTTGTTCCCGATCATGATGTCTGAATAACCCGGGCTGGACCACTCGGGCAACCAACCACCTTCTTTGTAGTCGTTGATGAGCCCTTCCTGCATTTCTTTGTTGATAGCAGGGTACATAAGGTTCAGGAAAGGATACAAGGCCCGGAACGTATCCCAGAAACCAGTACCGGCGAAACGGTAGCCGTCGTGCACTTTTCCGGTATACGGGCTGTAGTGAACCACCTTGTTAGCGGCGTTCAGCTCATACATTTTGTGGGGGAAAAACAGCGTGCGGTAAAGGCAGGAATAGAACGTGCGTTGCTGCTCCTCGGTACCGCCTTCCACTTTGATGCGACCCAGGGTTTTCTCCCACCGGTCGCGGGCTTTGGCCATGGTAGCATCAAAATTGTCTTGCGCCAGCTCCCGGCTCAGGTTCAGTTCGGCCTGCTCCTGGCTGATGAAAGAAGAAGCGACTTTCAGATTCACCTTTTCACCCTTGCTGGTTTTAAACCCGATCACTGCGCCCGAATGGTTAGAGGTGAGTTCCAGGGAATCTCTGCCCGTTAATGCCTTGCCGCGGAAGGTGCGGGCCAGCACGATAGGTTTGTCCACGTAGATGACGAAGTGATTTTTGAACTCCTTCAATGGGCCGCGGGCGTATTTGGTGGTATAGCCCACGATTTTCCGCTCTTTGGGCAGCACCTTCACGTAGGAACCCTTGTCCAGCGCATCGATCACGATGAACGAGCTGTCTGACTTGGGGTAGGTGAACCGGAACTGGGCGGCGCGCTCGGTGGGGGTAAGCTCGGCGGTTACGTCGTGGTCGGCCAGGTAAACGCCGTAGTAGTAAGGCTTGGCCGTCTCAGATTTGTGGGAGTACCAGCTGGCGCGGCCATCCTGATCGAACTTCATCTTGCCCGTCACCGGCATGATCACGAACTGGCCGTAATCGTTCATCCAGGGCGAAGGTTGGTGCGTCTGCTTGAAGCCCCTGATTTTGTCGGCGGCGTAGGTATAGGCCCAGCCGTTACCCATCGTGCCGGTCTGCGGCGTCCAGAGGTTCATGCCCCAGGGCACCGCCACCGCCGGGTACGTGTTCCCGTTGGAGAGCTCCGGCTTGGAATCGGTGCCCATTAACGGGTTCATCAAGTCCACGGGGGATACAACTGTTTTTTTAGAGATCTGAGCGGAAGAGAAGAACGGAGCGCTTACCAGAAGCCAAAGGAGAAGTTTTTTCATTTGATGGAGGCTTTTAATATTGCCTGAAGCTTGATTTGATGATTTGCAGAAAACAGCCTTTCAGCTTTGCTGGCTCGTCTGACAGAGACCCCATACCTTAAGGAGTTTGGGGAAGGACGGACGTTTTTAAGCTGTTTTCTGCAAATTAATGCTAAAACGTTTTAAAGCGATAATATAAACTATTTTTTATTGCGCGTTCCAGAGCGAGGCTCTCAAACCTAACTCAAAACTTCCCTTCACCCCAGTAAGATTGTCCAGAGCCGGAGAACCAGTGGTATACATCCCGGTAAGCGCCAAGCGTCTTTTCACGTCTACCCCGAAGCCGAAGGTCACGTTCTCTGAGCTGTGATACATGCCAAACACGTTGAACTGATTGTCCACAAAAGTTAGGTTAGCACCTGCATCAATGAGATCATCATATCCTTTCACGCCACGGTACACCACTTTTGGCTCCACTCCTACATTGGAACCAAGGGCAATCTTATAGCTGGCGGCGGCAAAGTAGGTGGAACGGTTGATAGTGTTATTTTCATTCAGGCTCTTGTCTAGAAAAGCCCTGATATTGGGAAAAGAGCCTTGAATCGTGAGCTTCGAATCAGTGTAGGCAATCCCAACTTCCCCTTCAAAATAAGGCCCCTGGTCTTTGAATCTGGCAACGGTGTTGTCATCCACATCGCCCACCAGCTCGTCCATGTCAATCTGCTCGTTCACTACCCCGGCAGACAACCCAAAATGCAACTGGCGGGTACTTTGGTTCAAAGGCAGGTGATACGAATAGGTAGCCATGGCTCTGGATCTTTTCAGCAAGCCCTCGCGGCTCTGCCCTAGGTTCAGGCCAAGGCCTACTTTGTTGCTCAGGCCGTAATCTGCCGTGATGGCCTCCGTGGAAGGAGCATCAGAGATGCTCCCCCACTGGTTGCGGTAATGGAGGTTTACCCTTAACCCACCATTCACCCCAGCCATGGCCGGATTAGCCAGGTACTGATTTTGAAAATAGATTGCTTTCAAAGGGTTGATCTGGGCCACACTCTCCTGCACCAGTGCTAGGCAGCAAAAAATCAGGAGAAATAATGGTAGCCCTTTGTTTAAATTATATAGCTTTTTCATATGGCTTTCTATTTTTAATCACGAAGAATAGTGAGGGCTCCTTTTGCGGGAGAAATGCCTGAACCTAAGTCAATCACATAGTAGTACACGCCTTGTGCTAACGGCGAGCCATTGTAAGTCCCGTTCCAATCATTCGCATAGTTCTCTGTCTCGTACACAACTCTACCAGCAGTGTCAAAGACCCTTAACTTGCTGCCTGGATAGGTATTAATGTTCCAGATTACCCAAACATCGTTCTTCCCATCACCATTAGGAGTTAGAATATTGTTGGCCTGTAATTTCACGCCACCCTCTACCTGCACGGTAAACTGAGCTTCCCTGGTACAACCTTCAGCAGTGCTGGCAGTTACTTTGTAAACGTATCCCTGAGTTGGCTTAATAGAGAGCACATTGCTGTTCTGTCCGCTGATAATGCCCGGACCGTCTGCCCAGGTGTAAGTGTAGCCTTCCTCGCCGGTCACTGTCAACTGGATGGTTTCCCCTCTTGGTACTTTTTCATTGCGGTTAGCAGCAATGCTCATGTTTAACTCATAAGAAGTAATCTTGAAGGTTCTGGTGAAGGTGTCGGTACCATTATTCAAGGTGCCACCGTCGTCTTTCACAGTCACGGTCACTGTAGCTTCTCCGGGCTGTCCTTTTACCAACTTGTATTTAAGAGTGGCTTTTCCATTTTCCACTTTGCTTACAGATAACTCACTGAAGAGGGCGCTTCTGTTGGTGGTAACGGAGAGGCTCAGCTGCTGGCCTGGCTCAGATGCTAACCCCTCTAATGGAAGGGTATAGGCATCTACCACATTACAACTTTTCTGATCAGCGATTGCAGCCAAAGTAGGCGCTTGGTTTGAACCACTGGTAATTGTTTCTGCCACGGAAGAATAAGGGGCATTGATTCCAGATGATTGACTGTACTCATTGATTGGCCTTATTCTGTAGTAATAACGAGTGGCTAATTGAAGCCTTTCGTCTGTATAGGTGGTTACGTCAGCGGCAACAGTTTGGAGCAAGGCATAAGAGGTTCCGTTCGTAGACCGCTCAATCTGAAATTCGGTCTCGTTTTCTGACTTATCAACCCAATCCAACTTCACCTGGTTTTCTGACAAGGTAGTAGCCACCAGATTTTCGGCTGGCAAGGGCAGTCTTTCATCGTACAAAGTGGTTCCACTTATGATAGGTGAAAAGATAGAATTACCCGATGCACTTATTGCTTTTACCCGATACTGGTAAGTGGCTAGCACACCCAAATTGGTATCAGTATAAGTGGTAGTACCAGCAGTAACTGAATTCAATCTAGTGAAAGTGGCTCCGTCTGTTGATCGCCAGATTTCATACTCTGTTTCGTTGGCCACATCGCTCCAACTGAGGGTAAGTGTACTTTCCGTTGGGTTCGTAATATTAAAATTACTAGGTACAGCTGGCGCATTCTGGGGAATTCCCCAAATTTGCCATTCTGACATCTGGGTACCACTAGAACCATTATTAGCAGTAACATCTAATTTGAAATACTCATACGTCTCATTGTTTTTGAAGGAAAACGCATTTTCCTGAAATCGCCCTGTAAAAACTTGATTTTTGCGCGTGTCAAGAACGGTCCAGGTTGTTCCATCTTTTGATCCTTGAAAAGTCCAGTCTTTTGGATCTCTGTCAGGGAAATCATTTGCTGAAACAATCACGTATTTTGTAACAATTGCATTAGAAGCAGTGGATTTGTATTGTGCCCAAAACACCTTTGCAGGCGCTAAGTATTTTGTTGCAGAACTATTATCTATGAAAAAAGAAGAACCTTCTCTCTCAGGATTGCCGTTATCTACAGAAACAGTCAGCTTGCCTCCATTATCAGTTAAATCCACCATAGCACCACTATAATTTAGCGTTCTGGTGCTACTCACGACAGAATAGCTAGAATTTAGCTCTGCTCCTATGGTTCTGACCCGATAGTAGTATTTGGTGTTTTGCGTTAAGTTTCTATCAAAGAATACTTTTGTGTTTGCGGTTACAGTGGCTATTTTGGCAAAATTAGTCCCATCTAAAGAGCGCTCGACTTCGAATCCTGTTTCGTTTACACTAAAATCAGTCCAGGTCAGATGAACTTCATCACCAGCCGTACTAAATGCAGTCAATGCTGACGGTGCTACAATTGCATCTCCCTCAAAGAGCCGCCACTCGGCCAGCTGGAAAGTGCCACCACTTTTAATGGCACTTATATTTAACCGATAATAGGCGTAAGCAGTGTTATTGGCAATTGTATATGCTTTGGTTTGAAAGCGTTCAGTAAACATTTCTCCGGTACGGGTGTCTAATACCGTCCAGTCAGTTCCGTTTTGTGAGCCCTCTAGTTTCCAGTCTTTAGGGTCTCTATTTGGATCATCGTTAGCTGAGATTAGTATATATGTTCCCACTGTGGCGGGTGCGGTTAACTGTAAGCGCATCCATTGTTCGCCTGGCCAATTCGATAGAAACTTTGAGCCAGAATTGTTGTCAATTACTTTGGGAGACCCCTCATCGGCTGTCTGGCCTCTATCGTTTTCCTTAAATACAGTCAGAACACCACCTCTGGCGGTAATATCAGGATTTTGAACCGCCTCAAAGAGCCGCCATTCGGCCAGTTGGAAAGTGCCAGCTCCATTCAGAGCCGAGATGTTCAGGCGGTAGTACGTGTAAGGAGTCGTATTACCTATATGGTAGGTTTTTGTTTGGAAGCGCTCCGAAAATGTCTCGCCTGTACGTGAATCAAGTTCTATCCAGGTTGTCCCATTGTTAGATCCTTCCAATTTCCAATTCTTCGGATCACGTTCTGGGGCATCATCTGCAGAAACGAGGGTGTAAGTTCCAACTGCAGCTGGTTCTGTTAGTTGGTACTGTAACCACTGGGCATCTGGCCAGTGCGACAAAAACTTTGTGCCTGCATCATTATCAATGACACTGGGAGATCCTTCCTTGACATCTTTCCCCCCATCATTCTCTCTAAATACCGTCAGAATCCCCCCTTTTGCCGTGAGGTCATCCTGTGCGGTGGCTTTATTGATAACGCTGAATGTAAACAGCGCACAAAGTGCCACCCTCACAATTTGTAATAATTGTTTCATATATGATTTTTTAAGGATATATGGAAAATCTAAATATTCTTTTAGAATCCTTTTGAGTTGAGGTGTGGCTAAGTTCAGGTAGGCAGTTCCTGCCTGAACCTAGCCAGTTCATTACCATCCGGTATTTTGCACCAGTAATTGGTTAATGTTCATCTCACTCTGAGGAATAGGCCACAGATAATGCCGCTTGGTAAAAACCCTAACTTCAAAAGGTATTTTGTTATAGAAGTTGTTTATGTCCGGAGCAGAAATATCCAAAGCATAAGTAGGTCCGTTGAAAGCCGTTTCAGCAATTTTCCATCTTCTAGCGTCAAAATACCTTACGCTTTCAAAGGCTAGCTCTACTCTGCGTTCTTTCCTGATGGCTTCCCTTACCGCAGACTGGCCACTAGGTGCCTCTAGCTCAGTTGAACCATATTCAGGGATGCCAGCCCGGTTCCTGATGAGATTGACGTAGGTTAAAATATCTGGGTGGCCTGGACTATATTCATTTAGTGCTTCAGCATAGTTCAGGTAAATTTCTGCCAAGCGTAGCATCACATAAGATCTGTCGTTATTGCGCCAGTCACCAAGGTTCATGTTCTTTCTCACAATGTAACCGGTAGGAGTATAATCGTTTCCGCCCCCAGAATTCTTACCAGAATTGCCGTTAAACCACGTCCTGGTTACTATGTTCCCGGCATTTCTATTTAGCCACAAGCTATTATCATAGGTGATACCCACATAAAAGCGTGGCTCTCTATTTACCCATTGGTTATAGACTTGTCTAGCCTCTATGTCATTTGGAGCCCTGAAGTTTGTAAAACCAGAGGCCATATAGCCTGATCTTGGATCATCAATGGACCTTCCATTTGCTGTAAAGTAAGCATCCACAATGTGCTGGGTAGGCCCTAGCGCTCCGCCACCCTTTGCTTCTGCTTGAGCTCCGGCATGGAAAGGTGTCATTTCATACTGCCTGGGGTTAATACTCGCACTTACTCTTGCAAAAATGACCTCCTTGTTCCAATCATCAAGGAGTACATCACGGGTAGACAGATATGGGTCAAACTGGCCTTGCGCATTATTTTTCCGGTATAAATCATAAGTACCAGGAACGTATGCATCAATAAATGCTTTGGCGGCATCAGCGGCCAACTTCCATTTGTTCACATCATACTGCTGGTTAATCAATTGTTTACCGTCTTTGTTAACCAAAGATGCATAATCAGCATTGCCGTTGAACAATGGACTAGCTGCGTACAATAACACCAGAGATTTGATTGCCTGTACATAGGACTTGGTCATGCGTCCATAATTTTGCTCAGTAGCAACATCTGGAAGATCTGCGGCGGCTGCATTAAGTTCCTCCAGCACATAGGCTACACACTCATCATAGGTATTTCTTGGTTTTTTCAATACGTCTGAGGGAGCATCTACCGGAATTGATTCATTTCCTACTAACACTACTGGTCCATACAACCGCATCAGGTAATAGTAGTAAAGACCTCTTAACGCTCTGGCTTCAGCTTTGTATCGCTTCACCAGCGCTCCATCTGCTCCACAATCTGTACATTGGTCTGCATTTTCTATAAACACGTTGGCTCTTCTAATGCCTCTGTAAAAATTAGACCAGATGGAATTAACAAACCCAGAAGTAGGGTCCCATGCCCCAATGTTGACAGCATTACTTCCCACTCCTCCCCAGACATATTCAGCCTCATCAGAAGCGGCAAGCCAAGGACCTACGTTCCCGTCTCCACCTAATCCTCTCTGGCTTACATCATCCGGAATCTGAGAGTACACATTGGCTAAATACTGCTCAAGTGTATTTCTATTCCTAAAAGTAGACTCCAGCGTTAAACGGTCATCTGGCACCTGATCCAGAAAATCATCGTTACACGAGAAATTCAGGCCTGTAAGCAAGCCTACAAGTATGATTGATTTTATCTTCTTCATTTTTCAGGAAATTAGAATTGGAGATTAAAGCCTAAGGAATAGACTGAAATGTTAGGATATCTTGCCCCGTTTCTGGTAAGCAACTCAGGATCCCATAATTTGAAATTGCTGAAGGTTAGCAGGTTTACCCCTCTCAGGTAAACCCGAGCGTTTCCTATTCCTATCTTACCGGAGATGGCACTTGGAATAGTGTACCCAATCTCAGCAGTTTTCAACCGCAGGAAATCTATGTCTTTCACCCACCAGCTGCTGAACTGATTGTTATTACTGCTTCCAATGGCTCCAGAGCCGTAGGATAATCTTGGGTAAAAAGCGTTTGGATTGGGGTTCTCTTCCGTCCAGCGGTCTAAGGCTATCTCATACAGGTTTTCTCCACCTCCGTCTCCGCTGAATGCTCTGATGCTGCGTCCATCCAGCACAATATCTGCCTCTGCCTGACCTTGGAAGAAAAAACTAACGTCCAATCCTTTATACCCCAGGCTTGTTCCAAAACCATAGGTTAGTGCAGGCACATCCCCTTGTCCAATCTGAGAGATATCATTGGCATCAATGCGGCCATCACCATTTAAATCTTTAAATCTGATGTCACCGGGCTGAATTCTACCAAACTGCACCGGATACTGATCTCCATCTGCAGGCGTGATAAATCCATCGCCGTTCACGTCATCCTCAAAGCCGTAAAGCCCCTCAGCGGTATAACCCCAATTGGCTAACAGAGGAGCGCCTCTTCTTTCTAACCAAGGATAAAGTTGGGCTGGCTGGTCATTCTCTATAATTTTATTTCTGTTGTAAGAGAAGGTACCTCTGAAGCCCATAGAGAAATCACCTATATTTTTATCGTAAGTGATAGTACCATCAAACCCTTTATTCTCTACAATCCCTAAGTTACCAGACGGAATTGAGGTAAGCCCAACATAGGCAGGCACATCACCTCTTGTAACAAAAGCTCCTTCTCTGCGGTCTTTGAACACATCAAAAATAATTCCTAGGCTGCTATTGAAAGCATTGATTTCAATACCTATGTCTTGTTTACGGGCTTCAACCCAAGTAACTGCCACGCCATACGTTTGCTCAAGTATACCCCTAACCCCTGCTCTGTTTCTACCAAAAGTATACCCTCTTATGTTATTGTCAGTAACATTTCCTAAAAAGGCAAACCTACCTGCTCCAGAATCAGAGCCTACTTTACCGTCTGTGTATCTTAGCTTTAAGAAATTGATGGTATTGGACAAGGGCTCAAAGAATTTCTCATTTGACATCACCCAACCTACCCCAAAGGCAGGGAAGAAGCCGTATCTGTTTGCTGGGTCAAAGTTTTCAGAACCATTGTACCCTATATTGACCTCAGCAAAGTATCTGTCATCAAAAGAATAGGTAGCACGAGTGGCAATCCCTTCATTTCTGTAGGGAATTGATGCCGTAAAGTCTCCGGCAAAAGCGTCTGAATAATCTGATCGGTTCCCTAAAATAAGGCCGCTAACCCGGTGCTTGCCAAAAGCTCTGTCATAGTTCAAGGCTCCTTCCATGTAGAACCTTCTATTTCCTCCGTTCTCCCGACCATAAGACAGGAAATTCTGACCTGAGAAGGTTGGCGCAGTTCCCAAGTTCAACGTTCCGTCTGGGTTTCTTGGGTTTGCGGGATCTACAATCCAGGTGTCTTCCCTCTTGCTTCTTCTAATAAAATGCTGATTAAAAGCATCAAAGGCGAACATGGCGGTGGCAGAGAGCCCTTCAGTGACACCGTCCAATTTCTGCGTTAGCCTTAAGTTAGAGAAAAGCTGGTTCTTGTTTTCGTTCTGATATCCCCTAAGTGCTGCATCAGCATATGGATTTCGAGATCCTCCATTAGAGCTTCTGCCTGGCACCAGCCCGCCTGGGTACATAACAGGATATTCAATTGGGCTAATTTCCAGTGCTGCACTATAAATGGTAGCGGCATTCTCTGCGGGGTAATTTCCGGTAGCAATGTATCCCTGAATTCCTAAGTCTACTTTGGTAGACTTTGTCAGGTCCAGCGTTACGTTAGAAGTAACATTGTAGCGGGTAAACCTTGTGGTAGCGTTGTATTGCGCGATAGCATCTGTATTGAACAAACCTGTTTCATCATAATACCCAAGGGAAACATAATATCTTGCTTGCGGAGAGCCGCCGCTCACATTTAAGTTTGCATTACGGTTGCGGCCATATTTCTCAAACACCTCATTTAGCCAGTTTACATTTGGGTAAACAAATGGATCTTCGCCACTGGCAGTTCTATCAATAACTTCCTGGCTGTATCTAGGGGTTGGAATACTTCCGCCCTGCTCACGTCTGGTATAGATTGCCTCATTGGTGAGTTTCATGTAATCTATCCCGTTGATTAGTTCAGGAACCTTGGTGAATTGGGTGATGCCTTGATTGTAATCAAAGGTTACCCGTGGCTTTCCTTCTTCCCCCCTCTTGGTCATAATCAGGATTACCCCGTTTGCTCCTCTCACCCCGTACACCGCCGTGGCAGAAGCATCTTTCAAAATGGTGAAGGACTCAACGTCTTGCGGGTCAATGTTATTCATGGAGCGTTCTACCCCATCTACCAACACCAGCGGAGCACTTGAACCACTCAGAGAGGCAATCCCCCTGATCCAGATGTCTGCACCATCATAACCAGGTTGTCCCGAGCGCTGCACGCCCGTAACGCCCGCTACCCGACCGGCTAACATGGTGCTGATATTGGCAACTGGCTGATCCAACTCTTTCACCGAGACAGAAGCTTGAGCACCCACGTTACTTATTTTACGCTGGGTACCATAAGCAACCACCACTACCTCATCTACTTTGGTCTGATCTTCTTCTAAGGCTATGTTCAGGGAAGCTCTTCCATTAATAGTTACCTCCTGAGGAAGATAACCCAGATAAGACACTACTAAAGTGCTATTGCCATCAGGGGCATTCAGGGTGTAATTTCCATTCACATCAGTGATTGTCCCTAAAGAGGTACCCTTCACGCTGACGGAGGCACCGATCAGGGCATCACCCTTTTTATCGGTCACCTTCCCCTTCACCTGGAATTCAAAGGCAGACGCCGCTTTAATGGACCGCTTAGCCTTGACAGGGTGGCCGGAAGATTTATGAGGGCTTTTTCCGCCACCCGCTAAGGAAGGAACCGCACTTGTCACAAGGCAGAACCCTGCCAGAAAAACCTTAAGCCAAAGCGTACGGCTCCTCTTTGTATAATGACCGAGCAGGAATTTAAGTGGTAAATCTCGTTTCATATGATCCTTTTTAGTTTGAGTATAGCTGATAGAAAGTTTGGCTTAGTAGAAATAGCTCAAAGGCACCTCCCAATTGTCCCTCTCACCTTCCAGAGGAATATTGTCATAAGTAGAACCTATTCTAGTAAATCGTTTTAGCAAATTGAAATAATTCACTTTTCATATCTTAAAATTTATCTATTCAGAATTGTGATGACTGATAAAACCAAATCCTTCTTTTCTATAGTGATTATTGTATAATTCATCCAACTCTTGCCAATCAAACTGATTGACAGCCAAGGCAAGCAGTTTTAAACGAGCTCTTTGTTCATTTCCGCATCTATGAAGATCTATTTGACAACTTCGCTATACAAGTGCTAAAACGTTTTAGCAAAATGTGATAAATAAAGAGCTTTGATTTAAGCATTATGGAATTATAAAACAAAAGCGATACTTGTGGTAAAATCCCCCAGAATAGCTCTGTGGTTAAAGTAAGAAAAGGATGCAGAAGACTATTTGTATAACAGATCAACCACTCCCCAATTTGTTAGGCAAAATATATCTGAACCTGTAATTCTTGTTTGCCTAGAAGCATGTCAATATAAAGAAGAGAATCAATTTTGGCAATCAGAACACCTATGACATTCCCTTCATTAACATTATGATAAAATAACAAACATAAAATTAAAAAAGCAAGAACGTGCTACGAAATTATTTTTACAGTTGTTGCAAGAGTGTTAATTTAGAGAGTTGTTCATAAGAGATACCTTACTATATGATGTCCAAGAGCCACCTCCTCTCTTTTATTATCATGTAAAGAATTCTTAGCCAGAACAGGTAATCCACTTTTTCTTTCAAATCCTCTTCGTTAAGCAAGCGCAGCACTTAGGCCGGTAATAGGCAACTTGTACTAAACTTAACTAGTAATCTAATTCTATGGCTTTCGCTTGCCCTCTTTCTATATTCTTTTGAAGGCATTCTGTTTCTCTGCCATTTTCTTAAAAGAAGGCTTAAAAGGCAACCACATTCACCTCCCGGTTGAGAATCAGCCCCCCTTTACTCCGCTTCACAATAGAACACTAGACCTCCTTTTGATTTCTTTCACCCGTAGGAGTAGTTTTGCCTTTAAACTAGTAGCTTTAAACCTGGATTTGGCATCTCCCCTATTGCCTTCCTCCTTTGCTTACCCTTAACTTTTGAAAACAGGATGAAGAAACGGCTTTCGATCCGGGACATTGCCCAGCAACTGGATATCTCTATTACCACGGTCTCTTTCATCCTGAACGGGAAAGCCAAGGAAAAACGCATCAGCGAGCAGGTAACCGAGCGGGTGCTGAAACTGGTGGAGGAACTGGATTACAAACCCAACCAGATTGCCCGGAGTCTGCGCACGGGCAAATCGAAGATCATTTGCCTGATGGTGGAGAACATCTCCAACGATTTCTTCTCCAGCATCGCCCGCCACATAGAAGAGAACGCCTTTGAGCAGGGCTACAAGATTATCTACTGCAGCACCGAGAACAAGCCCGAAAAGACAAAAGAGTTGATCAAGATGTTCCGGGAAAGGAACATAGACGGCTACATCATTTCCCCGCCGGAGGGCATCAAGGAAGACATCCAGGCCCTGCTGGACGACAACCTGCCCGTGGTACTGTTCGACCGCCTCATACCAGGTCTGCTCACCCACCATGTCATGATTGACAACCTGGAGGCTACCTACAAGGCAACCCAGCACTTAGTGGAACAGGGATATAAAAACATCGCCTTCATCACCCTCAACTCGGGCCAGACACAGATGAACGACCGATTGGCGGGATACCAGAAAGCCATGGGGGAGCACGCCCTAGAAACGCACTTGCTCCAGGTAGACTACGCCGTCACCGGTGAGAAGCACGTCAGCAGCATTGCCGCCTTCTTGAAAGCAAACAAACAGATAGATGCGGTTCTATTCTCCACCAACTACTTAGCCACGCGGGGCATTGAGGCGCTCAACCACGTCAACCTCAGGATACCAACCGATATTGGGGTAGTCGCCTTTGATGACCTCGACTTTTTCAAGCTGTACCAGCCTCCCATCACGGCGGTAGCCCAACCCGTGGAGGAAATGTCCAAGAAGCTGATCGAGATCATCCTGAAAAAGCTGGAAGGCCTGCCGGAAGACCAAGATAGATCAGACGTGATTGTGCCCACCCAGTTAATCATCCGCAGCTCTTCTCCGGTAAAGGAGGAAAAGCCCTCATAGATTCGTTTTTGGCCTGATTTAGTGATTTCAAGCCCAAAACAGATTCAAAGCCATTGCCTTCGTCCACTTTGTTTCTAAAGTAAAAGGAGTCCTATATTTAGAGCCGAGATAGCAGGCGATGCTTCCCGGAAAATGCGCAGAAACCAGCCCTCGCTCATCCTGAAGGCATTCTATTGCCGGCCGCTAGCTTATACAAGCGGACCAAAAGTCTAGCTTTTCGGCTCCTCCAGCCACACCAGGATAAAGACTGTAAACTCTCAGGTATTCTGATTAGCGTTATCAGGCCGCTGCCGCGTCTTTCACCTGACTTGACTTGCCGCGCACGGAAAGGAGCCATTTTTCGGCGGCTAACTGGCTTTCAAAAATAGCCACTTTCACGTTCTGGACCTCCAACCGGATGGCGTACCCCGAGGACAGGTTGCTTTTAGGAGGTTTCACCCAGGCAAAGTAGGCACAGGTGGTTCGGTCAAGTTCCAGAAAACCTACCGAGGCGGTCCAGATGGCCGTTGACTTCCAGTGAGAAGAGACATTCGTGTTGTTGTTGAGGATCATGTTGCATTTTTCCTGGTGCAGCATGTTTAAAACCAATTGACATCCATCTACCACATTCTGTTTGGTGATGTCTCCCCACCAGTCTACATGAAGGATGTCGGTTTCGTTATCTAACCAGATACTAACATAAGGTTCTATTGACAAGATTGTTCTACTCATAGCAGCCACACGTTACGGTTACACACTCCTTTAGAAAGTATTATTAAATCTAAGATACATTACCAGAATCAACAAGTTTATACAACTATTTCTTATAAAAAGACAGACATCTGCTAAGCGGCAGCGCTATCTTTCATTTTGAGGCTACTTTCTCCAAAACGGGCCTAAAACGCGGCCATGGCTATTCGCTCTCACTTGGGGCAGGCACACCCCGCTTCTCAGAAACAAACTTGCGGTGATATAGAAAAGCATACGGGAGTTTCCGGTTTTGAGGTGAAGAATCTGGCTTGTTTCTTCTTAACAATTCCATAACACAGCAGTAATATTCAGGCAATACGCCCCCTCTACTTTTGCAGCATAAAAGGTAACTGCTTCAAACCTGCAGACTACAGTTTTGAAGCAGTTTCTCTTTTATGGCAGAACGAGCAGCATCGGTTCTATCCAGCGCCTTTATGCTACCTGCCGCCCGCCTTTCTTGCAGTCTGACTAACTACAGGAAATGCCACATTTTTAACGATGTAACTACTTTCACTTTTTGCTTATGTTCTCACCCATAAACAAAAAAGTAACAAGAACTTATTTCCAAAAAATAGGTGCAATTGCTGCTTTTATGCTTTCCGCTTCTATGGTCCAGGCACAGGTTGCTGTTCCTTCTGCCCAGGACTCCGTGATTGCTTTGCCTAAACCTCCGGAAGCTCCCAAAGCACACTGGTATGACAAGATATCCTTGCGCGGGTATGTGCAGATACGCTACAACCGCCTACTGGAAACCAACTCCGGTTTGAAAACGGACTATGACCGCTCCGTGGGCGACAATGGCGGCTTTATCATCAGACGGGCTCGCCTGGTGTTCAGCGGAAACGTGCACGAACGGGTGTACATCTACATTCAGCCAGATTTAGCTTCTACCCCCTCAGGAAGCTCCACCATCCACTTCGCGCAGCTCAGAGACGCATATTTTGACCTGTCACTGGACAAGAAAAAGGAATACCGCCTGCGGGTGGGCCAGAGCAAAGTGCCATACGGGTTTGAGAACATGCAATCCAGCCAGAACCGCCTCACCCAGGACCGGAACGATGCCCTGAACAGTGCCTTGCCCAATGAGCGAGACCTGGGCGTGATGTTCTACTGGGCGCCGGAGCACATCCGGAAAAGATTCAGCGAACTGGCCAATAGCCGCCTCAAAGGCTCCGGTGACTACGGGGTGTTTGGTCTGGGTATCTACAATGGCCAGACGGCCAACCGCTCAGAAGCCAACAACAACCAGCACGTGGTAGCCCGGGTTTCTTATCCGTTCGCGTTTAAAAACGGCCAGATTGTGGAGCCCGGCGTTCAGGCCTACACCGGGTTGTACACCGTTACGGCAGACCAGTTAAGCAGCAGCGCCATAAAAGGCGGCAACTTCACCGATCAGCGGGTAGCCGCCAGTTTGGTGCTCTATCCGCAGCCTTTCGGGTTTCAGGCAGAGTACAACGTGGGCAAGGGCCCCGAGTTTGATCCGGCCACCAACTCCATCCAGAGCAAGTCTTTGCAGGGCGGGTATGCGCAGGCCATGTATGCCTTCAAGATAGGCGAGCAGAACTTCATCCCCTTTGTGAAAACTCAATACTTTGACGGCGGCAAGAAAGCCGAGACCGATGCCCGCTCCAGCCTGGTGTACGAGACCGAGATCGGCCTGGAATGGCAGCCCATCCCCAGCTTTGAGTTCGCCACCCAATACACCATCACAGACCGCACCACCAAAGACGGACGCAATCTCAACAACCGCCAGCACGGGCAACTCCTACGGCTACAGGCACAATTCAACTTCTAGACAAATCGTCAAAACAGACGTAAAAGCTTAAAAACCAAAACCATGAACTTCATCAGAACCCAGGTAAGCAGCTTATTGGTAGCCACCCTCTTATTGAGTGCCTGCGGCAAAGGCGGCGATGCCCAAAAAGAAAACACAGAATCTGGCAACGCCACTACTGCGGCCTCTACCTCCATCACCATTAAAGGCAGTGACACGGTTCTTCCGTTGGCGCAGCAGGAAGCCGAGAAATTCATGGCTAAAAATCCAGGCGCCTCCATCACCGTGGTGGGCGGCGGTACCGGGGTTGGCCTTTCGGCCATGCAGGAAGGCACCACTGAC
Organism: Rufibacter sediminis; assembly: GCF_014269285.1. Taxonomy (GTDB): domain Bacteria; phylum Bacteroidota; class Bacteroidia; order Cytophagales; family Hymenobacteraceae; genus Nibribacter; species Nibribacter sediminis. Next base: position 242,322 of record NZ_JACOAF010000022.1, read on the forward strand.
ATCGCCATGGCTTCCCGCGGCCTCAAAACCGAGGAGAAACTTAAGCTAAAGACCGCGAAAAAAGACGTGAAAGAAGCGCTCATCGCCTATGATGCCCTTTCGGTGATTGTGCACCCAAGCAACAAAGTAAGCCAGCTCACCCGCGAGCAACTGGAAAGCATCTTCACCGGAAAAGTGTCGAACTGGAAAGAAGTGGGCGGTGCCGATGAGAAAATTGTGGCCTACTCCCGCGAGACCAGCTCCGGCACCTATGAGTTCTTCAAAGAGCACGTGATGGACAAAAAGAACTACGCCAACGGAATTTTGATGATGCCCGCCACCGGTTCTATTGTGCAGTCCGTGAGCCAAACCAAAGGCGCCATCGGGTACATTGGCCTGGCTTACGAGACCGATGCCGTAAAAGCACTGTCTGTGTCCTATGACCAGGGCAAGTCCTTTGTGGCCCCCAGCCTGGAATCAGCGAAAGACAAGACCTATCCTATCTCCCGTCCGTTGTACTTCTTCTATGACGCCACCGCCGAAGCCAAGGTGAAACCCTTCATAGACTACGTACTTTCTGCCGAGGGCCAGCAGATGGTGCAGGAGATCGGCTACATTCCTTTGAGCAAATAAGTTCTCACCGCTTACAGAACGTCTCTTGAAACGCTACTTCCACAATCTGGGTGAACGCATCATTGAAGGACTCATTATGATCAGCGGCACGGTGACCAGCATCACCGTGCTCCTGATTGTGTTCTTCCTGTTCAAAGAAGGCCTGGGCATTTTCAGCCAGACGCCGGTAGCGGAAGGCTCCGTGATCTCCGTGCATCCGCAGAACCCGGTACAGGAACTCACGGCCAACGAGGTGAAAGAGATCTTTGACCAGAACATCACCAACTGGAAAGAGGTGGGCGGCGCAGACGCCCACATCCAGCTTTTCCAGATAGACGACATCACCGACTATTACACCGAGGAGCAGATTGGTGCCAACTTTGAGTACCTGCCCCAGCGCCTGAACGAGCTGGTGACCAAAGATCCCAACATGCTGGCCTTTTTCCCCGAGGAATACCTAGCCCCTGATTTCAAAGGCAAACGGGTAGAACTAGCCAAAATCTCGTTAGGCGGATTCCTGGGCGGCCGCGAATGGTACCCTACCATTCAGCCAGCCGTGCAGTTGGGCGTTCTTTCGCTCATTTTGGGTACGCTTTGGGTAAGCCTGGGCGCTATCATCATCGCTTTGCCGTTGGGCCTGGCCACCGCCATTTATTTAGCCGAGATCGCCAATCCTAGAGTCCGGAATATTCTGAAACCGGTCATTGAACTGTTGGCGGGTATTCCGTCAGTGGTCTATGGTTTCTTTGGCCTGGTGGTGATTGTGCCCCTGATCCAGGATGTGTTTGGCTTGCCCGTGGGCGAAACCGCTTTGGCGGGTAGCATCATCTTAGGCATCATGGCGCTTCCCACCATCATCTCGGTGTCTGAGGATGCCATGCGCACCACGCCGCGGGCCATGAAAGAAGCCAGTTTAGCCTTAGGAGCCAATAAATGGCAAACGATCTACAAAGTGATCATCCCGTACTCCATGTCCGGGATTTCTACGGCGGCTATTCTGGGGATGGGCCGCGCCATTGGTGAGACCATGGCCGTACTCATGGTGACGGGAAACGCCTCGGTGATTCCGCATACGTTTCTGGAGCCGGTGCGCACCATTCCGGCCACCATTGCCGCCGAGTTGGGCGAGGCTCCGCAGGGCGGCATCCACTACCAGGCGCTCTTCGCGTTAGGCTGCATTCTGTTTCTGATGACGCTGCTCATCAACCTGACCGTGGATTTTGTATCGGCTAAACGAAAAGAAAACAGGTAAGCTATGGCCTTCGGAACGACTTCTTCTCAGCATAAAAGCAAAAAGCGCTCGCAAAGCGCCGCGTTCTTCATCTTCCGGTTACTCAGTTTCTCGGTGGTCGCCATCCTGATCGTCATTCTGGGCTTTATTTTGATCCAGGGCATCTCCGTCATCAGCTGGGATTTCCTCACCGAGATGCCCCGCGAAGGCATGACTGCGGGCGGGATTTACCCGGCCATCATTGGTACGCTGTGCCTGGTGGCGGGCAGCATGATCTTCGCCTTCCCCATCGGGATTCTGTCAGGCATTTACATCAACGAGTACGCCAAGGACAGCTGGTTTAAGCGGTTTATCAAACTGATGACCAATAACCTGGCCGGGGTTCCGTCCATCGTTTTCGGGTTGTTTGGGATGACTTTGTTCGTGAACCAGTTCGGGTTCGGGGACTCTATTCTGGCGGGATCGCTTACGCTGGGGCTGCTGGCCTTGCCGGTGGTGATCAGGACCACGGAGGAAGCCTTGAAATCCATTGATGATTCTTTCCGGATCGGGTCGCTGGCGCTGGGGGCCACCAAATGGCAGACCACCAGCCGCGTGGTGCTGCCCATGGCGTTCCCCAACATCATCACGGGCTTGATTCTGTCCATCGGCCGGGTGTCGGGCGAGACGGCTCCCATCCTGTTCACGGTGGCGGCGTATTTCCTGCCCAAACTGCCCAACAGCATCTTTGACCAGGTCATGGCCCTGCCGTACCATTTGTACGTTATCTCCACCAGCGGCACTAACATTGAGGCCTCGCGAGCCATGGCGTACGGCACCGCCTTCGTGCTTATCATGATTGTGTTGCTGGCCAACTTACTGGCCAACTGGCTGCGCCGCTACTTTGGCAAAAAAGTAAAAATGAATTAACTTCCTTTTTAGGCCCGTTTTCCTGAAACAGGCTTAAAACTCCCTTTCCATTTCTCTTGACGCTGTCTTCCTTAAATTGATATGAATAGTGTAGAAACCAAAGACGTTCACCTCTACTACGGCGATTTCCATGCCCTCAAAGGCATTACCATGGCCATGAAGAAAAACCAGGTAACGGCTTTCATCGGACCCTCGGGCTGCGGCAAATCTACGTACCTGCGGTGCTTCAACCGCATGAACGATCTGATTGACGGGGTCCGGATTGAAGGCGACATCCTCATAGACGGGGTAGACATCTACAAAACGAACATCCAGGTAGATGACCTGCGCAAGCACGTGGGCATGGTGTTCCAGAAACCCAATCCTTTCCCCAAGTCCATCTTTGAGAACGTGGCTTATGGGCTGCGCGTGAACGGCACAAAAGACAAGAAGTTTATTGAGGAGCGGGTGGAGCGCTCGCTGCACCAAGCCGCCCTCTGGGACGAGGTGAAAGACAAACTCAAGAAAAGCGCCTTTGAGCTTTCTGGCGGGCAGCAGCAGCGGCTTTGCATTGCGCGGGCGCTGGCCATTGAACCATCGGTGTTGCTCATGGATGAACCTACGTCTGCCCTTGACCCGCTGTCCACCGCCAAAACCGAGGAGCTCATCCATCAGCTGAAGGAGAACTACACCATCGTGATCGTGACCCACAACATGCAGCAGGCCGGCCGGGTGAGCGACCACACCGCCTTCTTCTACCTGGGCGAGCTGGTGGAATACGCCAAGACCAAAACCCTGTTCACCAACCCCAAAGACCAGCGCACCCAGAACTACATCACCGGTCGTTTCGGTTGATACCCGTTTTAGGGCCGATTATAGAAAACCGGCCCTAAAACGCAGAGCAGCCCGGCGCAGTCTTCATTCCTCAAAGCAGCACGAAACGTTACTTCAATCATCTTCCCTTAGCAGAACCAGGTTAGACATGAATCAATTAGACAAAGAACTTCTCCGGATCAAAACCAAAGTGGAGGCCATGTGGGATTTGGTGGACTTCCAGTTAGCCGCCGGCAAAGAGGCGCTGCTCACCTCCAACGCCGAGCTGGCCAAGAAGGTGATCAAGAGCGGGAAGAAAGTGAATGCCTATGATATCAAGATTGACCGCATGTGCGAGAACATCTTCGCGTTGTTCAACCCGGTGGCCGTGGATTTGCGCTGGGTGCTGGCCATCCTGAAGATCAACGCCAACCTGGAGCGCATTGGTGACTACGCCGAGAGCATCGCTTTTATGCTGAAGGAAGTGAATCCGCCGCTGGAGCCCACGCTGCTCGCCCAGAGCCGTTTACTGGAAATGTATGACGCCTCCGAGACCATGCTCAGAAACGTGCGGCAAGCGTTTTTGGAAGAAAACACCGAACTGGCCCGGCAGGTGCTCAAACAGGACAAGCTGCTGAACAAAATCCACGCGAAAACCGATCAGGTGCTGATGGCCTATTTCCAGACGCACCCCGATAATATCTACCAAAGCCTGAAAGTATCGGGCATTATCCGGAAACTGGAGCGGATTGGCGACCATACCACCAACATCGCCGAAGAGATTGTATTTTACGTGGATGCCAAGGTGGTGAAACACCAACAGAAAAAGAAGAAAAACAAAGGCTCCGATCAAAAATCTGACGGGTGAGTTTTCCATCAGGCACATCACGGAGTGCTACTGATTCCCGCAGCAATTTCCCGCGGGCTGGAGAAGGTACATTTTAGGGTCGTTTTCCTGAAAACAGGCTAAAAACCCGGCACCGTTATCCAGCAGCCTGTGCCTGTCTGTCCGCTTTTACTTAAAATACCTCTAGAGAGGGAATAGTGGCTCAGGAAACGTCAGTTCCTGCAAAGCGGCTGTGTTGCGATCCAAAGTTTTTTCTCAAAGAGGCAGGCCAGTTATAAAGACCAGAGTTTATCAAAACCAGTACTGCAGGCCTCTGCCCCTGGAAAATACTATCTGTCAAAGCCTAGCTGCTTCCGGTAGATCGCTTTCAGGTATTCCAGTTTGGCGTACGACATTTGTATCAATTGCTCTGGCAAAAGGAAGCCATTCTCTATTTCCTCGGCAAACTGGCTTTGAGGAGTGATATTTTCAACTAAGTCGATGTTCTGCATTTCTTTGATGATTTAGAGGGTAAGTATGCTCTACCGTAAGATTTCTATACAAACATAGCAGCTTATCTCCCTCTAAGCGGGCATTTTAGTTCTACCTTCCTTTGTTCACGGTGAACCCACGAAAAGAACCGATGAATTGTTATATTACAATTCTACCGCCTTCCTCCCCCTTGATTTGCGGCCGCTTTTGAAAAGCCGTACTTTTGTACTCTCCGGCTACTTTTTCAGCTGGCCCAGAAACTTATGCCGCTTCTCCCCTCCCGCTTCCACAAACGCCCGCGCTATCTTTTCAACGGGCACTTGCAGACTATTCTGCCCAGCACGCTGCGGCGCCTGCCCTCGGTTACATACTCCCGGGAACGGATTGTTACCCCAGATCAGGACTTCCTGGACCTGGATTGGTCTACCATAGGGTCAGCGAGTTTAGTGGTGCTGTCTCATGGGCTGGAGGGCGACACCAAACGGCCTTACATGCAAGGCATGGTGCGCGCCATGAACCGGGTGGGCTGGGATGCCCTAGCCTGGAACTTCAGGAGTTGCAGCGGCGAACCCAACCACCTGTTGCGGTCTTACCACATGGGGGCCGTAGAAGATCTGGACCTGGTGGTGCAGCACGCCATGAAAAAGGGGTACCAGACCATCTACCTGGTGGGCTTCAGCATGGGCGGCAATCTTACCCTCAATTACCTGTCTCAGTGGGCCGACAAAGTTCCCCGGCAGGTTGCCCGGGCGGCGGTTTTCTCGGTACCCTGCCACATGGAGAGCGCCTGTGTGCAACTGGCCAAACCCGCCAACCGCATCTACATGAAGCGGTTTCTGCGCTCACTGCACGAGAAACTGAAAGAAAAGGCCCAACGCTTTGACCTGGACCTGACCGACTACGAGAAAATCACCACCTTTGAGCAGTTCGATGACCGCTACACCGCCCCGCTCCACGGCTTTGCCAACGCCGCCGACTATTACGAGCGCTGCAGTTCTGTCTCCCACCTGCACAGCATTCAGGTGCCTACCCTGCTGGTGAACGCCCAGAACGATCCCTTTCTGTCTAAGGAGTGTTTTCCCGTGGAACAGGCCCGCCAGAATCCTTATTTCTACCTGGAAATGCCCAAAGATGGCGGGCACGTGGGCTTCTCAGAAGATTTCCTGAAAGGCCGCTATTATTCTGAAAGACGCGCGGTGGAGTTCCTCCAAGGCATCCTCTAGCCGTTTTGGGCTTCTTTTCTGAAAACAGCTTTAAAACGAAGGACATCTATTTGAATGGGAAATGGGTTGATGGAAAGAAAATTTCAAACTGGAAAGAACTGATGCTCAATCGCCTAGTTAGCCCGCCGGCTTGGGTTGCATTTTTTCAGATACTGCCTTATCATTGTAGCCGTTACCATAGGGGTTAGCTGGTAGTAAGGTGTCTACTGATTACCTTTGAATGAATTTGGTTGAATGTAGGAAAGGGGATAGACTCCGCTTTGTTTGGATGTTAAATGCCTTCTCTTTGATTGATATGGAAATGCGCAGACATAAGACCGCTTTGAACAACGTACACAAAACGTCTTCCCTTCTCTTTTTAAGCCTGGTACTTTTCCTAAGCTCCTGCGGCAAGTCTTCTTACTCCACCTTCAGTAAACCAAACGAGAAGTACCGCTCAGCCCGCGAGATTGCGGAACTGAAAAAAAGAGAACGCATGGAACGCCGCCGTTCCGGTTCCTCTGGCAAACCCCTCAAGGAGATCCATATCTCCAGCCGATCAAAGAAACCTTCCCGTTCTATCCGTATTTCGGGCAACAGCAACCGGGCCGTACGCCGCGACATAGAGACGGTTATCTCCACCGCGCGGTCATTCACCGGCACTCCTTATCAACTGGGTGGTACCTCCCGCGTAGGCATGGACTGCTCCGGCCTCCTGTGCACCTCTTTCCAGGCCATTGACGTGTTGCTGCCCAGGACTTCCTCGGAGCAAAGCCAGTTTGGTCCTGCCATCTCCACCCAGGAGTTACAGGCCGGCGATCTGGTCTTCTTCAGCTCCTCCAGAAGTGAGTATAACATCACGCACGTGGGGTTGGTCACCGAGGTGAAGAACCAGGGCGAAGTCTGGTTTATCCACGCCTCCACTTCTCTGGGCGTGAAGGAAGACAACCTCTACTCTCCTTACTACCAGAAGATATTCGTGAAGGCCGTGCGGCCTGCCATCTAAATTTATTCTTTTTGCGCACCAGCGCACTTTTTAAAAATCGCTAGAAGTATTACGTATTTTTACTAATACTTTAATGATCCTAGGTGTAGGATAAGTGCTAATTAACAACTTGGAAAAAGTGTTAGCAAAACCTTAACTCAAAGGGGCTAACTATATTATTTTCTTGCGGCTAAGTTTGATTTGGCTTGCAAAACAAAGGAATTAAGTCTCTATCTTTGCGGCGTCAATCCACTGACCGCCAACAAAATGTTTTCCTCCTTCAGGAATTTTGCATTTTCTTCCTCTCAAAATTCTGTTAGCATTCTTAATGTTAACTTAACGGTAGCCTTACCTCTTTTTCTTTTCACCTTTTATACTTTTGCACAAAAAAAACCCTTTATGAAGAAGTTTTTACTTTCTGCACTTCTCATGTTACTCTGTACGGCAGGTCTGTTTGCACAGGTAACTACGAGTAGTATCACCGGATCTGTCAAAGATTCAAAAGGTGAGCCGCTGATCGGGGCAACCGTGAAAGCAACTCACCAGCCTTCAGGTAGCCTTTATGGAGCGTCTACCAATGTTGAAGGTCGTTTTACAATTCCTAATACCCGGATTGGTGGGCCTTATACCATTGAAGTATCTTACATTGGATATCAGACCCAAACCTTTGCTAACGTAAATCTGAAATTAGGGGAAACCTACATCGTCAACTCAACCCTGGCCCAGTCTGGTACTGCCTTACAGGAAGTGGTGGTTGAGACTGACAGAGTAACGCTCCTGAACTCTGCCAGAACAGGTGCCGCCACTAACGTGGGTACCCGTGAGATTCAAACCTTGCCTACTATTTCAAGAAGCATTACAGACTACACTCGCCTTACTCCGCAGGGTAACTCTAACGGTAACAGCTTTGGTGGACGTGACAACCGTTACAACAACCTGCAAGTAGACGGCGCTAACTTAAACAACAACTTCGGGTTATCCAGCGATCCGCTTCCCGGCGGTGGCGCCCAGCCTATCTCAATTGAAGCATATGATCAGATTTCTATCAACATTGCTCCATTTGATGTAAGACAATCCGGCTTTACTGGTGCGGGTATTAACGCCGTAACCAAGAGTGGTACCAACACTTTCCATGGCTCTGCTTATACATATTACAGAGACCAGAGCTTCTTAGGTACTCACGTGGGAGACCAGGATATCAGCAGCCAGATCGTAGACTCAAAAACGGTAACGTATGGTGCTACATTGGGTGGCCCAATCATTAAAAACAAATTGTTCTTCTTCCTGAACTATGAGCAGGAAGAAGGTACCAGACCAGGAGTAACCTGGAACCCTACTGGTGGCACAGGCTCAGGAAACACTTCTGAAGTACCTGTAGCTGACTTGCGGTCAGTTTCTGAATATCTTTCCTCTAAATTTGGGTATAACACTGGGGCATATCAGAGCTTCCCTAACTTCCGGAGTGAGAACAAGAAGTTCTTGGTTAAATTAGACTGGAACATCAACCAAGCCCACAGATTAACGGCCAAATACAGTGATTTAAGTGCTCTGGAAGATGTTCAATTGAACAACACCAGTGTGCCTAATGGCGGTGGTTTCTCTGTAACAGGCAGAACGGGTACCCTCTCCAGATTACCTTACAACCGTTTCAGTACGCAGGCGATGAGCTTTGAGAACTCAAACTACTACTTTGACAACACTGTAAGAACTGGAACCCTGGAATTGAACAGCACCTTTGGTAGCCGGTTTTCAAACCAATTATTGGGTGCTGTTACTAAGACGGGTAGCCCACGTAGCTGGAACAGCAACTTCTTCCCATCTGTTGACATCTTTGACGGAGAAGGAAACAACTACATCCACGTAGGTACAGACCCTTACACCTTGAACAACAATGTTAGCAATGATACTTACAGCATCACAGATAACTTCACGTACTATGCGGGTAATCACACGTTCACTGCTGGCGGTACCTATGAGTACCAATATGTAGGAAACCAATACATGCCTGCCGCGGGTGGTTATTATGTCTTCAATAGCCTGTCTGACTTCTTAACCGATAAGTCTCCTGTCTATTTTGCGCAGACTATCTCACAAACCAGCGACCCGGCTCCTTTTGCCGCTGAGTTAAAAATTGGTCAATTGGGATTATATGCTCAGGATGAAATCAACTTCCAGAAAGGCCTGAAAGTAACAGTAGGCATCCGGGCAGATAAACCTTTTTATCATGAAGATCCATCAGAAAACTCAGCGGTATCTGCTCTGAGTTTCTATGACCAAGATGGTAACCTTAAAAACTACTCAACTGGTATTTGGCCAAAAAGCCGCATGCTGGTTTCACCTAGACTTGGTTTCAGATGGGATGCCTTTGAAAACAACAGCCTTATCGTTCGCGGGGGTACTGGTATCTTCACTGGTAGAATTCCTTTTGTATTCCTCACCAACATTCCTTCAAACTCAGGTGTAATCCAGTACGGTGCTGCCATCACAAACGCAGCAACTTTGGCAAAGATCAAATTGAGCTCTGATCCTAACGCGTACGCCAACTTATTGACTACCCCAGGTACTCCTTCTGTTCCATCTAACGTAGTTTTTGCTGATCGCGACTTCAAATTTCCACAGGTTTGGAGAAGTAACTTAGCCATAGAGAAAACGTTTGGCAACGGCTTTAATCTGACCTTAGAAGGTTTATACACCCGTGATGTGAATGGCGTTAGAATGCGCAATGCCAACATGAAAGCTGCTAATGGTGTTATTGTAGAGGGAGATCATACCCGCGAGCGTTTTGTAGCTACTGCAGATAGAAGCTTGAACCCTAGAGTGACCACTGCCATTGTACTGGAAAACACAGACAAGCCAGGCTATGCCACTTCATTAACTGCTCAATTAAGCAAAAACTTTACGAGCGGCTTCTATGGTATGCTTGCTTACACCTACACCAATGCCAAAGACATCACGGCCAACCCAGGTAGCACCGCTTCTTCTGTTTGGAACTCCAACCCTAACGTAGGAACTTCAAACGCGCAGGAATTAGGTTACTCACAATATGCAGTTCCTCACCGTATCATTGGAGCATTCTCTTACAGAAAAGAATACCTGAAGCATTTTGCCTCTACCCTTTCGTTCTTCTATGAAGGCTCACACTTAGGTAACTACAGCTTTGTAGTGAATGGTGACTTGAACAATGATGGAAACAGCTCAGCTGACCTCATGTACATCCCAAGAAATTCTTCTGAAATAAACTTTGAGGCTTATACTTCTAATGGTGTAACCTACACTGTACAGCAGCAAGAAGAGGCTTTTGAGAAATTCATCAACAACACACCTTACTTGAAAAATCACAGAGGTGAGTATGCAGAAAGAAATGCTGCTTTGATTCCATGGTTCAACAGGGTAAGCATGCGTTTCATGCAAGACTTCTTCATTGAGACAGGTGCCAACAACACCAAGCACACCTTGCAACTTTCTGTTGACGTGCAAAACCTTCCTAACCTGCTAAACAGATCATGGGGTATTCAGGAGCGTTACATCACCAACAACCCACTTGTTTACAGAAGCATCAATGCTGAAAACGAGCCTGTTTATCGTTTGCAGAACATCAATAATACGTTAGTAACCAATCCATATGAAAACACCATAAGCACTTCTAGTACTTATAGTATTCAAGTAGGAGCTCGTTACTTATTCTAATCACAACGTTGAACTAATAAAAAAGGGTGAGCCAATTGGTTCACCCTTTTTTATTAGTTCCTTTTCCAGGACAACATCAGTATTGGAGGCGCCAACCTGACTACAATACCAGCAAGGTAGGATGGGGCAAACCTCCAATCCTTCTCTTCTTTCAAAAGAAAGCCAGACGGATCTAAGTCTGGCTTTTTTGCGTTTTAGGCCTATTTTTTAAAAGCAGTTGAAAAACAGCAGAAGCTAAGTTCTTTGCACTCACCAGGCTAAAGACTATTTTAAAAATTCATCTTGTCCGTCAGCTAGAATCTCGCGGGCAGCCAGGAAAGCTCTTCTGCACCTTCTTACTATTAATTGTTAAAACCTTTCAGGATGGTACTAAAGCATGTCTTGTTTTGGCTTCTGTCCCTCCTCACCTATTCCTCTGCCCAATACCCGCCGTTACAAAAAGATAACAAATAAGTTCCTTTCCGGTACTAACCTGAAAGGAAAGCCACCGTAAAGGGAAACAGCTAACTAAATGATTCCCTTTTAGTTAGTATCTCATAAAAACTATATTAAGAGCGCCCCTCTTCCTGCCTTTCCTGTCAGGAAGCCTCCACTACTACTTTCTCCCGGAGGAGCACATCTGCCTTACGTCCAATCATCTCATCTTTTGCTTTTAGTACTCTCCAGTTTTCAGTTCATCCTCCAGCGTTGACTAAAGGAATTTTTATGAAAAAACTATTTACCAGAGTATTTCTTCTTTTCTTGATGTGGGTACCAATGCACCTTAGTTGGGGCCAGGGCGCTACCACCGCCTCCATGACCGGGGAAATCACAGATGCGAGCGGGGAAGGCCTGCCCGGCGCTACCATCGTGGCGGTGCATACGCCTTCCAATACGCAGTATGCCGCCAGTGCCAACGAAAACGGACGGTACAACCTGCAGAACATGCGGGTAGGCGGCCCCTATACCATCACGGCCACTTACATCGGGTACCAGGACCAACGCCGTGAAAACGTTTTTCTGTCATTAGGACAGACCCTGAGATTGGACATCAACCTGGCGGCCAGTGCCGTAGGGTTGAGCGAGGTACAGGTGGTCTCTGAACGGGGCGCCGTCATCAACGCCGATAGAACCGGGGCCGCCACCAACGTCTCCCGGGAACAGATAGAACGGCTGCCCACCCTCAATCGCTCCCTCCAGGACTTCACCCGCCTCACGCCTCAGGCCTCTGGCAACTCCTTGGGGGGCTCCAATAATCGTTACAACAACATCACCATTGACGGGGCCGTGAACAACGACGTGTTTGGTTTGGCCAGTTCCGGTACTCCTGGCGGAGGCGCGGGCACCCAGCCCATCTCCCTGGATGCCATTGACCAGATTCAGGTAGTGCTGGCGCCATACGATGTCAAATTCGGGAACTTCACCGGCGGGGGCATCAACGCCGTTACCCGGTCGGGCACCAACAACTGGGAAGGTTCCATCTACGCGTTCGGCCGGAATGAAAACACCGTGGGCAAAGACCCCGTGACGGAGCAGGAAACCGCCGAGTTCAAAGACTACCAGACGGGCTTCAGAATAGGCGGCCCCGTGATCAAAGACAAACTGTTCTTCTTCCTGAACGCGGAGATCACCCGCCGTACCGAGCCGCTTTTGTTTAATTTAGGCGACCCCAGCTCCATTGTGCCCGCGGAGGACGTGCGCCGGGTGGCCGATACCCTCCGGATTAAATATGGCTATGATCCCGGCACGCTGGGGTCTATCAACCGCCGTACCGAAAGCAACAAGATCTTCGGGCGTTTAGACTGGAACATCACTGACCGGCACCAGTTGACCCTGCGCCATAACTTCGTAGACGCTTTTGATGACAACATCACCCGCACGAACACCACTTTCCGGTTCGGAGGGAACGCCTATGAGTTCAACAGCACCACTAACAGCACCGTGGCCGAGCTTAGGAGCCGTTTTTCAGAAAACCTCTCTAATAGCTTGATCGTGGGATATTCCAGAATCAGGGACAGACGAAATACTCCCGGGGCCCTTTTTCCGCAGATCACCATCCGGTTCCTGGGCAGCGGCAGCAACACCATTACAGCCGGCACGGAGCGCAGTTCTGCCTTCAATGAACTGGATCAGGACATCTTTGAGTTCACCGATAACCTCACCATCTTCAGAGGGCGCCATACCTTTACCATAGGTACCCACAACGAGTTCTTCAACTTCCGGAACCTCTTCATCAACAACTACAACGGGTACTACCAATTCAACAGCGTGGAGGATTTCTACGCCAGAAGGCCGTTCCAGATTGAGCAGACCTATTCAGCGGACCCGGCTAACCCCATGCCAGAGGCTGACTTCAAGGCCGCCCAACTGGGCTTCTATGTACAGGACGAAATGGATGTACTGGACAATCTGCGGATAACCTTGGGCCTGCGCGTGGATATGCCGGTTATTCCGGATGAACCCGCCCGCAACGCAGCGGTGGAAACGGCTTTCGCGAACACCCAATACGCCAACCTAAGAACCGATGTGACGCCCGGAGGCCAGGTGCTGTGGGCTCCTCGGCTGGGGTTCAACTGGGACGTACGCGGCGATAAGACGTTCCAGGTGCGCGGCGGTACCGGTATCTTCACGGGTAGAGTTCCGTTTGTGTGGCTCTCCAACCAGTTCACCAACAACGGGGTCACGTTCAGCTCGCTGTTTCTGCGCAACCAAACCACTCCTGACCGGTTTGAGACCAACATAGATGCAATCAGAAACCTGGGGCCCGCCTCTTCTACCGCTGAGATCAACCTCATTGCAGAGGACTTCAAAATTCCGCAGACCTTCCGGACCAACCTGGCCCTGGACTATACCCTTCCGTTTGGGGTCATCGCCACGCTGGAGGGGATTTACTCCAAAACCATGAACGACATCCTGTACCAGGACATCAACCTGCTGGACCCCACAGGAACCCTTTCGGGGCCAGATAACCGGGCGCTGTACTCCTCAGGCAGGGTCTCCAGTAGTTTCACCAACGTCATCTTGCTGGACAATACCAACCGGGGCTACACCTACACCTTAACGGGCCAGTTGCAGAAGAACTTCACCAGCGGGCTTAACACCATGGTGGCATATACCTATGGTAAATCAGAAGACGTGAACAGCGGCACCAGCAGCACCGCCCGGTCTAACTGGCAATTCAACCAGGTGTACCGAAACCCCAATAACCCGGAGCTTTCCTATTCCCGTTTTGATATCCGGCACCGGGTCATTGCGTCTGGCGGCTATACCATCAAATGGCTGAACAACTTCGCTACCACCGTTTCCCTCTTTTATGAAGGGCAGTCAGGTTTACCGTTCACGTACCTGTATGCGGGCGACATCAACAACGACGGCAGCAACGCCAATGACTTGCTGTACGTGCCCCGCACCTTTGAAGAAAGCGGCCTGATTGACGCCACCAACACTGCTGGTGCGGTGACCCGTACCGCAGCCCAGCAGTGGACAGATTTGAACGCCTTCATTGAGAACGATGACTACCTGAGAAGCCGCCGCGGCCAGTACGCCGAACGGCACGGGGCCCGTACTCCCTGGACCCACCGCGTGGACATGCGTTTAACCCAGGACATCTTCGCGAACTTTGGCGGCAAGGACCACACGCTGCAACTCACGTTTGACGTCTTCAACGTAGGCAACCTGTTCAACCGTGACTGGGGCCGCAATTACTCCGTGAATAACTCGGCGGTTGAACTGATCCGCTTGCAGCGCCGCGACGCAGATAACCGGCCTCTGTACACCTTCAGCAACCCATCGTCCACGGTGTGGACCACTAACTTCGCCTCCAGATGGCAGGGGCAAGTAGGTTTGCGGTACATTTTCGAGTAATCGTTTAAGGGCTACTTTTCAGAAAATCGGGCGAAAACGCATTTCACCCGATTTTTTTATTGCTTTTGTGGCTAGGGCAAGGGTTGGTCATTTTCAGCAACAAGCCTAACGTAATCAACTACTTACAGCTAACCACCTACGTTTCTTTGGGACCAAAATGAAGCGCACAAGCGGCGAAAGGAAGAAAAGCCTGAAAAAAGATTTTGCAGTTACCAGAAAGGCTATTACTTTTGTAGCATCAAAACGGGGGATTAGCTCAGCTGGCTAGAGCGCTTGCATGGCATGCAAGAGGTCATCGGTTCGACTCCGATATTCTCCACTCCTTTTAAAAGCCCTTACAACTCATTGTAAGGGCTTTTTTGTACCTCTCTCTCTTTCTTCCCCAGACACGCTCTATCAAGTAATTCACAAATAAAACAGCGTCTGTGAAATAATAGCTGCGTTTTTCGCTTCTTTTAAGTAAAGAAAGGTAAAATCACTTAGAGGCTATTTCCGCTGTATGTTACTCACCGGCTATGCGCTACTGATCACCTTGGCATGGGTGGTTGTTTGCATCTACTTACTAATCAATTGCCGAAGAGTGAAGTATCTGAAGGATATTTCGCCTGAGCTTGCTGGCGCGGAGCCGTCCGTTGCGATCATCATTGCCGTGAGAAACGAAGAGGCGGAACTGGAGCAGGCCCTGTCCAGCATCTGCCAGATTGATTACCCCAAAGCCCGGATACTGGTGGTAAACGACCGTTCCACGGACCGCACCCCAGAGATCCTCCGCCGGATGGCACAGGCCAACCCCGCCATCACAGTGATCACCATTGAAGAACTTCCGGCCGGTTGGCTGGGGAAAAACCATGCCTTGTACCAGGGCTATCTCCACACTTCTGAGGAATGGATGCTGTTCACGGATGCCGACGTGATGTATCACCGCCTCGCCTTGAAGAAAGCCATGCACTACGCAGCGGCGCACCGGTTAGACCACCTGACGGTGATGCCCGAGATCACGTCGCCTTCGGGTCTGTTCAGGAGTGTGATGACCACATTTTCCATTATGCTGGAACTGCGGCAGCGCCCCTGGGAAATCAGCAATCCCAAGTCCAATGCCTCTATCGGGATTGGAGCCTTCAACCTGCTGAAACGAACTGCTTATGAAAAAACCGGCACCCATACCGCCTTCTCCCTACGCCCCGACGATGACCTGAAACTGGGGGAACGCATCAAAGCCGCCGGCTTACGGCAAGATGTGGTGTACGGCCAACAGGAGGTGTCGCTGCACTGGTATACCAGCCTGCGGGAGTTCATCAACGGCTTAATGAAGAATACCTTCTCAATTGCCAATTACCATTTACCCACCGCCATGGGCATGGCGCTGGCCACCATTCTGGTCTTTGTGCTCCCGTTGCCTTTGCTGCTTTTCCTGGGAAGCTTCGGTCTAGCTTTGGCAGCAATTCTGCTCACTTTCCAGCTCTTGCTGATGCAGTTTAAACCCGGAATCCACGGCAGATGGTGGCACGCGTTTTTGATACCCTTCGCCGGGGCGGTCATGGTCTACATCCTGCTGAAATCGGCTTTCAAAACCATCCAGCAGGGCGGCATCTACTGGCGCGACAGCTTCTATCCGCTAGAAGAACTTAAGAAGCAACGCTAACCACCTAGCATTTGCTTTCAGGCACAAGAGGTTTCCTCCCGGGAAACGCTGTCGGGCCAGTGCTCTCTCCATGAACCAAGCCTACGGGAACACGTAAAGCATGGCTGACAGGGCATTCCTGCTCCAAGAGATCAGATACTTAGATTCCACCCAGAGACAACATCATGGCTAAGAAAAAGAAGAAAGGCAAGAAGCACCAAACCTTTTACAAAGCGGTGAAGCCGTATATCAAAGACAACCGGGTTCTTCTGGCCCTGCTGGGAGCTGTGGGCGCTGGGGTGGCCTTGGGGAAGGCCTTGGGCCATGACAGAGCCGGAAATCTGGTAGACGGGATTACGGCGGCCGTGAAGCATTTGACCCACCACCATACCGCAGATGCGGCCCTTCATAGCAAACCTCCCAAAAAAGACAAACCACACAAAGAAGAGGAGGCCCAAAAACCTTTTGCCATAGAGAACATCTAAAACGAAACGCCGCAAGGCACTGGTTTTTTGCTCCATAGTTCAGGCTTACTTTCAAGAAAACAGAACATAAAAGGAGGAGAGGCGTAGGTTCTTAGGGAAAGGATAAACCACATCTTCCCTTCGTATTAACCGATATACATCAACTATTTAAAACGCAACAGTAATGGCTAAGAACAAAAATAAAAAAAACAAAGAGGCTAAAGGCACCAAGAACAAGTCTCTACTCAGCGGAGTGAAATCTTTGACGAAGAATAAGAAAGTCTTGTATTCCCTTTTGGGCGCGGCAGGGGCTGGCATTGCCATTGCGGCCTTGGGCAAAGACAAAAGACGCTCCCTCACGGATAGTGTCACCAACTCCGTAAAAGGATTGGGTAGCTCACTGGGAGTAGGCGCTACTGGAGCTTCTTCTGACACTTCGGCCAACAACCAATAAGGCCACCGCCTAAGCCCCTCTTAACGGAAGGCTATTCTATTTTAAGCCTCTTTTAAGAAAATCAGGCCCAAAACAAAGCCGCCCCTGCGTTTGCAGGGGCGGCTTTGTTTTGGGCCTGATTCAAGATCTTAACTGATCAGGTTTACAGCTTACTCTGCCAAAAAAGGCCATTTAATACAGAGCAGTGCGGCTTTGTAGAAGTAAATAATGACCATGAATAAGGGAAATACCAACTTGTGGGTATAGGAATAACCCACCCATCTATAAACCTTTAAATAAATTATATAAATGTTTGTATATGAAAGTATTCTTTACTCTTCTCCTGATTATTTCCAGCTTCCACAGTTTCGGGAACACGCCCCCAACTAAAGGTCTTTCAGATAGCGTGAAGCTGGATTCCCCGCCACCTCTCAGCCAAAATAGCCCGGGGCTGAAGAATATTGCTCAGGACGAGGTCTTCCGGAAAAACATCATCAAAATCAACCTTACGTCTTTGGCGCTGGACAACTACAGTTTCAGCTATGAACGTTCCCTGACCCGCAAGATCACGTTGGTGGCCGGCTATAGCTTTATTCCCAAAACCAACACCTCCTCCATCTTCTTGGTAGAGAAAGCCATGGATAGGCTCTTAGAAGAAGACGATGACCTGAGCGACTATCTTAACCGCTCCACCATCGCCAATAAGTCTTATACCGGGGAGATCAGATTCTACACGGGCAAAAAGCCGGGTGCCCGGGGATTTTACTTGTCACTGTACGGCCGCTACATGAACCTGGACGCCACCTACACCCACGAATATGAAACCGACTCCAGAACCTACATGATCCCGATTGACGGAAAGATCAAAGGCTTGGGCGGCGGGCTGATGATCGGCTCCCAGTGGCTCATCGGTAAGCGGGTAGCCTTTGACTGGTACATCCTGGGCGGGCATTACGGCAAAATGAAACTTGACCTGGATGGCACAACCGACCTAAGCGACATGACCCCGCAGGAAAGAAGAGAATTAGCCGATGATATTGAGTCTATCAACGATGATCTGCCCGGCGACTCCAAGGTAGACGCCACCGTCACCGACCAAGGCGTAACGGTGAAAGGCAACGCTCCCTTCATCGGCATTAGAGGCCTCGGCTTTAGTCTGGGGATAGCCTTTTAGCCATTCCCACCATCTCTTGCTGCCTTTTTTCCCGGCCCGAGCTTCATCGACTAGCCTAAAGACATAATGGCTATTCATCCAGTTTTGGCCTTTCCACAGCCTGACCTCACTTCTCCATTTTCTTACCCTTCAAAAACTCCTTATGAAACATTTTCTACGTCTTTTACTTTGTTTCCCCATTTTACTAACGGCCTGTATAGAGGACTCTGAGATGGAACCCAATGAAACCATTTGCCAGGAGCTAAGGCAATCCAATAAAACAGGCGGCTCCATAGAGCAAATCTACGAGAGCGACAGGATCTCAGAAGTTCAGTATTTCCAGAATGGAAACCTACTAGATTATTACCGTTTCACCTACGGCAGTGACGGCCGCATTGAGGAAAGCCAGTACGTGAACGAGCAGACGGGCACCAGGCAAGTACCCGACAGAATCACGTACAATGACAAAGGGAAATGGATTGAGGTAAGAGGAACGAACCCTACCGGAAACATCTTTTTCTACGAAGCAGAGTACAACGGCCAGAACCAACTTACAAAGTACACGGCAAAGATGGAGAGAGCCGGCACGGTCACCGTTCGGTATACAATTGACTACGAATGGATAGGTGGTAACAATACCGTCAGAACGTATGTCTCCCCTACCCAGCGCACCGTTACTCGCTACAACTTTGACCTGAACAAGGAAAACAAACGCCGTCAGGACCAGGAGGCTATTGGGTTTCTTTCTACGGTGATCAACTTCAACAAAAACATGCGCACGCGTACCGCCTTTTCTTCTACTGATGTAGCAAGTGGCACTACCACAGAATCGGTGACAGAGTACAGTTACGAGTACAATGAGGCGGGCTACCCATCTACGGCTACTGTTACCAGCGCTGCAGCAGGTGCTGCCCCCACGGTCTCTACCACCACGTTTGAGTATTCCTGCTACTAAGACTAGGCCTTCTGCACTATCCGTTTTAAGCCCGTTTTCACAAAATCAGCCCAAAACAAAGCCGCCCCTGCAAACGCAAGGGCGGCTTTGTTGTAATAAGCAAGCGGATGCTGCTATACAAACAAGCCTTCCACTGATAAATAACGCTCGCCGGTGTCATAGCAGAACGTGAGAATACGGGCTCCTTTTTCAACTTCGGCTAATTTCTGCGCGACGGCGGCCAGTGAACCACCAGAGGAAACCCCGATGAAAATCCCCTCTTCGCGGGCCGCCCGGCGGGCGTAATCAAACGCGTCTTTGGGGTCTACCTGAATGATGCCGTCCAGCACCGACATGTCCATGATCTTGGGGATAAAGCCGGCACCTACGCCCTGGATGGGGTGCGGCCCCGGGGCCCCGCCACTTAATACGGGAGACAGAGTAGGCTCCACGGCAATTACTTTCAGGTTAGGGAATTTCTGCTTCAAAACCTGGCCTACGCCCGTAATGTGTCCGCCGGTACCAACGCCGGTAATCAGGTAATCAAGGCCATCGGGGAAGTCTCTGAGTACTTCCTGGGCGGTGGTTTCTATGTGGATGCGGGTGTTGGCTTCGTTGTCAAACTGCATGGGAATCCAGGCGTTCTCGTTTTCGGCGGCCAGTTCGTGGGCGCGTTCAATGGCGCCTTTCATGCCTTTTTCCCGCGGGGTCAGTTCCAGTTTGGCTCCGTAAGCGGCCATCAGCCGGCGGCGCTCAATGGACATGGACTCCGGCATCACCAAGGTGATGTCATAGCCTTTTACGGCAGCCACCATGGCCAAACCTACGCCGGTGTTGCCCGAGGTGGGTTCAATGATATGGCTGTTCGGTTTCAACAAGCCGCGCTGCTCGGCGTCTTCAATCATGGACAGGGCAATCCGGTCTTTGATGCTTCCGCCGGGGTTGGCGCGCTCCAGTTTCATCCACACCTGGGCATCGGGCCCAAATAATTTATTGATGCGCACGACAGGGGTTTCCCCGATGGTCTGTAATATACTTTCTGCTTTCATATCAAGAGATTAACGTTAGAAGAAGTACCGCTTCAAGCAAAGGACCTTGCCCGTGAAGTGATACAAATGTAAAATTATTTCCTAAATCCCATAGGGGAAGTAGATTAGATAGAGAAATCCAGGATATCTTCGGGGGCCTCAGACCGGCTTACCTTGATTTGAGCCCGGTGATAGAGCCTTGAATACGCAGGTACGCTCTCGGTGAGCCATACGTTACCGCCAATGATGCTGTGCGCGCCAATGACGGTGTTGCCGCCCAGAATGGTGGCCCCGGCGTAGATAATCACGTTGTCTTCCAGCGTAGGGTGCCGTTTCAAGTCCATCATGTATTTGGCCACGCTCAAAGCGCCCAAGGTTACGCCCTGGTACAGCTTCACATTTTTGCCGATGACGGTGGTTTCGCCAATCACAATGCCGGTGCCGTGGTCAATGCAGAACGGAAAATCAATCTGGGCACCGGGGTGAATGTCAATGCCGGTGCGGCTGTGCGCGTACTCGGTTAAGATGCGGGGCAGCAACGGCACGCCCTCCTGGTACAGCAAATGCGCGATGCGGTACACCGCAATACCGTAAAAGCCGGGATAAGACCGCATCACTTCCTCTATGTGCCGCGCCGCCGGGTCTTCCTGCAAGATGAACTGGGCATCAGAAATCAGCCGCTCATGCAAATGGGGCAACTGGCTCATGAACCGGTCTACGGTCTCGGCCGCCGAGAAGGTGCTGATGTGCTGCACGCCTTCCAGCAGCGATTCCAATTCCTGCTCCAGAAACGTGGCTTCCTGCTCCAGCGCGGCCGCGCTTTTAAAGGGCTGTTCTGCCAACGGCGGGAAAAGCATCTGCAGCAAGCGGTTCAGAAACTGGCACAGGAGGTGGGTGGGTATCCTGAGCTGGTTCTGCTGGTGCAGGGTCCAGAGCCGTTGTAAAAATAATTCTTCCATAAACTGTCCTACGAATTAATACAGACGAAGGAAACAAAAACCTTCGCTCTTTCAACAGGTGCAAAGGTACAACCCACTTGCCGGTAGGCCGGTTCTCCTTTGGTTACCTTAAGTATAGTACTTCTATGGGTTTACGCATGTTTTCAGAAAAACAGCCGTAAAACGCCCTCCGGAACCTGATAGCCCGCTCTCTAATCTCCTCTTTTTACGGCGGCGGCCGGATTCTGGCAGGACGTTTCCCCGAAAACCGCGTAAGTAAAAGGCTTTTCAATAAATTCGCTGCCTATGGCATTCTGGGATAATCTATTCGGTAAGAAAGTACCACGCGAGGGGCAACCCCAACTATCGGTGAAACAGCGGGTCAGCGCGCTCAAGCACCTGCCGCCGTTCCTGAAAATGGTCTGGAAAACCAATCCGCGCATGGCGTTCATTAACGTGGTGCTACGCTTGTTCCGGGCGGCCGTTCCGTTGGCCATGCTGTACATTGGGCAGCTCATCATTGACGAAGTGGTGCGCCTGACCCAAACCAATGACAAACTGCTGGGCTATCTGCTTACCCTGGTGGCGCTGGAATTTGGACTGGCGATTCTGTCTGATTTCCTGAACCGGGGCATCGCCCTGATTGACGGACTGCTAGGCGATTTGTTTGCGAACCAGTCTTCCATCCGGCTCATGGAACACGCCGCCGAGCTGGACCTGGACCAGTTCGAGGACTCGGCCTTCTATGATAAGCTGGAACGCGCCCGCCGCCAGACCCTCAGCCGCACCATTCTCATGAGCCAGGTCTTGGGCCAGATGCAGGACATCCTCACCATGATTTTCCTGGCCGCCGGTCTCATCGCTTTCTACCCCTGGCTGTTGCTTTTACTCTTAGTGGCCGTTCTACCGGCTTTCCTGGGCGAGTCGCACTTCAACGAACGCAGCTATTCCCTGGTGCACGGCTGGACGCCCGAGCGCCGCGAGCTAGATTACCTGCGGCAAACCGGCGCCAGCGACGATACGGCCAAGGAAGTGAAAATCTTTGGGTTGTCTGGTTTTCTAGTTGACCGTTTCCGCACGCTTTCGAACCAGTTCTACAAAGACAACGAGAAACTGGCCATCCGGCGGGCCGGGTGGGGCAGCGTGTTTGCCGCCCTGGGCAGCGCCGGGTACTACGGCGCGTACGTGTACCTGCTTATGCAAACGGTGCAAGGGCAGGTTTCCTTGGGTCAGTTGACCTTTCTCTCGGGCTCGTTCATGCGCCTGCGCGGCTTGTTGGAATCGGTGCTGAACCGGTTCACCAGCGTGGCCGAGGGCGCCTTGTACCTGCAAGATTTCTTTGATTTCTTCGAACTGCAACCCCGCATCCGGCGCCTGGCCTCTGCTCCTCCCTTTCCCAAACCAATCCAACACGGCTTCACCTTTGAGAACGTGGGTTTCCAGTACCGCAACTCCGAGAAATGGGCGCTCCGTCACCTCAACTTCACCCTGCACGCCGGCGAGAAACTGGCGCTGGTAGGCGAAAACGGGGCCGGCAAAACCACCATGGTGAAACTGCTTTCCCGCCTCTATGACCCCACCGAAGGCCGGATTCTGCTGGACGGCATTGACCTTAAGGAGTATGACCCCGCCGATTTGCGCCGTGAGATTGGCGTCATTTTCCAGGACTTCGTGCGGTTTCAAATGACGGCGGGCACCAACATCGCCATCGGCCGGATTGAGGAAAAAGAGAACCAACCGCGCATCCAGACCTCCGCGCAGCAAAGCCTCGCCGACAGCGTCATCGCGAAACTTCCCGAGGGATATAACCAGGTCATCGGTCGGCGTTTCAACAAAGGCGTGGACTTATCAGGCGGCGAGTGGCAGAAAATAGCGCTGGGAAGAGCCTACATGCGCGATGCCCAACTCCTAATTCTGGACGAGCCCACCGCCGCCCTGGACGCCCGCGCCGAGCACGAAGTCTTCCAACGCTTCGCGGAGCTGACCCAAGGCAAAACCGCCGTCCTCATCTCCCACCGCTTCTCCACCGTCCGCATGGCGGATAGAATTCTGGTCATCGAGAACGGCCAATTCGTGGAAATGGGCTCCCACGAAGAACTCATCGCCAAAGGCACCCGCTACGCGGAGCTGTTTAGGTTACAAGCGAAGGGATACTTGTAAAAGGAAGTCCTGAGTTCTGAGTATTTAGTCCTGAGTTGAAATTCTTAGTTTGAAGTCAGAGCCTCAGACACCCTTGTTGGTGTTATCACCAACAACCAGAACTGCGTTTCGGGCTCCTTTTTACTAAAACAGGCCTAAAACACATGCAGCTACCTGTAATTCTCTGGCGCGAGACTGAGGTCTCGTGCCACAGGATGATGCGAGTCTCCAGACTCGCCGGGAACCACAAGTAGGATATTGGCGCAGACGCTCGCAGGTCTTTCAGACACTACGAGGTCTCTTGAGTAAGCGGTATAGCGGTGGCAGCCAACCACTCCCCTCCTATGTTAGGAGGGGTGCCCAGCGGGCGGGGTGGTAAACGCCAGACCAGCAGTCCCGGTTTCGCTGCGATGCAGCGAGGGTATTCTGGAGACTACCCGGCATCATAGGCACGAGTCAGAGACTCGCGCCAGCGACAAGGGATAACACCAACAACGGCATCCCGACTCAGAACTCTAGACTCAGACCACAGAACTCCTCTTCGCAAACTTGCCTAACACCACAAACAGAAACGCTGCAAAACACAGCGCGGCGGCACCCCAGAACACGTAGGGAATAGCGCCTATCTCATTTCCGTAAATCCAGCCGGAGGCGAAGGCCCCGATGCCGATGCCGGCTTCCAACGCGATGTACACGGTGGCCATGGCGCGGCCGCGGCGCTCGGGGTGGCTCAGGTCGATGGCCCAGGCGTAGAGCGTGGGCGAGTTCATGCCCGTCCCGAAGCCGTACAAGACGGCTGCCCCCAGGAACATGGCTTTGTTTTCGGCTAGGCCGAGGACCACCATGGAGATGGCCATGAGCAAGGTGGAAACCCGGAGGATGGGCACCCGCCCGAAGCGGTCTGAGGCGCGGCCCGCCAGAAACCGTACGCCAATGGACGCCACGGTGTAGAAGGTGAAGAAAAGCCCTTTGTTCTGGATGCCCAGGTGCTGGCTGAAATCGGGCGTGACGGTGAGCACCGCCCCGTAGCAGGACAGCGTGAGCAACATCACCACAAACGTAGGCAGCACGCGCGGCTCAAAGATTTCGTCCTTCTTAATGCGCAGCAAACCTAACTTGAATTTCTGCGGGTTGGGCAGCGTCTCCTTCAGGTTCACCAACACCAGAATAGACAGCAAGGCCATGCCGGACGAGGAATAGAAAAGCGCGTTCAAAGAGAAATACCGGCTGAACTCCCCGCCAATAGCTGGTCCGGCCGCCAGACCCAGGCTGCCTGCCAGCCCGAAAATACCGATGGCGGCCCCTCTCCGCTCCAGCGGCACAATGTCCGCGATGTACGCCGATTCGCCGGTAGGCGTGAAGCCCGTGGAAAAGCCGTGGATGAGCCGCAGCAGCAGAAACGCAAACACAGTGGTGAGCAGCGGGTACAGCAGACTACACAAGATGCAGACCGCCACGCCAAAGTACATGACCGGTAGGCGGCCGATGGTATCGGTGAGTTTGCCGCTGAACGGGCGCGAAAGCCCGGCCGTGAGGGTGAACAAGCCAATGATGTAGCCTTTGTAATCGGCTCCGCCGAGGTGTGTCAGGAAATTGGGGAGTTCCGGGATAATCATGTTGAAACTGGCCGAAAAGAGAAACGAACTCAGGCACAGCATCCAGAAACGGAACGAATAAGTAGTGGCGGGGGCAGCGGTAATCATAACGGGCGCAAAGGTCTGCATTTTGCAAGACAATCTGGTGCTCGTTTTAGGGCCATTTTCCTGAAAACAGGGCAAAAACAGCGATTCGGCTTTCTGCAGATAAAAGGCTTTGCTCAGACTCAGGACAGTTTTGTATCTTCCGTGCTTCAATGCTCTTTATGAAAAAACAACTCAGAAACGCCGCCGCGCTGCTCCTGCTGGCCGTCGCCTGCAAACAACCCGCCCAAACGAGTGCCCAAAACGGCGTGAATAAATTCAGCGACGCAACGCTGCGCAAAATCTACACGCTTCAGGACGAACGCAAAACCCAGGAGTTACTTTCTTACCTGGAACGCCCCGAAACCATGTACCGCCGCGAGGCGGCCCTGGCGTTTGGGTCAGTGCAGGACAGCATTGCCATTCCGGCGCTCACTTCTTTGCTGCAAGACCCGGAAGCCGACGTCCGGAAAGCCACCGCTTATGCCTTGGGCCAGATTGGCAGCACCAAAGTCGAAGCTGCGCTGATGGAAGCCTACGGGAAAGAGCAACACGTCCTCACCCGGGCCGAAATTTTGGAAGCCTGGGGCAAATGCGCTACCCAAAACGGGTTGGACATGATAGCCAGGTACACGGCGCAGCCTGAGATGCAAGCCGCCCAAGCCTGGGCCATTTACCGCGCCGGGCAACGGAAACTCAACTACACGGGCACCATTCCCAAGGCAGCTGCGCTGTTAACCTCCGGCCAGGAGGAAGCCCGCCTAGGCGCGGCCCACTTCCTGGGGCGTACCGCCAAGCTGGACCCTAGCCCCGCCAAAGTAGAGTTATTCAAAGTAGTGCAGCAGGACCCCAGCGCCAACGTGCGCATGGCGGCGGCGCTGGCCCTGAGCAAAATGACCGATACTGCGGGCGTGGCTCCGGTGGTGAACGCGATTTTCCGGAAAGAAGCGGATTACCGCGTCCGGATTAACGCTGTGCGCGCCCTATACCAATTGCCGTACGCCGCCGTGCAAGCCGCCGCCTGGAACGCATTGTCAGACAAACATCCGCACGTGGCGCTCAGTGCCGCCGAGTACCTCACGGCCAAAGCTCCGGCCGAAGAAGCGAACCGGCTGCTGGAGGCCGCCAACAAACAAAAGGATTGGCGCGTGCGGGCCACGTTGTTCGGCGCAGCCCTGGCCTCGGCAACACAAAAGCAAACCGTTGGGCAACAGATACAACAGCGGTTTGCCGCCGCCAAGAATCCGTATGAGAAAGCGGCCTTGCTCACGGCGTTGAGCAAAGACCAGGCGAATTCCCGCTTTATTGAACAGCAAACGTTTCAGGCGGCGCATCCGGCCATCAGCACCTCGGGCATGGAAGCCCTTGCCGCCATCAGAGGGCAGAAGAATTTTGACGCATCGACCGCTCCCGTTTTTAGCTCGATTTTCCAAAAAGCCATTCAATCTGGCGATGTGGCTCTGGTGGGCATTGCCGCCGGTGCCATCCGGAATCCGGATTTGAACATGAAGAATGCTTACGCGGACCGCGCTTTCCTCATTCAGGCCCGCGACAAACTCACTCTTCCCCGCGACATAGAAACGTACCTAGAGTTGCAGAAAACCCTGGATTACCTGGAAGGCAAAACCTCGGCCCCAACCCCGGCTACTCCGTTCAGTCACCCCATCAACTGGGCCACGGTCAACAAGCTGCAGAAAAACCAGAAAATCCGCCTGCAAACCTCCAAAGGCGACATCACCTTTGAACTGCTAGTGGAAGACGCGCCGGGCTCCGTGGCGAACTTTGTGGAGTTGCTGGAGAAAGGCTTCTACAACGGCAAGAACTACCACCGCGTGGTGCCCAACTTCGTGGCGCAGGGCGGCTGCCCCCGCGGCGATGGCTGGGGCTCCACCGACTACGCCATCCGCTCTGAACTAGCCGACCTGAACTACCTGGAAGGCTACGTAGGCATGGCCTCGGCGGGCAAAGACACCGAGAGCTGCCAATGGTTCATCACCCACTCCCCCACCCCGCACCTGGACGGCAAATACACCATCTTCGCCCGCGTAGTCAAAGGCATGGACGTGGTGCATCGGTTGAATATTGGGGATGCTATTGAGAAGGTGGAGTTGGTGCGGTAGCAGCAGGATACACGTATCAAGTAGCAAGACTTCCTTACCTCTACTAATTCAATATGGAAATCAATCTATTTGGCCTCATTAAATTTGGACAAAAAGTTCATATGGAACAACTCTACAAGAGTGGAGTAATCTATATGAATCATTTGAGTGAGTTCGTCAAAATTGAGGATAATGAATTGAGAGGCGATAAGCATGAAAGTCTTTCTGAAATCAAAAAGATAACCAACATTGAAATTTCTCATAGGGGAAGAAAGATAGGCTATGCCGAGACGGGAAGACTTTCCTTATGGCATAATGAACTTATGGGGAATATTTATTCCATGTATACTTTGTACAATGTGCAAAGGCCAGAAGAGATATTGATTGACGCTAAGTGTAAAGACTTTGGAGACACCTTCATCATTATCACGAATGTAGAAGAGTTTATTTCAAGGATAAAGAAAGAAGCCGCAATTCACTCTGTTGAGGTAATATATGGGCCAGTTGAATATGTGAATACAAAGGAATACTTAGGAAGTTGGTCGGTTTTCAAAAAGCCTTTAGAATATTTATATCAACAGGAGTTCCGTTTCTTCGCAAAGAAAGACAATTCAGGTCCTTTTTGTCTTACTATAGGTTCCTTAGAAGACATTTCAATAATGCTGGATAGTGATAGTTTAGATAAACTAAGTTTTGAAAGAGGGTAGAGAATACTCCTACCGCTTATCTACTGGCCCAACTACAGACCTATAAAAGCAGAAGCCGCTCCAAATGAAGCGGCTTCTGCTTTTATACTTTAACCCTGTTTTCTAAAAAACAGCCCCAAAACACTTTACGCCGTGGGATGCAGCGGCACGTACACCACCTTCTTCGTCTCGAAGAACTCTTCCTGGAAATAAGAATTCAGGTCATACACCTCGTGCACTAAGCCAGACTCCGCCAATTCCTCAGACAAATCACCGCCTTTGAGATAATATAATCCCTGCCCGGGCACCGAGTCTTTTTTGTAGCTGAACTGAATCCACTGGTAGAATGTAGCTAACCTTGCCACGGCGCGGCTCACAATGAAGTCATACTTTTCGTGCACCTGCTCGGCGCGGGTGTGGGTGGCTTTCACGTTGTGCAGGCGGAGTTCCTGCGCGATCTCCTGCACCACATGAATCTTCTTGCCAATGGAATCCACCAGATGGAACTTCACCTCGGGAAACAGAATGGCCAGAGGTAAACCCGGCAAGCCGCCGCCGGTGCCTACGTCCATCACCGAGGTTCCCGCCGGGAACTGCACCACCTTGGCAATGCCCAAAGAATGCAGCAAGTGGTTCACCATGAGGTTATCCATGTCTTTGCGGGAGATCACGTTGATTTTGGAATTCCACTCCCCATACAACTCCGAGAGGCGCGCAAACTGCTGCTGCTGCTCTGGCGTTATGTCTGGGAAGTAGTGAAGTAGGATATCGGTGGATGTCGGGTTCATAGGCGCAAAGATAAGGAAAGGAGTTCTGAGTCTGGAACTCTGAGTCCTGAGTTTGTGAGAATGCCGGGGCACCAGTTTCTGTTTTGGGTGTGTTTTCAAGAAAAGGGCCAGAAAACGCATCTGCCGCAAGTTTGAGCGCAGCGGTAACTTGTGGCTTTATTTGATAGCCAGTTTGCAACTGGCGACAAACTGGACTTGATCAGAATCTAAGCCAGTTACAAACTGGCAATATGCTCCCCACAAGTTACCGCTGCGCTCAAACTTGTGGGATTTCAGTTTTGCGTTTAGAGACAGTTTTCTGCAAAACAGGCTCTAAACGCAGAAAGCAGCCACATGGGCTGCTTTCTACTAACATTTCAATTTAAAATCTCGCTATGTGATACTTGCTACTAGCTAGATCAGGTGCTTTTTGTTTTTCACCATGTCATAGAGCAACTCGCGGGCGCGGTGCAGTTGGGCTTTCACGGTCCCCAACGGGGCGCTGAGTTCGGTGGCAATCTCCTCGTAAGACAGCTCGTCAAAATACCGCAGGGTGACCAGGCGCTGGTACTTATCGGGCAGTTTGCTCACGATGTACTGCATGATCTCGATCTTCTGGTTTTTGATGGCGCTCTCCTGCGGGTTCAGGTTGTTGTCTTTGAAATCAATGGTGATCTCATCGCCGTTGTCGATCTTGATGGCTGAGTCAATGCTCATGGTCTTGATCTTGTTCTTCCGGATGAAGTCAATGCAGTTGTTCGTGGCGATGCGAAAGAGCCAGGTACTGAAGGCGTACTCGGGGTTGAATTTGTGCAGGTTGCGGAAGGCTTTCGCGAAGGCTTCAATGGTGAGATCCTCAGCGTCATCGGCGTTGCGCACCATCTTGAGGACCACGTGGTAAACTGGCTTTTTGTATATCTGCATCAGTTCGGCGTAGGCCTTCTCATCCCCGTCTTCCACCGCTGACTGAATCAGTTTGAAATCGTGTTTCGCTTTCGCGGAGAATTGTTTGTTTACTTCCATCTTACCTTTTTAGTCGTTAAAACAGAGATCCCGATCCCTATGTAATTGAGGTAATATCCTAGTTCCAGTACCGGCAGCAACCACCATTTGAGCGGATCTTGCAGGCGGCGGGCCACCGGGAGGTACGTGCCATACAGGCCGGCATACCTCACCCCAATAATGAGGCCAACCGCTAGAGTTTGATACTGTATGCTTAAAAGAACGAGTGATATTACATAAAATAGCCCATTCGACAAGACAAAAAGTCCGAGTCTGAACTGTTCCTTCTTCTGGTACTGCCGCCCTGCCGCCATATGTCGCCTTTTCTGGCGCCACCAGTCGCGCCACCGGTTCTCCGGGGCACTGCTTGTCTGGGCGCCTTGGTCAATGACAATCTGGACGGCAGAGTGTTTGGCAGCTTCCTGCACAAATAAATCATCATCCCCTCCCAAGGACCTGATATGGGAGGCAAAGCCTTTATTACGTAAGAACGTTGATTTGGTATACGCCAGATTTCTCCCCACTCCCATGTACGCCTGGCCCCTCTTGGCAAACGACAGATACTGCATTGCCGTCAAGAAGGTTTCAAACCGGATTAAATGATTTAATAATCCATATATCTGCATATACGGAGAAACGCCTAAAATGATGTCTTTCCCGCCAGAAAACCCGCCTGCTATCTGCTGTGCCCACTGGTCAGAAAGGGGCCGACAGTCGGCGTCGGTGAGCAGTAAGTGCTCATATTGAGCGGCTTTAATGCCCAGGAAGAGCGCGTATTTTTTGGGACTCATAAGCGGCGGCGTTTCCTTTACCTGCAGCAGGCGCACATTGGAATGCTCCAGGGCATATTCCTTCACCAGCACATGGCTGCCGTCCCAGGAGCGGTCATCTATCACAATAATCTCAAACGGCTGCGGATAGTCTTGTTGTATCAAGAGCGGCAGCAGCTCCTGCAGGTTTTCCACCTCATTGTGGGCGCACACCAGGATGGACAGCGGCGGTAACTGAGCGGGGTTAACTTCTTCCTGCTTCGGGTGGAAAGCGAGCGGCAGGAAATAGTAGAGTTCATAAAACAGCTGCACCAGCACGCAGGTGCCCAGCAGGTAGAACAGCGAAGCAGAAAGGGAATATGTAAGGTCCAAGGCAAAAGAAAACTGAGTCCAAAAATAGCATAAATAGTTGGGAGCAGCCTACCCGCGGAGCGGCAGAACGAAAGGTTGTTTGTATCTTTGCCGTTTGGAGAAGCGCCGGTGGCTGCAAGACAGCCCGCCCCTGTTCTAAAGAAGGCTTCTCCAGCACTTTACCCCTTGTTCATGACGTTTGATTTAGTAACAAAAGATCCCGCTTCCAAAGCCCGCGCCGGGGTCCTCACCACGGCCCACGGCACCATACAAACCCCTATTTTCATGCCGGTGGGCACCGCCGGCACCGTGAAAGCCGTGCACCAGCGCGAGCTGAAAGAAGACGTAAAGGCGCAGATTATCCTGGGCAATACCTATCACCTGTACCTTCGGCCCGGCCTGAACGTGCTGGAAAAAGCCGGCGGACTGCATAAATTCAACGGCTGGGACCGTCCCATTCTCACCGACAGCGGCGGGTATCAGGTGTTCTCGCTTTCGGGCACGCGCAAGATCATAGAAGACGGCGTGAAGTTTAGGTCACACATTGACGGCTCCAGTCACCTGTTCACCCCTGAGAACGTGATGGACACGCAGCGCACTATTGGCGCCGACATCATCATGGCCTTTGACGAGTGTACGCCGTATCCCTGTGATTACAACTACGCCCGCAACTCCATGGAGCGCACGCACCGCTGGTTGCAGCGTTGCATTGACCGCTTTGACTCCACTGAGGGCAAGTACGGCTACGAGCAGACGCTTTTCCCCATTGTGCAGGGCAGCACCTACAAAGATCTGCGCATCCAGAGTGCAGAGACCATCGCTTCCAAAAACCGGCCCGGAAACGCCATCGGTGGTTTAAGCGTGGGTGAGCCTGCGGAGATGATGTACGAGATGACCGAACTGGTCTGCGACATACTGCCCAGTGACAAACCACGTTACCTCATGGGCGTGGGCACGCCGGCCAACATTCTGGAGAACATCGCCCTGGGCGTAGACATGTTTGACTGTGTGTTACCGACCCGTAATGCCCGGAACGGCATGCTGTTCACCACGCAAGGCATCATCAACATCCGGAACGAGCGCTGGAAAGAGGATTTCTCGCCCATTGACGCGGAACTGGGCGGTTACGTGAGCACGTTCTACTCCAAGGCGTACCTGCGGCACCTCATGCACGCCACCGAGATGCTGGGCGCGCAGATTGCCAGCGTGCACAACCTTACGTTTTACCTCTGGTTAGTGGGCCAGGCGCGCGAGCAGATTCTGGCGGGTACGTTTAGGGCCTGGAAAGACCAAATGGTGCAAAAACTGATGACACGTTTGTAAGTGAGAATTCTGAAGCAGGAAAAGGAATTGGAGAGGAAGTTTTACTCTGCATTCCGATGTAAAAGTCTTTCCTGCTTCTCGCTTCTTATTGCTTAATCTAAGAATCTGTGAAACTGAAGCTATTAGATAATTACATCCTCAAGAAGTTCCTGACCACGTTCGTGTTCGTGGTGATCATCCTGATTGCGGTGATCTGCGTGATTGACTTCGTGGAGAAGAATGATGACTTCATTCAGCACAACCTCTCCGTGAAGATCATTCTGGTAGATTACTACATGAACATGATCCCGCATTACATCAACATGCTGAGCCCCATCACGGTGTTTATTGCCACGGTGTTTGTGACGGCCAAACTGGCCTCGCACACCGAGATTGTGGCCATTCTGAGCAGCGGGGTTTCCTTTAAGCGGATGCTCGTGCCCTACGTCATCGGGTCAGTGATCATCGGGATTTTCATCTTCTTTTTCGCATCGTACGTGATTCCTACCGCCAACAAAACGCGGGTGGCCTTTGAGATCAAGTACGTAAAGAACCCGTACACCTTTGAGGGCCGCAACGTGCACTTCCGCATCGGGCCAGACTCGTACGTGTACCTGGAGAGCTATAACAACCACGCCGATGTGGGCTACAAATTCACGCTGGAGACCATCAGAAAGCAGGAGTTGATCAGAAAACTTTCCTCTGAGTCCATCCGCTGGGACAGCACCAAGCAGAAGTGGCACATGGACAGCTACACCCTGCGCACCTTCAACGGCGACAAGGAAACCGTCTTCAACGGCGGGGCCATTGATACTACCCTCAACCTGTTGCCCAAAGATTTTGCCAGCACCTACCGCCTGAAGGAGACCCTCACCAACGCCGAGCTGAACAAGCTGATTGACGAGAAAATCCTGCGCGGTGCCACCGATGTGGAGATGTACATGACCGAAAAATACGAGCGCATGAGTTATCCCTTTGCCATCACGGTGCTCACCATCATCGGGGTGATCCTGAGTTCCCGCAAAGTGCGGGGCGGCGTGGGTCTGCAGATTGCCTTAGGCTTCGTGCTGGCGTTTATCTTCATCATTTTCGTGATGATGAGCCGAAGCCTGGCCTCCGTGGGTGGTATTCCGCCGCAGCTGGCCGCCTTTGTTCCCCTCGCGGTCTTCACAGTCATCGGCATTGTGCTCTATCGAACGGTACCTCGCTGATTGCTGATTGTTTATTGTTGGTTGTTGATTGATTTCTGGCGCGAGACTCCGGTCTCGTGACATGGGATGAAGCGAGTCTCCAGACTCGCCGGGAACCACGAACTTAATTGCAGAGACACTCGGAGGTCTTTAGAGCTGGCGGTATAGCGGTGGCAGCCAACAACTCCCCTCCTAATTTAGGAGGGGTGCCCGCAGGGCGGGGTGGTGAAAAGCAGCAGACATAAAAGACCAGCAGTACCGGTTTCGCCGCAGGGCAGCGAGGGTAGTCTGGAGACTCCCCGGCATCAAAAGGCACGAGTCTGGAGACTCGCGCCAGCGGTGAGTCGGCGGTGAAGAAAGCGATCAACAGCGCCTCAAGACGCAGTTTCCGTTTACCGGCCATTTTCCTGAAAACAGCCCTAAAACACTCCTCTATTTTTTAATTTATCATTCCCTTGCAAACACCACGGTTCAAAGACTTTCTGGAACTCCACTTTATCATTCTGCTGTGGGGTTTTACGGCCATTTTAGGGAAATTCATCACCATTCCGGCGGTGGAGCTGGTGTTTTACCGCACCATTCTGGCGGCGGTGGCGCTGGCGGTAGTGATCAAACTCCGGAAGCAGTCGTTGCGGATTGGGCGGCGCAACATTGCCAAGATCCTGAGTGTGGGGTTCCTGATTGCGGCGCACTGGATTCTGTTCTTCGCCTCGGCGCGGGTGTCCTCGGTGTCTATCTGCCTGGCGGGCATGGCTACCTCCAGCCTCTGGACCTCCGTTCTGGAGCCTATCTTCACGAACAAGAAAATCAAAGCGCACGAGGTGGCGCTGGCGCTGCTCATCATGGTGGGGCTGTACATCATCTTCCGGTTTGAGTTTGACCATGCCATTGGCATCTCCATGGCGGTGGCCTCGGCGTTTCTGGCCTCCTGCTTCACCATCATCAACAGCAAGCTCACCAAACAGCACGCGCCGGCCACCATCACCTGCTATGAGATGGCGGGTGCCTGGTTGGCGACTTGCCTGTTCCTGCCGTTCTACCGCGAGTGGATGACCTCTACCGGTGAGTTGCAACTGTCCCTTACCTGGGTAGATGTACTCTGTATTGCCATGCTCGCGCTGGTGTGCACGGTGTACGCCTACACGGCCGCTGTCCGGCTGATGAAGAAGTTCAGCGCTTACACCATGAACCTGACCGTGAACCTGGAGCCGGTGTACGGCATTCTGCTGGCGTTCTTTATCTTCAAAGAGGGCGAGATGATGTCGGCGGGTTTTTACTACGGGGCGGCTATTATCCTGTTCAGCGTGTTTCTGCACCCTATTCTGGAAAGCATCCAGAACCGGCGGCAGCGCAAGTTAAAGGACGCCCTGCCAAACTGAGTACTCCCGGGGGAAAGGCAGCGGTCCGGCAGGCGGGGTCTGAAATAGCCCATACATCGTAGACCCGGAACCGGACATGGACGCGTACACGGCTCCCATTTCATATAACTGGGCTTTCAGTTCTGCCAGCACCGGGTATTTAGGGAAAAGGCTCTCCTCGAAGTCATTTACCACTTCAGTTTTCCAAGTGCTGATGTCCTGCGCCAAAATCGTTTTGAGGCTCTTTTCCGGAAAACGGGGCGAAACCCCGGCGTAGGCCTGGGCAGTGCTGATGGCCAGATTGGGGTAGACCAGCAGAAGATGCCAGCCTTTCAGATTTACCTCGATGGGTGCAAAGACATCGCCCTTCTCTACCGCCAGCACGGGCTGATTTTGGATGAAGAAGGCGCAGTCACTGCCCAGTTGGCGGGCGTATTCAATCAGATTTTCGTCTGATAAACCTAACTCAAATTGCTGGTTCAGTAGTTTAAGGGTGAACGCGGCATCGGCGGAGCCGCCGCCCAGGCCCGCGCCCATGGGAATGACCTTGTGCAGGTGCATCTGGATGGCGGGCAATTCAAAATCCTTCCGCAGCAGTTCATAGGCTTTCCAGCAGAGGTTGGCGGTAGGCGCACCGGGCACCGGCAATCCCGAGAGCGTGAAGGAAGCCTCACCTTGGGCCGGGAGAATCTCCAGCGCATCGGTCCAGCCCACGGGGTAGAAACAGGAAACCAGGTTATGGAAGCCATCGGGGCGCTTTTCCACCAGTTGCAAGCCCAGGTTTATCTTCGCGTTCGGGAATTGAATCATGCGCGCAAATTAACAGAATCTGCGCAGAGAATCGTACTTTCGTTTCGAGCCTGTTTCCTTAAAAACAGGCCCAAAACGTCTCGCTTGATACGCTATCATTCCTTAATCACGTTATTGCCTGATTTGTCAATCCATTAGCACATCAGCACATTTACAAATTAGCACATTACCCCCATGTATCAGCCGCACGGAAAACGTTTGCTTGATCTTCTGCTGGCCGGAGGCGCGTTGCTGCTCCTGTGGCCCGTGATGGGGCTGGTGGCGACAGCGCTGTGGGTGGGGTTCAACGGGAAGGTCTTGTTCAAACAGCAGCGTCCGGGGCTGCACGGCAAACCGTTCTGGTTCTACAAATTCGTGACCATGACCCAGGCCCGGGACCTGCACGGCCAGCTCCTGCCAGATGCGCAGCGCCTCACCCCCTTGGGGAAATTCATCCGGAAAACCTCTTTAGACGAACTACCGCAGCTCCTGAATGTGTTACGAGGTCAGATGAGCGTGGTGGGCCCCCGGCCGCTGCTCATGGATTACCTGCCCCTCTACTCCCCGGAGCAAGCGCGCCGGCACGAGGTGAAGCCCGGCATCACGGGTTGGGCGCAGGTGAACGGCCGGAATCTGCTGGCCTGGGAAGAGAAATTCGCGTACGACGTATGGTACGTAGAGCATGTGTCTCTGCGGGTTGATTTGCTGGTTTTAGGGCGCACCTTAAAACACTTGTTGAAACCCGAAGGCATCTCGGCCCCGGGCACGGCTACCATGGAGCGCTTCACCGGCTCCTCCAACACCTCTTCCTCATGACTCTTGAAAAGCAACGAATTGCCATAGTAGGCGCCGGCGGATTGGGCCGCGAAGTGCTCATGCTCCTCCACCAGATCAACCACGTGACGCCCAAATGGGAAATGGTCGGGTTTTACGACGATGCTCCTCCCGCTGATTCGCACGTTTGCGGATGTCCTTACCTGGGCACCGTGGACGAGCTGAACGAGGTGGACAGCCCCCTGAACGTGGTGATTGCCATCGGGAACTGTCCCGCCAAAACCGACGTGGCCGACCGCCTGATCAGTCCGTTGCTGCATTTCCCGGTGCTCATCCATCCATCGGTGCATCTGTACCCCGAGCAGAAGATCCATCTGGGCGAAGGCACCATCATCTGCCAGAACTGCATTCTCACCACCAACGTCACGCTGGGCCGGCACGTACTGCTGAATCTGGCTTGCACCATCGGGCACGATACCGTTCTAGGCGATTTCTGTTCCCTGATGCCGCAGGTGGCGGTAAGCGGCGGCGTCACGCTGGGCATGGGCGTGTACGGCGGCACTAACTGCTGCATTTTGCAGAACATAGAAGTGGGCGCTTTCACCACCATTGGCGCGGGCGCAGTGGTTACCAAGGAATTGCCTTGTTACTGCACCGCCGTGGGGGTCCCGGCCCAGATCATCAAACAGACAGCATGAGCGTACCAGAGGAGTTTCTTTACCTATCGCCTCCGCACATGGGCGGCCGGGAACAAGCGTATGTGCAACAGGCCTTTGACCAGAATTGGATCACCACTGCCGGGGCCAATGTGACCGGCTTTGAGCAGGAACTCGCCACTTACCTGGGCGTACCGGCGATGGCGGCGCTGGCATCGGGCACGGCGGCCTTGCACCTGGGCTTGCTGGCCCTAGGCGCAGGCCCCGGCGATGAGGTTTTCTGTTCTTCCTTCACCTTCGTGGCCAGTACCAACCCTATCCGGTACGTAGGCGCTACTCCGGTTCTCATTGACAGCGAACCTATAACCTGGAACCTCTGCCCCAAAGCGCTGGAGGCCGCCTTACAGGACCGCCAGAAGAAAGGCCAACTCCCCAAAGCCCTGATGCTGGTGCACCTTTACGGCATGCCATCCAGAATGCAGGAGATTCAGGAACTCACTCAACACTACGGCGTGCCCATCCTTGAAGACGCCGCCGAGGCTCTCGGCTCCAGATACCACAACCGTTTTGTGGGTACTTTCGGGAAAGTAGGCGTTTTTTCGTTTAACGGGAATAAGATCATCACCACCTCTGGGGGCGGCGCACTGGTCTCCGATGATGTTGCTTTGGTGGAGCAGGCGCGCTGGCTGGCCATGCAGGCCAAAGACGATTTGCCATACTACCACCACACCACCATGGGCTACAATTACCGCCTGAGCAACATCAGCGCGGGCATAGGCCGTGGGCAATTGGAAGTCTTGGAAGAACGGGTGCAGCAGCGTAGAACGGTCTTCGAGAATTACCTTCAGCTGCTGCAAGACGTGGAGGAACTGGAATGGCACCAAGAGCCCGACGGCTTTTACTCGAACCGCTGGCTCAGTTGCTTTACTCTCAAGAAGAACAGCGGGGTTAACCCGGAGAAACTGCGGCTCCATCTTTTAGCCGCTAACATAGAAAGTCGGCCGCTCTGGCAGCCCATGCACCGCCAACCGCTCTACAGCTCCTGCGACTATTTCGGTGACCAGGTGAGCGATGACCTGTTCGCCCGCGGCTTGTGCCTTCCTTCCGGCTCCAGCCTCTCCTTCTCTGACCAGGAGCGGGTGGCCTTTATCCTCAGAAAAGCGTTTCGGGGCTGATTTCTGGAAAGTGGCCTCAAAACGGATGTGGTTAAAGCAGCGCCTGATTGGCAGTTCTTCCCAGTTCCGGCTTCATCACAAGAAAGGGCAACCACAAGGGTTTGCCTTACCCATTCCTGCAAGAATTTTATCATCACACTTTCGCCTGACCTTCCGTTTTACCGCAGGTGGTTCTCGGCGAGTCTGGGGACTCGATTTATCTTAAGTCACGAGACTGGAGTCTCGCGCCAGTCTGCTTGCCGTGTTACTGCCTGCTCCAAAGATCTTGTAGCGTCTTTAGACCTGCGAGCGTCTGCGCCAAGGCCGTTTAGAACCTGTTTTTCCCAAAAGAGCCTGAAAACAGAAAATCCTGCCCTGCCGAGGCAGAACAGGATTTTCAAAGACTTGCAGAAGCCAAAGACTATTTCTTGCCTTTTTTCTCTTCGGTCTGAGCGCTTTTCAGAGCTCTTGGGATGGTTACCGTAGCCACTGGTGAAAGTGGGTTCGTCAGGATCGTGTAGTTCTCAGGAGTGATTCTGTTCACTTTGATAGACTTACCTAACTCCAGTTCAGAGATATCCACCGCGATGGTGTCTGGAAGGTTGGCTGGAAGGGCCTTCACGCGCAGTTTACGCAGTTTGGTCACCAATTTACCACCGGCCATTACACCTGGTGAAGTACCCACGAAACGTACCGGTACATCAACTTTCACTTCTTTCTCGTCTTGCAGTAACAGGAAGTCCACGTGCAGCAACATTTCATTTACCGGGTGGAACTGCAGGTCTTGCATGATGGCTTTGTAGTGTGTGCCTTCAATGTTCAGGTCAACCTGGTAAACATCTGGAGAGTAAACCAAGTCACGGAACAAGATAGCAGGAGAAGAGAAGTGAACTTGCTCTGAACCGCCGTACAACACACATGGAACTTGAGCTTCCTCACGAAGCGCTTTGGCTTCGGATTTACCGAGATTTGCTCTTTTAAACCCTATAATCTCTAAGCTTTGCATAAAAATGAATATAAATAAAAAATGAAAAAACGCTTTAGGAGACACAAGCATCAAGATTCATGACACAAGACCTCTTTAATATATTTTAGCCTTTTACGCTTGTTGGTGAGAACACCAACAAGGGCGGCGACTTCTTTTAGCAATCAACAATTGACAATCAGCAATTAGATAAACAATGAGCTGATGGAGTCGTGGGTTACCACATTGCTGATAGCCCGGGCAAACAGGTCAGAGAACGTCAGCACCTTGATTTTAGCGCTCTGGTGCTTCAAAGGAATGGTGTCTGAGATCACCAACTCCTCCAGCACTGAGTTCTCCACGCGTTCAATGGCCGGACCAGACAGTACCCCGTGGGTAGCAATGGCCCGCACACTCTTCGCGCCTTTGTCACGCAACAACTCCGCGGCTTTGGTAATGGTTCCGGCGGTATCCACCAGGTCATCCACCAATACCACGTCCATGCCTTCCACATCGCCAATCACCTGCATAGAGGCAATCTCGTTGGCGCGTTTACGGTGCTTGTCGCAGACCACCATCTCCACTCCAAATACCTTGGCAAAGCTTCTGGTTCTCACCACGCCTCCCACATCCGGCGAAGCGAAGATCAGGTCCTGCCCTAAATTCAGGCTCCGCAGGTAAGGCACAAAAATGGCCGATCCATCCAGGTGATCCACCGGAATGTCAAAAAAACCCTGAATCTGACCCGCGTGCAGGTCACAGGTCATGAGCCGGTCAGCGCCCACGCACTGAATGGCATTGGCCATTACCTTGGCTCCAATGGAAACCCGGGGCTTGTCTTTCCGGTCCTGGCGGGCATAGCCGTAGTACGGCATCACCACAATCACTTTATGTGCCGAAGCCCGTTTGGCCGCATCTACCAGCAGCATCAGCTCCATCAGGTTATCAGCCGGCGGAAAGGTGGACTGGATCAGAAACACCTCGCAGCCCCGCACTGATTCATTGAAATGGACAGAGATCTCTCCATCAGAAAAATGCTGAACCGTGATATCGCCCAGCGGCAAGCCGTAGGCATCTGCTACTTTTTCAGCGAAATATCTAGACGATGTGCCAGAGAAAATCTTAACCGTTGGGTTCATGGAAAGAAGAGGTTGCCGAATGAAGTCGCAAAATTACGCCTTATTTCTGTAGCCTCAAACGAAGTAGTCAAAAATTAAGAGGTACTTTTTCAGGAACTTACTAGTACAATTACGGAGATACCTGGCCGCTTACAGCTCCCATACTACATTAATAATCAAATCTTTAATTCTCAACAAGGCTATACAATCCTTACTAAGCAGCTCGGGAAAACAGATTATCCAGTTGGAACCACTGCCTCTCTTTATCCAAAGTGGCTTAGCGTTTTCCATCATCTTTTGAAGGCTAATCTCCAACATGATGCCTTTAGGATTCAGAACTCCCGTGCCCAGTTTTTACCCTTGCCTTTAGAAGCAAGCTATATAGTCCTGCAAACTAATGGTTGTTATAGCTTTTACAATAAGAACAGGACATCTATAAAAATTTC
This sequence comes from Rufibacter sediminis, assembly GCF_014269285.1. Lineage (GTDB taxonomy): Bacteria > Bacteroidota > Bacteroidia > Cytophagales > Hymenobacteraceae > Nibribacter > Nibribacter sediminis. Next base: position 282,695 of record NZ_JACOAF010000022.1, read on the forward strand.
TCAAAATAGTGTCTAATTACCCCAACTCCCCTCTCTATTCCTAAAAAAGCAATCATCCCTGAAAAAGGGTGACTCCAGGTGTCTTCTGGCTGAAGAGTGAACACACTTTTCTCAGGCACCTCTGACCATCATCCCATAGACTTGTATGACCCTTGTATTCAATGTTCCGCAGCAAACATGAGTTTTCACCACTTGACAAACAGCTTTTAACTTATCACTAATCTTTTACTGAGACTATATGCAACACTTTTTAAGCAGAGGGATAAGGTATCTACTCTTCATTCCCGTTTACTTCCTGGCCCTCTCCATGGCTATGGCTCAAAACATCACCGTTACGGGCAAGGTAACCGATGACACCGGCTCAGGTTTACCCGGAGTAACCGTCCTCCTGAAAGGCACCACTACTGCTTCCCCTTCAGATGTAAATGGTAACTACAGCATCAATGTGCCCTCCGGGAACGGAACTTTGGTTTTCACGTACCTTGGCTTTCTGCCGCAGGAAGTTCCTATCAATAACAGAACAACCATTGATGTTCAGTTAGGAACGGATTCCAAGGCATTGGACGAAGTAGTGGTCGTGGGGTACGGTACCCAGAAGCGTTCTGACATTACCGGCTCCGTGGCTTCTATTCCCAAAGACAGGCTATCCAACCTACCCGTAACCGATCTTACCCAAGCCATTCAGGGCACTACTGCGGGTCTGAGCATCTCCCAGGGCTCTTCTGTTCCCGGCAGCTCCGGCACTATTCAGGTTAGGGGTATCAATTCCCTTAGTGCCGGCACCGGCCCCTTAATTGTAGTAGACGCAGTTCCCTTCTTTGGCGCTATCAACGACCTGAACCCCAATGATATCGCTTCTATTGAAGTTTTGAAGGATGCTTCCTCCGTGGCCATATACGGTACCCGCGGAGCGAACGGGGTCATCCTGATCACCACCAAACGCGGAACATCGGGCAAGCCTAGAGTAAGTTACAGCGGTTATTACGGGGTGGAAGATATCGCCAACAAACTGGAACCGATGTCACCGGAAGCCTATGTACAGAAGTACAAGGACTACATGATCGCGCAGAATTTAACGCAGACCCAAGTCCTGCCTAACAACAGAGAAGTGGATGCCTATAATGCAGGTCTCACCACTGACTGGTTGGATGAAGCTTCGCAAACCGGCAAGATTCAGGAACATAACCTCAGCGTAGCGGGCGGAACCGAGAACATCCAGTATTATGTGGGCGGTGGTTACCTGAAACAGTCTGGCGTGGTGAAAGGGTATGATTTCACGCGTGGTAGCATACGGGCCAACCTGGACGCCACCATCACCAAGTACCTGAAAGCAGGAACCTCCCTGTTCATCGCAGACAAGAACTCTGACGGCGGCAGAGCCAACCTGCTCAACGCCACGGCCATGAGCCCCTACTCCGTACCTACGAATGCGTTGGGCAACTATGAAATCTTTCCCATGTTCCCAGAGTTGCTATTCGCCAACCCGCTGTTGGGCTTAACAACAGACCGGGTAGACAGAAGTAAAAACCTAAATGGCAATGTCTATGCAGAAGTATCTCCCGGGTTTATAAAAGGTTTGAAATACCGGATAAATGCTTCCTCTGTCTATACAATAGGCAGACAGGCTGGTTACACCGGGCGTCTGGCCAATGACTTGGTAGGATCCGCCTATGCCAATAACAATGAAACCCATAACTGGGTGGTGGAGAACATCCTCTCTTACAACAAAGATTGGGAAAAGCACCACGTAGATTTCACGGGTTTGTATAGTGCTCAGGAAAACGAGTACACTTCCTCTGGTGCCTCGGCGAATACCTTTATTAATGACGAATTATCTTACTTTAACCTTGGGGCCGGTACTAACAGAACCTCTTCCTCTTATGGTGACAGATCTGCTTTGGTTTCGCAGATGGGACGGATCAATTACTCCTATGACAGCCGTTATCTGTTAACGGTTACAGCTAGAAGGGACGGATACTCCGCTTTTGGGGCCAATACAGATAAACATGCTGTTTTTCCTTCCATCGCTTTGGGTTGGAACATTGCCAACGAAAGCTTCTTCCAGAATGCCAGCTTTATGAACCAATTGAAACTTAGAGTTTCTCATGGTAAGGCCGGAAATCAGGCAGTTGCACCATTTCAGACCTTTACTCTTGCCGCTCCTGTGCGCATTCCCTTTGGCGGGAGCAGTGCTATTGGGGTTCTCGCCTCCGCGCTGGGAAATGCGAACCTGAACTGGGAAACCACCACTTCTACTAACATTGGCGTTGATTTTGGCTTCTTCCAGAACAGAATCAATGGTACTCTGGAAGTATATCATTCCCGCACCGAGGACCTTTTAGTACAGAGAAATATTCCGGTAATCTCTGGTTATTCCAGAATCTGGGACAACTTAGCTGAAATGCAAAACCGAGGGATTGAACTCACGCTGAATACCATTAACATTGATGCTGGTAAATTCAGATGGGAAAGCAATATTAATTTCTCCTCCAATAAGAACGAGATCGTAAGTCTCTACGGAGAGAAGAAAGACGACCTTGCCAACGGCTGGCTGATTGGCAAACCAGTGAGGGCCATCTATAATTACCGCATGATCGGCATCTGGCAGGAAGGCGAAGACAACTCCGCGCATGACCCTACCGCCAAACCCGGTGACATCAAATTTGAAGACATCAACAAAGACGGGGTCATCAATGACAATGACAGAACTTACATTGGCACCACTTTACCGAAATGGTACGGTGGCCTCACCAACACCTTCCACTACGGCAACTTCCACCTGAGTGTGTTCCTGCAAACCTCACAGGGATCCTTGAAAGGCAACCCAGACATCTTCTACGGAGACGAGGTGGGCAAGAGAAACATACCGGCTGCCGTGGGGTACTGGACTCCGGAGAACAGAAGCAATGAGTGGCCTTCGCTGGGCTACAGAAACCCCAGAGGTTACAACTTTGCCAGAGACAACAGCTACGTCCGCATCAAAGACGTGCGCTTAAGCTATACTGTACCGGGCACGTTTATGGAAAAATATAACCTCAGCGGCCTGACCTTATATGTAGCAGGCAGAAACCTATACACTTTCACCGATTGGATAGGCTGGGATCCGGAGAACAACCACTCTTCCCGAGGATCAGGAGATTGGACCAACAATTATCCACTCACCAGAGCTGTCTCCTTTGGTCTCAACCTCACCCTTTAATCAACCCCAATAAGAACGACCATGAAAAAGTATATAAAAGTGTTGATTGGCGCATGCATCAGCCTTCAGACGTTTACCGCATGTGATAAATCTTTCCTGGAGGAGGAGGTGTTAAGTTCCTACTCCCCTTCCACCCTGACTGACCCTGCTGGTTTTGAAGCCTCCTTGATAGGTCTGTACAATCACCAAAGCACGCTCTACACCATGAGCGATGCTCAGGGGTGGATCTCGGTTTGGCAGGTGGGCACAGACATTACCTGGGCCACCCAACCCCAAGGGATAGAGTTGCCCTACGTCAACTACGCGACCCTCACTCCTCTGGACGGAGCCGCGCGTGATGCCTGGAGATGGGCGTATATCATGGTGAACAACACCAACGTGATCATCAAGAATATCGAAAATCCGGCGGTGACTGGCTTAACAGACGATCAGAAAGCCAAGATAAATGCCGAGGCCCGCTTTTTCAGGGGTTTCGCCTATAACTTCCTGGCTACCGCATTCGGGAGGGTTCCTTTGGTGACCGAACCCCTCTCTACCCCCAAGACGGACTTCGTGCGGGCTCCTCTAGAGCAGGTGAACGCACTGATTGAAGCCGACCTGTTGTTTGCCGCTGCCAATCTACCGGAGATCAGAGACGCGAAAGAAGTTGCTGCCCGGGCAAACAAATACATGGTGCATCAGCTTTTAGCCGAGGCCTACCTGAGAATGGGTAAAAACCCTGAGGCGGAGGCCCAGGCCGACAATGTGATCAACAGTGGCAAATTTAGCCTGGTTAAGAACCGATACGGGGTAAAAGCCAACCAACCGGGAGACCCATTCTCTGACATGTTCATCTACGGAAACCAACGCAGATACCAGGGGAACACGGAAGGAATCTGGGTGATGGAAGCCGAGAACCCCAGAAATGTACCGGGCGGCATGACCAATAACCCCCAGCAACGCCGTAACTGGCAAGCCTCTTACCACAGCAGAAGGGGAATGCTGGCTGCTGACTCATTAGGCGGGCGCGGCATTGGTAGAATGCGCCTGAACAACTTTGTCTTGTATGGCTTGTATGACGCCAATGACATGCGGAACTCAAAATACAACATCCGCCGGGATTTCTATTACAACGACCCTACGTATGTAGACTACAAGAAGAAAGTGCCATACACAGGCCCAGACACCTTGTTCATCATCAACCCCTACATTACTAAATGGGGACATTTCGATCCGCAGGATGTGTTCGGGTTCGGAATGTGGAAAGACTTTATCTTGATGCGCCTGGGTGAAACCTACCTGCTAAAGGCCGAGGCTCAGTTCAAGCAAGGCAAAATGGGTGAGGCGGCCGCCTCCATCAACGTGTTGCGGGAACGGGCACATGCACCCTTGGTGACCGCCGCAGACATTACCCTTGATTTTATCCTGGATGAACGCGTCAGGGAACTGATTGGCGAGGAAAACCGCCGCTTAACCCTCATGCGCACCGGTACCCTGGTAGACAGAGCGAAGCGCTTGAATGGCAATCCGCCGGTCAACCCCATTGTAGGGCTGTCTCAGACGCACTTGTTAATGCCAATCCCCAGAAATGAAATCGACCTGAACAAAGATGCCGTGCTGGAGCAAAACCCAGGCTATTAATTCATCGGCATTCCTTCTTACAGCATTATTTTAAAAGCCAGGTCTCTCTTAAGGGAGGCCTGGCTTTTCCATTTACAAACAGATTGCTCCTGATTTTCCGCCACGTTTTTCCTCCCGTAAAAACCTATAATCAACTCCTGCCTACCTGATATTTTCACGAAATTGAGATCAGCAACGGCCTTTCTGCAAAGTCCTTCACGGCCCCAAAAATCAGATATATGCCCAATGGAAAGCGTATCAAAAAGGTATCAACAAGATGGATTTCTGACCAACTAAACAACGAAGTGTTTGGCCTCTGACTCGTCCAGCCCCGCGATCTGCGGCAGTTTGAAGTAGTTGATGAGCATGCTGCCCACGGCCACCTCGCCGCCCACGTACATGAAAATACAGATAATGCCCAGCACCAGGTGCCGGTGCTGCAAGGCCCCTGAGCCAGCCACCACGGTGGTGCTTTCGCCGGTGAGGCGGGGCAGGCGGGCCAGTTTGATGATCACCGCAATCACGATCAGGGTGATGGCCAGCCCCACGTACGGCATCTTCACCGAGTCGGCGGTGGCGGCATCGTTGCTCACCTGGTCAAAGATGAGGTACCCCCCGATGATGGGGGCGATGGTGGTCCCGAAGGAGTTCAGCGCCTGCGTCATGTTCATGCGGCTGGACGAGGACTCCGGCGGCCCCAGGATGGAGACGTACGGGTTGGCCGTGATCTGCAGCACCGTGATGCCCGAGGCCAGCACGAACAAGGCCCCCAGGAACAAGCCGTAGGAGTGGGAATCGGCCGCCGGCAGGAACAGGAGGCAGCCCACCGCCGTCACCGCCAGCCCCACGATGATGCCGTTCTTGTAGCCGATCTTGAGAATAGGATCCCCTTTGGTGACGGAGAACACGAAATAGAGAAACGACACGATGAAGTACGCCCCGAAGAAGGCCGTCTGGATGAGCATCGCCTGCCAGTTCTGCAGCGTGAAAACCTGCTGGAGCTTGGGGATGAGGATGTCGTTCA
>NZ_JACOAF010000023.1 GCF_014269285.1 Rufibacter sediminis
TTCATGATTCTTTTGGTTACTTTTCTCATCCAGGAGAAAAGTGACAAACGCGGGCAGACCGCGACTCCAGCCTCAAGGCTTGGCAGGACAGAGGTAAAGAGTAAAGGCGGGCAAGTGATCAGCGGGTGTAAACATCCCCCTTCGCCCCCTTCAAAGGGGGAATCTCTGCTTAACAAAGGCAGTAGAAGTCGTTGGTGAGAACGCCAACAACGGCGGGAGACATTGCCAATACTGTGCATTTTGAGCCTCACGGCTCACTGAAGTTACAAACTTCAGCTCGTTGTAGGTCCAAGTTGAAAACTTGAACCAGCTATAGTTTTAAAACTTAATAGCCCTAACTCCCCTGCCTTTGTAAGGGAAATCTTTCTTCAAAGAAGAATCTCTCCTTAAAATAAGTCGACTTGACCGTTGGCGAGACACCAACAACGGCGGAGGCTTGGCGGTCCGGGTTGGGAGCTTACTAACAATAAAGAAAAGCTTATCCAAAGCGAAGAGACCTGGCGCTCCAACGTTAGAAAAAACGAGAAAAGCAGCCTGACGTAAGATTGCATTCACCAGGGAACAGCCTGAAATCCTCAGAAACAACCTCAGGGAATCTATCCCAGGAATATACTATTCCCCATTAGCATGGCCCGCCTTTTTCAGCCACAGATCACTTACAATGGCATAGTGATCGGAGAGGTTCTGCCGAATGGTTTTGTAGCCGGTACCAACCATGCGCGGGTCATGGAGCAGGTAATCGATGCGCAGAATGGAGAACAGCCCGTTGAAGGTATTGCCCAATCCCCAGCCGCTTTCGGCAAACGCATCTTTCAGCCCTTTGCTAATTTTATTATACGTGAACGAAGCCGGGGGATCATTGAAGTCACCGCAGACGATGACCGGGTACGGGGAATTTTCGATATGCTCGGCCACTACTTTTACTTGTTGCGCCCGCTTCACGGCGCCTACCTGCAGCCGTCGGATGATGTTGCGGGAAGCGGTTATCTTCTCGTCATTGGAGGGCTTGGCATTGGGGTTGCCCAGGAACTCGTAGTCTTCCCGCTTGAACCGGTTCGACTGGAAATGCACGTTGTACACCCGCACCGTGTCTTCCCCAATCTTGAGGTCAGAGAAGATGCAGAGGTTGTTGGTGGTCTCATGGAAGAGGATGTTGCCTCGGTTCACCACGGGGTACGTACTGAAGGTGGCAATGCCCCAGTGATCGCTCCCGCGCAGGGTCTCGGTATAGGCCACGTGGTGGTTCCCGGCCTTCTGCAGACGGAGCAGGGTGTCCAGGTTATTGCGGCCCGGTTTAGAGGAGGTGTAGAACTCCTGGAAGCAGAGAATGTCAGGGGTTTCATCCTGCACCATCTTGAAGATCTTGTTTCGGGTTTTGGGGTTCCCCGTCCACTCGTACAGGTCGAATAACCGGGCGTTGAAACTGAGCACCCGCAGTTTCTGGGCATTGGCCGGAACTTCGGTCTGGAACAGGTTCAGCTGGATCTGGTTGCGCAGGTTATCAAAGCCCAACAGGATGGCGAAGACAGAAATGAATAAGGCCCTGCTTTTGATCAGGAGCCAATACAGAATGAAGAGCAGGTTCACCAACAGGAGACCCGGGTAAGCCAGCGCCACCAAGCTCGCGACCCAGAGAGTGCTGGGGCTGATGTAGGAGGCGAAGTGGGAAAGCACCAACAGAACAGCCGCACCTATGTTTAAAAACACAATGAGTTTAAACAAGAAGCTTCGCTTGATTTTCTTCCCTGCCACTGTACTTGCTTGAGTAAGGGTATTCCCCATGCCTAAAGATACAAAGACCCTCCCTTTTTAGAAAAAGTTATATTCAGAAAGAGACAAATTACCGCACCCCTCAAAAAAGGATTTCGGTAACTCCCGTACTTCCAGTAACGTACAAGCAGTACTTTTCTTTCCTCTGGGCTGAGTTAAATTCCTACCAAAGAACTCGCCAGTCACTTCAACTAAAACTGCAAATGCAAGCTTTTAAGCCAATGGTTGCGATCTGCTTATAACCTCCTACTTACCAGCTTACTTCTCCTGTGGAACTACCGTTTTCTTTCTTTTGCTTCTAATTGAACCTGCTACCCTCTATTCCTAGACAAATCAGCGCCTACTCTATTATCCATTAATAGGCTTGTAATAGGCTTGCCGGAAGGTTCTTTGATAGCTCTTGGGTTTCGTACATCCAGCTTCCTTAACCTTGGACCATTCAACAGCACATGACAGCCTGTCACACCGCATCATACTCTTCCCTTACCCCCAGTGTTTTAAGCCTCTTTCCTTCATTTAAGGCTTAAAACAAGAGGACCATTTTTCCCCAGAAAAAGCTCAGGGAAGTGAGATTTCTGCCAAGGGTTATTTAGAACATGGTGAGTTGCTTTCCAGAGCGGGGCGTAAAGGCGGTGAGATCATAGGGCGGCATACTTCTTCCCTTGAAGTACTTGTGCATGGAAACCTTGAATAGCGATTTAATGGTCTCGGCCCACCTCCCCTCCCCCGTCATCCGGCGGCCGAACTGACTATCGTTGAGGGAGCCGCCGTGGCAGGCTTTGATCTGATCCAGCACCTTGGGGGCGCGGTCTGGGTAGGCTTTGTGAATCCAGTCCTCGAAGGTCTCGCCGATGGCACCGTTCAGACGCACGATGGTGTAGGCCGCCGACAGAGCACCCGCCGCCGCTGAAGCCTCCAGAATAGCGGGCACCTCGTGGTCGTTCAGCCCGGGAATGATGGGCGCCACCATCACGTTCACCGGAATGCCCGCCTCGGTCAAAGCCTTCACCACCTGCAGGCGCTTGGCACCCGTAGAAGTGCGGGGCTCCAGCTTCTGCCGCAGGGCTTCGTCCAGGGTAGTGATGGAAATACTCACGTGTACCAAGTTGTGTTGATGCAGCTCCTTCAGCAGATCAAGGTCCCGGAGAATAAGGGCATTTTTGGTGATCATACTCACTGGGTGCCGGTACTGCAGCAGCACCTCTAGCAGTTGCCGGGTGATTTTCTTTTTGGCTTCGATGGGTTGGTAGCAGTCAGTGTTGCCGGCCAGCATGATGGGCCGCACCACCCACCTGGGGTGCTCCAGCTGCGCCCGCAACACCTGCGGCGCATTCTCTTTGATGATGATCTTCTGCTCAAAATCCACCCCGGCCCCCAGCCCCCAGTACGCATGCGTATTGCGGGCGTAGCAGTAGATACACCCGTGCTCACACCCCTGATAGGGGTTCATGGAATAAACCAACCCGAGGTCCGCCGAGTCTACTTCGTTCACGATGGTTTTGGGAAACTCCGTGAAGAACTGGGTGGTGGCTTTCATCTGCCAAGGTTCGTCCACACCCTCTAGGTGCTCCACCACGTAGTCGTTTTTCAGGAAGGGATTGGTGGGGTTGTACTGGGCTCCCCGCCCCTTGGTCAGGTCTTGCCCCTGATACGGCCGGCCTCCTTTTCTGCCGGATGTACTGTCTTTTTCCATAGCTAAAAATATTAGCTTTTCAGCAACATTGCAAATAATGCTATTATTTTTAGCCTCTCAGTTTTAATACTTGGTTAGAGAACGGAGGAGAAACCCCAGGTATGCATACAGTAGAAGTTCTGAAAACTGGAGGTGAACAGATGCCGCCTGGTTGATTTTTCCCGGAGGGGCACCTTCGGTAAATACGTATTTTTCTAAACTTTATTAGATTATTTTCATCTTCCTCAGACTAAATAAATTGCAATCTCGTACGAAGAGACATGTGAATTCTATTCAACCTTAACCTTTCACTTAGCTATGAAAATTAACGTATCAAATTGGGGTGCAGCTTGCGCTCTCGTCGCCATGATGGCATTCTCCTCTTGCAGTGGAGGCAACAAAGAAGACCAGGCCAACGGCACCACCACTGACAACACCACCGTTGACAGCGGCACCATGGATGATGGTACCAGCACCACTACTGACATGGGAAGCGACACAATGGGTACTACCACCGGAACCACCATGGGTACCACCGGCACAACAGCGGGAACGACTGGCTCTACCGGTAGCACCGCAGGAACTACCGGTACTACTGGTAGCACCGGAACCACCATGGGCACTACTGGCACCACAGGAACTACTGGTACAACAGGAACAACCGGTACTACTACCGGAACAACTGGTACCACCGGCACCACAGGTACTACCGGTACCACCGGAGGAACGACTGGTACTACTACCGGACGCTAAGTTCCCGGACAGTTTCTGCCTTTCCCTTTCATCAACGAAAAGAGCAACCCGCCAGAAGGCGGGTTGCTCTTTTCTATTTCGCATCAATCGTGTTTTCTTCCTCAGGGGCACTTCTTCACCTGCTCCCTGATCTCACCGAAGGAGACCCGCCGGCTGGGCGACTTGAACTCTTTGTGCAGGTAATTGATGATGTTAGTGAGATCTGCCTCTGAGAGGTTAGGATTACCGGGCATGGCCTGGTTGTACTCCCGCCCGTTCACCGTGATGGTCCCTTTGATTCCCTGGCGCAGGAGGCAGGCCAGAATGTCGCGGTTTTTCTCTGAGTAGTCTGAGTTCACCAGCGGCGGGATCACGCCCCGTAATCCCTCGCCGTTTTCCAGGTGGCAGCTGGCGCAGTGCCGCCCGTAGAGCAACTCCCCTTCCTGGCCCCTTTCCGTAAAACACCCCGAAAACGCCACCCCTACCCCCAGCAAGAACAGCAGCCTCTTTATAGGAAAAGACATAGCTTACTTTTTCTTTTCAGACAGGAGCACGTCCATGTCTTGCAGCAGCTTGTCTACCTCCTGGGCATTGGTGCCGTCATAGTGTCCCCTGATCCGCCGTTGCCCGTCTACGAGCAGGAAAGCGCCGCTGTGCTCAAATCCGCCGGGCACGGCGTTGTCTACCATGGCGCTGGTGAAGTAATGCTTCTGGGCCATATCCAGGATGGTATCACGGTTGCCGGTCAGGAAATGCCAGGTGGTACTTTTCACCCCTAATCGCTCGGCATAGTCGCGGAGCACGGCCACGGTGTCATGAGTAGGATCAATGGAGTGCGAGAGCAGGGCCACCTTGGGGTTGTCTTTGTATTTCTCGTACACCCGCAGCATCTGGCTCTTCATCTTGGGGCAGATAGACGGGCACGAGGTGAAAAAGAAATCGGCGACGTAGATTTTGTCTGCCACGGTTTGTTGGGTCACCATCTGGCTGTCCTGGTCCAGGAACGCGAAATCTGGGATGGAGTGGTACACGGTGTCAACAGCGGGCTTTCCGTCTACCATGGTCACTTTAGGCTCCCGCGGCCCCAGAATGGGCAACGTTTTGTTTTCCGGTTTAGAGGTGCAGGCCGTAGCCAGCGCCAGACCCAGCCCGAGGGCTACAAAGGTATTTTTCATTTAGAAGGATTTCGGTAAAGGGAGTTCAGGGAATCGGCGGCGCGCAGGCTCTGGGTGATGGAATGCCGCACTTCCTGAATTTTGACTTTTTCCTGCTGCAGATACTGGAGAGCCTCCTCTGGCGCTTTGCCATCGGGGTTGCGGTACTGGCGCATCCACTGCATCATGTGCTCATCAGACTGCATCAGATCAGAGATTCCGGTGGTCAGGCTTCGGCGGGCCGCCGTGTCCTGCACCACCACCGAGTCTTTCAAATAGGTAAGTTCTTTGCGGCGGGTGTAAAGCTCCCCCATTTTGGCCATGGCCGAGTCATGGAGCGTCAGAACCTCCTGCTGCAACACCTCCACTTTCTTCTCGGGCGAGGGGGAACAGGAAACACTCCAGATCGCCAGCAGAAAAACGGGAAGCCATGAAATTTTCATATCGGAGTTCATTTGATGCTGCAAAGGTAAACGGTAAGCCCATAGAACGCACGGCTTTACCCCACTTTATCAAGCATTCGGCGATGACGCGGTACAGATCAGGTCCGTTTTGGGCCCCTTTTCCGAAAACAAGCCCTAAACGGACCCTGCCTCTACAACCGTTCAGAAAGGCAGGAGTTTAGCTTTACCTGGCGAAAAGAAGGCCGTTTCACCAGCTCCCCCGCCAAACCTCACCCATCACTTTCAAACCCACCGCGGCCCAGATCTGATTTTCTTCCAAAGACAAAACCCCGCAACTGCACGTTTATTTTGCGGGAAGAAAAATTCAGCCTTGCCGGAAATCTACCGCAGTACATCATGTGCAAGCATATATAACAGTCGGGCGTTTTATACTTCCTTTTAGGAAAACAGGCTTAAAACCGACATTCAGAGACGAGCTTATTTTAAACAAAAGAGCGGTTGCCTTGGGGGCAGCCGCTCTTTTGCTCATATAGTGCAAAGCTGGTTACCAGCTGAAATCCTCGCGGGAGGGTGGTTGGGTTCCCTGGCCGCGCACGTGGCCGCTCATGGGATCATAGCGGCGGTTCTGCCCTTCTTCTGAGCGGTAGTCGCGGTCATTGCCCCAGCTTAGCGAACCTGCCATGTTGCCGTAGTTCTCGCTTCGGGCACCTTCGCCCTGCTGGTTGTGGTGCTCGCGCGGGCCGTGGTTGTAGTCAAAGCTGGAACCGCCCTCGGCGCGGGTTCTGCGGTCATAGCCACTGTTCAGATTACCCAACTGCCGGCCGCCCTCGTACTCGCCACGGTTGTAGTGCGACTGGGAATCGTCGTAGATCTCGTAGCGGCTGTCATCGCCCCGACGGGAAATGTCATTCGTCCCAATGTCGCGGACTCCACCTCGGGAACCGGCTCTATCTGAGGGCTCCCAGCCTCTGGTGTTGTCTGCGCCCTGGGTGCCGTAGCGGCTGGTGCCGTCGTACTGCTCCCGCTCACCCGGCGCAAAGCTGTTGTGGTCACGGTAGGCGCCGTAGAACTGGCGGTTGACCGGCTTTTGCTCTTCCCGGCCGTGGCCGCTGCTCCACCGGGAGCCGTCCCCGGAGTTTTGCTGGTGCGATCCGCCCCTGGAGGAGCCAAAGCCCTGGGCCCCGCCGTAGCTGCCCATGTTGCCGTAGTTGCGGGTAGAATGCTCCAGGCCGTTGTTGTCTTCGTGGGCGCCCAGGTTATCGAAGCGCTCTCCGCGGCGGTTTTGGTCCCGGCCGTAGTCACGGGGCAACTCGTGGTCGCGCTCGCGGCGGCGGTCTTCGTTGGAGCCCTGGTATTGGTTGCTGCGGTAGTCGCGGCTGATGTCGCGGTCATTGAAGTTCTGCCGATCCAGGTTCTGGTACTCGCGCCCGCGATCCGTGTCCTGGCGGTAGGCTCCGCGGTATTGGTCTTCATCGGGACGCCGATTATCTGAACGGTGATGACCGTGGTCATCTGATCTGTGGTTTCTGTTCATGGTGTTAGACTTTTGGTGTAACAAACAGTTCCTGTAAACGGCAAGAAAGGCGATCTTGTTTTGGGGCCGCTTTCAGAAAAGGGTTCCAAAACAAGATCGCCTCCGGCGATTCTCTATTTGGTGCGCAGGTTGTTGGCGTTGCTGCCGTCCAGGCGGGTGGTGTCTTCCTCGTCCTCGGCGGCCACGTTGCCCTCTGAGAATCTGCCTTCCGGTTCAGGGTCCAGGAAATCAGCTTCCATGGCTTGCAGGCGTGAGCCGCCCAGATCAGGCTTGGCAATGGCGTCATCCTCGGTCTTGGCCCCTTTCATGGGCGTGGGGTTGTCATCTGGCAAGCGTTTGCTTTCGTCAGAATTGGTGATGTTGTCGTTCTCGATAGGCATAGGTTCGGGTGGTAAATGCTGGCAGCCACTGCAGCTAACAGTATGTTATTTGTACGTACCCGGCCAGAAATGTTTATTATCAAATCATGAAGAAGCCGTTTAGGGGCTGTTTTCTAAAAACAGCCCCCAAACGGCTTCACTAGGCACCAGCGGCTTGTTGCTTAGTTCTCGCTGAAGGGCTCCATCTTGATTTTCTCAATCATGAGGTACTTTTTGAACTCATGCAGCATGCGCGACATTTCTTTGTCCTGCTCCTCCATCTGCTGCTTCTCGGTATCGGCGGAGTGGATGGCGGCGCGCAGCTGTTCCAGGCTCACGGCCATGTGGTCACGCGCCTCCTGCGCCCGCTGGCGCAACCCGTCCTCGGCCTCCAACGTGGCGATGTTGGCGTCCAGTTCCTGCACGCAGACCTCCAGGAACGGAATCATGTCCCAGGGATTGTTGGGGCGGTTCCAAGTGAACTCAATGTTGCAGCGCCGGCATTTGTACCGGTTCGATTTCCAGCCCGCTTCGTTCGTGGCCACGCCCGTCTTTTTGAGCAGGTCAGCTTTGGAGCAGGTGGGGCACTGGGCATGGTCTTCAATGATTCCCTTGAGGGTTTCGTGTTTGTCCATGACCTGCTGCCGGAAATCGGCGTGGCTATAGATTTTCTGGGTGAGACGTTCACAGGCAGCATTCAATTCTTCGTGCTCTTGGGTCAACGTTCCTTCGGCAGCCAAACGCTCTCCTCTCTTTTTAAAGAAGGTGATCAGCTTGATGACTTCTTTCTCGTTCTCGGTGATATGCTGCTTCATGGGTTTTCCTGATTTAACAATCCAAAGATACAAAAAGCATCCGTTCCCTGGCAGCCTGGCCTTTTCCCGCGCAAGGATTCTGAGCAGGTTTGTTCACCTTCATCCTATTATATAAAGCTCCAAGCCTTTGTTCAGAAGAAATTCAACCGACGTTAATGAAAAGATGACCCGGGAGACGAGAACACGTTTCAGTTCGATTTTCTGGAAAAGAGCGCTAAAACAGCCCGCCTTCAAGTTCGCTCATGGAAACGACGGGGAGAAACCAAGCTCCTTCGCGCTTGACTTAGCGGAGGGCGATTTTTCAGAAAAGGGGACAGGAAGCCGGAGGTTAAATGGAATGCATAAAAAAAGCCTCTCCTTCCTTGCGGAAGAAGAGGCTGAAAAAGAAGGGGCAGGCGGGACAAATGTCTTGGGTATCTGTAGCATATCCCCCAATAAGCACCAGAACTTTGACGCTCCTGCAAGCAGAAGTGTTCCGCCGCCCCTTTATATCTTCTATGTTGTGAGCAACAAACTGTCTTTGTTGTTTTAACTGTGTCAAAGGTACTAGCTATTTCGTGATCTGCCACCAATTTTCGGTAAACCAACCGTTTTGCCGGTTGAATCTCCCATTTTATCCGGTGAATGCTCCGGAACCCATGGCCGATTCCCTACTTTTTGGGATTTATCACATGCTGCTCTCCCCCTGCGCCGCCAACATCTTTGGCCGCTAACGTGGCACAATTTAGCAAATTTAAGGCTTCTCTGAATTACTTTATATCAATTTCTTTAAAAATTCATATTATCAACTACTAACTAAAAAATTATATCTTTGACGTAAATTTGAACTAAAGGTTACAAGACGTTTGTTGGCGGCAATATAAAGCAATACACAACATCATTTTTCATAAGCACACTTTATACCAAGCATACATTCCCTTTAGAGACAATAACCCATTAATACAATTTAAATTTACTATATATGAATTCACTATACTCCCCTTCCCAACTGACTTCTCCTATTGCACCAGCGAAATCTTTTCAGGAAACAAAAAGTGGTTTTCCAGAGAATTCTGGCTTGGTAGTTATTGGCCAAACCGCCCCTTTTGCGGTCTAACTACTTAGGAGAGTGCGCCTATTCTCCGGCAGATCTTGCCTGAGCCTGGGTTGCTCTTTTTCACTCTTTCTGTAACCCCTCTTTTTATCCCGGCACTATGTCGCCTTCCAAAAAGTTTTATCAATTACTGGGCTTTCTGCTCCTGCTGAGCTATGCCTCTTTCGGGCAGAACTGCCTGGACAAACCCAATGCTACCCTAGCGGATGCCAACGAGGAGAACTTCACAAGATGTTCCTCAGTGGGTGGGTCTACGGAGTACAACCTGGTGGTGTCTAACAGCTCTACCACCCTCTCCACCAACAAAGATTACACCATTGAATGGGGAGACGGTACTTCTAACACGTACCCGGCAAATTTCACCACGGCCAGGCACACCTACAAAACGCAGGGCAGCTTCAACCTGAAATTCACCGTGACCAGCCAGAGCGGCTGCGCTACCAGTACTACGTACTCGGTGTTCAACGGCAGCACGCCGGGTATTGGTATCCAGAGCCCCAACAACACCTCTGAATGTGCCCCGGCCGCCTTTACCTTCGGCATCACCGGTACCCAGAACAATGCCCCTAACACCACCTATGCCATCTGGTTCGATGACGGCACCGACACGCTCCGCTACACGCAGGCCACCCTGCCGCCTACCATCACGCACGCGTTCACCAAATCATCGCAGGGCAAAACCAAAGGCTTTGCCATGTACGCCGTGGCCTATGGCTGTATTCCCAAGCAGGCCGAGGTCAGCGGGATCATTATTTCCACCAAGCCCATTCCGGCGTTCAGCATGGCCCCAGAAAGTCCTTTCTGCCCCGGCCAAGTGGTGAAACTGAACGACCAGACCAGTGGCGGATTCAACGGAAACAACATTGGCAATACCAGCGGTTACCTTCGACTTTGGTCAATTTCGCCCAGCACCGGTTGGGAATACACCAATTCCACCAATGCCTCATCCGTGAGCCCGTCCATTCTCTTCAGAGAAAAAGGTACTTATAAAATTACCCTGGCGGTGACTCCGCAGGGTACAAGCTCCACCTGTTTAGGTGACTCTATCATCAAAAATGTAGTGGTGATGGATGTGCCTGCTGCCCCCACTGCGGTAGACCAAACCATTTGCTACAACACCACCGCCACGCTGCAAGCCCAGGGAGACGCCCCCATTTTTAAATGGTATGCCTCTGCCACGGCCACCACACCTTTAGCCACCGGCGCTACCTTTACCACTCCGGCCCTGAAAACCACCACCACCTATTATGTAGAGGCGGCGTTGAACGCAGGAGGTTGCGCGAACCCCACCCGAACTCCGGTGAGAGTCACGGTAGCTCCTTTGCCGGCAGCACCTACCGCTACGGATGTGCTCGCCTGCTTTGGCAGCAGAGCCACCGTCAGCGCCAGCTCTTCGGCCGGAAGAATCTACTGGTATGCCACCGCCACCGGCGGCGACACCTTAGCCACCGGTAACACCTTTACCACGCCGGCTTTAACGGCCACTACCACCTATTACGCCGCCGCGGTTTCTCCGCAAGGTTGTTTCTCCAGCGTCAGAAAAGCGGTGAAAGTGACTGTGCAACCGGTGGTTACTGACAACGTCATCAGCGCCCTGCAAACCCTTTGCCTGGGCGAAGCGGCGGCTACCCTGACCGGCACTACTCCTAAAGGCGGATCCGGCACTTACACCTATGTGTGGGAAAGCAGAACCGAGACGACCACCTTCGGGAAAGCGGCTGGCTCCAGCACTTTGCCCACTTACAACCCGGGCACCCTCACCCAGACCACCTGGTTCAGACGTGTTGTTACCTCGGGCAGTTGCACCAACATCTCTGAACCCATCCAGATCACGGTAGTACCGGCCATCACCAACAATACCTTTGCAGTGGCCCCGGAAGTAGTTTGCTACGGCTTAACTACTAATTTAACGGGCTCTGTTCCGGCGGGCGGAAACGGCGGTACTCCTACCTATCTGTGGGAAATGAGCACTACCACCGCCACCACTGGCTTCACAGCCGCAACCGGTACTAACAACGGTCAATCCTATATCTCTGGTGCCCTGACGGTTAACACCTGGTTCCGCCGGAAAGTGACCATTGACGGTTGCACCCAGGCCTCTCCAGCGGTATTGGTGACCATCAACACGTTCTCGTTCCCTCCTACGGTAGCCAACGCCACTATCTGTTTGGGCAGCACCGCCACTTTAACGGCCACTGCTCCCGGAGGTCCGTATGAGTGGTACACCACCGCTACCGGCGGCACGCCTTTCTTTACCGGTGACCAGTACACCACTCCTGCCCTTACCGCGAACACGACTTACTTTGTGCAGAGCAGAGCCATCGGGAACTGTTCTGAGACCCGCACGGAAGTTAAGGTGACGGTATTACCAATCATCACCAATAATGCCATCGCCGGAAACCAGGAGGTTTGCTCCGGTGGCGTGCCTACTCCTCTGACCGGCTCCAAACCGGCAGGCGGAAACGAAAATCCGGTGTACCTCTGGCAAAAAAGTACGGACGGTGTGACCTTCACTACCGCCACCGGAACTTACGCCAGCCAGAACTACACGCCATCGGCATTGACGGAGCCAACCTGGTTCCGCCGGAAAGTGACCATGGGCCCTTGCGAGGACATCTCCAACCTCATCAAAGTGGAAGTAACCCCACTGCTGACGCAGGTAACCATGCCCGCTGACCTGACCATCTGCGACAACACCTCCGCTCCTATTCTGGAGGCTCCTGTCGCCTCGGGCGGCAATGGAACCTACACCTACAAATGGGAGAAAAGCGTGACCAGCGCCACCGCCGGATTCACTTCCGCAGATGGCGTAGCCAATACTCAAATCTATGCGCCGGGCATCCTGCACAGCACGACCTGGTTCCGGAGAATCACGTCCTCGGGCAGCTGCCAACTGGTGAGCGCCGCTGTGAAAGTGACGGTATTGCCCTTGCCTTCTCTGCCGATTATCCGGGAGGTAGCCACCTGCCAGAACGCCACCGCCACACTGACCGCTACCCCAGCAGCCGCAAACCAGAAAATTCAATGGTACGATGCGGCCACCGGCGGTAATCTGCTGGCCGAAGGCACTACCTTCACCACGCCGGTTCTACAGGCCAACACCACGTATTATGTCCAGGCATTGACCACCACGGGTTGCCTTGCTCCTTCCCGAGTAGAAGTAAAAGTAACGGTGTCTCCGCTTCCGGCGGCTCCAGAGGCTTTTGCGGCCACGGTTTGTCACTCAGAGAAAGCGGTCATCAGCATCAAGAACCCGGGCACGGACATCACCTACGAGTGGTTTGCTGCCGCTACCGGCGGAACTGCCCTGTTCAGAGGACCTTCTTACACGACTGCCAACCTGACCCAGAGCACTACTTACTATGTGCAGGCCGTACGCGGCGGCTGCGCTGGACCAAGAACTGCGGTGCTGGTGAACGTGCAGGACCCTATCGCCAATAACGTGCTCTCCGGGGCGCAGGAAGTGTGCGCGGGCACTGGAACTACCTCCCTGGTGGGAACGCAGCCAACCGGCGGTACCGGTACTTACACCTACCAGTGGGAAAGCAGCACCGACGGCATCTCTTACTACACCATCCGGGAGGCGAGCCAAACGGAGAACTACACCCCCGGCATCATGTACCAGACCACCTGGTTCCGCCGCGTAGTGAAATCCGGCACCTGTGTGCCACAGGTAAGCGCTCCTATCAAGGTGACCGTGAGTGAGTCCATCATCAACAACTTCATCCAGGACAACCAGGTGATCTTCATCCATACCAAACCGGCCGCGTTCACCGGAACTACTCCTACGGGTGGCACCAAGACCTACCGGTACCAGTGGGAAAGCAGCCAGGATGGCGTGACGTTCAAGGCGATCACCGACGCTACCAGCAGAACCTATGCTTCTGATGCGTTGAGCCAAACCACCTGGTTCAGACGGGTAGTGGAATCTGGCGGTTGCCAGGTGACCAGCAACGTGGTGAAAGTGTCCGTGAACTCCGAGATCTCCCAGAATACCATCTTTGAGGACCAGAACATCTGCCAGGGCACGGCTCCCATGACCTTGTCTGGCACTGACCCGATTGGCGGCGACGGCACCTTCAGCTTTGTTTGGGAAAGCAGCACCAGCGGCCCAACCTCAGGGTTTGTGACGGCCAGCGGCAACACCACCACCAAAGACTACACCTCGCCCGCGCTTACCCAGACCACCTGGTTCAGAAGAAAGGTAAGCTCCGGCTCCATCACCTTAGTTTCTAACGTGGTGAAAGTGACCGTTTTCACAGCCGTAACCAGAAACACCATCTCCACCGACCAGACGATCTGCCTCAACACGGCCCCAGCGCGTTTGACGGGCACCTTGCCGGCCGGCGGAAACGGAAACTATGCCTACGTATGGGAAAGCAGCACCAGCGGCCCAACCACCGGTTTCGGGACGGCCTTTGGTACCAGCACCGAGCAGAACTACACGCCGGGCGCTTTACAACGGACCACCTGGTTCCGGAGAAAAGTGGTATCCGGCAGCTGCTCAGACAATATCAGCAACGTGGTGCAGGTCACCATTACCGCGCCGCAGCCTCCTGCGGTTCTGGAAGCTTCTATCTGCGCGGGCACTACGGCTACCTTAACGGCCGTGCCAGCCACCAGCGGCACCGTAGTGGAATGGTTTGACCAGCAGGAAGGCGGCCGCCTGTTAGGCTCCGGCCTGACGTTCACCACCCCGGCCCTGAAAGAAACCACCACGTTCTACGTACGGTCCGTGCTTCAGAACTGCGCCAGCGTTCGGATTCCGGTGAAAGTGAACATCCCGGCTCCAACGGCCAAGGCCGGACCAGACCAGAACATCGTGCTAGGCAACTTCGCCACCCTGGAAGCATCTGGCGGTTTAACCTACCGCTGGTCTCCCGCAACGGGCCTGAATAACAGCCAGATTCCAAATCCAGTGGCAAAACCGACCCAGACCACCACCTACACCGTGACGGTCACTACCCAGGACGGCTGTACTTCTTCTGATCAGGTAACCATCACCGTGCTGCAACCCATTGAAATACCTAATGGCTTCACCCCGAACGGAGACGGCATCAATGATGTCTGGGATGTTCCTAACCTCAAGAGCTACCCAGATTGCCAGGTGGAAGTCTACAACCGCTGGGGCAACAAGGTCTTTGAATCAAGAGGCTACGAGAAAGCCTGGGAAGGCAACATGAAAGGTCAGGCCCTGCCGGCCGCCACCTATTATTACATCATCCGCCTGGGCGGAAAAGAGAGTGCCATTATCGGAAACGTCACCATTATCAAGTAAGCGCATATGAAAAAGCTTGCCACTATTCTTTTATTTCTTGGTGTACTTTCTCCGGCCATGGCGCAGCAGAAAGCCCAGTATAGCCAGTACCTGTTCAACAACTTCCTGCTGAACCCCGCCGTCTCGGGCATTGAGAGCTACACCGATGTGCGCATGGGTACCCGCCGCCAGTGGGTGGGCGTGGAAGGCGCTCCGGTTACGTACTACGTCAGCGGGCACACGTCTTTCGGGATGAGTGACCGGAACGCGCCGGTGGGTCCGGGTGCCGGCCGGGGGTTTATCCCCAAGCTGCCGTCTAAGAACCCACGCTCCACCAAGTACCACAAGTCGCGGCCGCACCACGGGTTTGGCGCCATGGCGCAGGTAGACAAAACGGGTCCGCTGAGCACCACCAACCTGAACCTGACCTACGCCTACCACCACCCCATCACCCGCCGGGTGAACATGTCGGTGGGTTTGGCCGGGGGCATGATTCAGACCCGCCTGAACACGAACGAGCTGCATCTGTTGAACGAGAACGACCCTACCATCCGGCCGGGTATGATGGGCAAAACCAACTTCGACCTGGGCCTGGGCACCTGGATTTACTCTGACAATTTCTACGTGGGCGCTTCTGCCGCGCAGCTGCTCACCACCGTGGTGGCGAACAAAGAAGGAAGCTTGGGACCTCAGCAGAAACTACAGCCCCACTTCTTCATGACGGGCGGCTACCGTATCCGGATCCGGTATGACTTCAGCATTGACCCATCCGTGATGTTGAAATTTGCCAGCCCCAGCCCTTTGTCAGTGGATGTGAACTTCAAGGCCATGTACGCCAACCGGGTTTGGGCGGGCATGTCTTACCGCCACGGCGATGCGATTGCCGCGCTGGCGGGCATGAACGTGAACCACGTGCTGGACGTGGGCTACTCCTATGACCTGACCACCTCTGGCCTGAACAGCGCCAGCGCCGGTAGCCACGAACTGATTGTCGGGTTTAAACTTCGGAACAAAGCCCGGATGCTTTGCCCTGAGTGGCTCTGGTAGCCTAAGCTTTCCACCCGCGTACCGATGCCCGTTTTATGCTTCTTTTCTGAAAAGGAGCGTAAAACGGGCATCGGGCTTTTATAGGGGTCAGCACTTGGGTGAGCAGATTCTATTGACCATTCACCAGAACGTTCCTTCTTTGAAGGAGGATCTCCATTTTAGGGCATCTGTCTTGCCGCAGACTGCGGACTTACTCCATCAAAGTTCTTTTCTCCTTTTCTGACCTTCTCTACGTTGTGTTGAGAGTTCTTGATAGACGCAACACTGCCTGAGAGCCAAAGTAATATTTGAGGATATGCAATTTTGCACATCTCCGCAACCTCCTTCTTCTAGCCCCAAAGTTTTCACTAGTACTCTTCGCCTAACAAACCCATCCTAAACCAAAATAAATCAATTATTTACAAGCACATCATAGAACAACGCGTGTATTTAAGCGTAACATTTAGAGACAATCTGGTTAAGATATTTACAAGAAACACAACAGACATTCACTACCTCAAAACTCTAAAGTCATGAAAATCTTTACTGTTTCCATTTGTTTGGTTCTGGCCTTTTCCCTGAAGGGATTGGGGCAAGTTGCCCCTAAAAACGAGGCCGTGGAAAATACCTCCGCTTCTATCAGCCGCATGATGGTGACGGAGCTGGGCCTGAATGAAGCCGAGTTTCTCCAGATCCGGAACCTGAACCAGGAACGCCTGACGAAAGCCGCTGAAATCACCAGAAAACTGAAAGACGATGCCCCTGCTCTAAACGCATCCTTGCGCGACATTGAGGAGGATTTTGAAACCAAGCTCTTCCGAATTCTGACCACCCGCCAACTGGAAGCTTACGCCGAGTTCAAGATGAAACCCGAGGCCAATTTCCTGACGCTGGTCCAGCAGGTCTCCCCTGATTCCAAGAGAAAACAGAACAAAAAGAGAGCCTCAGATTAGAGGCTCTCTTTTTGTTTACTGGTACTTCAGCCAAGATTGAGAAGCGAAATATATGTCATTAATGTTGAATTTTATGTTAAATAAATAAATTCAGGCAAACTGCTTTACGGGCATTTTCTTAAAATCGGCCTCAAAGCTCTTCTACCCGCACGCATAAGGAAAACGCGGAACCCACCTGATTATCACCTCAAGAATCGCAACTTCCCTCCTTTCTCAATAGCTATTATCGCTGCTTAAAAAATACACATCCGGAAAAGCAGATCATTGCGGCTTTTCCTGAATGTGTATGCCTGATCAGCAGGTCTAGTTTATTTTGAGAAACATCATCTCTGTTTAAGAGCAGCTTTGGACCTCCTTTTCTGAAAACTGCCTAAAAACGCCAGAGCCTCATCGGTTCACCAATAATCTACGGGGCAATCCTTACCTTTGCCACGAGGATGACCTTGTGCAACCTGAGCGAAGGCTTTAGCTGGTACGCGGCGGACAAGCCCCCGGAAAGTACCACGCGCGGCTACAGATGAATACTCCTTTTGCGTGTTTTACCTTACTGGGCCGGTAGGCTTGTGTTAACGCATTGGCGTTGCGGAGGCTTTTACACGTATACACCTTATCAATACACTTCGGGCTTTCCCCTGAGGGAGGAAAGCAGGACAATGATTAGCCTATGGAATGGTATAAAATATATAATCCCAAAGCAATGAATTCCTTTCAGTTCATTGCCGTTACCGGAATCCTGATGTCGGGGTTGGCGCATTTGCTGCTGCACCTGTGGGGCAAGGAAATCGCGTCATTCAATTACCTGTACGTTTGCTGGAGCGTGCTTTTTGTCTTCGGCTCCATCCAGAACCTGCGTCACAACCCCGAGGACGATGATCACCATCACCATCACCACCATTAATCAACGAGGCAGGTGAAGTAACGCGGTACGCGCTCTCCATTACCCTAAGAGCTTACCCCCTGTCACCAGAGGCAAGGCCGTGCTCCCGCCCACCATGCAAGGGCACCTGATACCTGCTACAACTGCGGTACATTGCCAAGGCTACTTCTCTGGCTATGGTTTACTTTCTATGTTGAAAAGCCGCTTCCTGTTTTCAAGCCGATATAAGAAAAAGGCCCGCAAAACACCCTGTCGCTTTGTTTGTCCATCTGCCTGCTGCGGGCTATCTTACTGGTCTAAACCGCACGTGCATGACCAGAGAAGAAGCCTCCCAGATTCTACACCACTTCACCAAAGGCGAGAGCCTCTTACGCCACGCCCGCACCGTTGAATTGGTGCTGCGCGCCTACGCCCAAAAACTCAACCAGGACCCGGAACTCTGGGGCAACACCGGCCTCCTGCATGACGCTGATTACGAAGCCTACCCTGACCGCCACCCGCAGGTGGTAGTGGAACTCCTGCGCGAACGGGGCGAAGCGGAAATGGCGCACGCCATCTCGGCCCACTACAGTCACTGGGGCGTGCCCCACGACAGCCTGCTGGACAAAGCCTTACTGGGTTGCGATGAAATCACTGGTTTTGTGGTCGCCTGCGCCCAGGTGCGCCCGCAGCGCCTCTCCGGCTTGGAAGCCAAATCTGTCCTGAAGAAACTGAAACAAGCCAGCTTTGCCGCCTCGGTAGACCGTGGCGAAGTCCGTCTGGGCGCCGAACTGCTCCAGGTAGACCTAGCCGCCCACATCGACTTCATCATCCAATCCCTCCAACCCCACGCCGAAGAACTCCAACTCACCCCCATCTCCTCAGAGGCTTGATATCGCCAGAACGGCGCTTGATCTATAGTGCAGATAAGCGTATGTTGTCGTATATACTAACCGTTAGCTGTTACATCTAAAATTAGAATTTAATATTAATTAAAAGCCAATGATACTTAAACTGATTCCTGTCACAGCTCTTCTGCTCGGCTTCTCCCTCACCACAGTTGCACAAGAGGTAATTGAGCTGCCACTTACCCTGAAAAAGAGCTTTGGAGTATTTCATGTCGGCTTTAGCTCTTACAGTCCACAGGCAGAAGACAGTCCTTTCAAGGAGCAAGTGAGGGGCATTCCTAAGAACCTTAAAAACGTGACACACCATCACATTACACTCAGCGGTAAGCAGCATTTCTACCAGAGTTACCTTCAGAACAAGATATCAGGGGAATACTTCGAGCAGTTGAAGCAGAGTTTCGGCTTTGAGCCCAATGAAAAGGAGTTTTCAAAGGAGCCCTTAAGGGTGGCTGTGTACATCATAAAGGGCGAGGACGAGAATGGGAAACTTGTTTGGATGGCCGACACTAATACGGACTTGGACTTTTCAGACGAAAAGTCCCGCCCCCTGCTTACTTACGGTGCCCCATTTGATGTTAAACTTTATAGGAAAATTGCGGACAATGGGGTGCATGTGAAATCACAGCAAGTAGTGAAAGGGAAAGTGATGGAGGTGAATTACCCCGTCGCCTTTGTGCTCTCAGAGGACAAGAAATCAACATATGCAGGCTTCCCTTCCCTTTACACGGCTAACATAAAAGTTAACAACAAAGGCTACGAGCTACAGTTCAGCCCGGCTAACTTCATGCACTACAACCCAGCGGAGGCCGATGTAACTACCATGGCTGTAGCAGATAACATTGAGGGAGGAGAGGCGAAAAGTGTGAGACTTGCCGATGAACTTGTGCCGAGCAGCTTCTTCAAAGTAGGAGATGTTGAGTACCAGTACCTAGGCATCGATTACATGAAGAAGGTGGCCAAAGTTAGCAGGGTGAATAGGAATGAAATCATGCGTGCGGCACAAGTAGGCTTCACGCCCCCACCTTTCCGAGGGAGGGATTTTGTGAATGGGAGTGAAGTATCTGTAGACCAATTTAGGGGCAAATACCTGCTTCTTGACTTCTGGTTCACTGCCTGCGCACCTTGCATAAAGGAGTTTCCAAGTTTAAAGGCTTTGGTAGCCAAGTACAATCCTGCCAAGTTTGAAATAGTGGGCATTGTATCAAATTCAAAGCCTGAACATCTAACCAAAATCATAGGGAAGTATGACATTAGCTGGAAACAAGTCCTTTCAGATGAGATTACAAAGCTATATGGCGTAACCACCTTTCCCTCTACTGTACTGATTTCACCGGAAGGCAAGGTAATACACAAGAACTTAAAAGGAGAAGAACTTGAGCAAGTGTTGGCCGAATTGATTAAATAAAAAATGCAACAGCTAACACTGTACATAAGCCAAGCTTCGGCTACGCCTTGCTCACCTTATGTACTAACCGTTATAAATAAAACTACTTTCTCAACACATAACTTAGAACCGATCACAACTTCTGCGCTGGCAAACCATCAACCATTTCTGACAAGTCTCATGAACATATAGCAGTGATGTACAAAGCCATCAAAGACCTAGACTACGGCTCAGACCAGGAGCAAAACATGGACATTTACCTCTGTGAAGAGGCAAGTACGCAGGAGAATAAGAATTTCACTATCGTCTTTTTACACGGAGGTGCTTTTTACCTGAGCGATAAATCGCTGGAGGAAAAATACATTCAGCCTTACCTAGACAAAGGACTGAATGTGGTGAATATGAATTACCGGCTGAAGCGGGGAATACCTGTGGCAACAGAAGATTTAATCAATGCCCTCAATTTCCTGGCAGCCAATAGCGCAGCGTATCCGCTTAATCTTAGCAAGACCATTTTGGCCGGGTTTTCAGCAGGTGCCCACATGGCAAGTCTGATAGGACTTTCGGCGAACAATCCGGAGTATCCCGTCAAGTTAAATAGCGGAATTAAAATCTCCGGCATCATCAACTTCTCTGGACTTGTAGCTGGGTTAGACGCAGTTGAAAAAGCGTTCATGCAGCATGAAACGCAAACCATGCGCGAGATTGGCAAGGCATTGTTCCCTTTCTGGGAAGGATATACTCTCAAAGAGGTGGTCTCCAAGTATGAACCTATCACGTATTTTGACCAAGAGGACCCGCCCTACTTTTTATGGTACGGCGGAAAGGACGACCAAATTCCACCCAGCACCTTTGAAACGTTTGTGCAACTGCTCAACAGCAATCCGAGCAAAAATGAAGTGATCTTTTCCCCTGACAGCAACCACTTCCCCAACGCAACTGAACGGGTAGAGATCTACAATAGAATTTTTGCGTTTCTGGACAGATTATAGAAACCAACTGCATAGAACAAGAGACAAAGAAAAAGACCCTTCCTGTTCTCGGCTCAACGGTGCTTTGAAATGGGCGGTTAAATTTAACGGAGTTCACTTACAGGAAAGGAAAACTAACGCGAAGCAGCCGTATCTTTGAGAAAAGTTATACAATAATCCGCACTCTGGCAGACCCGGCCAGGGCACTTCTCAAAATCTATGCACGCGTTAAGAATTCTATTGCTTTTATTGATCACCTTTAACCTATACGCACAGGAAAAAAACGTACTCCTGAAGATCAACCCGATCAAGGGAGAAAGTACCGTTACCTCCATCAGCAACCAAAAGGCCATCGAAAAGATCTTAGCGGAGGGCTTCCTTCAGAAAGGCTACCAGGTTTTCACCAAAGAAACGATCTCCTCACAAACGGCCGCCCCTCAGGAAGAACTTCTTTTAGCCGATGCGTTTATCTACCAATATCCCGGTGACTACCCATCCATTACGCTCACCATCAGGAAAGGCGACTATATCTTTGCGATACTGCATGACAACAAAAAGCTTTTTGTAGAAAGACAGAGCGCCCTGGAGGCCATTGCGGGCAACCTGGTTCAAGAACTCCCCACCGCTATTCAGGAGTCTACTTTTCTGCTGCCCGAGCTGGAACAACTGCTTCCGCATCATAACATGAGCATCTACACGGCCACCTCCGGCGCCATCACCAAAGGGTACGCCAACCAGTACTTAACTGATTTCAAAACCACCGGAAGCGAGCCGTTGAACTTCATCCTCAAAGATTCTTTTGAGCAATACCTGGCGCTGTGCCTTGATTTTACCGGCTACAGAAAAGCAATTAAGGAAACCCCTATCCGGGTGGACTTTGAAATTGACGCCTTCGGGTTTACCAACCTCACCAACATTACCTTACCGGCATCAGTAAAAGAGAGTCATAAAGACAAAATCAAAAATACCATAGAGGCACTTCCCTTGTGGAACCTGGCAAACCGCCAACCCATCAAAGGCACGCTAACCCTCGGGGTAAGGAAATAAAAGCAGCTTTCCGGCAATTGGATAGAGAGAACATTCTTTCTGACCCGGCCGGAGAAGTTGACACGCAGGAAACTCCGTTCACAGCACATGACGTTTTTACAAGTAGCCGGAATTCACAAGCAGGGAGAAAAAGAACCTGTTCTACAGGACATCAGCTTTTACCAGCGCGAGTTCCAGAAAATTGCCTTGTCCGGAGAAACCGGCTCCGGGAAGAGCACCCTTTTGAAGATCATCGCCGGCCTGATCCAGCCCGATGCCGGCACCGTTACCTTTGAAGGAGATCGGGTGAAAGGCCCAGCCGAAAAGCTGGTGGCCGGGCACCCTGGCATCGCGTATCTGTCGCAGCAATACGAATTACCGGAGTTTTTGCGGGTGGAACAGGTATTGCGCTACGCCAACACACTGCCACAGGAAGAGGCCGATGCGCTTTACGCCGTCTGCCACATCACGCATCTGCTGACCCGCCGCACCGATCAGCTTTCCGGCGGCGAGCGCCAGCGGATTGCCCTCGCCCGTCTGCTCCTCACCTCCCCCACCCTGCTGCTGCTGGACGAGCCATTCTCCAACCTGGACACCGGGCACAAAAGCCTCCTGAAAACCATCATTCAGGACATCAGCGAGCAGCTGGGAATTACGTGTCTGCTCATCTCGCATGACCCGCTGGACAGCCTTTCCTGGGCCGATGAGATTCTGGTCATGCACGAGGGCCGTCTGCTGCAGCAAGGCACTCCCCAGCAGGTGTACCTGAAACCCGCAAATGAATACGTGGCTGGGCTGTTCGGGAAATACACGCTACTTTCGGCCGCCCAGGCCGAGGTGTTCCCGCAGCTCGCTCAGACCAAGTCAACCGGCAAACAGGTTCTGGTGCGCCCGGAGGCCTTTGAAATTACCACCGAGGGGGAAAATGCCGTGGCCGGGCAGGTGCAAAAGGTGACGTACTTTGGCAGCCACTATGAACTGGAGGTAGCGCTGCCCACCGGTGAGGTTCTCGTCAGAACCGGGGCCGGTGACTTCGCCAAGGGAGATACAGTCTTTGTTTCGCTGGCTCCGGAGCGCATCTGGTACCTGTAGGCGTATTTTCGCTGATTCAACTATATATTCCCTTCTAACACGCATTCCGTCCCCCTTTGAAGGGTAGGGGGATGACAAATGCATTAGAAGAAGCAGAAGCAATCGCTGAAAGTGAAAGAGAAATGATTCTCGGGACAACTATTATCTGCACGAGTAAAATCTCGGGAATGTCCTTATCTGCACGGGTAATCATTCCCCTCCCCCCTTCAAAGGCAGGGCAAGTTCTACTTAAAAGGGAAGACTCTTCCGGATTTGCAATCCGGAAGTAGGTCATTAGGGGATTTGCAATCCCCGTCTCTGCACCTTTGAGCCCCAACCGCCGCGGATTACAAATCCGCAGAAATCCAGCTCTTCGGGATTGCAAATCCCGAAGAGCTGGATTTTCAAAGATGTCCTTAACTGCACGAGTGATCATCCCCCTACCCCCTTCAAAGGGGGACGGAATGCGGACATGTTATCCGCTAACCTTCACAAGACATATAAACCACAAAGCGCTTTGGGCCTGTTTTCAGAAAAACAGGCTCAAAGCGCTTTTACGCTCCTATTGGAGCTGGTAAGGCAATAGGAAGAACCTAAACAGTGGCTACTTTGAAGAGGGTGATGTCTACTTTCTCCCACACTTTCTGCAGCAGGTACGGCTCCTGGTCCAGCCATTGCTGGATCGCGGCTTCGTTCTCGAATTCCATGACCATGGTAGAACCCTTCATTTTCTCCTCGGGGCTCAGCATGGCACCTCCCAGGATGAAGTTTCCGGAGGCTTTCAGCTTTTTGACCATTTCCAGGTGCGCCGGACGGGTAGCCATGCGGCGGTCCAGGGCTTGGTCATCGGTGTAATCTAAGGCGGTGATCAGGTATTGTGGCACGGTAAATAGGCGTTAGTTCTGGTTTGAAGGTACAGAAAATAGCGTCAGCTTGTTGCAAACCCTCCTGAAAGCGCCCGGAAAACTCCTTCTTAACCCGCTTCCGGTTTTAAGCCTCTTTTGGCAAAACTGCCCCTGAAACGCCTTATCAACTTACTTTTTAATTTTTTTTAAAAATATCCCCTGGAAGGTTGGCTTATCTATTCCCATTTGCAGATATTTAGCCCCTGCTACTAATCTCCCCGTTTATGAAAAGATCACCCTCCCTCCTCCTGCTGCTTTGTCTGTGGCTGGGAGCCTGGCACGCCTCAGTGGCCCAGTCCTTTAAGTTCGCGTTTGTCACCGACACGCACATTGGCTCGGCCAACGGCGGAGCCGAAGAAGACCTGGAGCGCACCATCGCCGACATTAACAGCCAGCAGGGCATTGACTTCGTGCTGCTCACCGGCGACATCACCGAGATGGGCACCGATGCCGAGCTGAAGAAAGCCAAGGAAATCATCAGCAAGCTGAAAGTCCCTTACTACATTATCCCGGGCAACCATGACACGGGCTGGTCAGAGTCGGGCGGCGTGAGTTTCATCCGGGAGTTTGGGTCAGACAAATTCGTGTTTGAACACAAAGGCTTGAAGTTCATCGGCTGCGCCTCAGGCCCGTACGTGCGCATGTCAGACGGCCACATTCCGCGCGATGCCACCGTTTGGTTAGACAGCGTTTTGGCGAAAACACCCAAGAATCAGCCCATCGTGTTTGTGAACCATTACCCGCTGGACAACGGCCTGGACAATTGGTACGACGCCATTGACCGCCTGAAGAAATACAACACGCAGTTCTCTATCTGCGGACATGGCCACCAGAACAAAGTGGTTGACTCGGAAGGCCTGCAAGCTACCATGGGCCGTTCTAACCTGCGCGCCAAAGAGGCCGTGGGCGGCTACAACCTGGTGGAGATGCGGCAAGACTCGGCGCTGTTCACGGAGCGCAACCCGGGCGTGGGCAGCAAACCCGTTTGGCGCAGAATCGCGCTGGGCACCCGCTCCTACAACGACGGCAAAACCTATCCGCGGCCTTCCTTCGCTATTAATGACCAATACGCCACCACTAAAAAAGCCTGGAGCTACCACTCAGACGCCAATGTGATTTCCACCCCGGTGAACAGCCACGGGCTGGTGATCTTCGGGAACAGCGTGGGCAAGGTGGAAGCCCTCAAAGAAAAAGACGGCACCAAAGCCTGGGAATTCCAGACGGGCGGCGGCGTGTTTTCTTCGCCCGCAGTATACAAAGACAACATCATCTTCGGTTCCGGCGACGGGCACATTTACGCCCTGAAAGCCAAAACCGGAAAACTGGCCTGGAAAACCAAAACAGATGCCTCGGTGCTGGGCTCGCCGCTGGTAGAGAAAGGCGTGGTGTACATTGGCGGCAGCGACGGGAAGTTCAGAGCCCTGAAAGCTTCCTCCGGAAAACAGGTCTGGGAATTTGCCGGCCTGGGCGGCGCCATGGTGAGCACCCCGCTGTTGTATGAAGGAAAAGTCATCTTCGGAGCCTGGGACCGCCACCTGTACGCCCTGAACCAGAAAGACGGAACCCTGGCCTGGAAATGGAACAATGGCTCGGGCAACCGCATGTTCTCGCCCGCCATGGTCATTCCGGTGGCGCATGACGGCGTGGTGTACATTGTGGCCCCAGACCGCTTCATCACCGCCCTGGACAGCAAAACCGGTCAGGCGCTCTGGCGCAGCAAAGACGCCACCGTGCGCGAATCCATTGGCCTGTCAGCCGATAAAAAGCTGGTGTACGGCAAAACCATGCAGGATGAAGTAGTAGCCTTTGAAACAAACAAAACCGCCCCTAAGCTGGCTTGGCGACTGAACGCGGGCTTCGGGTACGAGCACGTGCCGTCCATGCTTATTGAAAAAGACGGCGCGGTGTTCTTCGGGACCAAGAGCGGCGTGGTGTACAGCATAGATCCGCAGACCCAGAAAGTGAACTGGGCCCACAAGATTGACAACTCCATGGTGAACACCGTGAACGTGCTGCCGAAACGCCGGTTGGTGGCCGCCACCATGGACGGGAAAGTTGAAATGCTGACGTACTAACCAGCACCGACCGTTTTTAGCCTGTTTTCCCCAAAATCAGGCCCAAAACGATGATTGAAAGAACTTGCCCCGCCAGCTTCTGGCGGGGCTTTTCTTTTTCTGCCGCACCCGCCCAAAAGACCTCGTAGTGTGCGCAGCTCCTACGAGTGTCTCTGCCAACAGTTCTCTCTGCAACTTTATTCAGACAGCCCTTAAACCATCTGCTCAGCTACTTGTCAAAGAAACTCCGCGGGCCAGAGGAGAACAAGAGAGGGAAGATGCGCCATCTCCGGCTGCGGACTTTTCACTTCGGCTTGTATCGCTCGTTGCCCGTTTTCTATATGGCTGGAATTAAACAATTTTCCCTCTCCCGTTTAACAGGAGTCTTCTTGCTCTCAGCTACTACTTTCCTGCCAGGTGTTCCGGCAAGGGCGGCGGCTCCCGTTTCTGGCCTATTTTGGCAAACCAGCGGCATTTCTGTCTCCGGCACGGTGGTAGATGCGGCCTCCAAGGCACCGGTAGATTTTGCCACCGTGGCCTTGCAGGACAAAAGCGGAAAACTCATCACGGGCGTGCCGTGTGACGCCAATGGGAAGTTCACGTTCCCTGCAGTCGCGCCGGGAGCGTATGATTTGGCCATCAGTTTCATCGGGTACAAAACCAAGTTGCATTCCATCACCGTTCTGGCGGGAACGGCACCGCTGCAGTTGGGTCAGATTCCGCTGGACTCTGACAGCAAAGCGCTGGAGGAAGTGGTGGTGACCGGCGAGAAAGACCTGATTCAGCAAACCGATGACGGCATGGTCTACAACGCCGAGAACGACATCACCAACATTGGCGGCACGGCCGCCGATGTGCTCAAGAAAGTGCCTTCTTTGGCGGTAGACATGGACGGCAACGTGGAGATGCGCGGCAGCACCAAAATCAAGATTCTTATTAACGGCAAACCCTCCACCATGCTCGCCGACAACCTGGCCGAGGCCCTGCAGCAAATCCCGGCGGACATGATTAAATCAGTGGAGGTGATCACGAGCCCTTCGGCGAAATATGAAGCCGAGGGAACGGCGGGCGTGATCAACATCATCACCAAGCAAAGCAACATAGAAGGCATGACGGGCCAGGTCACGGCCACGGCCGGAAACCGCTCCAATAACCTGAACACCAACCTGAATTTGCGCAAGAAGAAGTTGGGGCTGCGGGCCAGCGTAGGCGGCAACTTCAACGACCGCATAGGTGATTCTGAATCAGACCAGGTGTATTTCCGGGAGGAGAATTTCATCCAGACGCCTACCAAGCTCATCCAGCAGAGCAGCACCTTTGAGAACAACGGCCGTTCCATGTTCACGCAGTTGGGCGGCAACTATGACTTTAACGAGAACAACAACCTCAGTGCCAGCGTGCGCCTGAACCGTTCGCGCAACCTGAGTGACCGTAACCTTTCCACGGCCCAGTTCACGCCCTCGGGCGAGGAGCAGACGGCCAATTACCGCTTCCGGGACATAAACAACCGCAACCGCAACCAGGGTTTCGAGACCAACCTGCACTTTACCCGGCGTTTTCAGAAAAAGGGCCAGGAACTGGACCTCATCGCTATATTCAACCGCAACGGGAGCGACAGCGATTACCAACTGACCGAAGAAAACAAAACCGCCGCAATTACCCGCCTGGAGCAGAGCGACAACCACGGCACCAACCGCGAGTTCACGTTTCAGGCAGATTATTCGCACCCCATGGAGGAACTGGGCAATCTGGAGGCTGGCGTGCGGGCGGTGCTGCGGAACTCGGGCAGCGACTATGATTTTCGGTACTCCCGGTCTACCGAGGCCCCGCTGCTGGTAGACCCGGCCCGCTCCAACCTGTTCACGTATCATCAGGATGTGTATTCGGGCTACCTGTCGTATACCTACCGCTGGCAGAAAACCTACACGCTACGCGTAGGCGGACGCTATGAATACACGGCCGTTTCCGGTGACTTTACTACCAACAACGTGGAAACCAGTCTGGAGAAACCGTTCCAGAACTTCATGCCCAACGTCATGCTCATGAAGCGGTTCAGCAATGACCAGCGGCTGCGCCTGAGTTATTCCACGCGAATTCAGCGGCCGGGCATGAACCAGCTAAACCCGTATCGCAACGAAAGCAACCAACTCAACATCCGCTACGGCAACCCCAACCTGGACGCCGAAATCACCCACAACACCGAGGTTCAGTACAGCTGGCTCCTGAAAACCACCAGCTTCAACGCCTCCATGTATTGGCGGCAGACCAACAATGACATCAACCAGTACCAGTTCCCCATCCGGGAAAACAATGACACCCTGAACACCACCTTCGCTAACCTGGGCCAAAACGCCACGTATGGCACCAGCCTGTCGGCCACTACCCGGTTCAAGCAGAAAGGCCAGGTGGGCCTCAACCTCAACCTGTTCTATAATGACCTCACCAGTTTCATAGGCCGGACCATGATTACGCGCGCGGGTTTCATGTACAACCTGAGCGGGAACGCCTCATACAAGTTCTCAAACGATGTAAGTGTGCAGACTGCCGGTTCCTTCAACTCGCCTAGGCTTTCTCTGCAGAGCCGCAGCACCTACAACTACTCCTACAGCCTGGGTTTGCGCAAAGAGTTCTGGAAACGCAAGGGCGGCGTGAGCCTGAACGTGGAGAACTTCCTGTTCAGCAACAATTCCATCAGAACCACCGTCAACAACACCAATTCCAATAATTACAACCGCAATAACAACTACAACCGCATCGTGCGCGTGAGCTTTAACTTCCGTTTCGGGAAAATGGAGTTTAAACGCGACAAGGCCCTGGAGAAATTAACCGGCGAAGGCGGGAAGAAGAATGGGTAATCAGCGAGCGATTTTGAGGCTTTCGCCTCACGGAAGTTTCAAACTTCCGAAGCTTGTAGGTCCAAGTTGAAAACTTGAACCAGGGTAACGTAAAATAAAGTTGGCGGGCGTTTTAGGCCTGTTTTCCTGAAAACACCTCAAAAGTTCGCCCCCTAGGTTTGCTGGGCTTGGGCGTAGTTCCTGTAAATCTCAACTTCCCGCCTACTGCTTGCTTTTCTATTTCGTATACGTACTTTCGCGGACCATTAAAAAGACAAGGCATGACCAACAACGATATCATGAAGAAACTGCGCGTGGCGCTTCAGCTCCGGGACGATGACATCATCGATATCCTGAAGCTGGTGGACTTCAACGTCACCAAGAGCGAACTGGGGGCCATTTTCCGAAAGGAGGACCACCCCAACTACAAACCCTGCGGCGATCAGTTACTGCGCAACTTCCTGAACGGTCTGGTCATTCACCTGCGCGGCACTCCCGAGGAAAAAAAAACCGCCACTTCCGCCGCCCCAGCCCGGAAGCCCATGTCGTACCCGCCACGGAAGAAATAGAAAATTATATTACTTAGAAAGCCGTTTCGGGCCTGTTTTTCAGAAAACAGGCCCGAAACGGCTTTTGCTTTAGGCCGGGTACAAGGTGGAACGTCTGCGTGCATTTCGATACAGGAACAACGGAAGTGAGCCTTGCTAATAGATACGTTAGAGACTCTTTAGCAACTTCGGAGAAACCTTAACCCTTATCGATTAAGGCTCAAAAGAGAAGCCCCAACACAATAGCTGAGGCTTCTCTTTTGAGCTTTGTTTTTCTAAAACCTACTTAAAACGCTACATCTAAACCGCATTTATAGGATCACGGCCTCACCGGTTTCTCTCTGTTCCTGCTTGTGCCCGTTGCAATGCGTGCAGCCGCCGGAGCAAGGGGTTTTGCGGGCCTGGTACAGATTTAACAGCGGCGTGTGCAGGTGGTAGGCGCTGGTTTTGCGGTAACGACCGGAGAAGTATTCGTTGAGCAGGTGCGTGTCGCGGGTGGCGATGACGAACAGGTCGGGGGTGTAGAGTTCCGAGAAATCATTGAGGCCTTCCAGCAGGTCTTCCTCTTCCTGGCACAGGATGGTGGCGTTGGGGTAAGTGAGCTGTCCCTGCAGCGCGGAGGCGGCTTTCTGGATCTGGCAGAGTTCCAGGGCGCCCAGGTTCCCGTGCAGGTGCAGCAAGGTGAGGTGCGCCGCGAATTTCCGCGCGATTTTTTGAACGCGCTCCAACACCGGCGCATCGGTATCGGTGACGTCTACGCTGAACACGATTTCCTTCAGGGGCTGGAAAACCGCTTCGCGGGGCACCAGCAACATCGGGCAGGAGGCGAAATCAGTGAGCGACAGCACTTCCTTCTGGTCGTTTCCTTCCAACAGTGCCTCGGGGCAGGCAATTAATAGATTGACGTTGTGGTTCTCCACCACCGACGGCAGGTTCTCGCGTAGCGAACCGCCGCGCACCACGCAGAAACGGGTGATGGATTTTCCGGCCGAATTCATGTAACGGTCCGTGAACGACCGGAGGCGCGACATGAGGTGGCTCTGGAAGGTGGGCGTCAGTTGGGTTTCTCCGGCACAATGCAGAAGCACCAGATCGGCGCTCAGGTGGGAAGCGAACTGACTTGCGTACCGAAGGGCCGCCACGCAGGCATCGGTGAAGTTAAAAGGCAGCAGGATTCTGGGGTTTGGCTTCATGGGTAAGTGAGTTAAGGAGAAAATATCAGGTTAAGGAACATGGCACACGGGTGCCTCCTGCTCCGTGGAAACTAATTTAGGGCTGAGGTAGGGCACGCCCAGGTTCAGGCCCCGCAAGATGAACAGCACCGCCAGGCAACCGGCCACATACGGCACGGCATGCCGCATGAGGGCCCGCCACCGGGGTTGGATGAGTTTGCCAGACAATGACACCAGCCACATGAGCGGCAGCGTGCCCAGGCCAAACATGAGCATGTACAGCATGGCACCGCCCACCCCCGGCGCACTCACCGCCCCCGCCATCGCGAAGTAGACCATGCCGCAGGGCAAAAGACCGTTTAACAGGCCCACCGAGAACAATGCGCCCGCCGATGGGTTCTGGAAGCGTTTGCCAATGGCTTTGCGCAAGGCATTCCACCAGCGGTCGGTGCCCAGCCAGCGGCCGGCGTTTCCGGTATTGATTTTGGGAAGGAGCACCAAAAGAAGCATGAGTACGCCCGAGGCGATGGAGATGGTCTGCTGCCAGCCCGCCAGCTGTAGGGTGCGGCCCAACAGCCCGGCCACCAACCCCAGTGTAGTGTAAGTAGCTATGCGGCCCAGGTTGTACAGGAGCCGGCCTCCCACAAACGAAACGCCGGATCCCCTGCCAACAGGCAGCGCCATGGCAATGGGGCCGCACATCCCCACGCAATGGAAACTACTGATAAAACCGATCACCAAGCCTGCCCACCACATGGTTTAGAGCGTAATGTCCTGTACCTGGTAATATTGTTTGCCGTTCATCTCGCCGCTCAACTGCACCCGCCACAAGCCTTTTTTCAGGATAGCGGTGGAGATGTACTGCAAGCCGTCTTCGCTCAGTGCCAAGGGCACCACCACATCCAGGTTCACATCAGAGGGGCGGAAAAGATGCACGGTGCCTTTCGCTTTGGCCAGATCATTGGGGAACTTGATCACCAGCTGGCCCGCAGCCGGGGCCGAGATAATAGAAATAGGGGTTTCCAGTTGCTGCGCCTGCTCCACCTGCTTCATGCGCTGCCCATAGGCCAGCTCCTCGGCATAGTAATCTTTGCTGACTAGGTTCACCTCGCTCTGCATGGCACCATACACCATAAACCCGATGTAGCACGCGAAAAAGATAAAAGCCAGGATGATGATATAAGGTAACACAGAGTGCGGTTTGGAAAGGCTGTTGGCACGGATAGTCATGACGGTAATCGTTAATAGTTAAATGTTTTGGGGCAAGCCCCGATAATGCATATTCTTACTTCTTCTGCTCTTTTCCTTATGACCTGAGCACGTCTGGCGCGAGTCTCCGGACTCGTGCCTTGCGATGCTGGGTAGTCTCCAGACTACCTTCACTGCCTTATGCAGTGACATTGGGTAGGCCGCTCTTCTTCATCGGCGAGTCTGGAGACTCGCTTCATCCTTTGGCACGAGACTGAAGTCTCGCGCCAGATCACTGCCAGATCAATAATTATTGCCCCGGCCCCAGGAACTTGGTTTTCTCGGTGGCGATGAGTTTGTCGCCGCTGTACACCCCGATCTCAATTTTGGAGCTGGCCGTTTTGAGGCCGTTTTTCGGAATCTCGGCGAAAAACACGCCTTCCACCAGGCCTTGTCTGGGCAGCACCAACTCGTTGCGTACTACTTTGATGGAACCTTCAGAAGACAGCAGTTTCAGGGTGATGGGCAGCTCCTCGTCGGTTTTGTTGATGAGCGTGATGTTGTAGAGGTTGGTCACGGTGCCTTTCTCGGTTTGCTGGTAGAGCATGCCCGGCGTGCGCAGGATGGTGGCCTCTATGTTGCTGCGGGTGATCAAGAGCGTGGCGAAAGCGCCCATCAGGATGACCAGCACGGCGGTGTAGGACTTCATGCGGGTGGTGAACTTCCAGGGCTTCTTCTCCGCGATGCTTTCTTCGGTCGCCATCCGGATGAGGCCCTGCGGCTTGTTCACCAGGTCCATGATGGAGTTACAGATGTCAATGCAGGCGGTACAGTTGATGCACTCCATCTGCTGCGCGCC
This sequence comes from Rufibacter sediminis, assembly GCF_014269285.1. GTDB lineage: Bacteria > Bacteroidota > Bacteroidia > Cytophagales > Hymenobacteraceae > Nibribacter > Nibribacter sediminis. The sequence continues at coordinate 32,546 of NZ_JACOAF010000023.1, forward strand.
GTTCCGGATGTCAATTCCCGTGGGGCACACCTGCACGCACTGGTGGCAGTCAATGCAGTCGCCCTCGGTACGGACCTGGTTTTTGCGGAGCTTGCCGCGGGGTTCGCCCCGCTCGTAATCATAGGCTACCGTAAGCGACTGCTTGTCCAGCATTACGCCCTGCAGTCGGCCGTAAGGGCACACAATGGTACACACCTGCTCTCTGAACCGCGCAAACACACCATAGAACACGCCCGTGAACAGGATCAGCGAGAACAGCCCGCCGGCGTGGGCAGAAGGTCCGTCGGTGACAATCTTCTGCAGTTCTTCTACGCCAATGATGTAGGCCAGAAAGGTGTGGGCAATCAGAAAGGACACCCCCACGAACAAGGTGTGTTTGGCGGTTTTCTTCCAGATTTTCTCGGTGGTCCAGGGGGCTTTGTCCAGGGCTTTCTGCTTGGGCGCATCGCCTTCAATCCAGTACTCAATGCGGCGGAACACCATCTCCAGGAAGATGGTCTGCGGGCACACCCAGCCGCAGAACACGCGGCCGTACACAACCGTGAACACAATGATGAACATGATGAAGGCCATAAAGCCCACCAGTAGGATAAAGAAATCCTGGGGCCAGAAAATCATCCCGAAGAGGATGAACTTGCGGGCCGGAATGTTGAACATGAGCAAGGGCAACCCGTTCACCTTCAGGAAGGGTCCTGAGAACAGCAGGGTCAGGAGCGCGTAGCTTACGTATTTGCGGTACTGGTACAGTTTCCCGCTGGGCTTTTTCGGGTACAGCCACACCCTTTTTCCGTCTTTGTCAACCGTAGAGATGGTGTCTCTGAAGGTTTCGGGTTCTGTTGCTAGTATACTCATGGTCTCTTACCGGTTGTGCGCCCGGCAGCGAGAGGGGGTTAACTTTCAGTCTGCTTCCCTGAGATGCGATCACCTCTGAAGCACGATGTAAAATTACCGGTACCCCCTGCCTTCTACCATCTGGTGGGTCATCAGGGAAAATGATCTTTGTCACTTTTTGCCGGGAAGGGCTCCGTTTTAGGGGTGTTTTGGGGAAAAGAGGGAAAAACGAGAGAGTGACTACCTGTCTGGAGAGGATGTGTTTTGTTTTGGGAATGCAGTTCGCTTGTGCTGGCGGAGGGCCGCTGTTGGCGTGTGGGTGCATGCAGTTTGCTTGTTCTAGCGGAAGGCCGCTATTGGCGTGAGCTTATGAGCTGAGTTGTTCCATAGTTTCCCTCCGAGCGCTCACGGCCGCGAGGCCCCGTCTTCCGGGTTCGCGCTGTACCAGCTTCCTTTGCTCCCTGCGGTCGCAATGCCTGCGGCACCGGAACCTGCTTAGGCGCTCACCCGAAAGACTGGTATTGGGTTCTTCAAGCAGTGGTCAGTTGCTCTGGTGAGAAAGTAGTGGAGGCATGAGGTACAGACACTCTTTTGCCAAAATCTAAACTTGAGGGTGTGACCTAAACCTATCATGAGATGAGCCGTGAATCGAATTTAGCCAGAAGTACGTGCCCTGCATATTTCAATACAAGTCATCCCAAGCTCCTACCATGGAGCAAGTTTGCAACTTGTGGCCCTTTAACGGAAGTTTGCAACTTCCGTGATGTCCTGCAAAGTTTCCATACGTAGTGACGCAAGTTGCAAACTTGCTCCATGGGAAGCTCCAAGTTTAAAACTTGAAGCATGGAAAATTGCATTGTTAATGTTGCTTTACTTGAACCATAAGTAACATTGCTTTAATAGACCTTCCTAATTCTTCAGTCCGTCCTTCCGAGAAGGCGTTTACTACCAGCACCATTTCCAGCCTTTCCGTTGAGCGCCTTGTTTTAGACCTGGTGCCGCGCATGCGGCAGGCCTACTGGCCAAGGCTAAAACACAGCGCGAGGCGGGAAGGCGAGGCCTCGCGGCCGTGAGCGCACGGAGCCCAGCCATGGAACAACTCAGCTCATAAACTCATAGACCAGCAGCGCCACGCCAGCAAAAGCAAACTGCATTCCCAAAACAAAACCAAAAAGCCTCTACCAGAGAGGTAGAGGCTTCAAAGCAATCAACGCTAATAAAGGGTAGATATGCTATTTCTTTGGAACGTATTTCTCGCCTTGTGGGGCTTTGGCATTGGCCGGCTTGCTGCCCTGGATACTCAGGATGTAGCTGGACACTTCCAAAATCTGGTCATCGCTCAGCTTTTTCTGCCAGGCCACCATGCCTTTGCTGGTGACGCCGTATTTGATGGTCTTGTAGACATCGTTCACGTCGCCGCCGTGGAGCCAGAATTCGTCGGTGAGGTTAGGACCTACTACGCCCTGGCCTTCGGCACCGTGACAGGCAGCGCAGTTCTGGACGAAGGCGGCTTTTCCGGCTTCCAGTTTAGGCGCTTCGGTGAGCGGTTTGAAGTTGGTGACCTCGTTCACGTTGCCTTCGCTGCTACCAGCGGGGCTCAGCAGGGAGGCTTGCTGCACTTCGGCTTCATACTCGGCAATCTGCAGGTCTCCGCTCTGGAACACGTGGTAGTTCAGCAGGTACCCAATCCCGAACACAATGGTCACGTAGAAGGTGTACTTCCACCAAGGGGGCAGGTCGTTGTCAAACTCAAAGATACCGTCATAGGTGTGGTCTTCCATGAGAATGTCTTTGTGTTTACCGGTGATGGTAGACGTATCTCCGCGCAGCAGGGCAATGAATCGCGCCATGGGGGAATTGCGCAGGGCGGGCTTGTCATACAGCTGGCCTAATAGCGGCAAGGCCTGGAAGAACGTCATCAGCAATACGGCAAACACCAATACCACCAGAAAGCCGATGAGCGCCACCAGAATTTGCGTGGTAGCGGGCAGGGCTCTCCAACTGAAGCTGGCGGCCGGAGCGGCACCATCGGTATTGCCTGCGTCAGTGGGCGCGACCTCCGGGGTTGTAGCCTCGGCCGGTTTGTCGCTCTCCTCTTTCACGTAGGCAATCACGTCTTTGATATCACCGTCTGAGAGGGTGCCTTCAAAGCTGGTCATCTGCACTTTCCCGAACTTCTCAAACACTTCCACGGCTTGTTTATCGCCGGAGGCGATCACCTTGGTGGAGTTCTTGATGAAGTTGGAGATCCATTTCTCATCACGGCGTTTGTGCACGTCTTTGAGGGCCGGGCCCACCACTTGTTCCTGCACGGCATGGCAGGCGGCACAGTTCCCGTCAAAGACGGCTTTGCCTTTCACGGCGTCCTGCGCAGCGGCAGGCTGGGCGGCTCCGGCCAACAACAGCGCGGATGCCAGGTAGGGTATCAATCGTTTCATGACCGTAAGTCTAGTGGGTGGGCTAATCCGTTCTCGTTCTGCAGCGGCATTTCTTTCATGCTTTGGATGTATTCCTTTTTCACCACGACCACGTAGGCAATCAGGCCCAGGAAAAAGACGAAGAAAATGACGAAGGAGATGATGGGATAGATCTCGATGCCGTCTATGGATTGTAAAACACTTTTATACATGGCTATTCTTTTGGTTATTAGTTGGCAGTTGTCAGTTATTAGTTTCTAAGTTGTGAAAACACCTCTGGTTTCATGACTAGCATCAAGAGCCAGTATCTGAACTATTGGCTAACAACTGACAACCATCAACTGACAACTATTTCTCTTCCTTCACTTTGATGTCGGTGCCCAGGCGTTGGAGATAGGCAATGAGGGCCACAATCTCTTTCTCGGGCTTCACGTCAATGTTCTCTTTCTTGAGCTCGGCGGTGATCTCGCGGGCCTGACGCATCAGGTCTTCGTTGGCTCTATCGGCGTAGCCGGGCTCGTAGGGAGTTCCTAAGCCAATCAAAGTCTCAATTTTGGCTTTGGTGTCGCTTACGTCCAGGTCTTTCTCCAGCAACCAAGGGTAAGCCGGCATGATAGAACCCGGAGACATAGAGGTTGGGTCCAGCATGTGGTGGTAGTGCCAGCTGTGCGGGTACTTCCCTCCTACCCGGTGCAAGTCTGGTCCGGTACGTTTAGAGCCCCACAGGAACGGACGGTCATACACGAACTCGCCGGCTTTTGAGTACTCGCCGTAGCGCTCGGTCTCGGAGCGGAACGGCCGCACCATCTGGGAGTGACAGTTCACGCAGCCTTCTTTGATGTAGACATCACGGCCCTGCAACTCAAGGGAGGTGTATGGTTTCACGCTGTCAATGGTAGGCACGTTAGATTCTACCAGGAACGTTGGGATCATCTCCACCAGACCACCAATCAGGATAGCGACGGTTGCGAACACGGCCATTTGCACAGGTCTGCGCTCAATCAAGCGGTGCCAGTGCCCACCGGTGTGCTGCGTTTCGCCTTTGATCACCACGGCAGGCATCAAGGGAGCGGCCTGGGCTTCTTCGTTGGCTAAGAGCGTACCGCTTTTCACGGTTTTCACTACGTTGTAGATCATCAGGAACACGCCACCTAAGTAGAGCACGCCGCCAATACCACGCAGGTAGTACATAGGCACAATCTGCAGCACGGTCTCCAAGAAGTTAGAGTACTGGAGCATGCCTTCGTTGTTGAACTGTTTCCACATGAGGCCTTGGGTGAAACCGGCCCAGTACATAGGAACCGCGTAGAACAGGATACCTAGCGTGCCTAACCAGAAGTGCCAGTTGGCAAGTTTTTTAGAGTACAGTTGGGTTCTGAAGATGCGGGGCAGCAACCAGTACAGGATACCGAAGGTCAGGAAACCGTTCCAGCCCAGGGCGCCTACGTGAACGTGAGCCACGATCCAGTCGGTGTAGTGGGCAATGGCGTTCACGTTTTTCAGCGACAACAGCGGACCTTCAAAGGTGGCCATCCCGTAGGCAGTAATCGCTACTACCATGAACTTTAATACGGGCTCTTCGCGCACTTTGTCCCAGGCACCGCGCAGGGTCAAGAGACCGTTAATCATCCCGCCCCAGCTAGGCGCAATCAGCATGACAGAGAACACAACACCCAAGGACTGCGCCCAGTCTGGCAGCGCGGTATAGAGCAAGTGGTGAGGACCGGCCCAGATGTAGATAAAGATCAGGGACCAGAAGTGGATGATAGACAATCGGTAAGAGTACACGGGGCGGTTCGCGGCCTTGGGCAGGAAGTAGTACATCATGCCCAGGTACGGCGTGGTTAAGAAGAATGCGACCGCGTTGTGGCCATACCACCACTGCACCAGCGCATCCTGCACCCCGGCGTAGCCAGAGTAGCTTTTGAATAGGGTCACCGGAATCTCATACGAGTTCACCAGGTGCAAAACCGCCACTGTCAGGAACGTGGCGATGTAGAACCAGATGCCCACATACATGTGGCGCTCGCGGCGTTTGATGATGGTCCCGAACATGTTCCAGCCGAAAATCACCCAGATTAAAGTAATGGCGATGTCAATGGGCCACTCCAGCTCGGCGTACTCTTTAGAAGTAGTGATGCCCAACGGAAGCGTAATCACCGCCGATACAATCACCAGCTGCCAGCCCCAGAAGTGGATTTTACTTAAGACATCTGAGTACATTCTGGTTTTGCAGAGGCGTTGCAGTGAGTAGTACACACCCATGAAGATACCGTTGCCCACGAAGGCGAAGATCACGGCGTTGGTGTGCAGGGGCCGAACCCGCCCGAAGGTGGTGTACTCGGTGCCCATGTTGAGCTCGGGGCGCGCCAACTGAAACGCGATGATCACCCCGATGAGCATTCCGGCTACGCCCCAGAACAGGGTGGCATAGGCGAAATCGCGGACAATCTTGTTGTCATAATAGAATGTTTCAACGGTCCGGACGCTGTTTTTAAGCGCCTCGCCCGGAGCTTTTAGAACCTCAGCTAACATGTGCGGTGTCCTCCATAGGTTTAGTAGAAATAGAAGTAATAGTCTGTTTTTTGGTTAATTCGTTGTCGAAGAGAATGCGCACGGAAGGCGTGTAGTCGTCTTCGTACTGGCCGGACCGCACCGCCCACAGGAAAGCCCCCAGGAACAGGATGGCCACCAGTAGACTGATGCTGATTAAAAGGAAGATGATGTTCATGGCGCTGCCGGTGTATCTCTCCTGAAACAGGCGGCGGCAGAGAAGTGAGTTTGACTCGTTCGGCGCTTACCTAGCCCTTTCAGTTGATACAAAGGTCAGGTAAAGGTTGCGCTGAAAAGATGACGTGCGTCAGTTTAGGGGGTGATTGATGTCAGAGGGGTGTTGGCGGATTGCGCCAAAGGCACGGAAGTAAATCCGCGCCATCGTACTTAAATAGAAAGCTTACCTTTCTAGAATTGCATAAGGTTATTAAGCTTTGTATCTGTTCTAATTACCCAAGTTTAAGCTCTTTTAATTAGCTGAGCTTTAAGCCTATTTTAGTTTTAGGCCGGCTTTTCCAAAACTTCCCCTTTTCTACAATGGCGCGGAAGTTACTTCCGTGCCTTACGAGCCTTTTTATCGTAAATACCACTACAACACCGCTGTGCGCACGATCTGCCCATGAGTGAGAAATACAAAGCCAGGAACCAGGAGAACATCCATTTTATCACCTTTGCGGTGGTAGGTTGGGCAGATGTATTTACCAGACGCGAATACAAAGACCTACTGGTAGAGAGCCTACAGTATTGCCAAGAAAAGAAAGGGCTTCAGATTTTCGGATGGTGCATCATGTCTAATCATTTGCATCTTGCGCTGAGGACTGACGAACGTTTCCCCTTAGCTGCCGTTGTACGGGATTTCAAAAAGTACACGTCAGTAGCCTTAGTAAGAGCTATTCAAGAAAACATACAGGAAAGTAGAAAAGAGTGGCTTCTCGCTTTATTTAGAACTACTGCGGAAGGAAGCAGTAAACACCAAAAATTCCAGTTCTGGCAAAATCAATACCACCCAGTAGAACTCACCGGCAATGAGCTACAACAACGCTGCCTGGATTACATCCACAACAACCCGATAGAAGCAGGTTTCGTCAGAGAACCCGAAAGCTATGTCTATAGCAGCGCAATTGATTATGCGGGCGGAAAAGGTTTATTGAATATTACTCACATGGAGTAGCTGGTAAGTCACGGAAGTAAATCCGCGCCATAGAAAATGATTATAAGTAAAAAAGCAAGACGAGCTCTTTAATAGCTCGTCTTGCTTTCTGAACCGGATAACAGACTTCTTAATTAGCAGATACTGCTTTCATATCATAACTCAAGGCGGTATTTATCAATTGATCTGCATGAGCATAAATGTCATCAAGGCTCTGGATTTCGTGTCTGGATTCCTTTTTAGCTTCATCGAACAGAACAATCGTCTTTTTTGCTCCTTCTAAATTTAATCGGCAGATAGGACGGCGGTTATTATCATCCAGAAGAATACCAAAATAGCTTTGGGTGTCTCTATGGAATACTCTGTTTGCGTCTACTTTCCCTCTCAAAATGGAGCGAACTATGTAAAAGGCTTCCTTTTCCATTTCAGTAGTCACGACCTTGTTGATGGGTTCACTATTCACCGGTTGAACAGTAGTATCTTCCTCAACTCTTGCATGTACAAAGCCTCTATCCTCTTCTGACGCCAGAGCAGATTTCAACCGGTCGCTAATCATTTCGGTTACCAAACCATTAATGGATTTCTTAACCAATCCGGTAAACTGCTCTAAAACTTTTGCCGTGATTGCTCCTGATACAATTTGTTTGGTAAAGTGCTTCACGAATGCATCTGAAGGACTCGCCATTTCCTCCAACATGATTCTTTTGATTTCTTTGGCATACTTGAGTTCGGTTGCTGAACTCAGAATATTTTCCAGGCTAAAATGGGACTTATGATACTTTTTAAGCTCAAATAAAGTATGCTCGTTTACCTCGGTAATATTGAATTCCCAGAAAGGTTTATCATCCATTTTGTTCGCTTCAACCAGGTCTGTATAGAACCTATAGGTAATTCCATTTGTGAGGACACCAAATCTGGCAGCAGTTACATGAAAGTAGCGGTGGAGTTGAGAATTATGGACATCTAATTTCTCTTTCCAGTGCTTACATTCAATGATGATGGAAGGGGCACCATCTTTGAAAATACAATAATCCACCTTCTCTCCTTTCTTAATTCCTAAATCTGCCACATATTCAGGCACAACTTCCATAGGATTGAATACATCATATCCTAACGCCGAAATAAAAGGCATTACAAAGGCCATCTTTGTAGCTTCTTCCGTCTGAATAGACTCCTGCAGACGAGACACTTTCTCGCCCAAAGCTTTGATTACATCTTGAAAATCCATGATTCAATATTTTTTTAAGGTATAATTTCTTTCATTAGAAAAGATAGATATTTTACATTGCAAATACCTAATATTTTTACATTTTTTCCTTTTGCAACTTGCTAGGGCGCGGATTTACGTCCGTACCTTTCTTGATTATTTTCAAAAAACTTTTCTTATTAAGCGCTACTTTTGTCAAACTGGTTTAAAGCGTTTTCTTAAGTCACGGAAGTAACTTCCGCGCCATAGCACCAGATCGAATTGCCGCGGGTTTTCCGACATTCACACCAAACCCGCAGCCAACTTTTCCCAAGTCTTGAGTACGGGCTGGTGTACACGCTGCTCTACAATAGCTGGATCTAAGGCCAATTTCTGCTTGTAACGCAGCTGCGGAGTTGAAGCTGTTTTAAGGCTATTTCTTTAAAATCAGCCCCAAAACGAAACTGCTACTTACCAAGCAAACATTCCCTTTTTGTGATTTTGCGTATATTTTGGAAGAATACAGAGATGGGCGCATTGAAAGGAGATCTGCATAAATTGATTGAGACCACGGAAGACGTAGCGCTTCTGCAGAACATTTTTATGATTCTTTCCAGCCGACAGCAGCAGCCGGGGCACATCTGGAGCAGCCTTTCTGAGGAACAGAAACAACAAGTCTTGGACAGTGAGAAAGAAATTTCTGATTTCTCGGCTTGGATGTCGCATGAAGAGATGATCAAAGCCAATCAGCAATGGCTCAAATAATCTGGAACAAACGCACCACGCAGCAATTCCAACAGCTTCAACAATAATAACCGGCAAAACCCTTCAAAAAAATAACCAACCCTTCTACTTTGGGGAATAGTTGATTTTGGCCTATTTTCCAGAAACTAAGCTCAAAACACTGACTGCCTATGTGGACCTGCCCCACCTGCACCCAACAGTTCCTGAGAAACAATCAGGCCCACTCCTGTTTAGACAAAACCGAGGCAGATTTCCTGCGCGGCAAATCAGAGAAGACCCTATCCTTGTACCATCATTTTCTGGAACAGTACCGTACCATTGGAGATTTCAGGATGCACCCATCCAAGTCTATGCTCTCCCTGGCCAAGAACACCCGCTTCTGTATGATTTACAAACTGGGTAGAAACTTCATAGACATTTACATTCCGCTCAACAAAGTGTACGCTGATACGCTGTGCTTCCATAAAATTGGACAGATAGGCGAAAAGCAAACCAACCACTGGCTAAGGCTGTATGAACCCGAAGACATTAATGAGGAAGTGCTACACTACATGCGGCTGGCCTATGAGGCGGATGCCGAGAAAGGAAGAAAAAGCAAATGAAGAGGAAACGTGTTAGGGCCATTTTCAGCAAAACAGGCCTAAAGTAGCCCCTTTCCCGCTGCCAGAAACGGCAGTATCCCCTTCCATAGCGGGCCACCGTGTGAGTTTTGCCAAAGCCTGCGTATAGCATAGAAAATTAGACTATAAACCTGAAGACTATGAAAACAATAGCCATTACCGGAGCAACCGGACAACTGGGCCGCCTGGTGGTAGAGAAACTGAAACAAAAAGGAACGCCTGCTCAACTGGTGGCGCTGGTGCGATCCCCGCAGAAAGCCGCCGACCTGGGCGTGGAAGCCCGCGAAGCCGATTACGACAAACCCGAAACCCTGAGCCCGGCCCTGCAAGGCATAGACACCTTACTCCTGATCTCCGGCAGCGAGGTGGGCAAACGCGCCAAGCAGCACCAGAATGTGATTGATGCCGCCCAGAACGCCGGCGTTAAATGGATTGTCTACACCAGCCTGCTCCACGCCGACACCTCCTCGCTCACCTTAGCCGAAGAACACCTCGCCACCGAAGCCGCCCTGGAGAACTCGGGCATCCCCTACACCCTGTTGCGCAACGGCTGGTACCACGAAAATTACACCGGTTCCTTTGGCGGAGCCCTGGCCGGAGGCGCGTTCATCGGGAGCGCCGGCGAAGGCAAAATCTCCTCGGCGGCTCGCGCCGATTATGCCGATGCCGCCGTTGCAGTTCTCACGAGCGAAGGCCATGAAGGCAAAGTCTACGAACTAGCCGGAGACGACGCCTACACCCTCCAGGACTTAGCCGCCGAGATCTCCCGCCAGACCGGCAAAGACATCCCCTACAAGAACCTGCCCGGAGCCGAGTACGCCGCCGCCCTCACCGGTTTCGGCCTGCCCGAAGGCCTGGCCCAGTCCATCGCCGGCTGGGACGTGTCAGCCTCGCAGGATGATCTGTTTGATGACAGCCGCCAGCTCTCCACGCTCATCGGGCACCCCACCACCCCGGTATCCGCAGCGGTGACAGCTGCCCTCCAGGGAATGTCGTAAAACGAGGTGACTGGAAACTAAGTGGCTGACAAGGAAAGAGCCCACGAAACAGGTGGATGGAAACTCATCTACTGAAGCGATGACAGGCGCAGATGTGCGCTAAAACCATCTCCGGTTTAACCGAAACCAACCAATGCATCACCCAGGAACCCGACTGTCCTCCCCAGTCGGGTTCTTTGATTTAATCTCCCCCTTTATTTGATCTCCACCTTTAGAGCAGGCAGGCCGTTAAGCTCTAAAGACCGGTAAACTCTAAAACTATAGCTGATTCATATAGCTAGTTGTCATAGTTGGTTGATATAGCTAATTGATATGGTTGGATGATATAGCTGGTTGATATAACTGGTTCAAGTTTCCAACTTGGACCTAAAATGAGCTGAAGTTTGCAACTCCAGTGAGCCGTGAGGCTCAAAATAGGCAGCAATGGGCAATGCCTTCTCGAAGGAATCAAACCATTGAACTAGAACGTAACGGCCCTACCTGTATAACAAGACTGTTACGTTCCAAGCTCCGATATTTGTCATCCCGATGAAAGGATGAGAGAATTTTGTAACCCCCGCTTTCTGCCACCATAAGCGGTAAGGCTGGCGGATGACAAATCCGCAGGTATTCAACTTCAGAAATACAAATCCCGAAGAGCATTGCGTGTTGGAGAACGTAACGGAACTGCTGGAGAAGGATTCTCCTTTGGGGCCGTTTTCCTGAAAACAGCCCCGTTTCACCGGACGCTCCTGAATAGACCGCACGAACTGTTCAGGTACTCGTGTATTCAACCCCATCCGCCGCCAAATCTGCCTACCCGATTGCAAAATACCCGTACTACCTTTTACAGCATGCTGCCTGTGCGGCAGTGCGTTTGCATTGCCTTGGACCTCCGGCGGGGAGTACGTGTAGACCAACTAATCAAGTACGGTCTGCCAGGCTCCTGACAACTGACTTGTATCACTTACCACCACCATTTTCCACCTCTCCACCCTATGGAAGCACTCAGCACTGACATCACCGATGAAATCAAAAGCCTAAATGCCTCGTTCGTTTCTTCCTTTAACCAAGGTGATGTTGGGAGCGTCGCCAATCTGTACACCAAAACCGCTCTGCTGCTGCCAGCCGGCAGCGAAACCGTCAAGGGCCGCGAAGCGATTGGGCAGTACTGGCAGAATGCCCTGGAGATGGGCGTGAAAGAAATGGATTTGCACACGGTAGAAGTGGAACAACTGGACCTGACCGCCATAGAAATGGGCACGTACACCCTCAAAGCCGAAAATGGCCGGTCGCTGGACCAGGGCAAGTACATGGCCGTCTGGAAGAAAGAAAGCGACCACTGGAAAATGCAGAAAGACATCTGGAACAGCAACCAGCAGCAATCCTAACCAAAGCACTTCCCAAAAAATAAATCTAACGGCCCTGCAACAGCGCCCTCCCTGGGGCTTCTGTTTCAGGGCCGTTTTCATGAAAAGAAGCTTAAAACAAACAACGCCGGGCCAGCCTGTTCCCCGGAAGAGCGCGGGTGTTGCCACCGGAAGTATTTAGCGGTTAGGCCACAATAAATCCCACCAAATATAGTTTTATTCTATATTCCTTCTCTGGGCTTAACTTCCTGACACCATGCGATTTCCCTTCCGGACTAAAAAAGAGAAAGCTCCCGCTCCCAAGCCCAAAAAATCCGCTCTGCGGGAATGGGGCGATGCCATGATGTTTGCCGTGGTCTGCGCCACGTTCATCCGGTGGCTCACCTTTGAGGCCTTCGCCATCCCCAGCTCGTCCATGGAAAAGTCACTGCTCACCGGCGACTATCTTTTGGTGAGCAAGCTGCATTATGGGTCGCGCACGCCCATGACGCCGGTGCAGGTACCGCTTACCCACCAAACCATCTGGGGTACCCATCTCCCCTCCTTTTCAGACATCGTGCAGCTGCCCGCTTATCGGTTGCCGGGCTTCTCAGAGGTGCAGCACAATGACCCGGTGGTTTTTAATCACCCCGAGTAAGTGGAGCGCCCCGTGGACCTGAAAACCTACCTGATCAAACGCTGCATTGGGGTAGCCGGTGACACGTTGGAGATCAGGCGCAAGCAAGTGTACCTCAACGGCGTTCCAGCCCCAATCCCGGCCAAACTCCAGTACAGTTATTACCTCCAGACCGATGGCGACGTGCAGGCGAAGTTTTTTCAGAAACACGGCATCACCGATGTGTACCCCGTCCAGGGCGGCTATTTTCTGCACACCTTGCCCGAAACGGCCGCCAAGCTCCGCACCTTTGATTTCATCAGGGAAGTCACCTCTTTAGAAGCCCAGCCCGGCGAGGCCGATCCCCGGGTTTTCCCGCAGGCTCCCGTCACGTACGCCTGGAACCAGGACAACTTCGGGCCGCTGTACATTCCCAAAGCCGGAGCCACCGTGACCCTCACACCCCAAACGCTGCCGCTGTACGAAAAGATCATCCGGGAATATGAACACAACCCTAACGTGGAGGTGAAAGACGGCAAGCTCTTCCAGAACGGCCAGGAAATGACCAGTTACACCTTCCAACAGAACTACTACTTCATGATGGGCGATAACCGGCACAACTCCCATGACTCCCGGTTCTGGGGTTTTGTACCCGAGGAATACGTGGTCGGGAAAGCCGTCCTGGTCTGGCTGTCCACCGACTCCAGCGCCACTTTTACAGATAGAATCCGGTGGAACCGGTTGTTCAGCAGCATCAAGTAAGACACCCCTAACAAGCTTTTCCTCTTTCAACAGAAACTCCACCGGTGTATACTGGTGGAGTTTCTGTTTCAACGCAGATGCCTGAAGCGTTTCTGGCCGGTTTTCAGGAAAAAGGCCTTAAAACGGCTTATTATTGATGCCGCGGAAGTTACTTCCGTACCTTACCCAGCTTGTAGGGGCAATCCCTTGTGGTTGCCCTTTTGCGGTGAACACACAGGTAGGGCAACCACAAGGGATTGCCCCTACAAAAATCAGCGAAAATAATCATCACACAGGACGGAATGCGTGTTCATCATGGAGCGCGTCTCACCCCATGAGCACCCGCTAAAACAGCAAACTGCTGCCAGCGCCGGTTTTGTATTCCTGGGCTACCTGCTGCACCAATTCCAGCACGTTCTTCAGCACGGCGCTGGTATCGTCTTTGCGCCAGGTCACGTAGAGGTTCACTTTCTGCGGCAGGTGGATGAACCGGACGTTGGGCGGCGCCCCGAAGGCGTAGGAACTGGGCATCACGGTGATCCCCAGTCCGCGCGCGACCAACCCCAGGATCATCGCTCCGAAATCAGACTCAATGTAGACGTTGGGCGTGAAGTCATTTTCCTTGAACATCTGCCGGAGGCTGTTCACATACAAGGTGCGGTGGTGCAGGCCAGACAAGATGAACTTCTCCTCGCGCACGTCCTGCAGCCCGGTGAAATTCTCCTGGGTTAACCAATGGCCCTGCGGCACAATCAAGGCGAACGGCTCTGAGTACAGGCAAAGCGATTGCAGGGCGGGGTTTTCGGCGGGATCTCTTCTGATGGCCAGGTCTATCTGGAAATTGAGCAACAGTTCCTCAAAGCTGATGTCCATGGGTTCTACCAGTTCCACCTTGAGCTCGGGCAAGGTCTGGGCTACCCGGGAGACCACTTCGGGCAGGAAGCTGTACGCCACGGAGCCCGGGTACCCGATGCTGATGGAGCCAAACGCGCCTTCGTGTATTTTGCGGGCCTGCCTGTGCGTGCGGTTAATCTCCTCCAGGAGCGGCAGCCAGCGGTCGCGCAGGAAAGCCCCGGCCTGGGTGAGCTTCACGCTGCGCTTGCTTCGCTCAAACAACTGCACGCCCAGCTCTTCTTCCAGCGCCTTGATCTGCCGGCTCAACGCCGACTGCGTGATGAACATCTTCTCGGCGGTGTTCCAGAAGTGCAGTTCCTCTGCCAGGGCTAAAAAGTATCGTATCTGCTGAATGTCCACGGCCTGTGATTTGGTTTGTGCATTAGTTAACCCAATAGTAGCATTTTTCAAGTCCTGCCGCCGCCGTTTCTTTGTACAAATTTACACGTCCATGTTAGCCTTACAGAAATACCTACGAGAAGCCATTGGGTGGGCCGGTGCCCTCTTTTCACTTTCGGCGTTCAGTTTGAACAGCCTCAACGTGATCAGCAGCCAATCTATGGAATATTTGCTGATGAACGTGATCGGCTGCTTTTTCCTGATTCTGTACGCGGTGCACAAAAAGGCTCACGCCAGCTGGGTCTTGAACTCCATCTGGCTCTTAATCACGGCCGTAGCTCTGGTCAAAGTATTCCTGGCCTAACCGCGTCTTTCAGTTAAAAACGTTGTTCCTGTTTTGGGCCTCTTTTCAGAAAACCAGGCCTAAAACAGACGGAAGTTCACGGAACGCTTCTCTCTCATATCCGTTTTGGGCTTGGTTTTCTGAAAACGGGCCTATAACATTAGCATTTGGAGTTTAAAGCAAGAGTTCTTTCCTTTGCCTTGTTCAATAGAAAACAGATGACCCTTCATCAGCAATCCTTTTATCCTTATTCCGCCTATTCTACCTATTACCCAATAGCCGTAGCCTGGGATTGCTATCTTTGATTTGACGTAAGAATACCTCATCATATAGAAGCCCAGGTTCTCACGGACCTGGGCTTTTTTGTTTTCTGCCCGGTCCTGCCTGTTGCTTTTTTCAAGCAAATCCATCTTTTCACTTATCCCTTTATCAAGCATGCACACCGCAGAACAACTGAGCGTCCTGAAAGAAAACGTAGAGATCTTCCTCCCCGAAAAGGCCCTGGAAGAAAAGCTACAGCTCGCCCAAACCGAAAACCGGCCTTTGGTCATCAAACTGGGTTTTGACCCTACCGCGCCCGACCTGCACCTGGGCCACGCCGTGGTGTTGAAGAAACTCCGGTAGTTCCAGAACTTCGGGCACACGCTGGTCATCATCATCGGGGATTTCACCGCCCGCATTGGTGACCCTACCGGCAAAAACAAAAGCCGTCCGCCCTTGAGCGCGGAACAAGTACAGCGCAATGCCGAAACCTACGTGAACCAGCTGTCCAGGATTCTGGACGTGAGTAAATGCGTGATTCGGTACAATTCTGAGTGGCTGGGCCGCATGGACATGACCGAGACGGTCAAGCTACTCTCGCAGGTGACGCTGGCCCAGATCATGCAGCGCACCGATTTTAACAACCGCTTCGCCAACGGTCTGCCCATCTCGATGCACGAATTGGTGTACCCGCTGCTCCAGGGCCACGACTCCGTGATGATCTCCGCGGATATTGAGATGGGCGGCACCGACCAGCTGTTCAACTGCTCCATGGGCCGCCAACTGCAGGAAACTCAGGGCCAGCCCGGGCAAGCCGTGTTGTGCATGCCCCTGCTCAAAGGCATTGACGGCTCCGCGAAAATGAGCAAGTCAGAGCACAACACTATCGGGCTGATCGATCATCCGAACGAGATGTTTGGCAAAGTCATGTCCATTCCGGATGCCCTCCTGCCCGAGTACCTGCACCTGGTCTCTGATTTCACCGCAGCGGAAAAGCAGACGCTCCTCGGTGCCCTCCAGCAGGGCGAAAACCCCATGGAACTCAAGAAGAAGATCGCCTGGAACGTGGTCGCGCAATACCATTCGGCCCAGGACGCGCAGCTGGCGCAGGAGTTTTTCCAGAACCAGTTCCAGAACAAACGGTTCGAGGAAAAGGAATTCCGTTCGGTCTCACTGGCTTCGTTGAACCTTTCGCCCGCAAACTCCCTGAAACTGCTGGATCTCTGTAAGGAACTGAAACCTGATGAAAGCCGCTCTAACCTGAAAAGGCTCATAGAGGCGGGAAGTGTGACCGTAAACGGCGCCAAAGTTACTGACGCCCAGAATCCCGTGGAGATCAGCACCCACTCGGTGAAGGTACGCATTGGCAAGCGCGGGTTCTTTGAAGTAACGGCGTAACGCACCGCCGGACCTGCGCACAACCAAAATCGGTTTAGGGCCTGTTTTGTGAAAACAGGCCCTAAACCGATTTCTTTCGGCAAAAAAGACATCGGCACCAGAAAATGGTCAATACGTTTTTGCCCTGCTTTCTGGAAAATGCACCCAAAACTCCTTTTTCTCTGTGATTGCGGGGTTAGCGCATGCTCATCAGAAAAGGCATGATGTTTTCACTGGTGACCAGAAAGACGGTTTCATTTTCTGCATCCGGCTGCGGCTTATCAGTGGCGTAGCCGGGTAAGAGGTTGGGAAGTGTTTTCTCCCAGGCAGCGCCTTCTTCCATGCCCGGCACGAAAATGGGGATTCCCGGCCCTTTCTTTTTCAGGAGCAAAGCCACCACTTCCACCGAGTTGGCCAACCGCTTGCTGATGGCAATGCAAGCGGTGTACAACGCCTGCTCTTCCGGAGACAGCAGTTCGCCCTTTTTCTGCTTGAAGTCCTGGTAATACTGGCACAGGTCGAAAAGCAGCTTCGCTACCAGCAGGTTGGGTTCCTGCGCCCAAAGTTCGCGCATGCGGTTGGCCTTGGACCCTGTGCCCCGGTGGTACTTTTCACTCCGGATGTCTAGGCCCACGCTCTTGAAAACAAATGCTTGCAAAGCGGCATCGGTGAAATTAAGCAGATACCCTTGCTTCATTTTTAGAAGACTTTCTAACTTCTGTTTTTCCTGGGCGGTGATCTCTGACATATCCTTGAAATTAGGGGGGGGTGACACATTCAATTTATCGTCCTTTTCCGGGGCGCGTGGTGCCCTTCGGGATGCGCGCGTCCTCGAATCCCCGGTTCTGAATCAGCTCGCCGTACAAGCCGCCCTCGCCGCCGTGGCTGATCTCCTCAGAGAAAATGCCGTGCAGCGTGGGTGATACTTTCTTCTCCCGTTTCTGGGTGTCAATGGTGATGGTCGCCTTCCGTTGTCCAAAACACACCGAAAACGGCAGTAACCAAAGAAGAAGAATACTGATTCTAGCGTTCATCAAGCGGCAATCTTTCGTTTTGGTGTAGGATGGGACTTGGGTTTCAGGCCCGTTTTACAGAAACGTGTCGTAAACTGATTAGACCTATTTTACCGACCACTCATGGATGCCGGTGGCGGTTTCCTGGGGCAACTGGATCTCCATCCGCAGCGCGGTGGTTTTCACAGGCTCAAATTTCACCAGGTTGTACTTGTCCTTGGCGATCTCGTAGGCGGTGGTGTTTTTCACCGGCACCCATTTCTCGCCCTGTTTGTAGAAAATCTTATAGCTGGCCGGAACGGTGCAACCGCCCCAAGGGCTGTCATCAAACCAGTATACCTGCGACTCAGACACCGTATGCTCCTGGTTGAAATCTAGCTGCACAAATTCTTTGGTACCTTTGTTGGGCCACCAATGCAGGTACGGGTAATTGGAATCGCGGGAGTCTACGGGGTCATATTGGTCTACCAGGGCCGCCAGCGTTCTGGTGTTTTTGATGGAAGCCGAGATCTTGCTGGTGGAAGCGACAGTTGGCGCGGGTTGCGGTTTGGCCGCCGAGGCTTCATACGGTACCCACACGGTCATGTCCACGGAGCCGCGGTTGGCCCAGGCGAAGTACGGGATGGCCTTCACCGGTTGCTTTGTTTGCAGCAAGGCCGTGGAGTTGGCTTGCCGCTTGGTGCCTACGCCGCTGGTCTTGATCACGTGCACGCCGTTCAGCAGACTGGCCTCAAAGGCTTCCTCTACGGGTGCGGCTTTTTCTACCATAATGTTGTGCACCAGGTTGTCTTTGTTATCGGGGCCTTCCAGGCAGTACACCAGCGGCCCGCGCTGGAACGTGAACTTCCCGAGGTCGTCTTTCACGTTCTGGTTGGCCAGCACCTTCTCGGTTTCCATGGGCAGGTCCAGGGTGATTTTATCGCCTGTTTTCCATTTCCGCTGCAAAACGGCGTAGCCTTTGTCCAGGCGGTACTGAACGGGTTTTCCGTTCACTTTTAACACGATGGGCTTCTTGGTGGCATCGGCGAAGGTGTACAAGTCACCGGGCACCGGCTGTTGCTGGGCCCAACCGGGTATTCTGAGTTTGAGCGTGAAATCCTTGTTTTTCCGGGGGTCTACTTCAATGTCAATGGTGCCGTTCCAGGGGTAGTTGGTGGTCTGCTTCAGGCTCACCTGACCGGCGGGCAGGTTGATGTCGCTGGCGCTGCTCATGAACAGGTTCACGTACAGGTCATTGTTGTTCTGCGCGTACACATACCCCGGCACCGAGGGCAGGAACCGTGTCATGTTGGAGATGCAGCAGGCGCAACTGAACCACTCGCCTCGCTGGTGCTGCCCCATGGAGGCCAGCGGATTAGGGTAAAAAAACCGGTTCCCCTGCAGGGAAATCCCGGATAAAAGGCCGTTGTACAGCGTTCTCTCCAGCACGTCTATGTATTTGGCATCGCCGTGCAGCAAAAACATGCGGCTGTTCCAGTACACGTTGGCGATGGAGGCGCAGGTCTCGGCGTACGCCGACATGTTGGGCAGGTCATACGCCTTCCCGAAAGCCTCGCCGTTGCCTGTGGCCCCAATTCCGCCGGTGATGTACAGTTTCTTGGTCACCACATCGTTCCAGATGTCATCAATGGCTTTCAGGTAGCTTTTATCGCCGGTGAGGGCGGCAATGTCGGCCATGGCGGTGTACATGTAGGTGGCGCGCACGGCGTGGCCCACGGCTTCATGCTGGTCCACCACCCGGGCGTGCGCCTGGTTGTATTCGGTGCCCTTTGGTCCGCGCACGTCCAGGAAGAACTTGGCTAGGTCTAAGTACTCCTTCTTGCCCGTGATGCGGTACAGCCTCGCCAACCCAATTTCCACCACCTGGTGGCCGGGGTACTTTTCCTCTTTGCCGTACCCGAAATCCTTCACCAGCAGATCGGCATTCTTCAGGGCGATGTTCAGCAGGGTTTTCTTGCCGGTGGCCTGATAATGCGCGACCGCCGCCTCAAACAAGTGGCCCGAGTTGTACAACTCATGGCTGAGTTCCTCCTCTTTCTCCCAGCGCTTGCTCCCGATCCAATCATGCGGCTTGGCGGCCTTCACCGTCCGGAACGTAAAGAGGTAACCATCCGGCTCCTGCGCGTCGCCAATAATGGTGATCAGGGAATCCACGTAGGCATCCAGCTTGGGGTTCTTCTGCACCTGCATGGCGTAGGAGGCACCTTCAATGACCTTGTAGATATCGGTGTCATCAAAGGTGAACTGGCTGAGTTTGTCGCCTTCCATTTTACCGGCGGCCCGCAGGAAGTTGTCAATCCGACCCTGCTCACGGCTCTTCTCCAGCGTATGCGGAATAGTCACCGTGGCGTTCACCTGCATTTTAGGCGCCCAGAACTCATCCTGCACGTGCACATGCGTGAAGGACACCGGCTGAATGGGATAGTCATTGTGTTTATGTTGCGCCACCAAGGGCTGAGCCAGAAAAACCAACCCGCTTACCACTAGGGCCCTGCATCTGTTTAGGTACATATCGTTCAAACTGTTTGGATTTGGATAGTGGTGATTGCCGGAAGACCAGAACCAATCTCCGCCGTAGAAAAAGGCGCCTTGACCAGCCCCTTTGTTATACCAAATTTAGATTTCTGAAAGCACTTGCCCTGACCGGATATTAGCCGATGCTTCCACCATATTACCATGAAAGCCCCGCCAACTTCCAGTTTCCGGTTAAAAGCATGCTTTCAGAAAAACAGCCTAAAACCAGTGGCGGCAGCTTAAAAATGTGAGAAGAGAAATGGTTAGCCCCTAAAACGGAAGCGTATCAGGTAGAACCGTTAAGTTCTAAATCTATAGCTGGTTCAAGTTTCCAACTTGGACCTAACATGAGCTGAAGTTTGAAACTTCAGTGAGCCGTGAGGCTCAAAATAGACAGGAATGGCGATGCCTTCTCAAAAAAACCAAAACAGTGAAATAGAACGAAACAGACCTACCTTTTAGAAGAGGATAACAAAGGTTTCAACTACAGTTTGCTTGATTACTGCGCGGAGGCCGTACCTGTGCTTCTCACGCCGGGGCAACCACAAGGGATTGCCCCTACACATTGATCGAGAGGAGTCACCGTTTGACCGTTTTAGGCCTACTTTCTGAAAACAACCTAGAAACCGCCTCAGCGGGCAAACTGCCGGAATTCCTCCATGTTGCGGGGCAGCGGATTGCCCAGGACTCTACTTCCCTCCGGCGTGATCAGGAAATCTTCTTCTATTCTGATGCCGCCAAAATCTTTGTAGCCCGCTACTTGCTCATAGTTAATAAAGTCTGCATGCACCTTCTCCGCTGACCATAGTTCGATCAGATCAGGGTTGAAATACAGGCCGGGCTCCACGGTTAAAACAAAGCCGGGCTCCAAGGCGCGGGCCAGCCGCAGGGATTTCAGCCCGAATTGGGTGCTTTTGGTCTGATCCTCGGCGTAGCCCACGTATTCTTCGCCCAGGTCTTCCATGTCGTGGGTGTCCAGGCCCAGCATGTGGCCCAATCCGCAGGGGAAAAACAAGGCGTGTGCTCCCTGCGCCACGGCTTCCTGCGCGTCTCCCTTCATGAGGCCGAGGTGTTTCAGGCCTTCCGCCAGTTGGGTACAGGCTTGCAGATGCACGTCTTTGTACTTCACGCCGGGTTTCAGCATGGCGACTGCTTGTTCATAGGCTGTCATCATCACGGCATACATCTCCTTCTGCTTCGCCGAGAAAGAGGAACTGACGGGGAAAGTACGGGTCAGGTCGCCGGAATAATGCGTGGCTGAGGCCGCGCCGCAGTCCACCAGCACCAGTTGTCCCTCCTGTAACACGGTAGGGCTGTAATGGTTGTGCAGAATCTGTCCGTTGACAGTGAGAATGGTGGGGAACGCCAGGTTGCCGCCGCCTTTGATGGCGATGGATTGCAATTGTCCGGCTAGTTCAGCCTCCGTCATGCCCGCCCGGGCCAGCGTAGCCGCTGCAATTTGCATCTCCACGGTGGTGTTGATGCCTTTCTCAATTTCCGCTACTTCCTCCGGAGTCTTGATGGAGCGCTGCGCCACCACCGCCTTGATCAACGGCACCGAGGCCATTGACTTGATGGAGGCCGGTGCCGTTTGCAGCCAGGAACTGAGTTTCAACAGGTTCTCGGGCCGGTACGGCGGCAGGAAATGGATTTCGCGCTTTTTGGCTAAAGCGTGCTGAAAATAGGAATCCAGGGTTGCAAGCGGTTTGGTCAGACCTACCCCAATCTCGCTGGCCTGCTCCCGGATGGATTTCTGCGGCCCCATCCAGACGATGTCATCCGGCGTCAGTTCCTCCCCGAAAATAACCTCGGCATTCGCTTCTACATCGATCACCGCCACCAGCCCGGCGCGGTCAATCCCGAAGAAATACAGAAAGGTGCTGTCCTGCCGGAAATGGTACCAGTTGTCTTTGTAGTTCATACTGCTCTGCTCGTTGCCCAGCAGCACAATCAACCCACTTCCTACCTGTTTTTTCAGCCGATTTCTCCGGCTCACGTACGTTTCTTTGGTGAACATATTCTTATCGTCTATCAAATGCCCGCCCATTACCGGCAAGCACTTCTGGTCTGTAACATCGGGGCACCCGAATTCAACTGATTTCCTTCTGGATGATGGCAAGGCACCTCCTTCCGATGAACCTGTTTTAAGGCAAGTTTATAGAAAACGGCCCTAAAACGGTTCTCAAAACTACTTACTTTTCAGCTGGGCCTGAGCGCCTGCTGCGCCCTTAACGGGCTTGATCAGGAACTGCACGTCATAGGAGGCATAGGGCATCCGGTACTTTTCCAGCGGCCAGGAGCGCCAGCTGTCCACCCCTCCTACGCCCATTTGCGCGGCGTCTATGCTGAGTTGCGTCTGGGGCCGGGGTTTCAGTTCGCGGGCGTGCCGCTGCTGTTTCTCGTCTCCGTCGTCTAAGTCCTGGTCAAAGTAATGCAGGGCACTGATGCTGAGCGGGGTCTCTGACGTCACCAGCAACCCGTTACCGGCGCTATTAGTCACTTTGTACCAGCGCACGTCGGTCTTGTTCCCGGTCTCCTGCGGACGCACGTACGGAAAATACTGCTCCGCGACAGTTTGTTTGTACACCCCCAGGTGCGCACTGTAATTGCGGTCCTGGTAGTTCTCGTGCGGACCTCGGCCGTAGAACTCCACGGCGTTGAAGCCGGCGGGCAGAATCCACTGCATCCCGAAGCGGGGCAACATGGCTACTTTCTTGGTGGTGTCGGCTTGCAGGTGTTGCCGCACCAGTAGCTCGCCGGCGCTGTTCACGCGGTACTGCATGGATAATTTTCCGGATACATCCGGCAGCATGTACACCGCCTCCACCGTCGCCACATTGTTTTGAACCGAGGACGTCAACTTTTGCAGTTTGGCTTGTTGGGGGGCAGTTTTCCAGGCTTTCAGTTTGGTTTGCAAACCCGCGCCGTAATCGTTGTCGTTGGGCGCACGCCAGAAATTGCTTTTCAGCCCGGCACCCTCTTCCAGATACCGCACGCCCTCTACCACGTACTGGTTTAGCCAACCCGTCTGCTTGTCAAAGCTGATGGCCCCGGAAGCCAGCGCAATGGTCAGCGCGTTCGCCGATTCTTGCACGTGCAGGGCTGCCTTTCCTTTCAAAGCCAGCTGCTGCGGAGCTTTCTTGCGCAATACTAACTGCTCCGTGGCCACAATATGACCGGCCGCTACCAGGGGTTCGGCGTTCTTGAGTTTGTAGGTCAGGTTCAGGAAGGCTTCGCCGGAGGCGGGTAGTTTCACCGGCACTTTTACTTGGGCTGTTTTCTGCGGACCAACCTTCAGATTGGAGATCACCCCAGATTTCTTTTTGACACCATCCACCACCAGTTCCCACTCCAGTTTTACGTTCTCCAGACCGGTGAACAGCTTCTCGTTGTACACCGAAATGGTGGTGGGGTTCACCAACGTGGAATGGATGTCCTGGTACACTTTCTTCATTTCCCAGGCGTGCGGATAGGGTTCTCGGTTGGCGTAAAAGATGCCGTTGCAGAGGAAGTTCTTGTCTGAGGGGATGTTTCGGTTTTTGGGGCCATAATCGCCGCCGTAGGTGTAAATGGTGTCGCCGGCGGCATTCACTTCCTGAAACGCCTGATCCACGAAATCCCAGATGAAGCCGCCCTGGAACGCGTGCTTGTTTTCCCGGATGAGCTTCCAATAATCCGTGAAATTGCCTAAAGAGTTGCCCATCGCGTGCGCGTATTCACACATGATGAAGGGCCGCTCCGGCGCGGGGTTGGCTTTGGCGTAGGCGGCCATGCCTTCGGGTGTGGGGTACATGGGCACAATGGCGTCTGAGTTCCACTCCCAGGTAAAGGTCTTGTAATCGGCCACGGCACGCTCGTACTGCACCGGACGAGAGGTATCGCGGGCTTTCATCCAGAGGTACGACTCGTAGAAATTATAGCCGTTTCCAGCCTCGTTTCCCATACTCCAGACAATAATAGACGGATGGTTCTTGTCGCGTTCCATCATGCGTTGCACCCGCATCAGGTGCGCATCTACCCAAGAAGGTTTATTGGCCACGGTTTTGGTGATGTCATAGCCCATGCCATGGCTCTCGATGTTGGCTTCGTCTACCACGTACAGACCGTATTCATCGCAGAGCTCGTACCAGTACTCATCGTTGGGATAATGGCTGGTGCGCACCGCGTTGATGTTGAACTGCTTCATGAGTTTGATGTCGCGCAGCATGGCTTCTTTGGAGATGGTCTGCCCCGTTTTAGGATCAGTCTCGTGGCGGTTCACGCCTTTCACCAGCACCGGTTTCCCGTTCACCAGCAGCTTTCCGCCTTTGATTTCTACCTCTCTAAAACCTACCCGCTGCGGGATGATCTCGGTGACATTCCCCTGCCCGTCTTTCAGCCGGATGATGGCATGATACAGGTTCGGGGTTTCAGCCGACCATAGTTTGGGAGCATTCACCGCTAGATTGAAAACGGCGGAGTCTGAGGTAAAGATGATTTGCTGTTGCTTGATGAGCTTCTTGCCATCCAACAATTGGAAATCGGCGGAGATGGGTTGCACGGGTTTCTGGTTCAGGTTGAGTTTCACCCGGAGGGAAGCGTTTTTGTAAGCATCGTCTAAACTGGGCACGAGTTCCACATCATACAGGTGCACCGGGTTACGGGCCAACAGGTAACAGTCGCGGGTGATGCCGCTGACGCGCCACATGTCCTGGTCTTCCAGGTAGGTGCCGTCACACCAGCGCATGAGTTTCAGGACAATCAGGTTCTTGCCGGGTTTTAGGTAAGATGTGACATCGAAATCAGAGGGAAGTTTGCTGTCTTCGCCGTAGCCCACGTAGGTGCCGTTCACCCACACCGCCAGATTGGATTTGGCCGCCCCGATGTGCAGCACCACCTGCTTGCCTTTCCAGTTCTGGGGCACCGTGATCTCGCGGCGGTACACAGCGGTGGGGTTCTCCTGCATAGGCACCACCGGCGGATTGGGTTGCATGAGGTAGGTAAACTCAAAGCCGGCGCTGGAGTAGATAGGAAAGCCGTAGCCGTTCACTTCCCAGTTGCCCGGCACCGGAAAGGTCTTCCATTGGCTATCGTTAAAGTCAGTCGCCTCGAAACGCGCGGGCAGATCGGCGGGGTTCTCCACCCAATTAAATTTCCAGTCGCCGTTCAGGTTCAGGTAATTGGCCGATGATTTCCAGTCCGCTTTCTGCAAGGCCGCTTCTGACTCATACACCTCGTACGAGCTGCGCATGGGCATTCGGTTCTCTTCGTTGCGGCGTTCATCCAACCACAAGGGCACCTGCGCATGCGCCGCAGAGAAGGCGAAGAAGAAAACCAGGAAAGCTACTCTTCGGAAAAGAGAAAGCAGCAAAGCAGGGGAAAAATAAAAAATCATAATGTTACTCAAATGGTGCCAGCTTGGGCTTTGAAGCAGTTTTACTAAAACGAGGCCAAAAACAGGCAGAAATTATCTGTTAGTAGAATGTTGTTTTAATTAGAATGTAGTTTCGGATTTAACCTACTCCCGCCGCTTTTATCAAGTCAATCGACTAAAATCAGCTTACCTTCTCTTCTCATTGTCATCCTGAAAGGATCTTGTGGGCGAGCGGTAGTAGCGCCTAAACCAAGCTTCACAAGTTCGCCCACAAGATCTTTCCAAGATGACAAGAGGTGTGATTTAACTTGCATCACTACCTAGTTTAAGCCAACCTTTCGAAAATCAGACCTAAAACGGATAGCCTTATTCTACCGGTCTCAGGATGGCCGACCAGCCGCCGCCGCCACTCATTTTTACCTGGATCGTCTCTCCGGCCTTCACGGGTCTGGTTTCGATTATATAATCCTGCGGATGACGGTCGGCGTTGATGCCATCGCGGAGCACTTCCATTTGGTACGCTTTTCCGTCCAGGAACGTGAGCGGGATATTCAGGTCGCGGGCATCCCAGTTGGTCATGCCCCCGATGTACCAGTTCTTCCCGTGTTTCCGGGCCATGGCCACGTACTCCCCGGATTTCCCGGCCAGCGCCACGGTTTTGTCCCAGGTGGTGGGTATCTGGCTGATGAACCTGGTGCACTCCGGGTCTTTGAGGTAATTGGTGGGGCTATCGGCCAGCATCTGCAGCGGGCTTTCATAGATCACGTACATGGCTACCTGGTGCGCGCGCGTGCCCTGGCTCATAGGTTGGTTGAACACGTCTTTAAAACCGATTTTGGTGGTGTTCACCATCGCGCCGGGCGTGTAGTCCATCGGCCCGGCTACCATGCGGGTGAAGGGCAGCGTGACATTGTGCGTGGGCGTGATGATGTCGCTCCATTTGTTGCTTTCCAGGCCTTTCACGCCCTCGTAACTCAGTACATTGGGGTATTTCCGGTTCAGGCCCACGGGTTTGTAGGCACCGTGCAGATCGACGAGCAATTGGCGTTGGGCGGCGGCTTTGGCCACGCGTTCATAGTAGTTGACCATGTACTGATCGCCACGGGCCATGAAATCCACCTTCACGCCTTTCACGCCCCATTTCACAAACTGGTCCAGAATCTTGTCAATGTCTTTGTCCAGCGTATTCCACAGGGCCCACAAGATCACACCTACTTTTTTGCTGTTGGCGTACTGCATGAGCGCCGCCAGGTTCAGGTCTTTGTTTGGGGCCATCAGGTTGGTAGTGGCCGCCGACCAGCCCTCGTCCAGGATGATGTACTCTAAGCCGTATTGGGCAGCGAAGTCGATGTAGTATTTGTAAGTATCGGTATTCACACCGGCCCTGAAATCCACGCCGTACACGTTGTTGAAGTTGTACCAGTCCCAGGCTACTTTGCCGGGTTTGATCCAGGCCGTTTGGCTTAGTGTATTGGGAGTCGCCAGTTTATACACCATGTCCGTTTCCAGCAGGCCTTTGTCATCGGTGACGATGAGCGTGCGCCACGGGAAGGTTCTTTTGCCCGAGGTCCGGGCGATGTACTCAGCCTTGCGGGTGATCTGTTCGTTTCGGTCGCTGTTGCCTTTCAGCTTTGATTCCAGTATCACCTTGGGGAAGGCCGAGGTCAACTGAGAACTTCCGGTCCCGAAGAGGAACAGGTTCGGGTAATCATACAAATCGGCTTCTGAAATCAGCACTTTCGTTCCTTTGCCCGAGGTGAACAGCAAGGGCAGGTACCCGTATTGCTGGCTGCCGATGGAGGCCAGCGTGGTGTCTTTGAACGTAGCCTCGTAATGCGATTGAAACTCGGGGTCAGATTCCTGGGGCCAGTACACCTGGTAATTGCCTCCCAGCTGGAAGTTGGCTGTTTCGTGCTGCACCTCTATTTCATTGGCGGGAAGGTTGGTCTCGAAGCGGTACGCGGCACCGTCGTTATACGCCCGGAAATGCACCACGTAGCCGCCTTTGCACTGCAGTTTCAGTTCGTTGTAGACATCCGGGATCAAGCGGTTTTTCACTGGCACCACCGCCGTAATCGTCTCCTTCACCGATTTCCGGCTATCCTTCTGCACCACCGGGTTCACGCCCAGCTTCTCCCCGGAGATCAGGGTCATGCTCAACGGACTCGGCAACAGCACCGTCTCCCCTTTCCGGATCACCGACCATTTGATCACATCGGTGACACTTACCTTTACCTGAATGGTTTTGTCTGGCGAGGTGAGCAGATAGTCTTTCGCGGAAGTGACGGTGCCGGTGCACCAGAGGGCCACCAGTAACAGAATTTTCCCGAGGAGATTGATTTTCATAGCGGAGGATTGGTTCATCACGGTTGGATACAGGCGGTTTTAAGGCCGGTTTCGTTAAAACTGCCTCAAAACAAACGTAGCTTATTTTCCGGTCTTCTGAGATTTTCTAGCGACCGCCCGGAGGGCAGTATTGCTTCAGATAATTGGTAAACAAAGTGGCCAAATGCTGCGAGGTTCCTTCCCCTTCCGAGATACTGTGCGACCGGTTGGGGTATGGCATCATCTGAAACTGCTTGTTGTGCTTGATCAGTTCGTTGATGAGCTGCTCGGCGTTGTTGTAGTGCACGTTGTCGTCGCCGGTGCCGTGGATGTAAAGCAGGTTGCCTTTCAGGTTTTTGGCGTGCGTAATGGGCGAGCCGTTCACGAAATCTTCCAGGTTCTCCTGCGGAAGGCCCATGTAGCGCTCTTGGTAGATGTTGTCATATGTAAGCTGATTGCCCACCGCCGCCACCGAAATGCCGGTTTTGTAGATCTGCGGATATTGGAAAAGCAGGTTAAGGGTAGCCGAGCCGCCGCCGCTCCAGCCCCACACCGCCACCCGGGAAGTATCCAGGAAAGGCTGTTTCAGGATCTCCTGCGCGGCCATCGCCTGGTCTTTGATGTTGAGGTTTCCTACTTTGCGGTAGATGCTTTTGCGCCAGTCTCTGCCCTTAGGTCCAGGCGTTCCCCGGTTATCCACGGACACGTACACGTAGCCATCCTGCGCCATGCTGCCCTTGTAGAGATTGTTCATGCCGGTGCCGTAGCTGTCCAATACCGTTTGACCGGCGGGCTCGGTGTAGACCTGGAACACCACCGGGTATTTCTTCTTCGGGTCGAAGTTGGTGGGCTTTACCATCCAGGCATCCATCTCCACGCCCTCGGAGGTTTTCACCTTTAAGAACTCCACCGGAGAATTGGCTTTGTTAGATTGAGCCAGCGCCTGCTCTACCGCGCTGGTGCCACCCAGGGCTTTATGGTCGGGCAGGGAAATGGATTCCGAGGCGGGTCTGGTGTAATGGTTGGAGAAGCTGTGGAAGGCGAACTTGGCGTTGGGTGACACGGTGTACTGGTGCGTACCGGGTTGCGAAACCGGGGAAAGCCGCTCCAACTTGCCTTTGCCGTTCAGAGCCACGCGGTACAGGTATTTCTGCGTGGCATTTTCCGGCGAAGCCATCACATACACGTAGCCCTCCGGCTCGTTCACGTTCACGATGGACATCACGTCATAGTTGCCCTTGGTGATCAGGGATTCTTTTTTCCCGTCGCGACTCACGCGGTACAGGTGGCGCCAGCCGTCTTTCTCGCTCGCCCACAAAAACTCTTTCCCGTTGCTGAGCCAGTCCCAGCCGCCGTTGCTGTAATTGCTGTCCCAGGTGGAAATCACATCAATCCAGGCCTTGTCTTTCTCGGAGTGGATGTTGGTGGCTTTGCCGGAAGTAGCGTTGCAGAGGAACAGCTTGCTCTCGTTCTGCTTGCGGTTCAGTTGCTGCAAAATGATTTCGTTCGCGTTGGCCGCCCACTCCATGCGCGGCACGTAATTCTGCTGAGGGTCTCCGGGCACGTCCATCCATTTGGTAGCGCCTGCGGCCACGTCAATCACCCCAATTTTGTAGGGCGAAGGGGCTTCTCCGGCCGAGGGATATTCTACGGGCAATACTTTGGAGTACACGCCATCGGTGAGGTTGAACATGAAATAGTCTTTCACGTCTGAGGCATCTATCTGCCAGAACGCGATCTTCTTGCTGTCGGGGCTCCAACGGAAACCATCGCGGCAGGCGAACTCTTCTTCATAGGCCCAGTCAAAGGTGCCGTTGATGCGTTTGCGGGTTCCGTCTTGGGTGAGTTGTTTTACTTGTTGCGAGGCGATGTCCTCCGAAAAGATGTTGTTCTCGCTCACGTACGCCACCTGTTTGCCGTCAGGCGAGAACTTGGCGAACATCAGCGAGGAGACCGGACGACCAGCGCCCAGCTGCTGCAGTTTCTTGGTTTGGCGGTTATAGACCCAATAGTGGCCGCGGGTGTGGTAGCGCCATACTTTCTGGGTGTTGGTGAAGAGTAGCACTTTATGCTCATCGTCAGAGAACGCGAAACTGCGCACCTTCAACGGCTCGGTTTTCCCGGCAGGCACCAACTGGCTCTTCTCCACCAGCACCTGTTTGGTTTTGCCCGGCAAGGTATAGGCGGTGATGTTCCCCTCCTCCGGCACCACATAGGTATTGCCCGTCTTAAGCCAAAACACGCCGCCGCGCTGTTGCGCAAAACCCGGCAGGCCCAAAGCCAAAAGTAGAACGAGTAAAAGGAAAAGCGATCTCTGTAAAGCGGAATGTAATCTAGTCATATCTCTTTAGCTGATGATGCATCTGCCGTATCATGTATTTTAAAAGAGCCTCCAGATGCCCATTTTGGACAAAGCTTGTTTTCAGGGCTCTTTTCCTGAAAGTAGCCCGAAAACAAGCTTTGAAATAGGATGCCGCACTTCGGATTTTAAATCGTGAGCCTACCTATTTTCTGGAAGCGGATTTGCCGTTGGCGTTCCCGTAGAAGCGCCAGTTAGAAACAAAATCTTTGGGCAGTTGCTGGTTAAGCAGAATGGCGCGGACCATCTCCACGGGTAGGTTGTTTTCCTGGATGATAGCGTCATGGAACTGCTTGTTGGTCATTTTACCGGTCTGCACGAGTTCCTTTTGCAAGGCGTAGAATTGCAGTCCGCCAATCATGTAGGCCAGCTGGTACAACGGGCTGTACCGACCTTCAAAAGAGCGGCGCACCTCGCCCTCGGCATTCGCGCGTTCGTGGCCCACACGGTCCACCAGAAAATCGATGCACTCTTGTGGCGTCCATTTGCCCAGGTGGTAATTTAAGGAGAAGATGATGCGGGCGCAGCGGTGCATCCGCCAGAAAAGCATGCCTACGCGGTCTTCGGCGGAGCGCGGAAACTTCTGGTCCCAGAGCAGCATCTCCCAGTAGAGCGACCAGCCTTCGGTCCAGAAAGGCGTGTTGAAGTCTCGGTAGGCTTTGTAACGATCATTCATGAAGCCCTGCAGGTGGTGTCCGGCAATGAGTTCATGGTGCACGGTGGCGCGGGAGAAATGCGGGTTATTGCCGCGCATGCTCATGAGTTTGTCTTCATGGGCCATGGTGCTGGTGGGGTACGAGATGATGAACGTCTCGCCGCCCAGGAAAAAAGGGTTTACCAACTGCCGCTCAGGGCTCATCATCTGCATGCGCCAGGTTTCCTCCGCCACGGGCGGAATGGTGATAAGGTCTTTCTCTTTCAGGAACGCCACCGACTGGCTGTAGAGATCCAGCATGGCCTCGGGCTGCTTGCCGGCCGGCACGTACAGGTTCTTGACTTTCTCCAAGGCCGCATGCCAGTCTTTGCCGAAGCCCATCTCCTGCGAGGCCTTCAGCATCTCCTGGTCGCACCAGGCAAATTCCTTGTTGGCAATGTCAATTAGCTCCTCGGGCGTGTAGGGGATCATCTCAAACTGCAGCTGCCGGATGAGTTCATCCTTCCCGATGGGGTTGCCCACAATGCCGCTCTTATCTATCTTCTGGCCTTTGGCGGGAACCTTGCCTTTCTTCTCGGCCAGCGCCGCGTACTGGGTGAGCAGACTGTCTACTTTTTTGTAAGGTTCTTTGGTCCACCAACTGAAGCTGGGCTCGTAGTCATAGTAGAAGGTGTAGACACTTTTGAGGGCATCCTTCAGGTCCAGCGTTACGCCTTGCAACCGGTAGGCCAGGTCCCGGTCTAAACGTGGTTCAGCCTCCAAAGCGGTTTTGGAAGCGGTCAGGCTTTTCTCGATCAGATTCAGTTCGGCGGCAATTTTCTGGCCGTCCACGTTGAGGCCGCGGCGGCGGGGTTTCTCCAGGGCGTAGATTTTCTCGGCGAAGGGTACCCATTTGCTGATTTGGCTGTACTCCTTGGCGGCCACATCCAGCAGGCGCAACTCCTCGGCCAAGTTGCGTTTGGTGAGCTGGTAGTCTACCCGGCTACCGGTGTTCAGCTGGTCGTAGTTGAGCGTGTTGAGCTGTTGCTGGTATTCCTGGTATAGTTTCTGAAAACGGGCTGTAAACTCAGGCGAGTTTTCCATGAAATAGAAGCGCCGCAGACTCCCTTCATCGGCTTTCAGTTTTACCAGCAGGTTGTTTACCTCGCTTGTCTGCTCGTAGAGCACATTGGGGTTCTGGGCAAACGTGGCTCCCGAACTCAGGAGGGTAAAGGCAAGGGGTAAAAAAGAAAGCTTCAGGAAACGGGGGCAACGGTGGGTCATGGTTTTCAGAAAGGGCTTAAGGGTCTTGGGTGAACAGGGTAAGCGCATTTCGGGGGTTCCCCTCTCCTTGGGAGAGAGGAACCTACAAAGAAGTTAACTGTACCGGTCCGGCGAGAAGGCGTCTATGCCGACAGATGATTTCCGGTTCATAAGTTCTTCGGTGAGCAGCTTTCCGGTGGCGGGCGCCAGGCTGAGGCCCATCATACTGTGGCCAGTGCCAAACAGCACATTATTCCAGCGGCTGGTAGCGCCAATATAGGGCAAACCATCCGGTGAGCACGGACGCAGCCCGCTCCAGATTTTGTCCTTTTCCGGAAAATCGGCCTGAAAACCGCCGTAGTATTTTGAGATGGCATTGTGAATGCCTTTTACCCGGTTCAGGTTGATGCTGGCGTTGTCATTGGTGATTTCCATGGTGCCGCCAAAACGCACCTGGTCCCCGAAAGGCGTCACCGCCACGCGGGCCTCGGTGAGGATGGCCGGACGCTGAATGGCGGGTGAATTCTTGGTTAAGAAGCTGTAGCCTTTGCCGCCCAGCATAGGCATGGTGATCTTGAGTTTACGGGCTACCTCGCCAGCCCAATTGCCGGCCGCGATGATGACCTGGTCAGAGGCAAACTCTCCTTTGTCGGTGATGACAGAGGTGACAGTACGCCCCGAGGTGGCAAAATCCAGGACCTCGGCGTGACGCACAATTTTCACCCCTTTTTGTTCTAAGTGCCGCACCAAATACGCGTGCAGCTGCGAAGGATTCAAATGGGCATCACCGGGAAAAAAGACCCCGCCGCGCACGTCCATTCCGGCATGCGGCTCCAGTTGCTTCACTTCGTCCGGCGAGAGGATTTCAGTTTCCAGACCGTGCTTGCGAGCCAGGTGCGCGAACTCTACTTCCTCATGAGCTGCTTCCTCCGATTTATAGAGCATTAAGAGCCCTTTTTCCTGAAAGCCCACTTCCGGTGAGTTGTGCTTCCCGGCGAAGTCCACGTACAGGTTTTTGCTGTACAAACTCAGGTTTTTCAGGTAAGGAATGCTGTACTCCACATGCTTTTTAGTGGCCGCTTTGTAGAACAGCAGGCACCACTGCGCCAGGCGCAAATCCAGTTTGGGGTGGATGTAAAACGGGCTGGTAGAAGAAAGCATCCACTTCATGCCTTTGGCGATGATGCCCGGTGAGGCCAGCGGCACAATGTGGCTGGGCACAATCATGCCGGCATTGCCAATAGAGCAGCTGTTAGACAGATCTCCTCTGTCTACAATGGTAACCTCGAAGCCTTCATCAGACAAATAGTACGCGGTAAAAAGGCCGATGATGCCGCCCCCTACAATGGTAACTCTACTCATATTAAATCACTTGGAATCCGTGAACATAAGGGTCTTCGTCATCAAAAAAGATGGTGTTGAGACCCGTAACAATGGCCCAGCCTTCAATGCCGGGCAGAATGGCGGGTTTGCCGGCGACAGTGGTTTCGCCCTCAATGGTGCCGTTGAAGATAGACCCAATGTAGCTTTCATGCACAAACACGTCGCCCGGTTTCAACTTGCCTTTGGCGTACCACTGGGCCATGCGCGCCGAGGTTCCGGTGCCGCAGGGCGAGCGGTCAATGGCTTTGTCGCCATAGAAAACGGCGTTGCGGGCGGTGGAGGTTGGTTGCAGGGTATCACCGGTCCAGAGTACATGGCTCATGCCTTTGATGGTGGGGTTCTCCGGATGCACGAAGCTGTATTTCTCGTTCATGCGCTCCCGAATGACGCGGCTCCAGGAAATCAGTTTATCGGCGGTGAATTCCTGCAGGCCGGGGAAGTTCTCCTGCGGATCAATGATGCCGTAGAAATTTCCGCCGTAGGCTACGTCTATTTTCAGCTCGCCCAAATCAGGGCATTCTATCGTCAGACCTTCGGCTTCTAGATAAGAGGCCACATTGGTCAGCTTCACCGATTTTACCTTTTTGCCTTCCTGGGTATATTTAATTTTCACCAGGCCGGCGGGTGCCTCCAAACGCAATTCGCCGGGTGTTTTAGGTGTAATTAAGCCTTCTTCAATGGCGATGGTGACGGTCCCGATGGTGCCATGGCCGCACATGGGCAGGCAACCGCTAGTTTCAATGTATAAAACCGCGACATCATTTTCAGGATCATGCGGCGGGTACAAAATGCTTCCCGACATCATATCGTGGCCACGCGGCTCAAACATGAGGCCTTTCCGGATGTAGTCAAATTCCTGTAGGAAGTGCTGGCGCTTTTCGCTCATGTTGGCGCCCTGCAAAACAGGTCCGCCGCCCGCTACCAGGCGCACCGGGTTCCCGCAGGTGTGGGCATCAATACAGAAGAAGGTTTTTCTTGCCATAAAGGGTTAAAGGGGGTCTTTGGTGAACTGTCCATCCACGGTACGCCAGATGGAAAGGGGGTTCTGATCTTTTAATTCATCGGGCAGAAGTTCCTGCGGCGCCGATTGAAAGGTAATAGGCCGGGCGAAGCGCTTAATGGCGTTGGTACCCACCGAAGTACTGCGGCTGTCTGATGTAGCCGGGAATGGTCCGCCGTGGGTCATAGCCGGGCTTACCTCCACGCCGGTAGGCACACCAGCGAACAATAAACGACCGCATTTCTCGCGTACCGTGTCTACCAGGTTTCCAGCAGACGCTAATTCAGAGGTTGTTCCCCAAATAGTACAGGTCAACTGACCGAGCAGCACTTCGGCCGCCTGCTCCAGTTCTGCCATGTCGTTATAGGTCACTACCAACGTGAACGGCCCGAAGACCTCTTCCTGCAACGCGGTATTTTTCAGCCACTCCTGCGCCGTAGTTCTGGCCAGAGCTGCGTTACCGGTCAGTACATCTTCCTCTGCTGTGACAAGGGTCTCCACTCCGCTTTCAGCCAATAGCCTGGTCAGGCCTTGGTAGTAGTTCTTGGAGATGCCTTCGTGCAGCATTTTATCGCCGGCAGATTCGCTCAGTTTTTGCGAAAGGAGGTCTAAAAAGGCTTCGGTGGTTTGTGACTGCGGATAGAACACCAGACCCGGACAGGTACAGAATTGCCCCACGCCTTGCAACACCGAGGCGGCTGCTTGTTCCGCCAAAGTAGCAGTTTCCGCTTCAGCTTTCTCGGGCAGCACAAAAATGGGGTTGATGCTTCCCATCTCGGCATAGACCGGAATGGGCTGTTCGCGTTGGCAGGCCTGGTCAAAGATGGCTTTGCCGCCTTTGTAAGAACCCGTGAAGGCCACTGCCTTAGTTTTAGGATGCTTTACCAGTTCCTGACCCACTTCAATTCCGCCGCTTACGTGCTGGAAAACCCCAGCCGGTAATCCGCATGCGCCCAACGCCTGCTGGATAGCGCCGAACACCATCTGGGAGGTTTTGGGGTGCCCCGGATGCTCTTTGTACACCACCGGGCAGCCCGCTGCCAACGCCGAAGCCGAGTCTCCGCCGGCCGTAGAAAAAGCCAACGGAAAATTACTGGCCCCAAATACCACTACTGGCCCCAAGGGGAACAGCATGCGGCGCAAATCTGCTCTGGGCAGCGGTTTTCTATCCGGTAAGGCCGGGTCAATGGTGGCCTCCAGCCAATCGCCCTTCTCCAGGAGATCAGCGAAGGCCTTGAGTTGGTTGATGGTCCGGCCCCGTTCTCCGGTAAGGCGTGCCAGGGGCAGATTGGATTCCTGGCTGGCTACCTGCAACAGTTCCTCGCCCAGATTTTCTATTTCGGTAGCAATTGCTCTCAGGAAAGAAGCTTTGGTCTGGGCGGGTGCCTTTTTATACAGATGAAATGCTTTTTCTGCGGTTTCAAGTACTTGGTCAAGCGGCATGCTTTGCATGGATTTTCGTGCTTTAAAATGTAGGTTCCTCTCAACTATTCAACCAGTCAGGCAGATTAAAAAGGAAAAGCTGGGCATATGCTCTCTCACACACGCCCAGCTTTATTACAGGGAAATCAACTCTTTCTCTTTTTTGAAGTCTGGCAAGGCCGGACGGTTCTCCAGGGCCTCGTGGATGATGGCAAGAACCTGCTCCCGCTCCGCTCCTTCCAGCGGCAGACGCGGCAGGCGAACGGCTTCGGTTCCTAAATTCGTGCAGACCTCGGCCAGCTTGATGTTCTGCACCAGTTTAGGATGCACGTCTAACTCCAGCAATGGGTAGAACCACCGGTTAATTTTCACGGCCTCGTCTAAGCGGCCCGCTTTTACCAGGTTGTAAATGGCAACCGTCTCGGCGGGGAAGGCACAAACCAAACCCGCTACCCAACCGTCGGCGCCCAGCACCAGGCTTTCCAGCGCGATGGTGTCCACCCCGGATAATATTTTGAATCTATCGCCGAAGCGGTTCTTCATTTTGGTGATGTTGCCAACGTCGCGGGTTGATTCTTTTACCGCCTGAATGTTCTCCTCAGAGGCAAGTTCTTCAAACATGTCCAATGTCACCAGAATGCGGTAGTCAACGGGGTTGTTGTAGATCATGATGGGCAGCGGCGTAGACTGGGCAACGGCTTTGAAATAAGCCACGGTCTCGCGGTCATCGGCTTTGTAGCGCATGGGAGGCAACAGCATAAGGCCACTGGCCCCGTTTTTACGGGCTTCCTCAGCCGCCTGAATGGCTTTGGCAGTAGACTGCTCGGCCACGTTCATGATCACGGGCACCTTTCCGCCCACGAAAGCGACGGTTTCCTTCACCAAAGTTGCTTTCTCTTCATCCGTTAAGGTGCTGGCTTCCCCTAAGGTCCCCCCTAAAATTATCCCCTCAACCCCGGCGTTCAGCTGAGCCTCAATATTGCTCAGAAAGGCGGGAATATCAAGTCGGTCATTCTCCGTGAACTTGGTGGTGACAGCAGGGAAAACTCCTTTCCATTGTACATTCATGGTGCGCTTTTTTAAAATGTTACTTATTTGATTTTAGGTTTCTATACCGGTATAAAAGCATAACAAAGCTAGATGATCTGGGATGAAGGAGATTCCTACATTTTACCCATTACTAATACAGGATTATCAATTATGTTAGCTAAATTTAGGAATGTTCTCTTTTTAATAATCTCTCCTACTAGACCCATGAAACCCTTACATTTCAAAATCCCGAAAACGTCAGGTGAGTCTGTCCGGATCCAATATGATGAACAGCGCCACTTCTATGAGAACCTGCATTTCCACCCAGAACTGCAGATCATGGTCATCTGCGAAAGCACCGGCACCCGCTTCATAGGAGACAGCATTGGCAGTTTCAAGGCGGGAGACATCGTCGTGTTAGGGTCAAACCTCCCGCACGTGTTCCGGAACGACAAAAAGTACTACGAACCGGACTCTGAACTCAAAGCCACTAACATCTCGGTGTTTGTGGACCTTGCGGCCTTTGAAAATAACATTTTATCGCTTCCCGAAGCGCATGCGCTCCAAAAATTATTGCTCAACAGCAAACGGGGCCTGCGGATACGGGGCGAAACCAAGAGAAAAGTGGCCGCCCTGATCCAGGAAATGCGTACGCTGAACGGGTTTGAGAAAATCATCCAGATCCTGATCATCCTGAACCTGCTCTCCCACTCACATGAGGTGGAGATGCTTTCCTCGGTGGGGTTCAACGCCAACCTCAATGAGTCTGACAACCGGAAGATCAATGATGTGTTCTCCTACATCATGAACAACTTCTCTGAAGACATCAAACTCACCGATGCCGCCAATGTGGCCAACATGAGCGTGAATGCGTTTTGCCGGTATTTTAAGCAACACACCCAAAAAACGTTTTCCCAGTTCCTGAACGAAATCCGGATTGGGCATGCCTGCCGCCTGCTGATTGAGGACAAATGGAACATCCGGGAGACGGCGTTTGAATGCGGATATGACAACATCTCGTACTTCAACCGGCAGTTCAAAGACATCACCAACCTCACGCCCACTGAGTTTGTGAAACTCCACCACACCCGGTTCACGAATGAATTCTCATTGGTGGAAAGCGTCAAAGGGTAAGCCCCGGCTGCTTATTTCACCCAAAACCCAAAAACGCTTCTAAAGACGGCAAGCCGTTTTAGAAGCGTTTTTGGGTTTTCAGGCGTAAAACAGAAGTTAGATTTTTTCCTGGTTATTGGTTTGCCAGGCGGGTGGGTCCAAGCCCAGCAAATGTTTCACGAAGAAATCGCGCCGCTTGTGCTCGCCGTAGTCACCGCCCGAGGAGTGGCCCATGCCGGGCACCATCAGAAAATCAAAGTTCTTGTTGGCTTTGATGAGGGCATCTACCAGTTGCAGCGTAGAGGCGGGGTCTACGTTGTCATCCATCTCGCCCAACACCAGCATCAGCTTGCCCTGCAGTTTATGCGCGTTGACCACGTTGGAAGACGCCGCGTACTCCGGCCCGATGGGAAAGCCCATCCACTGCTCGTTCCACCACATCTTGTCCATGCGGTTGTCATGGCAACCCGCCGAGGAAACCGCCACTTTGTAGAACTCGGGGTGGAACAGCAAGGCTCCGGCCGAACTCTGCCCACCGGCGGAGGTCCCGAAGATGCCCACCCGCGTCAGATCCAGCGAAGGATATTTCTGGGCGGCGGCTTTCATCCAGGCAATGCGGTCCGGGAAGCCGGCGTCTTTGATGTTTTTCCAGGCCACGTCCTGAAAAGCCTTGGACCGGTTTGAGGTCCCCATGCCATCCAATTGCACCACCACAAACCCCAGCTCCGCGAGCTCCTGCATGTGCCGCGACCCCGAATTAAAGGTTTTGGGCACAAACGAACTGTGCGGCCCGGCATAGATGTACTCAATCACGGGGTAAGTTTTGGCGGGATCAAAGTTGGTGGGCCGAACCAGGATTCCCCATATATCGGTTTTGCCGTCGCGGGCTTTGGCCGTAAACACCTCGGGGGCTTTCCATCCGGTTTTCTGCAACTCAGACGCGTCTGCTTTCTCCAGTTCCATCACCACTTTTCCGTCGGTAGCACTTCTGAGCACGGTCACCGAAGGCACATCTACCCGGGAGTACGTATCCACGAAATAGCGGAAGTCCGAGGAAAAGGTACCGGCGTGGTGGGCGTTCTCGCTGGTTAAGGCGGTGAGCCCCGTGCCGTCAAACTTCACCCGGTAGTACTGCACCAGATACGGGTCCTGCCCCGCCTCACGGCCACTGCCTTCAAAGAGGATGCTGCGGTTTTTCTCATCCACGTGTACTACCCTTCTGACCACCCAGTCGCCTTTGGTGATCTGGTTTTTGACCTGGCCCGTTTGGCCGTCATAGAGGTAAAGGTGGTTCCAGCCGTCGCGTTCAGACGTCCAGATGATTTCCTTGCCATCGGCTATGTCTTGTCTAAACCGCTTGCCGCTGTAGTCTAGGAAGGTTTTGCTTTCCTCCTTGATAAGGTCCCGCACTTTGCCGGTCTCGGCGTTCACTTCCAGCACTTTGTAGACCTGGTGCCCGCGTTGGTTATACTCCACGGTGAAGGCCTGCCCGCTTTTCCGCCAGTTGGGGTTAGAGAGGTCATACTGTTGCCCCATGCCAAACAGCGCAGGATCAACCGGCACTTGCCGTCTCTCGTCTACCAGAAAAAGCTGGGGTGCCCGCTGCGGCAGGGCATCGCCGGGTTTCAGATAATTGCGGGTATGCAGCTTAGGTTGCAGTTGGTCCAAAGGCGATGACTCCAGCAAGTACAGCAGATGCTCTTTGTTGGGCCGAACCCGATTGGTGGCCAGTTTCTTGGAATCTGGCGACCATTCTATGTTAGAGGAATAATATTCGCCTGCCGAGCCGTCAAAGCTGAGCTGGTATTCCTCTTTTTTGTTTGCCACCGACCGGATGTACACGTTGTGGTTTTTGATGAGCGCCTCCCACTTTTTATCCGGAGAAAGCACCGGCTTGTTGCCTACATCGCTCCAGCGGTCACCCCAGTAACGGTTGTTCCGCTCCTCGGCTTTGCCCAGGTTCTGCAATTTGTACGAGCCCAGCGGCGTGCGCCACTTGGTTCCGTCCACGATGAACTCCAGGGCTTTCCCCTCTTCCGCAAACGTGATCTCATTGAAGGGCAGGTTGTACGCGTCTACCGGTTTTCCTAAGGCGGCGGTGAGTTCTTTGGCGAGTTTCTGCTGGTCGAAGGCGGGTTTGCGGGAACGTTTCTGGGCATTGACCAGCACAAACTCCTTCCCTTTGGGTGTCTGCCGCGCGTACCAGAAAGCCTCTTTCCCCGCCTGCCAACTGAAGCGGGAGGGCGCGCAATACACCTTCGTGTTCATGGCCACCTTCATTTTCTCGGCCCGCTCATAATCGGCGGAGGTTCCCTGCGCCCGCAGCACACCGGAACTCAGCAGCGCGATTACGCAAATCAGAATCTGTTTTAGCCCGGAGGTGGCACCACACGGCCTGGCCTTGGTTGAATGGGGGGAACGATGCATTTCTGGAAGGGTTTAGAAGTTGTCTTCTGCAATTTGCCTGTAAAACAGCTATTTTATGTTCAGCATATTAGCAGCTCCTGATACAATATTAGCAGATCTGGAAGAGATGGTTTTTACTTCCGCCTGGACGGCGGATCACGCCACCTCTGCTAATGCGGCAGTAGCAAACAACCACGTTTTCCCGCGCTACGACCGTTCTGTTTTAAGCTTGATTTAGAACCTGTTTAATAAAGAAACAGCGATTAGCTTTTACCCTTGCTGTGTGTTCTCACCAGCAAGTGGGACGGCTCCTGTGCTGGGATTGTTGGTGAGAACACCAACAATGGCGGCTAATAGCCAATGGTGCCACTCTCCCACACAACGCCCGTTCTGTTTTAAGCCTAATTTAAAGAAAACAACCCCAAAACAGAACATAGGTTTACGGATTGAAATATGCTGACTACCTCACTCCTCCTAAAAGCAAAACTCTCCTCCGTTTTGGCTTCTTTTTAAGAAATCGGCCCGGAAACGGAGGAGAGTTGCAGGAGAAGAAACAGAAGAGATTACCGCTAATATTCCTTTCCGGCTAAACCAGTGGAAGAAAAAACAGAGCGGGTTAGTTACTTCCTTTCCGGGCGATCTCCACGTAGAAGTTAGGGTCCAGCGTTACCTCCGTTCCCGGTTTCACACCGCTTACTTCTTTCCAGGTGGTCACCGGCTCCAGCCATTTTTCTTTCCCGTTCAGGTACACTTTCACGGGTAAGTTGAACCCGTCTACGGCGTTGCTCCAGCGGTACTTGAGGGTGTTGCCGCTGAATTGGTACTCCAACTGCGGAATACGGATGTCACGGAGATACTGGTTGAAGAACGGCGTGAGGTCACGGCCCACCTGCTGGCTCAGATAGTTTTCAATCTGCTGCGTGGTCACAGTCTGGTGGTAGAACTCCTTGTTGAGCCCGCGCAGGATTTCGCGCCATTTCTTGTCATTGTTGACCACCTGCCGAAGCGTGTGCAGCATGTTGCCGCCTTTGGGGTACATGTCGCCGGAGCCTTTATGGTTCACGTTGTATTCGCCGATGATGGGCTGCTTGTTCCCGATGCCGGCCCGGGTCCCGATCACGTACTCGCTGCCGGCTTTCTTTCCGTAGTAATACTCCACAAACAGGTTCTCCGAGTAGTTGGTGAAACTCTCGTGAATCCACATGTCGGCGATGTCTTTGTAGGTGATGTTGTTGGCGAACCACTCGTGCCCGCTTTCATGAATGATGATGAAATCGAACTTCATGCCCCAGCCCGTGGAGCCGCTCGGATCTTTGCCCCGGTAGCCGTTCTTGTAGCCGTTGCCGTACGTCACGGCGCTCTGGTGCTCCATGCCGGTGTAGGGCACCTCAATCAGTTTGAAACCGTCTTCATAGAACGGGTACGGCCCGAACCAGTGCTCAAAGGCTTTGAGCATGCGGGGCGCGTCTTTGAACTGCACCTTGGCTTTCTCCAGGTTCTCCTTCAGGACATAGTAATCCAGATCCAGCAGACCTTTCTCGCCCTTGTATTTCTCAGAGAAATGCACGTAGTCGCCAATGCTCAGGTTCACGCCGTAGTTGTTGATGGGGTTGGCCACAAACCAATGGAAGGTCTTGGTACCGTCCGGGTTCTGCTGCACGCCCCGGAGTTTCCCGTTGGAGACATCCATCAGATTCTGGGGCACGGTCACGCTGATCTGCATGCTGTCGGGCTCGTCGTACATGTGGTCTTTGCAGGGCCACCAAAGGCTGGCACCGTCGCCCTGATTGGAGTTCGCGATGAAGGGCTGGCCGTTGGCGTCTTTCTTCCAGGTGATGCCGCCGCTCCAGGGTGGGTTCTTGCTCACCACGGGTTTGCCGCCGTAATAGACTTCCACGGTGTTCACCGCACCCGCGGCTTGTTTCTCGGCGAGCTGCACAAACCAGGCATTGCCATCGCGCTGGAAGCTGAGTTCTTTGCCGTTCTGCGTCACTTTCTGCACCTGCATGGGCGGCTGCAAATCTACCTGCATCCGTTGGCTGGGCTTCAGGACTTTGTAGGTGATGGCGTTCATGCCCTGGAAGGTACTGTCCGCGGGGTTCACCTTCACGTTGAGGTGGTAGTACGTGAGGTCCCACCAAGCCCGCTCCGGGGTGATGCTCCCGCGCAGGGTATCCTGACGGGTGAAAGTTTTAGTCTGGGCCTGCGTCTGGGCAGCCAGCAGCAGGAGGAAGATAACCGTCAGAACACCGGTTCTGGCGCGAAAAGTTGTAGATGACATACGAAATCTAATCTGGTGTTTTAAGGCTCGTTTTCTAAAACCAGCCCGGAAACGAATCATGCATAAAATGAAAAGTAACCCGGCCCGAGGTTCATCAGGCCGAGTTGTACAGTCTTTCTAGTAATTCAACAAAACGGCGTTGATCTTGGTAGGCAACCACACCTGCATGGGACTTTTGCCCCGGTTGGCCCAGGCGTAGTACGGAATGGCCGTGATGGTTTTCTTCTGAGTAACCGCCGACAACCCATCGGCCCCGATGGAGATGACTGGCACTTCGGCTTTCAGGGCCACCACGCCGTTTAGGAGCTGTTTTTGAAAAGTAGCCTCAAAACGGGTGTCCTGCGGCACCACCATGTTCCAGGCTTCCTGGCCGTTGTCCACGCCCTCCACGCAATACACAAGCGGGCCTCTCTGCAGGGCGATGCGGTTCTGGTTGTAGCTCAGGCTGTCTTTGGCCACCACTTTCTTCACGTCCATGGGAAAATCCAGCTCCAGGCGGTCTCCTTTTTTCCACTTCCGGTCGATGACGGCGTACCCCCGCTCCATTTTGTAGGGCACCGCTTTGCCGTTCAGTTTCAGGGTGAATTTGGCGGGCGTCTGGTCTGAGAAGCGGTACAGATCACCGGGCACGGGCTCGCCCTGCACCCAACCCGGAATCCGGAGGTGCAGCGGCGCAGCCGTGGCCCTGGCAGGGTTCAACGTAATGTCCACTTTGCCTTCCCAGGGATAATTGGTTTT
This sequence comes from Rufibacter sediminis, assembly GCF_014269285.1. Classification (GTDB taxonomy): domain Bacteria; phylum Bacteroidota; class Bacteroidia; order Cytophagales; family Hymenobacteraceae; genus Nibribacter; species Nibribacter sediminis. The sequence continues at coordinate 75,777 of NZ_JACOAF010000023.1, forward strand.
CATTTCGAGCGGAAGATCTCCGTTAGGCGTCTTGAGGTTGGTCTGGCTCCCGATGTACAGATTCACCCACACCCCGTTGCCGGACTGCGCATAGATGTAATTGCCCAGCGAAGCGATCAGGCGGGAAATATTGGCCGGACAGCAAGCCGTCCCGAACCATTCGCTGCGCTGGTGCTGCCCCCGTGAGGCCAGCGGGTTTCCGTAGAAAAACCGATCCCCGCTCAGCGACAAGCCGTCCAGCGCCCCGTTGTAGAGGCTTCGTTCCAGCACGTCTACGTACTTGCTTTCGCCGGTCATGGAGCTCATGCGCTGGTTCCAGAACACCATGCCCACCGAGGCGCAGGTCTCACAGTACGCATGCTCGTTGGGCAGGTCATAGTCTTTGGAGAAGCCCTCGTTGCGGCCCGAGGAACCGATGCCGCCCGTGATGTACATGTTGCGGTACACCACGTCTTCCCACACGTTTTTCATGGCGCCCATGTACGCTTCATCGCCTTTGAGCGCCGCCACATCGGCCGCGCCGGTGTATAGGTACATGGCGCGCACGGCGTGGCCCGTGATCTGTTTCTGCAGTTTCACCGGCACCACATCCTGGGCGTAGGCCGTGTCTTTCCAATCGGTCCAGGTGTAGCCTTTGGCCAGTTTGCGGCCGCGTTCCTCCAGGAGCCAATCGGCTAAATCTAGGTACTTTTTGTTATTGGTGACTTTGTAAAGCTTCACCAGCGCCAGTTCCAGTTCCTGGTGACCGGTGACCCAGTGCTGCTTGATCGGCCCGAACAGCGAGGCGAAATGATCAGCGAATTTGGTGGCCACGTCCAGCAGTTTGCGTTTGCCGGTGGCGTCATAATAGGCCACGGCCGCCTCAATGAGGTGCCCGCCGTTGTAGTCTTCGTGCATGCTCATGTCGGTCCAGCGCTTCTCGGGGAACTGGAGCGTGTAGTAGGTGTTCAGGTAACCGTCGGGTTGCTGGGCCTTGGCGATGAGGTCAATCCACTGATCGGCTTTCTTCTCCAGCTCGGGCGAGGGCTTGTTTTTAAGCGAATACGCGATCGCCTCCAGGGCTTTGTAGACATCGGAGTCATCGTAGAAAATACCCTTGAACTCGCCTTTCTTGAGACCGGCCGCGATCTCGAAGTTCTGGATGCGGGGCGTTTTCACCTCGGTCTGCTCAATACAGACCGGAATGGTGACGGTGGCCACCTGGTCTACGCGGGGTTTCCAGAAGGCATCGTTGATGGTGACCTGGGAGAAATTGACCGGCGCGATGTTCCGGAGGCCTCCCTGCGCGAAAGCACCCGTCTGCACCAGAAGCAAGGCGGCAAGGCGAAGTAGGTTCTTCTTCATTTTCTTAATCATTTACCAAAATGAGTGTTCTATCATGAAGCGAAAAAATCATGGGAAACAGGCTCCCTAATCTTTCCGGAGCGATTTCCTTTCCTGCGGGGAGCGCCTCCGGCGATGAGGTTCTCCGTCACCGTCAGCATCAATAGGCCATATTCTGGCTTGTACTGTTCTTGGGCTTACTCTGGAAAGCTGGAGAGGAAGTAATCAGCCTCTGCATTTATTCCCCGCCGATTCTCTTTTGAGCCTGTTTTCCGAAAACAAGCCCAAAACGGCAGCGTCCGCTTTTCCTCAGCCTTTCCTGCAAGAAACATGAATGGCCTTTAAAGTTGCTTCAGCCCGTTAGCTAATGGTAATACTATGTTAACAGCTGCGTAACCTTGCCGCCGTTGGAACGAGAAGCCCGGAAACTGAAACTGCTCACCAGCGCTTCCTTTCTGAAGCACCGGTGAGCAGATTTCTATTCAGGTGACGGTAAAACTAGTACCCGGGGTTCTGGGCCAGTTTCGGGTTTTTGTTGATTTCCTCTGCCGGGATGGGGAACAGGGCTTTGTTGTCACTGCTGGGACTGTGGTTAAACCAGGCTTTCCGGCTGAATACCCCGAAGCGGATCAAATCCTGTCTCCGGTGCGCCTCGGCGGCGAACTCCCAGCCCAGCTCATCCAGCATTCTTCCGTATTGGATGTCACTGCCGCCGCTGCCGGGGCCAGACTGAACGTTTCCGTTCACATCCTGCAGGCCATAGTCGTAGGTACTGCCTTGCTTTAACTCGTCTCCGGTAACCGTGGCTTTGGCCAGATTGGTGCTACTGAAGGCGCGTTGGCGCACCTGCGACACCAACACCGCGGCCTCATCGGCGCGGCCTAGGCGCAGCAGGCTTTCCGCTTTCATCATCAGCACATCGGCGTAGCGCAGCATAGGAAAGTCATTGTCCAGCGAGCCAGTGGCGCCTTCCTTGATCTTATACTTCCCGATGCGGTAGCCGTGGTTTGACTCGGTGGCGGCCATACTGGGCAGCAGCTTCACGTAATCGATCACGACAGCGCCGGTGGAAGCATTCTTCTGCGGGCCCATGATCCAGGTGTCTTTCAGGCGAGTATCATCCGCATCATAGGTGTCCACGAACTGAGGCACTGCGGCGTTCCCGCCCCAGGGACCAGCCTGCATCTTGTAGACGAACCGGCTGGCGGGGTCCAGGGTTTTCATGTGCACCGTGTTGCCCGTGCCGTAAATCTGATCATACGGAATGGCGAAGATGATCTCCTTGGAGTTCTGGTTGGTGTAGGTAAAGACATCTGAGTAGTTCGCGTCCAGAGAGTATTTCTGGGCGGTGATGATGTCATCACACTGCTGTATGCATTTCTCCCACTGCGGCGTGCCGGTGTACACTCCGGCGTTCAGGTAGATCTTGGCCAATAAGGCTTTCACGCCCCATTTGTTCAGCTGACCGTAGGTTTTTGCAGGATCATCACTCAGGAGATCCACTACTTCCAGCAGTTCTTTCTCCACGAAGTCATACACCTGCTTGCGGGTTTTCTGCTCCGGTAACTGAGTATCGTTGTAATCGGTGACGATGGGCACATTGCCGTGGTTGTCTAACAACAGGTAGTAGGCAAACGCCCGGGCGGCCCTAAGTTCTGCCACCAGCGCCTCTCTCCCGGCTTCTATGGCAATATCTCCAGCTTCAATCTGCGACAGTACCCGGTTGGCAGTGGTGACGCTACTATAGGCACTGTTCCAGGTGTTCTGGGGCTGCCATTGCAGCGGAGTCCAGGTGTGCGTATGCATCCGGAGATACGTACCGCCATCGTACCAGCCATTCGGGCGGGCGGGCGTGGCAATGGCATCGGCGCTTTCTTCCTGCAAATCAAAATACCCTTGCCAGCCCATCATCAATCCCCTAAATGAGGAATACACCGGGGCAATAATGGATGGGATGTCTCTTTCAGTTGGGTTGAAACTAGTGGCCAGTACCTCTGAGTACACCTCTTCATCCAGATTGGTACAGGAACTGATGGTGCCTACGGCCCCCAAGGTGGTAGCCAGGGTATATACAATTAATTTCTTTTTCATGATCATACTTTTAAAAACCTAGAAGGATACATTGATGCCAGCGGTGAAGGTGCGGGTAGTAGGGTATTTATCCCGCTCATCGTTACCGGGGGCGAAGCCTGAATAACTCACGCCTTCCGGATCCAGACCTTTGTAACCGGTGATGGTAACCAGGTTCAGGCCAGACACAAACACCCGCGCATTTCTGACAATTTTGATCAGGTCTTTGGGCAAAGTGTAACCGAAGGTGACGTTGTCAATTTTCACGTAGTCTCCTTTTTCAATGTAATGGCTTACATACACCAGGTCATTATTAAGCCGTTTTCCGTAAACGGGGTCATAAGCGGTTTTGAGCATGTTGTAGTCTGAATTTATAGGGTTTTCATAGAACATGCGCTGGAAGTTGAGGATGTTATGCCCAAAAGCGCCTCTGATGTTGACCGTCATATCGAAGTTTTTGTACCTAGCCGAGTTATTCCAGCCCAACACATGCTTGGGAATGGCGTTACCGTAGTATTGGCGGTCTTCCTGCGTGGCATCTTTGTAGGGAATTGCCTCACCGGTTCTGCTCTCTACTAACCAACCACCATTCGCATCTACGCCCACGGTTTTCCAGACATAAAAGCGGCCAATAGGCTCCCCTACGGCTACCCGGTGCGTGAAGTCCTGGATCGGTTCACCGGTATAACCTGCGTCAAAGTATTCTATTGTATTATCAAACTGGTCATTGGTCAGGGAAACTAACTTTGTTTTATTGGTGGAGTAAGTCACATTGGAGTTCCAGGAAAAATTCTGGGTTTCAACGGGAACAAAATTCACCAATGCCTCAAATCCCTGGCTGCGCAGAGCACCCGCGTTGATGGCCATGATATCAACTAAGTATGGAGGTCTGGGAACTTCAAAGTTATAGAGCAAGTCTTCAATATCACGCCGGAAGAAATCCAGGGAACCACTGATGCGGTTTTTCAGGAAACCAAAGTCAATCCCAACATTGTATTCGCCTTTCTTTTCCCACCGGAGATCTGGATTGAAATTACGGGCCGGTTCAAAACCAGGAACCCATTTACCGCCAATAAAAGCACCTATATTCTGTTCGAATCTATAGCTGATTTGGGAAAGGTAAGGCCGGTTGGCAATAGTACCCGTAACCCCGTATCCCGCTCTTATTTTCAGGTCAGAAACAAACCCTACTGACTTCATGAACTCTTCCTGACTGACTCTCCAGCCCACCGATACTGCCGGGAAGGTACCCCACTGGTAATTGACCCCGAATTTAGAAGAGCCCTCGCGGCGCACGCTGGCCATGAACAGGTATTTATCGTTCCAGCTATAGGTAACACGGCCGAAGAAGCCGATCAGTTTCCAGTTTTCTTTATAGCTACCCATGCCTGCGAGCCCAGCCTGATCTGCTTGACCAGCACCCAGGTTATTCCAACCGAAGGCATCGGTCGGGAAATTCCAGTTATCAGCGTTGAAACCTTCATTGGTCTCATCTTGCCAGCTGTACCCTCCCAACAAACTGAAACTATGCGCCCCCATAGTTTTGGCGTAATTGGAAGTGAGTTCCAGCAAATTGGATCTGCTAGCGTCGGTGTCTCTGCCCGCGTTGCTGTTGCGGTTGTCTAACCAGGTGTCTGAGTGGTTGAACGTGGAGGCATAGCCATACAGGGAGTTTTCCTGGATGTGTGAACCCAGAATCTTAAAATGAAGGTCTTTGATGGGAGAATAGTCCAGGCTTCCGCTCATCCGCATTTCCCGGTTGGTGTACTCCTCGTTGAATTCTTCTATCCTGGATACTGGGTTCAGGTAGAAGTACGCATCGCGTTCCTGCCACTCGCCTGTTTCCGTCCGCACACGGTCGGTGGGATTCCGGATGATGGCCTGCCGGTACGCATAGCCGTCGCCGCCGCCTTCCACAGAAGATCTTACCCGATTGATTAACTGAATATTCGCTTTCAGTTTGTCATCAAACATGGAATGGTTCACATCTGCCCGGGCCACGAAACGCTCCTGCCCCGTTCTTTTCATGATCCCTTCCCAATTTCTGTAATTGAGCGAGCCGGTGAAGTTAGTGGTGGAATTTCCGCCGAAGAAGGTCAGGTTGTGGTTATGGCTCACCGGCGTCTGCATGATCTCATCCAGCCAGTCGGTGTTGCCACCGTAATCCTCGTAATCAATGCCTTCCTCTTTGATCAACCGGCGATAGTCATCGCCGGTCAACAGTTCTGGTCTTCTGGCGATGGTCTGCACGCTGGTGTAGGCGTTGTATTCAATAGTGCTGCGCTCGCCCTGGGTTTTACGGGTTGTGATCAGGATTACCCCGCCGGTAGCACGCGTTCCGTAGATAGCTGCCGCGGATCCGTCTTTCAAAACGTCCACTGACTCAATATCCTCAGGGGCAACCGTATTTAGATCGCCGGGCACCCCGTCAATGATTACCAAAGGGCTGGAACTTCCCTGGATGGAGCTAATGCCCCGCAGGTTGATCTGGGTGTTTCCGTTGGGATCTCCAGAGGGAGTGGTCACCCGCAGACCCGCTACTTTGCCCTGCACCAACTGGGCGGCATCCCGCACGGCTCCCTGCACAAAGTCTTCGCGGTCTACCCCGGCCACGGCGCTGGTGACATCGCCCTTCCGCTGAGTACCATACCCAATCACCACAACCTCATCTAGTTGCTGCCGGTCAGTGGCCAATTTCAGGTCAATCTGCGATCGGTTGCTCACCGGTACTTCCTGCGAAGAATACCCGATGTAGCTGAACACCAGCACGGCATTATTGGGTACCGAGATCTGGTATTTGCCCTGCACATCGGTCATGACGCCGGCAGTGCCTCCTTTCACAGAAACGGAAACCCCCACCAGCGGAGACCCATCATCGGCGGAGGTCACCACCCCAGATACCGGTCGGTCCTGGAAGGTAGCTCCCCGATAATCTCTTACCCCCGCAAAGGCGGCGCCCGGGTGAAAACTGGGCAAAGTGGTGCACAAAAACACGCTACCAGACAAGGCAAGTAGCCTATTCGTAAATTTCCATTTCATAGAAGCTATTTTTTAAGATTGAAAACTGACAGAAAACACCTGAGCATTAAAACCGAAGGTTCCTTCACCAGCCCTGAACAGGACGCACTGGTGACCTCTCTGAGGAAATCCCGAGAAAAAAGAGATGATATGTTCAGCCCGAGGCTGCTTTTTTATGTTTCCCTGCCCGTAGCGTAGGCAGGCACAAGATGGAATTGCCGCTACACAACTCCATGAACTTAGAAAATGAGGCTATTTGCCGTTCTACCGTCTGCCCTGTAGCCATCTGGCAGTCATTCATTTAGAAGAGTTAACCGGCATCGTCACTCCCAAAACAAGGATAGCACTTTTCCTACCCTTACATCCAACACACAGCTATCTATCCTTACACCCACATGCAGGTATAATTCAATTTATGCAATCTTTAAAAGACCACCTACGGTATTTCTATTATGTTTGATCGTTTGTATTAGTCTAGACTCCCGCTTCACATTCACTTACAACAGTCTAATACCAAAGGTAAGACCAACCTTTAGAAACAAACTGATACATCATAGCACAAAGCAATATCAGCAATCTGAATACCAATAATTTAAACCAAAACAGCAACCCAACCTTCACGAAGAACACCTCTTTCTTCTGCCCCAGAGACCCAGGATTCTCCAGAACTTACTTCAGCGTTTTCCATCTGAACAAAGGTGGTTTTCAGCACAACTTGAAAGAACTCGCTTCAACTTCCCTTAGACCGCTGTTCTTCACAATCCAATAACCAAGTCACCGCGACATACTTGAGAAACTCTTTCAACCGGTTGTACTTTAAACAGGTTTGTTATTTTAATCCAGCACCTATTACAAATCTAATGTATCTGTTACTGCTACTCCTCTTCTGGATTATCTAATACAGATACTATATTAACATATCGTTACCATCAGGTGGTAAATCCCGCGGGGGGAATGGCGACAACTACGCTTCTCTCCCAGTTCCAGGCAAGGTTCTCTCATTATGTAGGAACGATACGAGGAAAGAGCACACCATGAAAGCTATTCTGGCTTGCATGCTCACTTATTCCAGTAACAACTATAAGGACAAGAGCTGGTGGATGAAGTTGCGTCACCTTTTAGATGATGCGCATGTATTCTGGATAACACCTTTATAAACAGCAAATCCACTGACATGTATCAGTGGATTTGCTGTTTATAGCGTAATTTCTAAAAAGAAGGGTAAATCTGTTTTAGGCTTGCTTTTACCAAAACACACCTAAAGCATGAACTTCAGGCAGACCAGTTGGCAGACCATATCATTCATCTTGGATCAGACCGCTGGTTCTTCCTCCCAGAACTCCAGCGCGGCTTCTATTTCCCTTTTGGGGTCTTGCCCGTAGCGGTTCCTGCCATCCTCGCCTTCCCCGAAGAGCATCACCAGTCCGTAAAATGGGATCAACTGGAACCAACCCATATTGCCGCGGTCGTGACAGCGTTTGGCTCCATGTGCCCAGATAAACCAGACCAGCGGAATGTAGATCACCAGGATGATCAGGGAAGAAGTCACATCATTAGGCGTAGCCAGCACACTGAACGTCATCACTAGTGCGGTGTAGATCAGGCAGCTCAGGCCATATTCCAAACGTCTGATTCTTCCGGTAAAGGAAAACGGGGCTTTGAACATATCGGGTAGCGCTCTTTTATAGTTTATAGGTTTGGGTACCTGATTTACTATGAAGATAAAATCGACTTATACATTTTTCAACGGGAAGGCCATCCGCCGTTTAGAGCTTGTTTTCTGAAAACGGGCCCTAAACGGCGGGGAGAACAAACAGGCCAATCTTGCGCTTGTTCCTAGATATTCTGCTTCTTTCTCTCCCGCACGGCATGGTCCACGGCGCGGGCGGTGAGGGCCATGTAGGTCAGGGACGGGTTCTGGGTGGAGGTAGACGTCATGCAGGCGCCATCGGTGACATACACGTTGGGGCAGGCGTGCAGCTGGTTGTATTTGTTCAGCAGCGACGTTTTGGGATCATGGCCCATGCGCACGCCGCCCATCTCGTGGATGTCCAGCCCCGGGGCTTGCTTTGAATCCGTTTTCTGGATGTTGGTGAAGCCGGCTTTGGTGAACATCTCTTCCAGTTGCGCGTGGTAATCGGCCACCATTTTGTCGTCGTTGGCGTCATAGTCCAGCGAGATGTTCAGGAGCGGAATGCCCCAGGCGTCTTTCTGGTTTTTGCTCAGGCTCAGGCGGCTCTCCTCTTTGGGAATGGTTTCGCCCATCATGTGCGAGCCCACTTTCCAGGTTCCCCAGGTGGGGTTTAGGAGCTGTTTTTTCAATTCGGCCCCGAAACCGGATTTGTCTTCCACCTTGCTCCTATCGGCCCGGAAACCAGCGGCGTAGCCCCGGAGGAAATCCGTCTCCTGTTGGTGCAGGTTCCGGAAACGCGGAATATAGCCGCCGCCCGCTGGGTTGCGGCCATCGGTGGCGTACTCCTGGAAGCCCTCGTACTCCGCTGAGATGCGGGCCCGGTAGTTGTGGAAAGCCACGTATTTGCCCAACAGACCGTTGTCATTGCCCAGGCCGTTGGGGAACCGGTGCGAGGTGGAGTTCAGCAGAATCTGGTTCGTGCTGAAGGCCGAGGCATTCACGAAGATGACGGGCGCGTAATATTCTGTAACGTCCTTGGTTTGGGCATGGATGACGCGCACGCCCGTGGCGCGCGCCGCCTTCTCGTCATAGATGACTTCCTGTACCACCGCGTGCGGCTGCAAGGTCAGGTTGCCGGTTCGTTCGGCCCACGGCAGTGTGGAGGCGTTGCTGCTGAAGTACCCGCCAAACGGACAGCCGCGCTGGCACAGCACCCGGTTCTGGCACTGCGCCCGGCCCTGGTCCAGGTGAATCTGGTTGGGTTTGGAAAGATGCGCGCAGCGGGCACTGATCACGTGCCTATTGCCGTACTGGGTTTTGAGTTGCTTTTTGAAGTAGTCTTCCACGCTGTTCAGCGGGAAAGCGGGCAGAAAGTCACCATCTGGCAGTTCTTCCAGGCCATCAGCATTCCCCGAGATGCCAGCGAATTTCTCCACGTAACTGTACCAGGGCGCCAGGTCTTTGTACCGGATGGGCCAATCCACGGCGAACCCGTCGCGGGCGGGTCCCTCAAAGTCCAGATCGCTCCAACGCTGGGTCTGACGTGCCCACAGCAAAGACTTGCCGCCCACCTGCTGGCCCCTGATCCAGTCAAAGGGTTTTTCCTGCACGTACGGCTGCTCCTCGTCTTTCACGAAGAAGTGCATGGCATCCTCGCGGAAGGCGTAGCAGCGGCTCACCACCGGGTTCTTTTCCTTTATTTCGCGGGTCAGTTCTCCCCTGTGCTCAAACTCATAGGGCATCAGGTTGGTGGTGGGGTAATCCTTGAGGTGTTTCACGTCGCGGCCGCGCTCCAGCACCAGCGTCTTGAGTCCTTTTTCGGTGAATTCCTTGGCCGCCCAGCCGCCACTTATCCCAGACCCTACCACAATGGCATCAAAGGTCCGCTGCTTCACGCTGTCTACGTTGAGGTTAGCCATTGCTTGTTACTTTTGCGGCCTTTACCGGATAATACGCCAAATACCGGCTGGGCACTAATTCATATTTGCGCAATTTGGTCATGACCAGTTCTGAGTTGAGATACCCCAGAATGGTTTGGTCTTTCACTATTTTATAGAAGGCGAGCACTTCCGGAGCGGCGTTCCCGGCGTTCACCGCCGCGACTACTTCCTGGCGTTGCGGCGGCGTACATTCCGCAAAGGTGCTGCCGGTTTGCTTTTTGGTTTGTTTCTGAAAGGCGGCCATGCCATCCTGAAAGGCGCGCTGGTCTTCCTCGCCGTACACCTCGTCTACCATTTTGAGGGTGAATTTGTGCAGGCCCAGGGTTTTCGCGCCGGCCGTGTCAGTCGTCGGGATCAGGGTTTCCACGAGTTCGGCCAGCATCTTCTCGTCATCGCCGGATACCTCCAGGTGCTTCAGTTGGACGGAGGCTTTGTCGCGCTCCAGCATGCAGGACGGCAGCAGCACCAGCCCGCCCGTGAAGATCAGCAACCCTTTTACCGCGGCACGCCTTTTCATAGAATCTCTCAGTCAAACAGCTTTACAGCCAGGACATAACAATGAATCCGATTTAAACCATCAATATAATTGAAAGAATCATAACCCCCGAATATTCACCTGTTTCAGATCAGTTTTTGCTAAAAGAGTACTAAAACGCTTTCCCCGGCTCTACCCCAGTCAGCGCTTCCAGCGGAGAGGCAAAGAAACTAAGCACAGCTGACGCCTTTTGGGGAACGGACAAGCAATGTAGTATCTCCCAAGATACCCAACAAAACCAAGCCCAACGGACAGCGTAAATAGCTCTAACTCTTGCACCTGGGATCTCACTTTCACTATAACTCCTTATTCACTAAAATTATGGACAGAGTATTAGGTAGATACGCCCCCCAACTATACGCCTTGTTGCGCATTGTAGCCGGGCTGATGTTTGCGATGCACGGGACTCAAAAACTCTTCGGCTGGCCGGGAGACAAAGACCCCATGCCGTTGGCCGGACTCATGGGCGTGGCCGGCATCATTGAGTTAGTGGCCGGCTTGCTCATCGCCTTTGGGTTGTTTACCGGCTGGGCGGCCTTTATTGCCAGCGGGCTGATGGCGGTGGCGTATTTCATGGCGCACGCCGGGCAAGGCGCACTGCCCATCCTGAACCAGGGCGAGCTGGCGGTGTTGTACTGCTTTTTGTTCCTCTACATTGCGGCCCAGGGATCAGGCATCTGGAGTATAGACGGTGCCCGCCGGGGCGGAACGCGGTCTAACATGCACCTGTAAACTCGGCAGATCGCCCGGTTTATTGAAGCCAATAACAAAAAACCGCCCAGGCAAAGTCATTGCTGCTTTGCCTGGGCGGTTTTGGTTTAAACTGCCGGAGGGGCAAAAAACTGCCCTTCTAATGGATTATCATGGCTTTCCGTCAGTCCTGTACTGAGTAAGAAAATTTAACAGTCACAGGTAAAATCGCGGCTGGTGAACTGGTTAGAGGCCACGTCGCCTACTTTCACGAGCTGGTCAAACGGGATTTCCTCGCCGGTAGCCAGTTCCACTTTCAGGCCGTTTCCTGTTTCTTCCACCTTCTTGATGAGGGCCGTCACGGTCAAAAACTCATTTAAATCAGTGCGGTACTGTATCTTCAGGAATTTCTTCTTGGCCACGGCCTCATTCACCGCCTGCATCATTTGTTTATCCATGGCTTCTAGGGTAAGGTCTACAATAAAGGTATACGGCCGAAACGTTTTTAAGTCATTTCCGGAAAATCAGCCCTAGGGCGCGTTGACAATTGTAGAATTATTTTTCCTGGCAGTTGTTAGAGTATCAAAAAGCCTATGCGTCGTTATGAGATCACGGACCG
>NZ_JACOAF010000024.1 GCF_014269285.1 Rufibacter sediminis
TCCTTTGTGATTGCCATCTCGCGGTAACGTTTACTTGATCTCCCTAACGCCAGAAGGGCGGCCGTTTTGCAACGGCCGCCCTTCTGGCTTTAGTAACTTTTCTATTTCTTATTTCTGCCTGTTTCTATACAGCTGCTCACAGAGTTGTTTGAGCTGGACAACAGAGGCTTTCATAAACCCTTTGATCTGCTTTCGGCCGTAATTCTCGTAGAAATAATCCCCCACTGAGACGCGGCTGTAGTGGAATTCCAGGGTGAGGTGGGTGCCTTCCGGCTCCTGGTGCAGGTAGTAGAAAATAAGGGAATTGGGGAACATCTTGAAGTTCGCCATCTTCTCAATGACTTCTATTTTATCATCGGCCACGCGGCTCTGCAAGGTCTGCATTTCAATAGCCCCGCCTTTCTCCATGTCACAGAAGTAATTGGTGCCAATCCGGTTCACCTTTTTGGTGTCAAAACGGGCGCTTTTCACCCGGTGCATCCACTTGGGTTTTAAGCGGTAGTTCTGAATGACGCGCAGCACCAACTCTGCCGGGGCTTTGATGTGCTCTCTCAGGGAGAAAGTGTTGGGGTACTGTTTGTGCGTGTGTTCCTCCTCGGGGTCCGTGACCAGCAAGCGCAGCGGCGTGAGGAAGGCATATTTGTACTTGATCTCGCCTACGTGGTCATAACTGTTCTTGCCGTCCTTTAACTGAGACCACTCAAAATTATGCTGCACCGTCTCGGGGCTTTGGGTGTTGAGATAACCCTCGGTCAGGAGCACGTATTCTGAGCCTTCTATGCTGTTTTTGAGCAAGCGGTGGGCCAGGATCACGTCAGTGCCCATGAGCTTGATATGGTCTCGTATCTGGGTCACACTGATGCGGCCGTAATGCACCACTATTTTAAGCGTCAGCTTGTTCTCTGACAGCTTGGGGGTAGACAGGCGGTCGTCCCGTTCCATGATGCGGAGGTAATTCTGGAAATCCAGGAAAATCTGCTTGCACTGGCTTACAATCTGGTCTATGGATGGGGCCTCGCCCAGTTTGTAAAACAGAATGGCATCGCCCTGAATCTCGCAGACCTCCATGTTCAGGATATTGGCCTCAATGATAATCTCCAGTAAGTCAGCAATCAGGTTACGGCTGTACTGCACCCCGTTTTCATGCATGAAACGGGTAAAACCGCTAATATCCGGAATGAACAACAGCGCGGGCTGCGAGTCATCCGCTTCATGGGGTGCTATAGAAATATTGGTTACTGTTGACTCCATGGATTATACTCTAAATCAGAAGCCGTTCCGTTGAGGCACTCAACCAAGGCTTTCCTGTTGGGTTACTGACCAACGCCACATATACGTGAATAACGCCTCTTCCTTTGCCTTTCAGGAGCACATAATGAAAATTTTTCCTGAACTTCTTTTTCCCAGGTGCCTTGAGCAAGTCACGCCCTGCCCGGCAAGGCCAGATGATCATGGCTTAGTAACGGCATTACCGGAAATAGTTTCGCTTTTATTGCTGGATTAGCACAGGAGGTATTGGGTTTCTATTGCCCTGCTGCTACTGCTCTTTTTGGGAAACGAAACGTGGTAATGCGAGAAGTCAGGAAACAGCTTTGATGCGGGCTTAGTCGTTTTACCTGCGTTTTTTTAAAAACAGGCTGAAAACAAAAAAGGAGTGAAGAATCCTACGCAGGATTATCTTCACTCCTTTAAATGACACTAAGATCCGGATTAGGAATTAGCGTCAGCGCTTTTAGGTTTACGACCTCTTTTAGCGCCCTTCGGCTTGTTTAATGAATCTGGAATTTGATTCAAAGCCTCATTCATTTGGCTAAAAATACCTAGCATCAATTGAACATCTTCTACATTTTGGCAGTCACGGATAACCTCCATCTGCATTTTGTCAAGCTTGCTTTTAAGTTGATCTCTCATAGTAACTGGGTCGTTTAAAATAAAATCTGTGCAAATATATAAATAACGTTGAATCTACAGCAAAAAGCCGTCCATTGTTCCTTCTTATTTTCTCTACGAATTACTCTTTGTATTTTGTTTCTTATTTCCTGAATTACCACAGTAATTATTCGTTTATTGAGAAACATTTTATAAAAATATAGAAATCAGGCGGATTCCCTGGCTCTCCTTGGGCGGACTTCTTCTTGTAATTAGCCGAAATAAGAGAAGAAAGATTGGCTAGTAGCGGCAAAAAACGTTAAGTTAGCCCAGAATTCAACGCTCTGATATTTCGCGGCATTTGATTTTCATTTACTTTTGCGAACCAGTTCCGGCTTGGTTTTCAAAAAGGCCCCGTAGTTCAACGGATAGAATAGAAGTTTCCTAAACTTTAGATAGCGGTTCGATCCCGCTCGGGGCTACACTTTTTCTTATCTCGCTCTTATCACGGGCAGCCTCAGCCAATCCGTTATCGTCTCGGGCTGCTCAATCTTGAATTTTCACCTAACTAGAATACGCAACTGCCCTTCCATTTTACCAACCACTTTCTTTATTCCAATATTCAGAAGTAGCTCAGATAATTTGGACCAAAAATTAGAATTATTCCATCTGCATTTCTTTGACAAAAACATAAAAGGGATAATTCTTTTAAAAGCACTCTCGGCCGCTCCCTAGAAAATTTTATTTTCAACCACTATGGATTGCCGCAAAGGCGTACCTTCTTTTATTTCCGGAAAGTGAAAGGTGTATTTCGTTTTAGAGCTAAAATGATTTACTAAATTTAAGCTTTTCTGCGGTTAGAAAACAAAGAGAAACACCAATCATCAAATGGCATTTCCTATCTGATTATCTGCTATTTACGCAGCCTAAAACACTTCTCCTCCTGCCATTTTCTGCAAGCAGAAGCAAACGAGAAAACAAAGGCATCAGACATTGCTCTTCTTACACGCTTTGTTGTACAGGACGTGACTTGTAGCCTGAGAAAATCGGCAGCTTTTATCCATCTTTGCTTTTGGCCTAATACAAAAAAGGCAAAACCTAGGGGTTTTGCCTTCCGCGTATCAATTGCCTGGAATTACCGGAGAACGACTTTCCTTACCTCGCTATATGAGGGCGCCTCCAGTTTCACATAGTAGAGTCCTTTTGATAATTTATTCAGGTCCAATGTTTTCAGGTAGTGGGTATCGGGGTCCTGAATCACCTCTCTATACACCACGTTCCCAATTACATTCATAATCCGGAGATCTGTCTTTTTACCCTCAAAGCCCTGCAAGGAAATGGTGATAACCCCGGTGGTGGGATTGGGGTACACAGACATAGACTGATCTTCTATATCCTCCTTTGCCTCATTCTTCTGTTCTGCCGTCATGGGCCGGGTTCTCACCTGGGCAGACGCATCATAACAGAAGGTGAAACAAATAATCAGTAAGAGTATAAAGTGTTTCATGGGGGTTTCTTTAAGCTTGAATATGAAAGTGATACAGCTACTTATTCCTATCTTAACGATCAAGGGCCCTGCATAGTTTTGCATTTTAGACTGAACAAATACGTAAATGATTTGTTTGAAATCACATCAATTGAATAAAAACAACATCTTAACCCCGCCTTATGGTTAGCCGCAAAGTCATTGTCATTGGAGGAGGATTAGCCGGCCTGGTGAATGCCCTGCAACTTTCGGCCCAGGGCGTTGACGTGACGCTGGTGGAGAAGAAGAAATTTCCCTTCCATAAAGTGTGCGGCGAGTACATCTCTAACGAGGTGCTTCCTTTTCTGAACAGCCTGGGCGTAGATATAGAAGAACTGCAGCCCTCCCGTTTAACCCACTTCCTGCTTTCTTCGCCGGCGGGCCGCACGCTCCAGACGCCGCTTGATCTGGGCGGGTTCGGGGTGAGCCGGTACAAACTGGATTATTACCTCTTTCAGCTGGCGCAACGCCAGGGCGTCACGTTCCGGCAACAGGTGAGCGCCACGGAGGTCAGCTTTGACGGCGCTTCCTTCACCGTGACGCTTTCGTCGGGGGAAAAACTGCAGGCCCCGGTGGTGATTGGCGCGTACGGCAAACGCAGTGCGCTGGACCGGCGGCTCCATCGGACGTTTTTTGAGGAACGGTCTCCGTATCTGGCCGTGAAATACCACCTCCGCACGCAACTGCCCAGGCACGTGATCGCGCTGCACAATTTCTCTGACGGGTACGCCGGCGTGTCGGCCATTGAGGAGGACCGCTACTGCTTCTGCTACCTGACTACGCGCCAGAACCTTAAAAAGCATGGCACCATCGCAGAGATGGAAGCGAACGAACTGAGCAAAAACCCTTTTTTGAAAGATATTCTCACCAACAGCGAATTCCTGTATTCGCAGCCCGAGGTCATCAATGAGATTTCCTTTGCGCCCAAAGCCTGTCTGGAAGACCACGTGCTCATGAGCGGAGATGCCGCCGGACTCATCACGCCTCTCTGCGGCAACGGCATGGCCATGGCCATCCACTCAGCTAAGTTGTTATCTGAACAGGTGCTGCTTTTCTTAAACGGGCAACAAACCAGAGCCCAACTGGAGACTAACTACGCCACTGCCTGGCAGCGCCAATTTGGTGCCCGTCTGCAGACCGGCCGCCTGGTACAGCGCCTGTTCGGGCAACCGTTTCTGTCTGAGCTGGCGGTCACCGGTTTAAGCTATTTGCCGGGCGCCGTGAAAGCCATCATGCGCCGCACCCACGGCAAGCCGTTTTGATAGATGAACATCACAGGTCAGAACCTCTTTCCGTTTCAAGCATACTTTTCAGAAACAAGGCTAAAAAGGCGCTGGGCAAAGAAGCTTTTGAAATGAGATCAGGGGTAGACATCAGGACAAGGGTACCAGGAAAACCAGCGAAAAGCCAATTTACGGGAAGGGAACTCAGAAGCAATCAGAGGTGTCTCAGCTTAAATACTTTTCGCTTTTACGGTTGTCTTTTCGTATAATCAAGAAGGTAGCACACAAGAGCTGTTAATTTTTTATAGTAATTTTGCGGGCTCTTCCCCCAAAAAATATTCCTATTAGCCAGGAGAACTAATCCAGAAGATAGTATTCCCCTTGCTAAAACAACGGATTGGGCCAGCCCAACTTTAGTTAAAGCCAAATTAACTGGTTACATAAATAAGCAGATCATGCATCCCTTGGAGAGAAACAATGTGAAGATATTTGGGAAAGGGGACCAAACCATGATTTTCGGTCACGGGTTTGGTTGCGACCAGAACATGTGGCGTTACATCACCCCTTCTTTTCAGCAGCAGTATAGAATTGTGCTATTTGATCACGTTGGAGCCGGGCAGTCAGACCTGGGGGCGTACGACTACACCAAGTATTCCTCTCTGCAAGGCTACGCCGATGACATTATCGAAATCTGCCGTCATCTTGACCTCACGAATACTGTTTTTGTAGGCCACTCCGTAGGAGCCATGATTGGGGTTTTAAGCGCCATTCAGGAGCCGGAGCTCTTTGAAAAAATGGTCTTGATTGGACCTTCTCCCTCCTACTTGAATGACGGCGAGTACAGAGGCGGATTTGATCTGCCAGACATTCACTCGATGCTGGAATTCATGGAGACCGATTACATGGGGTGGTCGGGCACGTTCGCTCCCTTTATCATGGGCAACCCTGACAACCCGTCTCTGGGGGAAGAGCTGACCTATAGCTTCTGCAACACCGACTCCAGCATTGCCAAACACTTCGCCCGCACTACTTTTCTATCAGATAACCGAGCCGATCTGCCGCACCTGCAAACCAAGTCTCTGATTCTTCAATGCAGTGAAGACGTGATTGCCCCCGCAGAGGTAGGCGATTTCGTTCATAAGAACATCAAGGATTCTACCCTGGTGAAGATGAAAGCCACTGGCCACTGCCCACACCTAAGCGCACCGCTTGAAACCATCAAAGCCATAGATTTCTATCTCCAGAACTAGAAACCCTGCGCATGGCGTGT
Source organism: Rufibacter sediminis (assembly GCF_014269285.1). Lineage (GTDB taxonomy): Bacteria > Bacteroidota > Bacteroidia > Cytophagales > Hymenobacteraceae > Nibribacter > Nibribacter sediminis. The sequence continues at coordinate 5,888 of NZ_JACOAF010000024.1, forward strand.
CTACCAGTTTTTCCTGACACGCCGCGCCAGGGAAAGCTGATTCCATAGCAAGACACCATTCTGCTTTCTATTCAAAGCATTTCTCCTTCCATCTCTTCTTCAGCTTTCAGAAAGCAAGGCCACACCCGTTTAGAGCTCGTTTTTCTAAAAACAGGGCGAATCCGCAGCCTTCTAATCCTGATTATCCTGCTGGTTTCTTCTGAGATAGTCTCTGCGCTGGCTCTTGGCAAAACCTGAACCTGCCCAACCGAGTATGCAAGCAAAAGGCAATACATTCCTCCCCTAGCCCAGAAGCTTGACAAAACAAGCGGGGCGCTTTAAACATCTTGCCGCTTTTTTTGCTTATACTTAACATATGAAGAGTTACCTCTGCGCCATCGGCACGGCTAATCCACCGCATGCTTTTCCTCAGCAGCAAATCGCTGATTTCATGGCCGAGGCCCTTCAGTTAAACGAGCAGGACACCCGTAAGCTGAAAGCCTTATACCGGGTGTCTGGCATAGACCAGCGGCATTCTGCTTTATCAGATTATGGCCGCCAGAACGGCAACTATGAGTTCTACCCAAACACGCCGGGCCTGGAGCCTTTCCCTACCGTGGGTGACCGCATGCAAGCGTACCGCAAAGCCGCCTTGCCGCTCTCGGTGGAGGCCGCGCAGGAGTGCCTGGCCCAGGTACCGGACATAGACACGAGCCAGATCACGCACCTGATCACCGTGAGCTGCACCGGCATGTACGCCCCGGGGCTGGACATTGAACTGGTAGAGGCGCTGGGGCTCTCCACCCAGGTGCAGCGCACGTGCATTTACTTCATGGGCTGTTACGCGGCGTTCAACGCCCTGAAAACCGCCGACACCATTTGCCGGGCCGATGCGCACGCGCGGGTGCTCATTGTCTGCACCGAGCTCTGCACGCTGCACTTCCAGAAGCATCCCGAGAGCGATCACCTGGTTTCCAACTCCCTCTTCGCCGATGGCGCCGCCGCCGTACTGGTGAGCCCGCAACCGCTTTCCTCCTTGTCCCTGCGCGTGGATGCTTTTCACTGCGACCTGGCTCCTTCGGGGCACAAAGACATGGCCTGGCACATCCATGATTTCGGTTTTGAGATGACGCTTTCCTCCTATGTGCCGGCGCTGATCAAACAAGGCATCGGGCAGCTCACGCAATCGTTGCTGCAGAAGCTGAATTTGAAACTGGAGGAGATAGAGCTGTTTGCCATCCACCCGGGCGGGCGCAAGATTCTGGAGGTCATTGAGCAGGCACTGGGCCTTACTTCCAAAGACAACCGGCACGCGTACCAGGTGCTGCGGCAGTTCGGGAACATGTCATCGGCCACGGTGTTGTTTGTGTTGCAGTCGCTCTGGAAGGAGTTGCAGCCCACCCGCCATGAGGCGCCCATCCTCAGCTTCGCCTTTGGCCCGGGACTAACCCTGGAATCCATGCTGCTGTCGGTGCACTATGTTTAGCCAGCGGTCTACCCATCCGGAGTTGATGGATGATCTGTCGCTGGCCAGCGATGACCTGCGGCGCAACCTGGAGGAGCTGGAATTCATCAACGTCTGGCTGGGCGGGCACGAGGTGGTGCGCAACGGCCTCAACCAGATCATCAAACATCCGTTTTCGGCCCCTTTTCTGGAAAAGAGGCTGAAAATAGCCGATCTGGGCAGCGGTGGCGGCGACACCTTGCGCATGGTGGCCCGCTGGGCCCGCCAGAAAAACCTGTCCGTGGAACTGGTAGGCATAGACGCCAACGCCTTCATGCTGAACTACAGCACCTCCCTCAGCCAGGACTACCCCGAGATCACTTTCCGGCAGTTCGATGTTTTCTCCCCGGAGTTTGCCCAAGAGCAGTTTGACATTGTGATCTGCAGCCTGTTCCTGCACCATTTCCCGGATGGCCCGCTGGCTGCCTTACTCGCCCAATTAAAGGACCAGGTGCGGGTAGCGGTTCTCATCAATGACCTGCACCGGCACCCGCTGGCGTATTATTCCATCAAAGGGCTGACCAAAGTTTTCTCCCGTTCGTATCTGGTAAAGAATGACGCGCCGCTCTCGGTGCTGCGGGCTTTCTCCCGGCAAGACTGGCAGCGGGTTTTGGTCAAAGCTGGGGTTACGTCTTACCTGCTGCGCTGGAAATGGGCCTTCCGGTGGCAGATTATTTTCGGGCCGATTTCCGGAAAAGGGCACCAAAACAGAAAATAATTTGTAACTTCCTATAAAAGAGAGCTATATCCGTATTTGCCACATAAAAATACCGGTAACCCGGATGAGCTTCTTGTAAACGCGTAGGTTGTCGCCGTGAGGCCCAGCCCCGCACATTGTTTCACCAAATTTACTTCCATGGGTCGAAGTTCCTCAAAACAATCCATTCAGTTCTGGCTGCTTCTGGCGGCCTCCATTTTCTTATCAGGCATGGTCATCAGCCTGTTCTTCGAAATCATGAAGGTGATGATTTATCTACTCCTCGTGCTCCTGCTGGTGCCGGTGATCTACCTGGCCCTGAAACGCTCTCTCCCTTTCCTGGGAGGCTCTGACGCAAAACTGAAATCCCGAAATTAAGTAGACAGTAGTAGTTAGCTGTTGGATAATAGACCTTCAAACCAGAAGTCTGAACTCTGACCTCTAACTACTACTGTCTTAAAAGAAGATCTGCTGCGCCAGCCGATAGGTGTTGGCGTGCGCCTCCACAATATCCGCAATGCGGGTAGAATAGCCGCCGCCCATACTGGCGCACACGGGCACGCCCCGCCGGTGGCATGCCTCCAGCACCAGGCGGTCCCGTTCTTTGCACCCGGCCAGGCTGAGCCCCAACTTGCCCAGTTTATCAGAGGCCAGCACGTCTACCCCGCACTGGTAAAACACGAAATCCGGTTTCACCTGATTCAGAAGAGCGGGCAGGTGCTCGCGCAGAAGCGCCAGATAAGCGGCATCTTCCATCTTGTCGGGCAAGGGCACATCCAGGTCGGAGGTCTCTTTGTGCAGCGGATAGTTGTTGCCGCCGTGCATACTGAACGTGAACACCCTTGGCTCTTGGGCAAAAATCTGTGCGGTGCCGTTGCCCTGGTGCACATCCAAGTCGATGATCAGCACCTGTTGGGCCTTGCCCTCATCCAGGAGGTACTGCGCGGCCAGGGCGTTGTCATTGAGCAGGCAGAACCCTTCGCCCCGGTCAGTGAACGCGTGGTGCGTGCCGCCCGCAATGTTCATGGCCATTCCAAATTCCAGCGCAAACTCCGCGGCCTGCACGGTGCCGCCCATGATCATCACCTCGCGGTCCACCAGTTCCTTTGACAGCGGGAAACCGGTTTTCCGGATCTCAGAAGGCGAGAGTTCCAGGTTCCTTAAGCGTTGCCAATACGAGCGCTCGTGCACCCGCTCAATCTGGGTTTCCGAGAGCGGAACCGGCCGGAAGAAATTTTCCTGCGTAACGGTGCCTTCGTACAGTAACTGCTGCGGCAGCAGCTCATATTTGAGCATGGGAAAGCGGTGGTTTTCCGGCAGCGGATGCGCGTACACAGGTGACCAGGCTATTTTAAGCATATTTATTCCTTTGGTCCTATTTTAGGATTTTTTCCATTACAGCTCACGTCTACGTACCTGATAACCTTGCCCGTGGGTTGATTGTTTGCCTGCAACATTATAAGCACGAGACAGTATAACAGGTACAACCTTCTTTTCTAAGAAGAGTTTACTTTTTGCTATACCAAATGTACTACCTACTATGAAAAAGCTTTGTTTACTCTTAATAAGTGTATTTTTCTTTGAAGCAGCCCAGGCGCAGGAACGTGTCCTGAACCGTGGGGTCATCAACCACAACGAAGAGTCTGGCGGCGGCGAGCGCACCAACAGCGGTTTCGGGGTGAAAGGCGGGGTGCTGTTCAGTGCGCTGCAAGGCGACGGCAAAGACGCCCTGGACAACCTGAAGGCAACCCGAAACTGGCACGCAGGTTTCTACTCGCAGTTTAGCCTGGGCCGGGTATTCTCCATCCAGCCCGAGGCGCTGTACACCCGCCGCGAGGTAAACGCCGATGATTCTGACCGCCGGTTTGATTATATTGACGTTCCGGTACTGACCGTGGCCAACCTCACCGATAACATCAGCATCCATGCGGGTCCGCAGGTAGGCATCATGCTCACCGCCAAAGAGAATGACAAAGAAATTGACAAAGAAGGCCTGAACACCTTTGACTACGGCGCTGCCGCCGGCATAGAGGCCAAGGTGTCTATCTTCCGACTAGGCGGACGCTACTACCGCAGCTTCGCCGATTTAGGAAAGTTTGACCAGGCCAACGCCAACCGCGCACTGAATGACATCAAGGCAGGTAACTTCCAGGTGTATTTAGGCGTAGGGTTCTAACAAGCGTTAATAAAGGGTTTTAGTGAAAAGGTGCTTCCGGCAAGGAGCACCTTTTTGCGTTCAGGCCATTCCTGTTTTGAGCATGTTTTTCTGAAATTGCCGTAAAACAGCAAACCTAAAAAGAAAGCCGCCGATGATCTCCCATCGGCGGCTTTCTTTTTAGGTTCCTGAATTGGTTAAGACCGGTCGTGTTTTCCTTCGGCGAACTCCTCAATCATTTTCTTGTTGAAGGCGGGAATGTCATCGGGTTTGCGGCTGGTCACCAGGCCTTTGTCGGTGACTACTTCCTGGTCTACCCAGTTGGCTCCGGCATTAGTTAAATCAGTTTTCAGGGAAGGCCAGCTGGTCATTTTGCGGCCTTCCACCGCGCCGGCTTCAATCAAGGTCCAAGGGCCATGGCAAATGGCGGCGATGGGTTTGCCGTTGTCGTTGAAGGCGCGCACGAAGGCCACCGCCTGCTCGTTGGCCCGCAGGTAATCTGGGTTCATGACGCCGCCGGGCAGCAACAGCCCGTCATAGTCTGAGGCCACGGCACTTTTCAGTTCTTTGTCTACGGAGAATTCTTTTCCCCAATCGGTCATGTCCCAGCCTTTCACCTTCCCGGATTGCGGGGAGATGATGTGGGTCTCGGCCCCGGCTTCCTCCAGAGCGGCCTTCGGTTTTTCCAATTCTACCTGTTCAAATCCGTTTTCTACCAAGATGGCTATTTTCTTGCCTGTGAGTTTCTGTGTCATAATTTAGATGTTCTAGGTGTTAAATGCGTATGTACTTGTACTTTGCTATTGATAGAATCGTTACATTGGTATGAAAAACAGCGCTTTTATGTCTCTGAGGAGAATTCTTTGCCTTTGCTTTGTGATGGTCGGTTTTCTACTGACCGGCTCCGCCGTGGCCCAAACCCAGAAAGTACCTATGGTGAAATTGCCGCACCTGCAGAAATACCTCAACTCTACCTCAGATACTACTTATATTATCAACTTCTGGGCTACCTGGTGCAAGCCCTGCATTGAGGAACTCCCCAACTTTGAGGCCCTTCAGAAACAGTATGCCGGCCAACCGGTGCAGGTGGTGCTGGTGAGCATGGATTTCGCCAAGGACCTGGAGAAAAAGGTGGTGCCGTTTGTCACAAGGCATAAGCTGCAAAGCCGGGTGTTTCTGCTGGACGAGCCGGACCAGAACGCCTGGATTGATCTGGTAGACCCTTCCTGGAGCGGCGCCATTCCAGCCACGCTTTTTGTGAACAATGCCCGCAAGCAGCGCCTTTTCGTGGAGAAACCCATCACGCTGGCGCAGCTACAAGACTACATGACTTCTAAATTCTCCAAAACCCCCTAACCCGTATGAAAAAGCCCTACTACTTCCTCTTGCTCCTGAGCGTGTTCACGCTGCTGGGAACCTCGGCCTACAAAGCCGCCGATGGCGGTTATCAGGTGGGTGACACCGCCTCTGACTTTAAGCTGAAAAACGTGAACGGCCAGCTGATAAGCCTGCGTGACCAGAAAGAAGCCAAAGGGTTTATTGTGACCTTCACCTGCAATACCTGCCCGTACGCCAAACTCTACGAAGATCGGCTGATTCAATTGCATCAGAAATACGCCGCCAAAGGGTATCCGGTCATCGCCATCAACCCGAACGACGTGACCGTTTCGCCGGATGATTCCTACGCCCAGATGCAGAAGCGGTCCAAAGACAAGAACTTCCCGTTTGTGTATCTCTATGACGAAACCCAGGAAGTAGCCAAGAAGTACGGCGCCACCCGCACCCCGCACGTTTACATTCTCACCCGCTCTGGCCAGGACCTGAAAGTGTCTTACATTGGCGCCATTGATGACAATTCAGGTGACCCCACCAAAGTACAGAAACGGTACGTGGAGGCCGCTCTGGACAACCTGCTCACCGGAAAAGCGGTGCCCCAAGCCAGCACCAAGGCCATTGGCTGCACCATTAAGTGGCGTAACAACAGCTAAGTTTTCCTGCCTAAAATTGAAGAAGCCGTTTCGGGCCTGTTTCTGAGAAAACAGGCCCGAAACGGCTTCTTTATGTTACTGGCTAAAATAGTCCTATTCTGATGCTATACTTGCGCGGCAGGTGGATTCTTGGACTGAGTCCGGACCAAGTGGGTTTGCTTTGTCCCGGCCAGGCGCGCCTCCACCTCATACTTGTTGTTGTAATAGCCCACCCGCAGTGACTCCACAAAATAAAGCCAAAGGAACCGGAGGTAGCCATGTTCCTGAAACTGACGCACATGGCAGAGCTCATGGGCCACCCAGGGGGTATCCCGCAGAAAGTTCTCTTTGGAAACTCCGCTTAAGTGTATAGTTTTGCCCAGTACCATGGCCACGTTGGAGCTCTTCAACACCCAGCGGGCAATGCGGGCGAAAGGTGACTGCTCAATAATTTTCAGATTATTTTCCAGGGGCTGCATCCTTTTTTCTTTTGCCAATTTATACGCAAACAAGGCCGTAAGGCTACATTTCTCCTCTCTTCAACTTTATTTTTCCTTCTTAAATACTAAAAGCGCGCTTTTACGAGTTTGTTTTTAAAAGGTTTCGTTTTACCTTTGAAATAGTGAGAATATGTTGGGCAACCACATACTCACGGTAAAAGGGCTTTCTTCCTGTTTTTTGGGCGCTTTAGGACGCTGACAGCTGGAAGGGCCGCGAGTGGTCTCTGCTGCAGCCGGTACCACCCGATGTTTCACCATTAAAACAGATGATGAAAAGTTACATTCTGTCTGCACTAGCCTTAGGCTCTGCGTTCTTGTCCTTCTTCTATGAAGTACAACCTTCTTCAGCCACCATTTATTCTGAAGAATCTCTTGTGACCACCCCAGCTGACCAGATTCAGGAATGGGCACTGGAACACAACTCTCTCAGCTCCTCTGACCCGGTCAACGAGGTAGCCCGAGAGAAAACCCTTACCTACAAAGATTCCCTCTTCTACAACTACTATTCCCAGTCTCTGGGCCTGCAGCTGGACTTCGACGAAGACAAAGAGTTGCTGGAAACCGTGTCTGACTGGATCGGGACGCCGTACCGCTCCGGCGGAAACAGCCAACGCGGCACCGACTGCTCTGGCTTTGTGAGCAGAGTCTACAAACAAGTGTACGGCATCAACCTCACGCACAGCTCCCGCTCCATGTTCCAGGAAGTGAACAGAGTCTCTAAAAACGCCATGGAAACCGGCGACCTGGTTTTCTTCCGCAGGGGCCCCGGCCAACCCATCTACCACGTGGGCATTTACCTGCAAGACGGAAAATTCATCCACGCGGCTTCTAAAGGGGGCGTGATGATCAACTCCCTCATGTCGCCTTACTACAAGAAGAACTTTTACGCCGCCGGCAGAGTCATCTAAGCCTGGCCGCTCACCCTTTATAAAACGCCTGCTCTGGTTTACAGGGCAGGCGTTTTCTTTTGCCCAGCGTTTTTGCCCTCTTTTCTGAAAATCAAGTAAAAAACGGCTTTAAATTTAACCCGGATGGCGCTAACTATTTGAGGGGAAAGCAGTATAAAAGATGCTACTCACCAGAACGCAAGCCGCAGATGGTCCTTTCTTGTTCCGCGGATATTTTTTTGTTACTTCGCCCCGGGCGTAGAGACGTTCTGGTGCCTGGATCTGTACTTTTAACTTCAAATTCATATGGAAAACGAAACCAATAATAACCACAAGAACGCGCATGAATCATCTGCCTTCAAGCGCTTCCTCAACAAAGCCGAGGAGTATGTCCGGCAGCCGCTGCGCATCAAGCAGCTCCTGAACGATGCCTACCAGAAAGCCAGCGAGAAAAAAGACTTCGGGACCATTGCCGGCGAGGCGGTAGAAAGCCTCTCTACCTTGATCCGGATGATCAAGGCGTCGGTTTCCGGGGAGTACCACGGCATTCCCAAGAACACCGTTATCATGGGCGTGGCCGTGCTCATCTATTTCCTGTCGCCCATTGACATGGTGCCTGACTGGATTCCGGTGATTGGTCTGCTGGACGATGTGAGCCTGCTGGCCTGGTTCATGACCAGCATCAAAACCGAGATGGACAAATTCCACGCCTGGGAAGCGACCCAACCCGGCCGCGCCACCACGGGTACGGAGATGGTAGCCGCCTCGGCCATGAGCGTTGACACCTCGGCCCATACGCCTAAGTACGAAAACGAAGCTGCCGGCTCTTACGGCAACAGCCGCACAACCGCTCCTTCTAACAGCGGAATTGGTTCATCGGGCACGCAGCAGAACCCTTCTTACGGCGAAGGCAACATGCAGGTAGGCAACAACTCCTCCGGCTCCCAAGGCTCTACCGGCGGAATCATCCCAGACCAGAACGACATTCCGGTGACCAGCTATCACTCCGTGGAAGGCACTCCCATCCAGGAAATCGACCCTACTGCCACCCATGATGCCGCCCCCACCGATCATGGTGTGCCTTCGGGCTACGGCGAGCCCAACGTACGGGCTTCCACCACAGACAGCACCCGCGTTCCCAGCAGCAACAGCTATGACACCGACCACGGCGGCAACGTACGCTAGGTTTTATTGAAAATTGGCGTGAAGGGCAATACGCTTTCATCCTCCTCTTCTATCCACAATTTACAAGCAAAAAGACGTCTCTTACGGGGCGTCTTTTTTGTTTCTGCGCTTTGGGGCCGTTTTTCGGAAATGGCACGAAATCTAGGGCCAAGCTGTATCTTTGCAACCGATATGGAGCGGAAGAAAAGTACCTCGGCCCTGCCCAAGGGGATTCTGGAGAAGGAGATTGATACCATCGGCCTAGTGCAGTTTGTGCCCAGCGCCACGGCCAAATACGTCAGAATTAGCATACGGCCCGGCAAAGGCGTGCGCGTGACGCTGCCCAAACGCGCGACCCTGGCCCAGGCCGAGGCTTTTGTGCAGGAGAAAGCCCCCTGGATCAGAAAGCAACTGTCTTCGCAGCAGCAGGAACAGCACAAAAAGACGCTGTTCTCGCCGGATGCGGAGTTTAAGACCCGTTTTCACCAACTGCTACTGCTTCCGCATCCGTTGCCGCACTGCAAAAGCCGCCTCAAAGATGGCGTGCTGTACGTCTGGTACCCAGAGCAGGTAGAGTGGCAGCACGAAGATGTGCAGGACTACATCAGAAACGCGGTGGAATACACCCTGCGCCTGGAAGCCAAACGCTACCTGCCGCAGCGCGTGGCGCACTTCGCCCGGCAGTTTGGGTTCTCCTTTCAGCAAGTGACCATTAAGAACGCCAAAACCCGCTGGGGAAGCTGCTCCTACACGAACAACATCAACCTGAACCTCCACCTCATGCGCCTCCCGGAACACCTCTGCGACTACGTGATCCTGCATGAACTCGCCCATACGGTGGAAAAGAACCACGGCCCCCGGTTCTGGGCGCTCCTAGACAAAATCAGCGGCGATGCCAAAGGACTGGACAAACAGTTGAAAGCGTACCGCCTGCAGGTGTACTAGAAGGAGTCCTGAGTTCTGAGTCTTGAGTTCTGAGTGATTCAGAGTGTAGTCCTGCAGATTGTAAGCGACAGCGCTTTGGGGCTACTTTTCAGAAAACGGGCCCTAAACGCCACCCACCCCAACCCCTCCGAGGCGGGGAATTCCAACCTGCGTCAGAAGCTAGCTCCCTGCTGTCTTAGTTGTTGGTGAGGACACCAACAACGGCCAGTTCTTCCACCCCGTCCGCAGGACGATACAGGTATTGCAGCAGTTCCTTAACCCTATACATGAACATGCGCCGTCTCTTAACTGGGCCGCTTGCGTAGCCCGAAGCAAGGGGAAGCGCAAGCAAGAACGTCACCAACCGTAATGGCCTATCTGAGCTATGAAACAGAAGGCCTTCACCAGGTGTCATAAGTAGTGAAGAAAAGACTGTCTGAGCGTCAGCGAGTTTCTTTTCTTCATGATTCTTTTGGTTACTTTTCTCATCCAGGAGAAAAGTGACAA
>NZ_JACOAF010000025.1 GCF_014269285.1 Rufibacter sediminis
TGATTATTGAAGAAAAGACTGTTTGAGCGTCAGCGAGTTTCTTTTCTTCATGATTCTTTTGGTTACTTTTCTCATCCAGGAGAAAAGTAACAAACGCGCGCAGACTGCGACTCCAGCCCCGAGGCTTGGCAGGAAAGAGGTGGAGAGCAAAGACGGATAGCTAACCGGAGAGGCAGTCATGGTTGTTGGTGAGAACACCAACAACGGCGGGAGACATTGCCATTACTGCACAATTTGAGCCTCATGCCTCACTGAAGTTGCAAACTTCAGACCATGGTAGGTCCAAGTCGAAGACTTGAACCAGAGAATAAGTGATGACTTTGCGAAAACGGCCCTAAAACAAAAAAACCTCACAGGTCTGGCAGACCTGTGAGGTTTAAGAAATCAACAAACAGTCAATTACCGTTTGCTCAAACCAGCAAACTTCATGCGGTAATCAGCGTCCACGTCGCCTTTGGTGATTTTGGTGAGTTTGCCTTTGATGAGGCGTTTCTTCAGGGCAGAGAGATGGTCGGTGAAGAGGATGCCTTCAATGTGGTCGTACTCGTGCTGGATCACGCGGGCGGTCACGTCATCGAACTCCTCAATGTATTCCTTGCCCTCCAGGTCATAGTAGCGGATCTTGATGCGCTCCTGGCGCCACACTTCCTCGCGCACGCCAGGGATGCTGAGGCAGCCTTCGTCAAAGCCCCACTCCTCACCGGATTCCTCCAGAATGGTAGGGTTGATGAACGCTTTCTTCACGCCTTTCTCGGCTTCGTCCTCGTCCATGAACGGCTTGGAATCGATCACGAACAGACGGATGCTTTTGCCAATCTGCGGGGCGGCCAGACCTACGCCGTGGGCGTGGTACATGGTTTCAAACATATCGTCAATGAGCTTGGCCAGCTCAGGGTAGTCTTGGGGGATGTCTTGGGCTTTGGTGCGCAGCACCGGATCGCCGTAGGCAACGATAGGGTAGATCATAGATATTGTCTGCTCTCTAAATAACTCTGTAATATAATGGTGGCGCTGATCTTGTCCACGGTGGCTTTGTCAGCGCGGGCTTTTTTGCTCAGGCCCACGTCTATCATGGTCTGAAACGCCATGCGCGAGGTAAAGCGTTCATCATGGGTGATCACTTTTTTGCCGGGGAACTGTTTCTGCAGCTTCCGGACAAACCCCACCACGTGCTGGGTATTGTTGGTGTCGTTTCCGTCCAGGTGCTTGGGCATGCCTACCACAAATTCATCCACCTCTTCCTGCTGCGTGTACTTCTGCAGAAACGCCAACACGTCTTGCGCATGCACGGTATCCAGGCCGGAGGCAATGATCTGCAACGGATCTGTGACGGCCAGCCCCACCCGCTTCACGCCGTAATCTATGGCCAGTATGCGTCCCATGTTTCAGTTTTTACGTCGTTTTCCGGAAAGAGGGGGTAAAACAAAGCAGGCTTTCTGCCTGGCTGGGCCTCTGTACCCGGAAACAAGGCAAAGGTAGCGCATTATTCTGAAAACCGTTCCTTCTTACCACTAGGCGGTTTTAACCATGGGGTCTTTTCTGTACCTTAGGGGGTCAAATGTAACCGTTATTCATGTCACTTTCTTCTTTTGGCCGGTCATCCCGGCTGCTGCTGCTGGCGCTGCTTTTGTGGGGCCTCTCCTTCCCCGCCTTCGCCCAGGTTGATTTTCAGAAACTAGACGCCTATTATCAGCAGGCCATCAAAGACTGGAACGTGCCGGGCATGGCCATTGCCATCGTCAAGAATGATTCGGTTGTTTTTGCCAAGGGCTACGGCGTGCGCGACCAGCAGAAAGGCGGCACCGTAGACGCCAACACCCTCTTCGGGATTGCCTCCAATACGAAGGCGTACACCGCCGCCGCGCTGGGCATGCTGGTAGACGAGGGCAAACTGCGCTGGGACGATCCGGTCTCCAAATACCTGCCTTACCTGCAACTGTATGACCCGTACGTGACCCAGCAACTCAACATCAGAGACCTGCTGAGCCACCGCGTGGGGCTGCAAACTTTTTCCGGCGATTTGCTCTGGTACAACACCAGCTTCAGCCGCAAGGAAATTCTGGAGCGCGCCAAATACCTGCAACCCACCTATCCGTTCCGGGGCGGCTATGGTTATTCCAACCTCATGTTCATCGCTGCCGGCGAAGTCATTGAGGCCATCAGCGGGAAAACCTGGGAGCAGTTCATCCAGGACCGTTTCTTCAAGCCGCTGGGCATGACCAACTCCTACCCCTCGGTAACCCAACTGAAAGGAAAGGAGAACCTGGCCAGTCCCCACGCGAACCCAACTACGGAAGGCGGCAAACCCGTGCCCACCGTGTTCACGGCCTGGGACAACTGGAACCCCGCCGCCGGTATTTTCACCAGCGCGAATCAGCACGCCCAATGGGTGCGCCTGCAACTGAACCGCGGCACCTACAAAGGCCAGCGCTTGTTCTCCGAGGCGGTCTCGCACACCATGTGGACCCTGCACAACCCGTTCCCAATTGCGCCGCAGGCCGAGGCCCTCACTCCTTCCACCCACTTCTCCGGCGCGGGCCTGGGCTGGATGCTCAACGATTACCAGGGACGAAAAATAGTCACGCACAGCGGCGGCCACGAGGGCATGAACAGCCGCACCATGTTGGTACCCGAGGAAAAGCTGGGCATCGTGATTCTCACTAACAGCATGAGCAGCATCATGACACCCATCGCTTACTACACCGTAGATCAGTTCTTGGGCATCCAAAACGGGCGCGACTGGAGCCGGTTCAGTTTAGACCTGGCCGCCAAGGCCCGTGAAGCCGAGAAAGCAGCCGAGGCCAAAACCCCGAAAGCAAAAACCGCCAAAGCCAAGCTCACCCGCGACCTGAACGCCTACGCCGGCACCTACGCCAGTCCGCTGTACGGCAACGCCACCATCTCTGTCCAGAAAGGCAAACTGGTGCTGAGCCTGGCGGCGGCCCCGGCCTTGGGCGGCGAGCTTTCCCTCTGGCAACCCGATATCTTCGACCTGGCCTGGAAAAACAACTTCGCGCTGCTGACGCCCACCAAAGTGCGGTTCCTGCCCGGCCCCGACGGTTCCATCTCTGAACTGCGCCTGGACTCCAACAACCCAGATTTCCACTTCTCAGAGCTGGAGTTCAGCCGGGTGAAATAGTGACAACTGTATCAGGCATTTAAGGAACAGCAGAAAACGGGAGCCCCGCACGTGAAGACGCATGCGGGGCTCCCGTTTTAGGGCCCTTTTCAGAAAAACAGGTCAAAAACGCTGGCCTTTGTAATAATTCATCGGCTGGCGCGACTTACTTTCTACATCTTTCAGTGACTGTTGCCACTTTGCATCCTTACCAGAGAACCTTTCCTTTTCTGTTTACCAGTGAACCTTTTCAGGCCGGGAATTGTGCAACAGATTCCTTGGCTAGATCCTTTTAGTCCGCTTATACCAAACCCAAACGAATTTATCCGCATGTCAAAAAAGACAACCCTGGCCATTCTGTTGGCTGCCGCGATGCTAACGCAGGCCCAGGCCCAGACCAAAGCCACGCCGGCGAAAAAAGCCACTACTACGGCCACCAAGTCTCAAAGTGGTACCCGTAAGTTAGAGACCGTGACCCGCAAACCCGGCGAACTGGTGATCCCTTACGAGAAATACCAGCTGCCCAACGGCCTTACCGTTATTGTCCACGAAGACCACTCTGACCCTATTGTGCACGTGGATGTGACGTACCACGTAGGCTCGGGCCGCGAGGAAGTGGGCAAATCCGGGTTCGCGCACTTCTTTGAGCACATGATGTTCCAAGGATCGGACAACGTAGCCGACGAGGAGCACTTCAAGATTGTATCTGAGGCCGGCGGAACCCTGAACGGAACCACCAACCGCGACCGCACCAACTATTTTGAGACGGTGCCTTCGAACCAACTGGAGACGGCTATCTGGCTAGAGGCTGACCGCATGGGCTTCCTGCTGGATGCCGTGACGCAGCAAAAATTTGAGGTACAGCGCGAGACCGTGAAAAACGAGCGCGGCCAGCGCGTGGACAATGCCCCGTATGGCTTGGCGTACGAGAAAGTGAGCGCCGCGCTGTATCCGTACGGCCACCCGTACGCCTGGACCACCATCGGGTACATTGAGGACCTGAACCGCGTGAACGTGGATGACCTGAAAAACTTCTTCCTGCGCTGGTACGGTCCTAACAACGCTACGTTGACCGTGGGCGGTGACGTGACCCCGGCCCAAGTGGTGAAACTCGCCGAGAAGTACTTCGGTTCTATCCAGCGTGGCCCAGAGGTGAAGAACATGAAACTGCCAGCCCCGGTGCTTACCCAGGACCGCTACGTTTCCTACGAAGACAACGTGCGCTTCCCGCTCGTGCAGATGACCTTGCCTACCGTACCGGCCAATCACCCGGATGAACCGGCGTTGGACGTGCTTTCTGACATTATTGGCGGTAGCAAAACGTCTATTATTTACCAGAACCTGGTGAAAACGCAGAAGGCCAACCAGGCCGGCGCGTACCACTCCACCTCTGAGTTGGCGGGTGAATTCACCCTTTCGGCGCGGGTGCTGCCTACCCAGAACCTGGCTGATGCCGAGAAACAACTGCGCGACGCCATTGCCGAGTTCGAGAAAAAGGGCGTGACCGATGAGGACATCGCCCGTTACAAAGCGTCTTACGAGGCCAGCATCATCAACAGAATGTCCAGCGTATCGGGCAAGACGTCTACGTTGGCGGCCAACCAGTTCATGACCGGCAACGCCAACCATCTGGTGAAGGAAAGACAGGCGGTAAACGCCGTGACCAAAGCCGATGTGCAGCGCGTGTACAACCAGTACATCAAAGGCAAGAAAGCAGTCATCCTGAGCGTGGTACCCAAAGGCAAGTCTGAGCTGATCGCCAAAACTGATAACTTCAAAGTAGACCCAAGCGGCTACAAAGCCCCCGCCGACCAGTACTCCGGCCTGAAGTACGTGAAGGCGAAAGACACCTTTGACCGCAGCAAACGTCCGGCCGCGGGTGCCGTTCCGGCCATCACCGTGCCACCATTCTGGAAAGAAAACCTGACCAACGGCATCAAAGTGATCGGGGCGAAGAGCGATGAGGTACCAACCGTTACCTTATTGTTCACGCTGCAGGGCGGCCACAAACTGGAGGCGCATGATCCGTCTAAAGCTGGTATCGCTTCTCTGACCGCTTCCATGCTGAACGAGTCATCGCTGAAATACACGGCGGAGCAAATCAGCACCGAACTGGAGAAACTAGGATCGTCTATCAACGTGAGCAGCGGCGCCGAAAGCATGACCGTACAGGTGTCTTCGCAGGTGAAAAACCTGGATGCCACGTTGGCCTTGCTGGAGGAGCGCATGTTCCACCCCCGCTTTGACGCCGCCGAGTTTGACCGTATCAAGAAGCAGCGCCTGGAAGCCATCAAGAACCAGAGCACCCAGCCTACCGTGGTCGCTGACAACGTGTACTTCAAAATGCTGTACGGCGAGGGCAACATCCAAGCCATTCCGGTGGCGGGTACGGTACAGACCGTGGAAAGCATCAGCCTGGATGACGTGAAGAAATTCTACGCCAACTACTTCTCTCCATCCGTGACCAACCTGGTGGTAGTAGGCGATGTAGACCAAAAGCAGGTGATGCCTAAACTGGCCTTCCTGAACAAATGGACTCCTAAGCCGGTCACCATGCCGTCTAACGCCAAAGCGGCCAGCATTGACAAGACCAAGATCTTCATCGTAGACAAAGAGAAAGCCGCCCAGTCTGAGATCAGAATAGGCTACATGGCACTTCCTTATGACGCTACCGGTGAGTACTACAAAGCGGGCTTGATGAACTACGTGCTGGGTGGGGCTTTCAACAGCCGCATCAACCTGAACCTGCGCGAAGACAAAGGCTACACCTACGGCGCTCGTTCCGGTTTCAACGGCACAGAGGAAGCTGGTCCGTTCACCGCTATGGCTGGCGTACGTTCCAATGCCTCTGATGCATCTGTAGTGGAGTTCATGAAAGAGATCAAGCGCTTTAGAGAAGAAGGTATCACTGATGCTGAATTAGCATTCATGAAGAACGCCATTGGCCAAGCCGATGCCCGTAAGTACGAGACTTCGTTCCAGAAAGCGGCCTTCCTGAACAACATGCTGCGCTACAACCTCACCCCAGACTACGTGGCCAAGCAGAACGAGATCCTGCAGAACATCACTAAAGAGGAGATCAACGCCCTAGCCAAGAAGTACCTGCCGGTAGACAACATGAGCATCATGCTAGTGGGCGATAAAGCCGCCATCAAACCCGGTCTGGAGAAACTGGGCTACGAGGTAGTGGAACTGGACTCTGACGGCGGCCCGGTATTGGCCAAAGCCACCGCTCCGACCACCTCTGAAGTAAAGAAACCAGAGCCGACCAAAAAAGGCCGCAAACCAAGAGCTGAAGGACGCATTTTCTAAGCGAATCTTAGCAGGTTAACTCCTAAAGGAGGAAGCCTATTTTAAAGGCGTTTTCGGGAAAACACCCCGGAAACGCCTTTTTTATGTTCAGATCGTTTCCTCTTAATCTTATTCGCATACAAGATTGACCCACGTGCTACTTCATGACAGCCCTATTTTCGCTAGCGCGATACTTGCCGCAAGCAAATGCATTTTAAGGCTGATTTTCGGAAAACAGGCTTTAAACGGCACCGGCGGAGACACTCGTAGGAACTACGCACACCACGAGGTCTTTGGAGCGGGCAGCATTGCGGAGTCAGGCCAGGCAGAGAGTGCTGGCACGACCCTCCAGTTTCTTACCTGTTTTTCGCATAATAGCCCTAAAAGAATTTAACAGCGCTCTTCTTATTGGTATGGGCAATCCCTTGTGGTTGCCCTTTCATGAACGAATGAGGATAACGTACGAAGGGCAACCACAAGGGATTGCCCCTACCTATTTCAGCTATCTCAGAAGTATATCCGTGTCCTAGAAAAGCTTCCGCACTTTCGGATTTACCATTCCTGAACAGCGCCACTCCTACTGTGGTGCTGTTCTTACGTTTTGCGTTTTACGGCCGATTTTAAGAAAACAGGTTAAAAACTCTTCCGCAGCTGCACGCCGCTGTAGAAGTTCCGGCCGGGGGCGGCCTGGAAGTAGCGGTTCCGGAAGGCGTTCAAGTCATTGCCCAGGCTGTAATCCCGGTCGGTGGCGTTGTCTATGCCGCCGTACAGGTCCAGGTGCCAGGTTTGCGCCAATGTGCGGCGGAAACCTGCCTGGGCACCCAGAACCAGGTAGTCTGGGGCGTAAACGGTGTTGGCATCGTTCAACGGAATTTGGTCTGAGTAATTGGCGGTGGCGTTGAGGTAAAGCCCTAACCGGCTTTCCACGTCCAGTCCGGCAACGGCTACGTGCGGCGCCGTACCCGTCAGGCGGTTCCCGGAGAAATCATTCTCGTTTTGCTGGTAACGTAAGAACCGGAACCGGTTGTAGGTGTAGGTTCCCCACAGCCTGAGCAAACGCAAGCTTTCATCCGGGGCCTGTACAAAGGCGTACCCCGCGGCCACTTCTACACCCTGCTGCCGGGTAGAGCCGGCATTGGCAAAGACCGCCACGCTGGAGGCAACGGTACGGCTCACAATGGTTTCCTTCAGCCTGAACTGGAAAGCGACCACATCAAAGGTGAACCGTTGGTGGAACAGACTTCCGCGGATGCCCGCCTCATAATTCACTCCACGCTCGGGCTGCAACGAGAGGTTGATGCTGGCATCAGATGGCCGAATCTCTCCCTCGGTAGGTGGCGAGAACCCGGCACTCACGCTGGCGTGCGCCGATAAGGAAGGCGTGATTACTTTCACCAGGCCTACCCGCGGAGAGAACTGTGCATCAATACTGCGGCTCTGTTGATAGCCCTCGGGGTTGGTGGCGGCTTCGGAGACGCGGGCGAGGTCATAGCGCAGCGCGTTCAGGCTGGCTCCCAGGGTGAAAAGGAAATTGGCCGGCAAATCCACCTCGGCCTGCCCGAAGACAAAGCCTTCCTTCACAGTCACTTCATCGTCATAATTCAGGGCCCCGGGCGTACCGGCGTTGTTCACGTACTGGCGGGCGTTCACGAAGCGCCGCTGCCCTTCGGCCCCCAAGGTGAACCGGGAAGGCAGGCCGGCCACCGTGGTGCGGTACGTGGTGCGGGTACGCGCGCCAAAGCTTTGGTTCACGTTTCGTTCATAGTCCGTCACGAAGGGGTGGTTCAGGAAACTGAACACGCCAAACAGCGAGGTGGTGTTGCTCCAGCGCTCGTTGAATTGGTAATTGTGCACAAACCCGAGGTTCAGGCCCTCCAGGTTGAGGGCTGCTTTCTGATTTACGTTATCCTGCCGGGCCGCCCGCGGATTAGCCTCAAACTGCTCGCGGGTGAGGGCACCGGGCAATTCATAGAACAGGTCAGAATACAAGGCGTGGAAAGAGAAGGTTTGCTTCTGATTTGGGAAAAACTGCCCCGAAAGCAGCACGTTCTTGCGGTCCATGGCGCTTTGCTCGCGGTAGCCGTCCAGGGTCTGGCGGTCATAGCGCAGTAGCAGGTTCGATTTCTCCGAGGCCACGCTGGCGGCGGCAAATCCCCGGCGCAGGCCATATGACCCCACCAGCCCACCTACCGCCACGCTGCTTTCCAGGGGCTTCACCGTTTCCAGGAGAATTGTGCCGCCCGTACCGGCCCCGTACACACTCCCGGCCGGACCTTTGAGCACTTCAATGTTACCAATGGTGCCGGCATCCAGCATGTTCAGCGGAATGGTACCGTTGGCTTCCACCAGCGGCACTTCGTTGAGGTAGACTTTCACATTGCGCACGCCGTACGGGGCCCGCAAAGAACTCCCCCGGATGGAGATGCGGTAACTGGCCGTGGCGCGTTCTTCCATGCGCACGCCGGGCAAGGTGTTGAGGGCGGGCACCAGGGTAGCTTGGGAGAACCGTTCCAGATCTCGGGTAGAAAGCAGCCCGATGGCACCGGCCGTTCGCTGCAACGGTTGTCGGGTTTCATAGCCCCGGACCATCACTTCCTGCAGATTCACCGCGAGCGGCTCCAGTAGAACCACCAGTTGCTTTCCGGTTGGGGGCACCACTAGCTTCTGCACCCGGTGACTGGTGAGGCGCTGCACCACCAGGGTATCAAAGCGCGAGGCTAGCACTATCCTGAACTGACCGGCAGCGCCTGTCAGCACTTGGTTCCCGGTGACGGTTTCACTCACCATTGCCCCTTCCAGAGGCTGCTGAGAGCGGGCGTCTAACACGCGCCCCTCTATGGTGACTTGCGCCCTGGCGGGCAGAAAGGAAAGCAGGAAAAAGAAAGCGAAAAGGTATTTCATGGGTGGAATTCAAAAAAGCAAGCAGAATCATATGGTAAAAGCATCCGGTGACGGTCACCGGGCTAAAGAAAGCAGATGCGCCCAGGACTAAGCCCTCCTTCTTTTGCGCCTACCGCGTTTGCATACGGAATCTGGTTTCAACGGACGAAACAAACCTATAAAAAACATCTAGCTTTTCCATCGGGCAGTTGCTGCGGGACGGTGCCTACCCTGAACGCGGCCTAGTGCCGCACCAGGGTTGCAGATAGAAACTCGTCTCTATAGTTTAGATTCTTTGACCAGCAAGCTGCCTCTGTTAGCGCGATAAGACAACAACCGTTTTCGCTCCCTTTTTGGGAAATGAGGCCTAAAACAGCTGCTTTCTATTTCCTTCGGGGTTAGAGAAAGATAATTGCCTCCTTGCTTTATGCGGCAATGTCTATATAGTATATTCGGCAGTGCAGTTACGGTTATCTGTTGATTTGGCCAGAAAAGCGTATGTTTAATTACGCTCATAGTGCAGATAAGCGCATTAGTACGTTTATACGATAGTTAGGGGCAATTTAAAAAATGGATTTAAACGAGATATTCAAATTCTTTCTTTCAGCATCATTTATTACTGGATTAGCTGGATATACTGTAAAGAAATTTTTAGATAAATCTCTTGATTTAGCAATTGAAAAATATAGAAGCACATTAAATCATGATTTAGAAACTCACAAATCTGATTTAGTAAAGGATACTGAAAGATTTAGGTCTGAACTAAGTAGAGTAGCAACTGAACATCAAATTATTTATGGCAAGCTTCATGAGAAAAGAGCAAAAGGAGTTGAAGAAATTCATGAGCTGTTATTCATGCTTGAACAAAAACTTGAATTTGTAACAACGCTTGCTCAAGGTCCAGAATGGTTGACAAATGAAGCTAGAGAAAACGACGCTAGTGAGCACTTGAAGAAATTAACAGATAAACTGGAATTGAATAAAATATATTTGAACGAAAAACTATGCACTAATATTAGCTCAATTTTAGCAATGTCAAAGGATATTATTGCAGAAATGAGGACGGCCAAATTTATTGAGCAATTCAACCAGCGACAAACAACCAGAAGCTCTGAAAGAGACAATTCTGAAAACCCAATAGTAAAATGGCGGCAGCTTGAAAACAAAGTTCAAAACGAATTGAAATCAGCACGCAATGAAATAGTTGAGATGTTGAGAGAAATCTTTGGCGTTAAATAAAAAACAGTGGCTAACAACACCTAAACGTCAGGCTTCGGCCGACGGCCTCGCCCGTCGTTTAGCAAAGACGTTGGGCAAAATTTCAGAAAGTAAAATACTATAGTTAAAAATGTTAGAAACTAAATACAGATTCATAGTTCAAACCTCAAACATAGGTTCTTTAAATATCCCTTTAATTGAAGGAAATGCCTTATTTGTGTTAGGGGCAAATGGAGTTGGTAAATCAACATTAATGCACAACCTTTTCCAACAGAATTTAAACCATACAAAAAGAATTTTAGCTCATAGGCAAACATGGTTCAGTAATAATTCCATGGATATGACTGCATCTCAAAAAACAGAGCAGGAAAAGAACATAAAAAATAGAGACCAAAATATAAATTCACGATGGCAAGATGTATATGCACAAGCAAGGTCAAGTATTTCAATATTTGATTTAATAAATTCCGAGAACATAAGAGCTAGAAAAATAACGAATGCTGTAGACTCTGATGATATTTCAACAGCAAAACTGTTGTCAAATATCCAAGCACCATTACAAGCTATAAATGAATTATTAGCTATTTCTAATATTCCAATAGTAATAACTCTTGGCAAAGATGAACAACTCTTTGCATCAAAAAATGAAAGCCTTCCATATAGTATTGCAGAACTTTCTGATGGAGAAAGAAATGCATTATTAATTTGTGCAGATGTTCTTACAACTGAACCCAACCACTTAATAATTCTTGACGAACCTGAACGTCATCTGCATCGCTCCATAATATCTCCTCTTTTGTCTTCATTATTCCAAAAGAGAAAAGATTGTGTTTTTGTTATTTCTACACATGATGTTTATTTACCAATTGACCATGCTGAAGCAAGTGTTTTACTTTTAAGAAGTTGTCAATGGAATGGGAAAAATATCAAGGATTGGGATGCTGATTTAATTTCCAAGGCTGATGAAATTCCTAATACAATAAAGCGAGAAATACTTGGAGCAAAAAGGAGTATTCTTTTTGTAGAAGGTAATTATGATAGCTTAGATGGACAAATCTACCAACTTATATATCCTAATGTGACAGTAATGCCACAAGGTAGTTGTGGAAAAGTAGAAAAAGCAGTAGAAGGTATAAAAGGAACTGAAAGTCTTCACTGGATAAATGCTTATGGACTGATTGATGCAGATGATAGAACACCAGAACAATTAACAAAATTATTAGAAAAAGGTGTTGTAGCTATTAATTGCTATTCTGTGGAATCACTTTATTATAATTTGGAAATAGTAAAACGAATAGCAAAAAGATATGCAGAAGTTATTGGAGCCAATGAGAATGAGCTTTACACAAAAGCAACTTCTGATATAATAAGTGATATCGAACCGCATAAAGAAAGACTTTGCTCAAGACTTTGTGAAAAACAAGTAAGAAATAGCATTATGAAAGTTCTTCCTAAGCACAAAGACATTTCAAAAAGGGGTGAATTTGATTATAAAATAAATTTAGCAGAAGTAATAGAAAAAGAAGAAAGTATATTTGACAAGTTAGTTTCAGATAAAGATTTAAATGCTTTAATAATACGTTACCCAATACGAGAAACACCTATACTTACAAAGATTGCTGCAGGCTTAGGGCTTTCAAGGGAAAAATATGAAAGTGCTGTTAGAAAATTAATTATTGATAATATAGAAACAAAGAACTTTTTCAAGTCATTACTCCAACCTTTGACGGATTTAATTGAAGGATAAAAACTTTGCCCAACAAAACCTAAAGCACATTAAAACGTGCCCTAACCCAGCCGTTGCGCGTTATTTTAAAAAATTGACCTAAATAAAATAATAGATAACGTAAATTATAGATATTAAGATAATATAATGACAACAGTTAATACCTATTTGTACTTCAATGGTAATTGTGAGGAAGCATTTGATTTTTATAAATCTATTTTTAATAAGGACTTCCAATATATCGGACGCTACAAAGATGTTCCTGAAATTGCGAGACAGAATTTTCCGTATTGTACAGATGAACAAATTATGCATATCGCATTACCTATAAGTAAGGAAACTATTTTAATGGGAGCTGACATAATCGACAGCAATGACAAAAATATCGAATCAACAAACAACTTCTCTCTCTATCTTAGTACAGACAGTAAAAAAGAAGCTGAAAGACTATTCAATTCTTTATGCGATGGAGGAAAAATAAAATTGCCACTTTCTAAACAATTTTGGGGCTCTTATTATGGGATATGTCTTGATAAGTTTGGTATTAACTGGAAAATTAGTTTCAGCTTTTGAAACTAATATGGAAAGTTAAATAAAAACGAGCGCACAACATTGTGCATAAGCCATGCTTCGGCAGACGGCCTTGCACGCCTCATGCACGAGACCGTTAGCGGGCATTAGAAAAAAGATAAGAATAATGACAGGACCAAACAAAGAAGAAAGCTTTCCTCTAGCTAATTATGATAGGCTTTGTTTTCTGAAAAACATAGTAACAAATCCCAATATCATTGTAGGCGATTATACTTATTATGATGATTTTGAAGATGTCCGTAATTTCGAGAAGAATGTCAAATATCACTTTGACTTTATAGGTGATAAGTTGATAATTGGAAAATTTTGCATGATTGCCTCAGATGTTTCCTTTATTATGAATGGAGCGAATCATTTAACAGAGGCTATCACATCCTATCCCTTTGCTATTTTTGGCAATGGGTGGGAAGACGCAATGAACGGAAAAACATACCCTTACAAAGGGGATACGATAATTGGCAATGATGTATGGATTGGATATAAAGCTACAATTATGGCAGGTGTACAAATTGGAGACGGGGCAATAATTGCAGCTCATTCAGTTGTAACAAAAAATATAGCACCTTATACAGTTGTAGGTGGGAATCCAGCGAAAGTAATAAGAAAGCGCTTTACTGAAGACCAAACTAACAAGCTCTTAAAAGCTCAATGGTGGAATTGGGATATTGAGAAAGTAACTAAGACCATCCATCATCTCACAAATAATAACTTTGACTTTTTGACCGAAGAACAAAACGCCCGCTAACATATGCATACACTATGCTTCGGCAGAAGCCTCAGCACAGCGTATGCACGAGCCTTTAGCAACAACCTAAATGCAAGAATTTAAATCTAAATGAAGAAAGGAATCATAATCGTCGGCAGTTCTAACAGTAGTGGGACTACTCAGAAAATAGCTTCTTTTATAGGTGCAAGAACGAATTTCCAAATCATAGATCTAAAAACCAAAACTATAGGAGAGTTCGATTATGAATTTAAAAATAGGAATGATGATTTCCTTCCTTTGATCAGGCAGATAGTAGAAGGCTATCAGACCATTGTTTTTGCAACCCCCGTCTATTGGTATGCCATGAGCGGGACAATGAAAATCTTCTTCGACAGACTTTCAGATTGCCTGAAGACAGAAAAAGAGACTGGCAGGAAATTAAGAGGAATGGAGATGGCCGTTGTTTGCTGCGGTTGTGATCAGAAATTAAAAGATGGGTTCTATATGCCCTTTATTGAAACTGCAAAGTATTTAGGCATGACCTATTTGGCAGATATGTATTGTGTGGAGGAAAATGGTCTCCCCTTGATCAATGAAGCCGAGGTGAATGTATTCTTAAAGGCCATAGAGGATGGATATTCAGTTGTATCTCGATAGGATAAATTACAAAGGATCAATTTCTGTAAGCAAGAATGTGCTTTTTGAGCTTCAAGCAGCGCATCTCTTGAGCGTGCCTTTTGAGAATCTGGATATCCACTATAAAAATAAGATTAGGTTAGACATACTCTCCATCTATAAGAAGATAGTCATCAACCGCAGAGGTGGGTTCTGCTATGAGTTGAATGGGCTGTTTTACCATCTGCTCAAGAACATAGGGTTTGACGTCCGGATGGTTTCTGGCAGGGTCTATTCCAAAGACGGAAGTTACGGGGCAGAATATGACCATTTAGCTATTGTAGTCAATGTAGATGGAAAGAAGTACCTGGTGGACGTGGGCTTTGGTAAGTTCTCATACAAACCCTTGGAAATATTATCTGGTGTCAACATAAGCGATGAGTTCGGGGTGTTCAGGTTTGACAAGGCCCATGATGATTACTTGAGGATAAACCTTGTCGAGAATGGGAATTCAGTACCACAATATCTATTCAAGGTAAAGGAAAGGGAGTTTGTAGAGTTTCAGGGAATGTGTGAATTCCATCAAACTAGCAATGAGTCCCATTTTACAAATAAAAAGGTAGTTTCTATCGTTACCCGAAACGGCCGAAAAACGCTTAATAATAATCAAATTAAGATTACCGAGAATGGCATAGATAAAATGAAGGAATTTGAGGAAGAACTATTTGAATTCCACCTCAAGGAACATTTTGGTATTGAAATAAATGGCAGTTGCTAACAACGGCTAAACGCCAGCATCGGCCGACGGCCTCACACGTCTTTTACACGAGGCCGTTACCAGCCAGTATAGACGACCACACAATCCGGCAGTTCTAAAGTTTGCGGAGAACCGCCCGCTGACAGTTCGCTATTCGGCCGACACTACCGAAATTAAACAGACGAACATCTATCATCTACATTTGGACTGGACAGTTCTTCGCTGATTTTTAGAAAAATTCTCAAGGACGGGCACCCACCTAACACCACCGTAACGGTTAGCCAACATACTCAACGCCCCATTTATACAGCTCGTTGATAATCGGCTCTAATTTTCTTCCTTTTGTTGTTAAGGTGTATTCAACTGTTGGCGGAACGGTTGCAAACACTTCTCTGACAACGATTCCATTTGCTTCCATATTCTTCAATTCCTTGACCAGCATTCTGGTATTAATGTTTAGCACAAGCCGTTCTAACTCGCTAAAACGCTTTTTACCGGTAAATAAGGCATAGATAATTGACATAGACCATTTTCCGCCTATTACACCTAAGATTTCCTGAAGTGTGCATTTTTCTTTGGAGCTGCTCCAATTTTTTTTGTTCATAAAGTCCTGATTTTGTATAATACTTTACTTTGTGTTATTACTATACATTCATGTAACCACTTTCAAAAGTAAAGTATTGTCTATTGCTTTACAACTCATTTTAAAAGCAATATGGAAACTCTATCAAAAGGACAAGTTGCCTTAGTAACAGGCGGAACAAAAGGCATTGGCAAAGCCATAGCCGATAAATTAAGCAATGCAGGTATGCAAGTGGTGATAACGGCACGAACTGCGCCAAAAGAAAACACCACCGGACAGTATTTCATTTCCGCAGACCTTGCCTATCCCGGCAGTGCAGAAAGAGTTGCAAAAGAGATTTTGGCAAAATATGGCAGGATAGACATTATCATCAATAACGCAGGTGCTAATTTAAGTCCGGGCGGTGGTTTCAGCGCTCTTTCAGACGAACATTGGAACAATGACTGGCAACTCAATTTTATGTCAGTTGTTCGTGTTAACAAAGCCTTATTGCCAACTATGATTGAGCAAAAAAGCGGTGTAATCATCAACATTTCTACCGGTGCCGCAAAACAACCCATTTGGGAGATGACCATGTCTTACTCTTCTGCAAAAGCAGCGCTGAATGTTTACAGCAAAGCATTGGCAAGCGAATTGGGCTCCAAAGGAATACGGGTAAATGTTGTTTCACCGGGAGTGGTAGAAACACCGTTAATGCTGGAGTTTATTGAAAATATGGCAAAATCTTCAGGCATCACATCAGACGAGGCGTTTAAAGCAGTAATGGACAAAGTAGGTGTTCCAATGGGCAGAATGGGTGAACCCGAAGAAGTGGCTAACCTGGTAGCATTCCTTGTTTCTTCGGAAGCAAAATATATCACAGGCACCAATTATTCAGTTGATGGTGGGGCATCACCCACTACCTAAACAACCGAAAGAAATACGGCTGGTAATAAGGTATTGCCGAAAGCGGGGCTGAACAGTTTCAATTAGTCCTATATCCAAGGCTCTTCTTTTGTTCTCTGATTGAACATTTGGGCTAAAAATCACCCGCTTTCGGCAATACCTATCCTGTTAGTTGTAACTTTCAATGGTCAATAACAGCATCCTTGCAGAAAAGATAACAGGCCGGTTCACCTCCTCATGCAACCTTTGCTCTCCTTTCAGGGGTCATCAAATAAATTGAAAGCGCATGACCATGAAAAGCCTTACCGTTATGGCAGCCCTGCTGCTAGCATTCACTTCTTGCAAGGAAGAGGAGATGGACACTTATGACACCACGCTGCGGGTGAACTATTATAGACAGGCCTGCCAGGCAGTAGGTGAATTGGACTGCTATCTTGTGCAGGAAGGCAATGAGATAGGCACCAGCAACTGGAGCCTTTTCTATAACGAGATAGAAGGGTTTCAGTACGAAGCAGGCTTTGTGTATACGCTAAAGGCGAGGGTGGAAAAAGTGGCAAATCCGCCCGCCGATGGGGCAAGCCAGAAGTACACCTTGCTAGAGGTCGTTTCCAAGGAGAAGAGGTAGCCAACCCAAGAACCCGTTTTTGGCCTGTTTTCTGAAAAATAGGCTAAAAACAGAGAGGCCGTGATTGAACACGCAAAAGGGGTCGCCTGCGCTGAGAACCTGTTTTAGGGCTGTTTTCAAGAAAATAGCCCTAAAGCAGGAAACAGGTACATGGGTACTACAAAGAACAAGTCGAGCTTAACTCCTTATAACTGCCAAAATCAGGTTTTGCTGCCGTTTACCCTGACCGCTATGCCTTACTGCAACGCCCCCCAAGAACTATTTGCCAAATGACAAATCCCTGGATAAGAACTTCGGGTAAATTGCAGCCATGAAACCATTCCTCCATTACATTCTGCAGTTCGGTCATTTAAACCAACAGCAAATTGATCTTATCACCAGCAAAGCAATTGAACAGGAGTTGCCCAAAGACGCGTATTTCTCTGAAGCAGGGAAAGTTGCCAAACAGGTGGGCTTTGTTGTGGAAGGCGTGATGCGGGTTTGCTATTACAACAACAAAGGGGAAGAAATTACCAAATACTTCATCGAGGAAAACAACCTAGTGGTAGACTTAGAAAGCTTTGACACTGGCATTTGCTCTTCTGCTTATGTGCAGGCGGTAACGGACTGTAAACTTATCATTTTCAATAAAAAGGAGTGGCAGGAGTTACTGGATACCATTGTTGGCTGGGAGACCATTGTACACAAAGTCATTTCAAAGGCATTAATCCAGAAAGTGGAACGGAGAAGCCCCCTGGTGACCGAAGATGCCACGGAACGCTACCTGAAGTTCCTGGAAATCTACCCCAATGCCGTGAACCGCATTCCGCTCGCCTACATCGCTTCTTATCTAGGCATCACCCAATCCTCCCTCAGCAGAATCAGGAAAAATATCACCTGATGCTTTTTGCCAAATGGCAAATGATTTCCTTTTTGAGCGAAGCACTTTTGCACTGTTCACCTTAAAACATGACGAAAATGAAATCAGCATTTATTACTGGAGCCAACAAAAGCATTGGCTTTGAATCAGCGAGACAACTGTTGCAGAAAGGCTATTATGTGTATCTGGGGAGCCGATCCCTGGAGAATGGGTTAGAAGCAGTCAGGCACCTCCACGCCGAAGGACTGACCAATGTGGAAGCCATCCGGATAGACGTGACAGACCAGCAATCGGTTGAGGCGGCACGTCTGGAAATAGGCGGTAAAACAGAGGTCTTAGATGTGTTGATCAACAATGCGGGCATCTACGGCGCGAATCCGCAAAACGCGCTAGACGCCTCCATTGATACGTTCAAAAGCGTGTATGACACCAATGTGTACGGCGTGGTAAGAACCACCCAGGCGTTTGTAGATCTGCTGCGGAAATCAACGGAGCCCAGAATTGTCAACGTGAGTTCAAGCGTCGGTTCCCTGTCGCTGCAAAGTGACCCCACCTGGCGGTTTTATGACTTCGCCAAATTTGCCGTGTATGCATCTTCCAAATCGGCGCTGAACATGTACACCGTTACGTTGGCCCACGAATTGCGCGACACGGCCTTCAAGGTAAATGCTGTTGACCCGGGGTATACCAATACTGATTTCAACGCTCACCAGGGAACCGGAACCGTAAAGGATGCCGCCGCCCGAGTGGTGAAATACGCCTTGATCGACCAGAACGGACCTACGGGAAAATACTTCAGCGAAGAAACCAACCCCGAAACCGGCGAAATTCCCTGGTAGAAAATTCCTACACCGGTCTCGTGTCAACAGCAACTACCACCGCTGGCCTCACGCGCTGTTGACACGAGACCGGTGATAAAGGCCAAATGAACGAAAAGCCAGACCTTGTAAAGTCACCGCATCCCTTGTTTGATAGACTTTTCCAGATGGCAGCAGCATCTCAACCACGGATTACGCGACAACAATTCTTGCGGCAGCCCTGCGCTGGCTTCTTGAATGCCCTCAAGCTGGCAAGCCTCAGACGCACCATTCTAAAAGACGGACCTTATTCCCCAATAATCTTTTTCCGGTGTTCTATGCCCCAGGCGGTTAGATGGTTGATGATGGTCTGCAAGGTTCTACCGTGCTCTGTGAGTTCGTATTGAACGGTGATCGGTTGGGTATCCATCACGCTCCGATTGACCAATTTATTTATTTCAAGCTCCTTTAACTCCTTGCTCAGCATCTTGTTGGAAATACCTTCTACATCGTGCAAGATGTCTGAGAACCGCCTTTTATTGTAATAGCAGATAGAGGACAGAATAGCTATTTTCCATTTTCCGCTCAGCACGTCCATTGAATCCTGGACAGCCCTCATCTCCTTTTTATGCGCCTGTTGATAATCTTTTGCTTCGCACTCCTTCATGTTACTTTGTTACCTAAAGGTTACAGTTACTTTTTGATACAAAGTAACCAAAATAAATTTAATCCCTCTAGTTTTGGGCCTCAAACGTTAACCAAATAGAGAGATGAATTTCACAAACAAAAATGTAGTCATTACCGGGGGCAGCACAGGAATTGGATTTGCAGCCGCCAAAGCATATATCAACGCCGGGGCGAACGTCTGGATCACCAGCCGAAGTGCCGACAACCTGCAGAAAGCCGCGGAACGAATCAACAGCCCCAACTTGAAAACGGTAGTGTCAGACACCTCCCACCTGGCCGGAATCTCGGTTCTGGAAAAAGCAGTGGCAGAAAGCGGCAGTACAGTAGACGTTCTTTTCCTGAACGCAGGAATCGCCATTTTTGCCCCCATTGAACAAACCACTGAGGCCGACTTTGACGCCCAGTTCAACACCAATGTAAAAGGCTATTATTTCACCTTACAGAAAATGATTCCGCATCTGGCCGAAGGCGCATCGGTGCTGTTCACGTCATCCACGGTGGCCACCACTTCTCAACTACATGCCAGCGTGTATTCCGCCACCAAAGGCGCGGTGAATAAAATCGCCCAGATTGCCGCCAATGAACTAGCCGAAAGAAAAATCAGAGTGAACATTGTAAGCCCTGGCCCCACGCAGACCGAGGGCTTTGACAAGGCAGTTCCCAATGACGAGGTAAAGAAACAGTTTGCGGCTACTACGGCTTTGCAGAGAATGGGCAACCCAGACGAAATCGCCAAAGCGGTGTTGTTCCTGACGTCAGAAGATGCCAGTTTTATTACCGGCACAGAATTGTTAGTAGATGGTGGTTTTATTGGCTACGCGCTGAAATAAAACAGCAACCCCCATCACTTAGAACCCAAAAGCCACAGACCTATGCAGGATCTGTGGCTTTTTTCTTTTATCAGATTGTTGAACAGACAGATGAGACGTGAGAACTAAATGCCCAGCTATTAACAACGATTTGCTTACAAGCGAAGTGACGTGCTACACAGAAAAACGGCGCTTCTTTGCAGGTCTATAATCCGGATCAGCCGGCGTGCTAGAAAGTCCACTCAACTGCAGGGTCGCCGACCATTATGGCGGCATATTCCCAACAGCACGAAAGCAGAACCGTTATAAAGCATTCAGGAAATTCAGATACTGTGGAACACTTCTTTCAACCCATTCCGCTGATGCATTTAACTCGATGCCGTAATACGCAAAGAGGGGCCTGTAGTCTGCTTTTACATACTCAAAAGAGAGTTCAAAAGGACGGGTGAGCTCTTCCAGCGTGTATTTGTATCTCTCGCCGGGGCGGTACTCGTGCTCCTCCACTCCCACTGAAATCGCCAGGGCAATTTTTTTCCCCGATAACTTGTAGCCACTTTTACTTCCGTACGCCCAGCCGTGCGTCAAGACTTCATCTAACCACTTCTTGAACAGCGGAGGGCAATTGAACCAGTAATAAGGAAACTGAAACACAATCTTGTCATGTTGCTCAACTAATTTCTGCTCGGCCAGCACATCCAGCTTTTCATCGGGGTAAACTTCGTATAACGGATGCACTGTATAGCTGTCAGGGAACTTGGTCAGTTCCTCCAGCCATCTTTTATTGATAACTGAGTTCTTAATATCCGGATGGATTACGATCACCAATGTTTTCATATGAACGGAACGTTAGAAGTGTCTAACGCAAAAATAAAGCGCGCACTCTCCGTTTTGCACATGAACAACCCATTGTAAGGTACTATAAAAAATGTAAGTGATGTCTACAGTCAAAGAAACGTCCACCAATTTCGCCAACAAACAAGCCTTGGCAAATGAATGCTCAGAAGTGCACGCGGCCAACATTATTGGCGGTCAGTGGGGATTGGTGATCTGCTCCTGGTTGATAAACGGAAAACTCAGGTTTGGGGAATTGAAGGCGCATTTGCCCACCATCACAGAGCGGATGCTCACCTTGCAACTGCGCAAATTAGAGCAGAACAAGCTTGTAAAACGGACAGTCTACGCTCAGGTGCCCCCACGGGTAGAATACGAACTTACCCCCATTGGCTACGAGTTGAAACCCATCATCCTAGAACTTGAAAAATGGGGCCAAAAACATAAAGCCCTGCTGTAAAAGAGGCACATCCCCTACCCAGCAGATAGCTTACGATGGACAGATAGTCAAAACCTGCCGCAAGATTTTCGGTTCTTAGCCAACTCCTGTGGGCCGGATAGGGAAGCAGGTTGGAGACTGCCATCAGCTTTCTGCATCTCCGTGCTACAAAAACTACATCTCGCTAAAACAGGTATCCCTGACTCCTCTTCCGTGAAGAAGAGTCAGGGATATCCCGTAAAAACTGGAAGCGGAAAGAGGCTGGCTCCTCTTAGTTTTTGGCCATCACAAAGTTGCTGAAGTACACTTTAGACCCCAGATCATAGGAATACGGTGCGGTCAGGTAAAAATACTTAGCTGTCTTGGGTTTAAACATGTTGGTGTCAAGCACCTTGGTCTTATTGACGTAGACGCTCAGATTCTCGCCTTCCACGGAGATGGCTACGTGCAGGAGCTCGTTGGCGTAGTTGGCGAAGGGAAACTTAATCGTGTTGTAAATACGGGTGTCGCTGCTTGAATTGGTGATCTCCCGGTTATGGAAATGAAACTCCGTCTCAGTGATGGCATTGTCATTATACGCGTCGGTGATGTGGTTTCGGTTGGAATTATCCCGGGCAAACCCGAACGACATGCTGCCAATATCCGCGGCTTCTGAGCTTCTGGTCAGCAGGTCAAATTCAATGGTAAAGTTACCGGGGGTACTCAACAGGCTGTCAATCTTATAGGTTGTTTTCTCGTTCAGCGCGAGCCATTTCCCCGGCACCCCAGAGACGGAACTGATGCTGCCCGTGCTGTTTGATTTCCAGTGTTTGGGCATTCTCCCTTTGACATCGTTTTTAAAATCCGACGCGAAAACGATGGTTCTGCCGGGAACGAACGAGTACGTTTCTTCCAGTTCGGGTAGCGCCATTTTGGAGGGCGAAGTGGCAGTGGTCGCAGCCTTGGTGCCACCAGTGAGCATGTCCTCCACTTTCTTGCTGGCTTTATCTTCTATTGTTTTCTGTAGATTTTTCCAGACCTGCGCCTGAGTTGGGACACTACTTCCTAACAAAGCCAAAAGAGCAACGCAAGAGATTTTCTTTGAAATCATGGGGGACGTATAGATTAAAGTTGAAGTATAACAGCCAAAAATAGTAGTTAGCACCAAATTCTCTAATCATTGACCTAACAATTTTCATATTTATCGCCTTCCCAGCTAGACAATGCGCTATGAATGGTAAAATTCTGATATACTGATCAGCGACAGGACGGCTGCGCTAAACGGTATCCCATTCCAGCGCTGGAGTACAGCGGCCTTTCTGCGGCTCTGCCTGTCTTTCAAACTTAAACTTAAAAGGGAGTGCTGGGCAGGATAATACCAGAACAAAAGCGCAAGTGGCCGGTTACCAGAGAGGTTCCCTCCTCCCCCAAGTGAAGCCTTATCTGCGACCGAATATGAAGATTTTACTGACCGGCACCACAGGATACATTGGGCAGAGCCTGCTTCCGGCCCTGCTGAAGGAAGACCATGAGGTGGTTTGCTGCGTCCGGGACAAGAACCGGTTCGATGCCTCCAAGTACGCATCAGACAGATTGCAGGTCATCGAGGTCGATTTCCTGGACCCGGCTTCTCTGGCGGTCATCCCGGAGGACATTGACGCGGCGTACTACCTTATCCACTCCATGTCTGCGGAGAACGAGGATTTTGAGCGGCTGGAACGCACCACGGCTTTCCATTTTAAGGAGAGAATTCAGAAAACGGCCGCAAAACAGGTCATCTATTTGGGTGGCATCATCAATGACCAGAAGCTTTCCAAGCACCTTCGGTCCAGAAAAGTAGTGGAAGAGATCCTGTCCTCCGCCTCGTTTCACCTGACTACCCTGCGGGCGGGCATCATCCTGGGTTCGGGCAGCGCCTCCTTTGAGATCATGCGTGATCTGGTGGAGAAACTGCCCCTCATGATTGCGCCCCGCTGGCTCAACACCAAATCGCAGCCCATCGCTATCCGGAACGTGATTGAATACCTGAAAGGAGTGTTGGGCAAGGAAGATTTCTACGGTCAGAGCTTTGACATAGGCGGCCCCGAGGTGCTTACCTACAAGCAAATGCTGCTGGGCTTCGCGAAGGCGCGCGGGCTATCCCGCACCATTCTTACCGTGCCCGTCATGACGCCCAAGCTCTCGTCTTACTGGCTTTACTTTGTCACCTCCACCTCGTACACGCTGGCCTCGCACCTGGTGCAGAGCATGCGCGTGGAAGTAGTCTGCCAGCCCAACCAGCTCCGTGACAGCCTGGGTGTTACGCTGCTGCCCTATGACACCGCCATCAAGCTGGCCTTTGACCGCATTCAGAACGAAGGCGTGGTAGCCAGCTGGAAAGATGCCCAATCCAGCAATGTGCTGTACGGCGGCATCTCCCGGCTGCTCACCGTGCCCACCTTTGGCTGTTTCGTTGACAAACGACAGGCCCAGGTACAGGAGGTAGAAAGATCGGTGCATAAGATCTGGTCCATTGGTGGGCAGAACGGGTGGTATTACGCCAACTGGCTCTGGAAACTGCGCGGATTCATTGACAAGCTCTTTGGGGGGGTAGGCCTGCGCCGGGGCCGCAAGAACAGCACCATGATCCACGCCGGCGAATCACTGGATTTCTGGCGGGTACTCTACGCCGACAGACAGGAACAACGCCTCCTGCTGTACGCCGAGATGAAGTTACCCGGCGAGGCCTGGCTGGAGTTCAAGATCATCGGGAAGACGCTGCACCAGACGGCCACGTTCCGACCGCTGGGGGTGTGGGGCCGCTTGTACTGGTACTCGGTGCTGCCGTTTCACGCCTTTATTTTCAGCAACATGCTCAAACGGATTTCCTCCTGAACCATCTCCGCCTTCCGTTTTCAGGGTCTTTTCCGGATTCTGGGCTTAAAACAGAATACTCCGCCAGCCTCTCGTCTCTCGGAAAACGCAACAAGCAAGGCACCTCCTGCACCTATCGGGAGAGATGACAGAGGATGCTGAAAACCGCAAACCGATAAAAGGCAGGGCGAAACTGGTCCGGCATCTCGGTTCCCAAATCATTTTGGCAACTCAGTTGATGCTCGTCCGCAACTTCGGGCTGTTCCTTCATCGGTCTTTCTGTCTGCCAAAACGGGTCAGTTCCACGCACCTTCCTGAGAACACGCACTTTTGACAGGTCATCAGTTACCTGAAAGATACCCTTGGGTTATGCTGGGCTGGTCGGCTTCCAGAATCTACGTTTAGAGCCTGTTTTTCGCATTTCGGGCTTAAAACGCGACCGGGTCCTTGTTGAATAGCAGCGCATCGGTTATCACTTGTGAACATTTGGGGAGGTTCTTAGTATAAAATTTGAGGGGACCTTGCCGGGCGATGCCAAGAAGCGGCGGAGATGTGCCAGCGCGGTTGCCCATGAGTTTCACCTGAAAAAAAGAGAAAGATGAAAGTAGAGATATGGTCTGATGTGGTTTGCCCTTTCTGTTACATAGGCAAACGCCGGTTTGAGAAGGCGCTGGAAGGTTTTCAGGGCAAAGAAAAGGTAGAAGTGGTGTGGCGCAGTTTCCAGCTGGACCCCGACCTCAAGTTTGTGCCGGGCCAGTCGGTGCACGAGTACCTGGGCAAACGCAAAGGAGCCGATGCCGCCGAGGGCAAGAAGATGAACGACTACATGACCGACATGGCCAAAGAAGTAGGCCTGGAGTACGATTTCGACAAGGCCATCATCAACAACACCTTTGACGCGCACCGCCTCCTGCACCTGGCCAAGCAGCACGGCAAGCAGAACGAGATGAAGGAGCGGCTGTTCGAGGCGTACTACACCCAGGGCCAGAACGTGGGCGACCTGGATACGCTGGTGCAGTTGGGCGAGGAAGTAGGCCTGAACGGCGCTGAGATCAGGGAAGTTCTGCAACAAGACACGTACGCGCAGGAGGTGCAACAAGACATGTACGAGGCGCAGCAGGTAGGCGTGCGCGGCGTGCCGTTCTACGTGTTCAACAACAAGTACGCCGTGTCTGGCGCGCAACCCACCGAGCTGTTCCAGGAAGTACTGGACAAAGTCTGGGACGAAGAAAAGCCCCAGCTCATCACCGGCGAAGGCGCAGGCTCCTGTTCGGTTGACGGCACTTGTGACTAGTTTTTAACCTATTTAAGAAAAACACCCATGAAAATACTGATTGTTTTAACCTCGCATGACCAGCTAGGCAACACCGGCGAGAAAACCGGTTTCTGGATCGAGGAATTTGCCGCGCCCTACTACGTGTTCCAGGACGCCGGCGCCGACATCACCCTGGTATCGCCCAAAGGCGGCCAACCACCCATCGACCCGAAAAGTGACGCGCCCGAGAACCAGACCGAGGCCACCAAGCGCTTCAAAGGAGACCAGGCGCTGCAACAACTGCTGGCCAACACCAAAAAAGTTTCTGAGGTAAGCGCCACCGAGTTTGACGCGGTGTTCTACCCCGGCGGCCATGGCCCATTGTGGGATCTCTTTGAAAGCCCCGAGTCGGTGCAGCTAATTGAGGATTTCTGGAAGAGCAAGAAACCCGTGGCGGCGGTGTGCCATGCCCCGGCCGTCTTGCTGAACGTGAAAGACGAGAACGGCGAACCGCTGGTGAAAGGTAAAAACGTGACCGGCTTCGCCAACACCGAGGAAGAAGCCGTGGGCCTCACCGACATTGTGCCGTACCTGCTGGAAGACGAGCTGAAGAACAAAGGCGGTCACTATTCCAAAACCTCCGACTGGGGCGTGCACGTGGTGCAGGATGGTTTACTCATCACCGGCCAGAACCCCGCCTCCTCAGAAGAAGCCGCCCACCAATTGGTGCAACTTTTGAAAAAGTAGGCCCTAAACGTTTCATGCGGGCATCCTGACTCTACGAAAGAGGTACACGCGTGATTTGTAAAGCCTTAAACAGAAAGGCCGTCTCTATCTTTAGAGACGGCCTTTTCTATTGGAAGCGCTTTCCTGGTTGTTACCTCTTATGGCGTCTTATTATTGAAAGAGCTTTCTACTTATTTCCCCACTATGGCGCGGAAGTTACTTCCGTGCCTTAAGATACAAGTAAGTCACGGAAGTAACTTCCGCGCCATAGGAATCATAGTAGCCATAGGAACTATAGGATGAAACGAAAGAGCCGCTACCGCCAACAAAAATTGGCGGTAGCGGCTCTTTCGTTTAGGCCCTCGTTTCGTAAAACAAGCCGAAAACGGAATTGGGCACTTTGCTTATTTCAAAGCCAGCGTTCCTTCCACGGTTTTCTTGCTCTTCTTGGTAGCGGCATCGGGTTGGGCACCGCCTACGCTAATGGTCACGTTACCGGGCAAATGTTTGGCGGTGCCGTCCTCGGCAATTAGATGCAGATCTTGCGGACGCAGGGTAAAGTTCACCACCTTGCTTTCGCCACGTTTCAGGGAAATGCGCTGGAAACCTTTCAGGGCTCGGATAGGCGTTTTATAGCCGTTCTGCTGGCGCGTGAGGTACAACTGCACCACTTCATCGCCGTCCATTTTGCCGGAGTTGGTCACGCGCACGCTCACCTGCACGGGGCTGTTCACCGCGTTATTCTTGGGCAGGTCCAGTTTGTCATAGGTGAAGGTGGTGTAGCTCAGGCCGTGCCCGAAACCATACAGCGGCTGGCCTTTGAAATAACGGTACGTGCGGTTGTCCATGGTGTAATCCCCGAACGGAGGCAAATCCTGATCGCTCTTGTAGAACGTCACCGGTAAGCGGCCCGCCGGGTTGTAGTCGCCAAACAGCACATCGGCGATCGCCGTGCCTGCCGATTGGCCCGCGTACCAGGCGTTCACGATGGCCGGAATGTTCTGGGCTTCCCACGGCATGGCAATGGCGCTGCCGGTCATCATCACAAACACCACCGGCTTGCCCGTGGCTTTGAGTTCTTTCATGAGATCGGTCTGTACTTTGGGCAACAGGATGGACGTACGGTCGCCGCCGTTGAAGCCGGGCTCGTTCACCTTCATTTCCTCGCCTTCCAGCTGCGGCGAAATACCACCTACGTACAGGATGACATCGGCGTCTTTCACGCGGTTAGCAATGGCTTTGAAGTCTGACTTCGCGAAGTTACCGGCCCGCAGCTGAATGGAGGCTTTGCCGCCATCCTGGTTGTATTCCAGCACCAGGCGGTATTTCTGGCCGGCTTTGGTGGCTAGTTTGTAGCTTTTCGCGCCCCAGCGGTTACGGGTCCAGGCGTTGAGCTGCTCTTTGCCGTCAACCAGCAGGCGGTACCCGTCATCGCCCTCTACCTCAAAGGTGATGGAACCGGTGGTAGCAGCGGTGTAATCGGTGGTGTAGCGGGCCGAGAAGTTGTAGGCTTTCATGTTCCCTACCACGGTTTCGCCCTCCTGCCAGAAGTTGTTGATTTCGGGTTCCTGGCGCGTGGCCACCGGTTGTCCTTTCAGGTCGATGTTGTTGAAGTACTCGGCCTTCACGCCGGGTTTGCCCTCAAAACTCAGCTGCGACTTGATCTCGGTGTACACCAGCAGGGTGTCTTTGGTGAAGGTAGAAGCGCGCTCGTACACCACCTGCGTACCAGCGCCCACTTTGTTTTTGATGCCTTGCAGGGCCGTCACAATCTCTGAAGGAATCCCGTTGTAGTTCCCTAGCACCGCAATCGGGTTATCGGCGTTAGGGCCCACTACGGCTATCTTCTTCAGGTTCTTTCTGAGCGGCAGCGTGTTCTTCTCGTTTTTAAGTAACACGATGGACTGCTGCGCCATTTTAAGCGAGTGCGCTTTGTGCGGGGCACTTTCAATGACGTTGGGCGAGGTCTGGGCGTATTTCACCATGGCGGCCGGGTCAAACATCCCCAACCGGAACCGGATGGTGAACAAACGCTTCACCGATACATCAATCATGCGCTCGGTGATTTTGCCGTCTTTCACGGCCTGCACCAGAGCTTTGTACGCATCGGTACCGCAGTCAATGTCGGTGCCGTGCATTACCGCGTCGGCGGAGGCAGAAGCGGCATCGGGGTGGGTTTTGTGGTTCTTGAAGAAGTCATCAATGGCCCAGCAGTCGGAGGTCACGTAGCCGGTGAACTGCCACTGGTTGCGCAGGATGTCGTTCATGAGCACGTCTGAACCGCAGCAGGGCTGGCCCCGGAACGCGTTGTAGGCGCACATCACGCCGGCTACTTTGGCGTTCACCACCAGTTCCTGGAAGGCGGGCAAATAGGTGTCCCAGAGATCGTAGTTGGTGGCGGTGGCGTTGAACACGTGGCGCTCCGGCTCGGGACCGCTGTGCACGGCGTAGTGCTTGGCGCAGGCGGCGGCTTTCAGGTATTTGGGGTCATCGCCCTGCAAACCGTGCACAAACGCGCGGCCCAGCATGGCGGTAAGGAACGGGTCTTCGCCGTAGGTTTCCTGGCCACGGCCCCAGCGCGGGTCTCTGAAGATGTTGATGTTAGGCGTCCAGTAGGTGAGGCCCACGTAGCGCTGCCCTGATTTCCCTTCCTGTATGGCTTTGTTGTAGATGGCGCGTCCTTCCAGGGCGGAGAAATCGGCCATCTGGGCCAGGGAAGTGGTGTCAAACGTAGCGGCCATGCCAATAGCCTGCGGGTACACGGTCACTTTGTAGGGCGTACGGGCCACGCCGTGCAGCACCTCGTTCCACCAGTCATAAGAGGGAATGCCCAGCCGGTCAATGGCCGGGGCGGCGTTCAGCATCTGGGCTACCTTTTCTTCCAGGGTGAGGCGAGACATCAGGTCATCCACCCGGGCCTCCATGGGCAGCGTGGGATTCTGAAACGGATAGGCGTATTTTTCTTCTTTGCCGTACGTGAAGGCGAAAGCGATGCCAACGATGGCACTAAGCAAGAAAAAGAAGGGGAGTTTTTTCATGGAAAGCGACTGAATGGTATGATTGGTCTAAAATTGGGGAAAATATTCAACAATTCAGTAAAAGAAGCGAGAGTTTCAACGCCTGCCTGCTCCTTTAGAATGCATTTCCCCTGAAAAACTGCGCTACGCCGAGGTTCTACTTTTAAGCCTCTTTCCGAAAAACGGGCTCAAAACGCAGTTCATGCAGACACGCGCAGGAGCTGCGCCCAAGACGAGGTCAAAAGAAGAGTTTGAGTTCTGAGTCTTGAGTTCTGATTCTAATTAAAGAAAGAAATGCAACTGGCGCGAGACTTCGGTCTCGTGACAAAGGATGGCGCGAGTCTCCAGACTCGCCGGGAACCACGGGCTATAAACCTTATGCCAAGGGAAAGAACAGCGGTTACCATTTTCGTCTGGCTTGTTGTTGTTCTCCCCAACAAGCCAGACGCAGCTTCTCTGTTAGCGTTATTAAATACCGGAATCAGCAGTAGTACTCATCCCCCTACCCCCTTCAAAGGGCAGGGCCGTTAAGTTCTATTCAATGGTTTGTTTCTTTCGAGAAGGCATTGTTCTTACTGCATCTTTCAAGCCTCGAGGCTCACTGAAGTTACAAACTTCAGCTCATTTTAGGTCCAAGTTGCAAACTTGAACCAGCTATATTTTTAGAACTTAACGGCCCTACCTTCCAAGGGGGACGGAATGCATGATCAAAGAAAATACCCTTCCGCAGTCAGAGACCGCAAAAGGGTATTTTTTAAGGTAAACCTGAGCTCCCGCATCACTGACGCCGCACCACCTGGGAAACAACGTTACTTCTGGATGGTGCGGAGGACCATCTCGGTGAGGAAGTCCACCAGCTGGTTTTCCTGGTGCAGGTCTATGTTGGTGAGCGAAGGCAGGTGCTTGGCGTAGAACACCTGGTAATGCGCACTCTCCGAGACCGTAGACACCAACGAAGCCGGGTACGCGTACGCCGGGTTGATCTCCAGAATAATATCCACGATGCGCTTGTTCAGCCGTTTGTAACTCAGGAAGAAGCCCTCCTTGTTGTCTTCGTCCACCGCTTTGGTGAGGTAGACTTTGGCGGATTCGGCAATTACAATCTTCTGGAGCGTGACCTCCTCAATGTGCGCGAAATCCATGTCGTTCTCTATGCGTCCCGACAGAATCCGGATGGCGACGCGTAGCCGTTCCTCCGGCGAGGCAATGTTGGAGGTGGCAAACACCAGCCGGTATTCCAGCCAGCTCCAGTACCAGGAGATGAGGTAGACCAGCAGGTTGTGCTTGCTCTCAAAATAGCGGTAAATGGTGGCCTCAGTGGTGCCGGTGCGTTCTGCCAGCTTTTTGAAGGTAAAGGCCTCCAGCCCCAGTTCCTCCATCAGCTTGATGCCGTGCTCAATGATCAGCTTGCCCTTCTCAGAACTCTCCGGGTCTTTGAGGTAAACGTTCTCTTCTACCTTTATCTTAATGTTAGTTGGCAGACGATTCATGGTGCATTTTCTCCTCGGCGGTCGCTTCGTCGTAGAACTCTACAATGCCCGACTCCACATTGTACATGCCGCCTACAATGCCGATCTCGCCGTTTCCAATCATTTCGTGCAGAATAGGGCTTTTCTCTTTGATGAGGTGCATCATCTGCCACACGTTTTCCTGGGCTACCATCTCCACAAACTCAGTATTCTTTGAATTTCGCTCTCCTGCGTGGTCCACGGCGTCTACGGAAGGCGCAATCTTTTTCACCAGTCCGGTCAGGTTGCCCAACTCTACGTGATCGCAGGCACCTTTGATGGCGCCGCAGTTAGAGTGGCCCAGCACCATCACCAGTTTCGCGCCGGCCACTTTGCAGGCAAACTCCATGCTACCCAGAATGTCTTCGTTCACCACGTTCCCCGCAATGCGCACACTGAAGATATCGCCCAGTCCCTGGTCAAAGATGAGCTCCGCCGAGGTGCGCGAGTCAATGCAGCTCAGAATGATGGCGAAAGGATGCTGACCCGCCGAGGTTTCGTTCACCTGCTGTAACAAGTTGCGGTTTACCTTCAGGTTGCTCACGAAACGCATATTCCCGTCTTTCAAGATCTGAATAGCTTTTTCTGGGTTAAGCTCTGCCTGGGACTCTTTGGTTTGAGTTCTCATGTCTTCTGTTTTTTTTTAGTGGAAGTAATAAATTCTTTTGTCGGGGTTTGTCTGTTCTGCCGCTTCTGCCTCTTTGCGCCTACGAGGAATCTTCTCCTAAGAGCGCCTCCTCTTTACCGCTCCTTTTAAAGAAACAGCGCAGAAACGATAGTTGCTCACCTTAAAACGATAGTAATACTATTGTATTGCAAGGTAGAACAATATTCTTTTACTTGAATGAAAAAGATGCCGCTTCCAGATAAATAAAGGAGGAAACTTTCAGCCAGTTGATTCCTCCCTCAGAATTCATCAGGAAAGCAGGTGTTGATATCCGGCCAAAGCAGGCTTCCGCAACAAAACGCTCACCTAACATTAGGGCGCATTGACAATTAGTGTAAAAGGATCATGATGGATGCCAGGTAGACGAACCCGGCGAAGCTGTCAGCGGTTTTGTCGTAGCGGGTGGCGAT
>NZ_JACOAF010000026.1 GCF_014269285.1 Rufibacter sediminis
TAACAGCTTAGAGGGATATATTTAAAGTAAAAGCCTCTGCCGTTTGGGGCCTGTTTTCTTAAAAACAGGCCCCAAACGGCAGAGGCTTTTTTACAGGAGTTAGTAAATGAATGCTTCCTGTTTTCCTCTCATCCTTCTTCTTCTCGCTTTGTCATTTTGGAAAGATCTGGTGGGTAAACTAGAAAGACAATGATTAACCTTTACTACCGTTCGCCCACAAG
Source organism: Rufibacter sediminis (assembly GCF_014269285.1). GTDB lineage: Bacteria > Bacteroidota > Bacteroidia > Cytophagales > Hymenobacteraceae > Nibribacter > Nibribacter sediminis. Next base: position 222 of record NZ_JACOAF010000026.1, read on the forward strand.
ATCCTTTCAGAATGACAAAAAGGGGAAGTATCTAGCCGCAACTTCTTCCGCCATTGTTGGTGTTCTCACCAACAATCAGAATGGCGCCTGCAGGGGTGACCACAAGTAATTACCACAACATTTAGTTTACCGTTTTATGCGTGGGGAGGCTAAAGACAAAGCGTTCCTTGTCTCTACAGATGCTTGGTTAATGCTGCCTCGGGGCAGTGCGCCTTTTTTCCTCCGGTAGAAATTGCTCTATAGGAAACTTCTCAGCGTATCGGGTAACTAAAACAAAAACGTGTTTTGAGACTTCTTTTGGGAAAAGAGCCTCAAAACACGTTTCAATTCTTCAATATTATCTACCGAACTCCCTGGCTGGGGAATTTGGGGGTGACGGTGCGGTAGAAGCCGAGGATCTTCTGCATGTCGGCGTCAAAGTCACCGGTGGGGTGAATGGTTGGTCCAATGCCGGCTTCTTTCTTGGCGTAGTCCAGGTAGCCTAATAAGATGGGCACTCCGGCTTGCACGGCGGTATGGTAAAAACCTTTCTTCCAGCGCGGCTGGTATTTTCGGGTTCCCTCAGGGGTTACCATCATCACCATCTCCTCATGCTCTTTGAAAAGGTCTACCATGGCGGCTACCAGGTTGTTGTTTTTCTTGCGGTCTACCGGCACAGCCCCCATGGAACGGAGCAGCGCCCCCATCGGGAAAAAGAACGCTTCTTTTTTGATGGTCAGTTTCACCGGAACATCCATGAGGTAAAAGGCCGCCCGGGCATACACGAAATCCCAGTTACTGGTATGGGGCGCCGCAATCATGATGGCTTGTTTTACACCGGGAGGCATCCCTCCTTTTAACTTCCAACCGGCAACTTTGAAAATTACCTTTGCTAATGCTTTTCCAAACATAAAGTCTACGTGAGTCGAACCACAATATTACAAAAAAACCAGCCTTTCAGCTGGTTTTCCTCTTATTATGTTTATCAAGTTAGGTTTACCGCGAGGCTAATTTGAACTTCCGTTCCCGGAACAGGTAGACCTGCAAGCCGATGTTCACCGATGGGCCCCATTCCGTAAGTTTCTTGTTTTGCTCAGCGGGTACTTTCTCCTGGTAATACGTAAAGATCACGGCTGGTTCAACGGCTACTTTGGGGTTGATGAAAATGGCATACCCCACGCCTCCCCTGAACTCCATCAAATCGGTTTTGGCGCGGTTGGCCCGGTTGTTTATCCCGGCGGCGGCACTGGCCTCGCCAAAAATACCGTTGTCCAGGTAATAGCGCACGAACGGACCCGCCAGAATGTTGGTGGCCTGCGTAGGCACCTGCCCCGACATTTTCTCCCGGTAATGGTTTGCGGATGCCCGGAGTCCTAGGGCCACATCGCTCCAGACAAAATAACCCAACTTGGCATCCAGGTCATACTGCTGGCGGTACCCCGAGATGGATTCTTTGTTCACCGTGGTATTGATTCTCCGGTAAGAGCCTGAGACGCCGCCCCCCACCATAAAGGTCCGCTGGAAGATTTTAGCAGGTACTAACGTTCCCCTGTTTTCCTGCGCTCGCACGTTGGTGAATGCCAGAAGGAATATGCTTAGGTAGAGCAACTTTCTCATATAGTCAAATAACGGTGTAACCCCTCTATTATTTTGACTAATACGATTCCTACTCTGTAAGGGTAAGCACTATTCAAACTATGTCATAGTACTTATCCTATATAGAAGAACTAAATCACCGGCTTTGCCAGTGCTTCTATTTCGGGTGCCAGGTCCATGGTATGCTCATAGCCGATGGTATACATCTCTTTTGCCCGTTTCAGGTCAGAAACGTGGAATTCGGTGAGGCGAGGTGGTTCCAGCAATAAGTCACAAAGGGCTATCCGGCTCTGAATGTTGGCATGAAGGGCCAGGTGGAAGATCCTCTCCGTAACTTGCCTGATGCTGTTGATCTCCGCGTTATGGGGGGTGGGGTTAACATGCACCCCAATGATTTTGTCACATTCTCCGGTAATGCACTCCACAGGCAGGTTATTCACGATGCCCCCATCCACCAACATCCTTTTCTCCAATTGCATGGGTTTGAACAGCACCGGCACCGCCGATGAGGCTTTCAATGCTTCCACCAAAGAGCCTTGGGTGAAATAAACGGTACAGCCTTCCACCAGATCCAGCGCGGAGATGGTCAACTTGATGGGCAGTTCTTCAAAGGTGCGGTTCTGCAGGTGTTCCTCAAAGATTTTGTGCAGGGCTTGGGTGTGCAGAATTCCCCGGTTCATGGCGGGCCTCAGCAGCTTGGGCAAAGGCAGATCACAAACCAAGCGCAACACTTCTTCGGGCGGGAAACCTGCGGCAAAAAAAGCCCCGGCAATGGCCCCGGAACTAACTCCTGAGATGGCGTGGATGGGAACTCCAATTTCCTGCATGGCCTGCAGAACGCCTAAATGTGCTACTCCCCTGGCGGCACCGCCAGATAAACATAAACCGATTTTTTGCATGCTCTATAAAGCGGACAAAGGGAAAACCTGGTCTACCCGTACTCCTTTGTCGGTGTGCTTTACGGTGCAGCACTCGTTTTGGACGTCGTGCTCAAAAAATAATACCCACTGCTCGTCGGCCGCTTTCTTCAGAAAATGCTCTTTCTCCTGAAGGGTGAGTAGCGGGCGAGTATCATAACCCATCACGTACGGCAAGGGCAAGTGGCCCACGGAGGGCAGCAGATCGGCGGTGAAACAGAGGGTGCGCCCTTTGTACTGGAGCACGGGCAGCATCATCTTGTCCGTATGACCATCGGCGTAGATCACGTCGAAATCCGGGAGAAACTGTTCCTGACCGGCAGACAGGAATTCCAGTTGGCCGCTTTCCTGAATAGGAAGGATGTTTTCTTTGATGAAGCTGGCCTTCTCGCGGGGATTGGGCTCAGTGGCCCAACTCCAATGGTCCTGGTTGCTCCAGTAGCGGGCATTAGGGAACACGGTTTCCAGGCTGCTTCCATCTTTTCCGTAGCGCACGGAGCCGCCGCAATGGTCAAAGTGCAGGTGAGTCAGGAACACATCGGTGATATCAGAGAATCCGAATCCCGCTTTATGCAGGGATTTCTCCAGGGTATCATCGCCGTGCAGGTAATAGTGGCTGAAGAATTTGGCGTCCTGCTTATCCCCTATTCCGTTGTCAATCAAGACCAGCCGGTCACCAGATTCCACCAGCAGGCAGCGCATGGCCCAGGAACAGAGATTATTCTCGTCTGCGGGGTTCGTGCGCTGCCAGATGGATTTGGGTACCACGCCAAACATGGCGCCGCCGTCTAACTTGAAATTACCGGTAGGTATGGGATGTAAAGTAAGTGCCATGCAGCGCTACGTTTTAAGCGTGTTTTGGTAAAAAAGGCCGGAAAACAGAACTACTCGGTCACCACGCCCATGTCTCCGAACTTCTCAATGCGTTGCATGATCCGTTCTTCTGGTGAGAACGCTTCCAGTTCTTCCAGGGTAGAGAGTATTTTCTTCTGCATAGTCTTGATCATTTTCTCGGGATTCACGTGCGCGCCGCCCAGTGGCTCTTTGATGATGCCGTCAATGAGTTTATTGGCCAGCATGTCTTTGGCGGTAAGTTTCATGGCCTCTGCCGCCTGTTCTTTGTAGTTCCAGCTTCTCCAAAGGATAGTGGAGCAGTTTTCTGGTGAAATCACCGAGTACCAGGTATTCTCCAGCATGAATACCTTATCACCGATGCCAATGCCCAAAGCTCCGCCGGAAGCGCCTTCACCAATTACAATGCAGATCACCGGTACTTTGAGCATGAACATCTCTTTCAGGTTGCGGGCGATGGCCTCTCCCTGTCCTCTCTCCTCGGCCTCAAGGCCCGGGAAAGCACCGGGGGTATCAATAAAGGTAACGATGGGCTTGTTGAACTTCTCGGCTAGCTTCATCAGACGGAGGGCCTTGCGGTACCCTTCTGGGTTGGCCATCCCGAAATTGCGGAATTGGCGTTCTTTGGTGTTCCGGCCTTTCTGCTGGCCAATGAACATCACGGTCTTGCCGTTGATCTCTCCAAACCCTCCTACCATGGCTTTGTCATCGCGCACGTTGCGGTCGCCGTGTAATTCTATGAACGTGGGCGAAAGGCCTTTGATGTAGTCTAAGGTATATGGTCTTTCCACGTGCCGGGAAAGCTGCACGCGCTGCCACCGGGTCAGGTTGGCATAGGTTTCTTTTTTAAGGGATTTTATTTTCTCCTCCAGCGCCAGCACCGCGTCGCTCACGTCCACCTGGCTCTCAGAGGCCAGTTTCTTCATTTCGGCTAGTTTTCCTTCCAGAGAAGCAATGGGTTGTTCAAAATCTAACAGCATAGTAATGCCCCTTACGTTTAGCTTATGTGTGACTACAAAGGTAAACGAAACTTGCAAAGTTTAGTAGTGGGAGTTTTTTCAAGTTTTTAGGAAAATTTTCGGTTTGAGAATGAACCCTTTACCTTTTTTCTCTGGGTTTCTGGCCTGTTTTTTAGGGTTGGGAGTTGTGTGGTAAAGATCTGCCCCCCATATTTGCAGCATCAAACGGGGACAGCAGGTCTCCAGAAGATGTTGGTCCGGTAGTTCAGTTGGTTAGAATGCCGCCCTGTCACGGCGGAGGTCGCGGGTTCGAGTCCCGTCCGGACCGCAGTTTACAAGAGTCCCTTCACCGTTGGTGGAGGGACTCTTGTGTTTTCAGGCCTTGTGCCCTTCCGGCCGAAGTCTTCTATTATAAGGAGTAAGATTATCAACAGCGCCATCCTTTGAATGCGTGATCAGTTAGGCCTTCCCACTCCGGCAGCACTTTCCTAAAATATTTCAAATCTTACTCAGTCATCAAACTCAGGTTTGCTCTTTACTGATTTAATGCTTTCCCTAGTGAAATAGTAGGAATTCTAAGGTGACTTACGCGGCAAAGACTCAATTATTATTAGGAAAGGAACTCCTCCTTCGTTTCAAGCACTCCACTCTGATATAACCGTTATAGTTTGCTTTAGGGCTGTTTTTAGAAATAAAGTCTTAAAACAACTTCAGGTCTGCCCAGACTTATTTCTGGTGGGGGCGCTTCCTTGACGGTCTCTGGAAAAAATAAATTCAGAAGTAAAGGCAATAAATCTGTTTGCCCCTTTACGTGGATCTGCTATTATCCTTTATCTTTGTTAAATAATATCTGGTATTGCTTCCTCCCCTGTTTCATTACCTTATTATACCAGCCGATCTCCTGCAGATAGGTTTACTTTCAGGCAAGTAGCTATACGTTATTACATACCAAAATGAAGAGACAGGAGAAAAGCCTGGAGGAGTTGCAGCAGATTCTGTTTAATCTGGAGTTAGTAGATATTGAGCAGCAAGATCCTGCCACGCTCCTATTAGAACACCTGCACAAAGCGCTGGATGTATTCCGGTACATGTTCCGGAATGGCTACACCGAAGAGCAGCCCAGCCACGTCATCAATTACTGCATCATGAAGCTGGAATTCGCCAAAAAGCAGATTGAGAACGAAGAAGTGGAAGAAGGCCTGAAGTTTACTAAATCAGTTATTGTCTATTTCCTCAAAGAAACCTCCCTGCTGGAAATGGCCGAGGAAACAGATTTGTTCTAAACGAATAGACGAGGCAAAACTTTTCTTTCTCTGACGTGACGCTACCAAGCGCCCTTTACTACCCTGCTGAAGTCAAGCATAAACTTTTCTCTTTTAAAAGCTTACCCCTTCTCTCTCCTGTTTTAAAGGTGTTTTTACGAAACGAGTTGAAAAAGACGAAATCCGCATTTGAGATAAATTTTAGCGCTTTCCCTCTTTTTCATTTGCATCATAAAAATTAACTCTACATATTTGCAGCATCAAACGGGGACAGCAGATCTCCAGAAGATGTTGGTCCGGTAGTTCAGTTGGTTAGAATGCCGCCCTGTCACGGCGGAGGTCGCGGGTTCGAGTCCCGTCCGGACCGCAGTTTAGAAAGCCTGTAAGCGAAATCTTACAGGCTTTTTTGTTTTCACACGGTTTCAGAAATAAATAACCTGTAGACGCCTTTCAGAATCAGGCTACTTCTATTGCCACCTGGCAGCATCAATTTCTCTAGGAGACCACTCTACCTTAACAGCTGATATCTTTTCGGTTTCTAACCTAACGCCCGGAAGCACTCTAAAGCCATTCTTTAGGTAGAAAGCCAGGGGCGAGCTATACGTCTCGCCATTGCGCTTCAGGTCCCTGGCATGGTCAATGACCCAACCGCAGAGACTATCTTCTTTTTCTTGAAGCTGCTTCAAAAGTAAAGCCCCATAACCCAGGCCATGTAGTTTGTTGTCCAGGATGATCGCAAACCATTTCTCTACCTCTCTCTCAAATGTAACTCCCCAACCATGCACCTCCTCTACTTCATCTACCAATAGAAAGTGACGCTGCGCCTGAACACCACTGAGGTACGATTCAAATTCTTCCATTTCATGATAGCATAGCTTTTCAGGATATTCTTGATTCCACAGTCTATGTGACAAAGCAGAAGCTTCTATTATTCTCACGATCATTTTATTTAGATCTGTCTACAAGTAATAAGTTACAGATTTGGCAAAGCCCTGGCTGGTATGGAAACTCAATTGGGCTAAATTTTTCACAGCAATGAACTGCTCTCCTATTAATAAATAAATGCTCCTTAGCAGTTTCTCAGCTAGTCACTTTCTTTATTTAATAGAGAGAAGATCCAAACCTTGGGTTTCAGACATGATTGGGTCAAATCAGGAATCGTAGCTTTCAAAGCTCCCATCTGAATACAGGAGAATAACTTTTACTACTTTCTTCTTATTCTCATTTTCAGAAGTGGCACTTTCACCAGAACTCACAATCAATTCTGGTACTTTCCCGTCTTTTTGCACATCTCCTAAGATAATACCATTTCTATTTATTGGGTCTGATGGCTGGTCTTCAACGTGAGAAGTGGCATCCTTTTCGGCTAACAAGGTTAGCATATCACCTTCTCCTGACAGAAGCCACTTAGGAGCAATCTCTGTATAACGACTCAATATTTTCTGCACCACCTCCAGGCTAGGCTTATTTCTACCCGACAAAACATGGCTTATGACTGGACGAGGAACGCCTATTTCATCCGCAAAAGCTGTAGGACCTAGAGCACTCCAACTGATGATCTCCTGTATTCTGGTAAGCAAATCAGACATGTAACAAATATAAATTCATGTTTAAACAGTTAGCAGAGTATAACATACATCTACAGCTAAACTAAGCATCAATTTACAAATCTAAACCAATAAACAAAAGTAAACTCTATTTACATCAGTAAACACTTACAATTACAGTTTACTTTTGTAAACAAGCAGCTAAATTGCCCCGTTGCTTTTACTTCGTACATCTTCACTAAAGACGATGGATCATCACTTCCGATAAGACGATTAGTTAGACTTCTGTTTAGAGGCTGTTTTTCTTAAAACAGACTTAAAGTAGGAAGATGGATTAAACGGAAATAATCTGAGGCCTACATTCCTTTATTGATGAAAGGAGAAGGTTAATGTAAGAAGAAGGGCAAAGCAGTTTCAGACAAGCACATCCCTGCATTCGGAGATTCTAGAAAGTGGGTCTATTTACTAACCAACTCAGATCCAGTTCAGCTAGTAACGTCAGAACCAGAAAATGCCAGACAGTAAAAAGCCACCGACCCGCTATCGTAGTAGCAGATCGGTGGCTTTATTTAGCTTACGCTTAAAGGAAACTTCTAAAGATTATCTAAAATAAGCCATTTCCAGATCCCGGTCATGGTTGTAGATGTCTTCCCTGAAATGTACCGCCCCGGCATTATCAACCCAGGCTGTGAAATACACGATGTACACCGGCACCTTGGCTGAGAGGTTCACGTATTTTTCCTCTCCCCCGTGCATGGCAGCGTTGATGGTAGAAGGAGTCCACTGTTTCTGATCCTTCAACAGGTACTGCGCCATTTCAAAAGGTTTCTCAATTCGGATACAGCCGTGGCTGAACCCACGTTCGGTCTGGTTGAACAAGTGGTCAGAAGGCGTGTCATGCAGGTACACGTTGTGCTCGTTCGGGAAAATGAACTTCACAAAACCCAGCGGGTTCCTTTTTCCGGGGCGCTGACGCACTCTGTATTTGAAGTTCTTATCCACCGAATACCAATCCACGGAACTTGGCGAGACCACTTCCACTTTGTTGTTCCCAATGTCTTTCACCAGTTCCATGTCATTCCGAGCCAAGTAATTGGGATCTGCTGCCTGGGCAGGCGCAATTTCTTCCTCTAAAATCTGCGGCGTGATGTTCCAGTACGGGTAGAAAACGATGTACTCCAGCTTGTCACTGAAAACCGGCGTGGCGTGCATTTCCTTTCCAACCACCACTTTCATGTTCAACACTTCTTTGTCTTTCTCATACACGTGCAGCATGTACTCCGGAATGTTCACAAACACGTATTTGTCTTCGAAACGTTTGGGCACCCAGCGCCACCGTTCCATGTTAATGATGATCTGGTCGATTCGCTGTTCAATGGGCACGTTCATGACCCGAAGCGTTTCTCCGCCTACCACGCCATCGGGTTTCAACCCGTGCCTGATCTGGAAGTTCTTCACCACGGCGGCTAATCCCTGGTCATAAATTCTGTTCTGCGGAAGATTCTCCGCCGGTTTACCCAATAATCTATGCCGAATGGTTAACACCACTTCAGATGAATCGCCGGGTTTGAGTTTCTTGGCCGAGGCAAGTTCAATTTTAGGCCATCCACCCTGCTGCTTTATCTGCCGGTACTGCTTTAACGCATCCCGCAAGCGGATGTAATTAGGGTGCAACGCCTCAAATTCATAGTACGGGTAGCGGCTCTCGCGCTCCTTCAAGATGGTCTGCAAGGCCTTGTGGAGCTTGATCTTGTTTTTCTTCACCTCCCACTCAATGTTGTCCAGGCTTCTGGGGTCAACGGTTCCCCGGTAGAAGTCACTGGCATAGTTGAAATAGGAAGCGGTCAAGGTCACGTCCAGCTCTTCCTGCAGTTTGTAGCGGGCCGAATCGCTTTTCGTCTGCTCTAGTTTCTGGAACATCGCCTGTAAATCTTTGCGGGCATAGTCTTTCGGGTCCAGGCCTTCTTCGTGGGCTTTGCTCAGCACTTCCACAAACTTGTAGGCCTGCGGCACCAGATCTCCGTCTTTAAACCAGGCAAAGCGGTATTGGCGCTCCCGGTAGAAGAGCTTCATGAGGTCTAAGTGTTTTTTGAACTCAGGATCGCTTTTGGTGAAAGTGACCACGTATACACTGTCTGTCTGCTGAGGAAAATCTCGGGCGGCGGCAAGCGCCTCTTTTTTGTTCTGCTTGTCACCTGACTTGGCACACGCTGAAATCAGCACCAAGGTCAACAAGAAAAGCAGAATAAAAGGATGATTCTGTTTATTTAACTTCATAAAGGTGGTCCCTGTCATTTAGATGTGGTACTTATACTATGAATCAGCTTAAAAAGTTAAGAGAAGAACCGATGGCAAAATTGCATTTAACAAACAAACCATCGGCTAACTTCACAACGTGGCTGATAGCTCTACAACAAGCAAGAGCCGTGCCACTACCAGGAGCTGACTTCGTTCAAACTTGCCCTTGACGGGGTTCTTTTCTTATTTGCAACTCGTTTCACCACACGGGCGTTTTTAGCCCCTATTTCTAAAAAGACCTTTAAAACGGATATAAAAATGGAGCACAGCACCACCCCACAAATTGACTTCCCCCAAGATCCGCATAGCTTCGCCCAGCCCCAGGAAGCGCGCGTTCACCACGTAGACTGGGATCTGGCAGTCGATTTTGAGCAAAAGAAGATATACGGCACCGGCGTGTACCATATTGCGCATCAAGGCGCCCCGGAGATTGTGCTGGATAGTCACCATCTGCTCATCCAGCAGGTGTGGCTGGAGGACGAACAGCAGGAAGCACGTTTCACTCTATCGGAGGAAAAACCGTTTCTGGGCCAGGGACTGCACATCCAACTCACCCCCGATACGCGCAAAGTCAAAATTCGCTTTGAAACGACCGCCTCTTCCGCCGCGTTGCAGTGGCTGGCCCCGGAACAGACCGGCGACAAAACGCAGCCGTTCCTGTTCACCCAATCGCAGGCGATTCTGGCCCGCACCTGGCTGCTGTGTCAGGACAGCCCCAGCGTACGGTTCACCTATACCGCCCGCGTGCAGGTTCCGGCGCACCTGCTGCCCCTCATGAGTGCCGACAGTCCACAGGAGAAAGACCCCAGCGGCGTATACTTCTTCCAGATGAACCAACCCATTCCCTCCTATCTGCTGTCGTTGGCGGTGGGCGATCTGGTGTTTGCCTCGCTGGGCGAAAGGTGCGGTGTGTACGCCGAGCCTTCCATGATTTCAGCGGCCGCAAATGAATTTGCCGAGACCGAGCAGATGCTGCTGGCCGCGGAGAAGCTGTACGGTCCGTATCAATGGGGCCGGTATGATCTGCTGGTGCTGCCGCCCAGTTTCCCCTTCGGCGGGATGGAGAACCCCAAACTCACCTTCGCCACGCCCACCATCATTGCCGGCGACCGCTCCCTCACCAGTTTGGTCGCGCACGAGCTGGCGCACTCCTGGTCCGGCAACCTGGTCACCAACGCCACCTGGAACGACTTCTGGCTTAACGAAGGCTTTACCGTGTACTTTGAGCGCCGGATCATGGAAGCCCTGTACGGAACCGAGTACGCCGAGATGCTGCACACGCTGGGCTATCAGGATCTGCAGCACACCTTAGACGAGCTACGCCAGAAGCCACTGGACACCTGCCTGCACCTGAACCTGGAAAACCGCGACCCCGACGAAGGCCTTACTGAGATTGCCTATGAAAAAGGCAACCTGTTCCTGCGCCATCTGGAGAGTCTGGTGGGCCGCGAACGGTTCGATGCCTTCGTAAATGAGTATTTCAGCACCTTCCAGTTCACGTCCATGGACACCGCCCGTTTTGAGCAGTTTTTGGAAAAACGGCTGCTAAACGGCGACGAGTCGCTCCGGCAGAAAGTAAACGCCCACGGCTGGATTCACTCGCCCGGTATTCCGACGGGCATCACGCCGCCCAAAGCCGCTCTTTTTGAGAAAGTAGACCAGGAACGGCAGAAATGGGAAAATGGCACCCCAGCAAAGGAGCTTGCCACGGCCAACTGGAGCACCCATGAATGGCTCTACTTTCTGAGCAATCTGCCCAAAAGCCTGCAGCTAACCCAGATGCAGGAACTGGACACCGCCTTTGGGTTTACCGCTTCGGGCAACGCGGAGATCCAGGCGGAGTGGTTCAAACACGCCATTCACCACCAGTACCAGGAGGCGTACCCCGCCCTGGAAGCGTTCCTGGTGCGGGTGGGCCGCCGGAAATTCCTCCTGCCTCTTTACAAAGCTCTGCTGCAAACGGAGGCGGGAGCCGCTTTGGCCCGTGAGATCTACCAGAAAGCCCGGCCCAACTATCACGCCGTCTCCACTAGCACCCTGGACGCAATGCTTACTTAAAGGATGTTTCAAAGCCACTTTCCTGAAAATGGCATTAAAACAGAACGGCCCGGCAGTCTGTAACTACCGGGCCGTTCCGTTGATGGGGAAACTCTTAGTGGTTCTCGGCTTTCCGGTTCACGGTGGTTTCCGCAATCATGGTAAGCTTTTCATCCGTCATTTTCTCTTCGCTCAGGATTTCTTTCAAGTGGCCTAAAATCTCCGTATGGCCCAGGAACTTGGCGTAGGTACAGGCCGTGCCGTAGCCGGCAATCTCGTAATGCTCCACCCGCTGGGCGCAGGCAATGATCCCGGCATCCATCACCTCCGGATCGGCATCGTTCTGCATGAATTCTTTGGCTTCTTTCAAGATTCCCTCCATGGCCATGCATTTCTCCCCGTTGCCGTTCATGCCCAAAATCTGAAAGCACTGCTCCAAGCGCTGGATCTGCATCTGGGTTTCCCGCATGTGGGTTTGGATGGCACTAGACAGTTCAGGGCTGGAGACCATCTCCAGCATGTCGGGCATGGCTTTCAGCAACTGCTGCTCGGCGTTATAAAGATCTTTCATCTGGTGGAGGAACAGATCGTTCAAAGATGTTAATTTCATAGCGATGGTTATTTAGTTGAAAATCAAGGGTATTTCTTCTATACGAGTGCGTTACGGAGTAGGTCAGGAGAAAACCGCAGAAAATGCGTATTTTATCAATCTACAACTTCTTGCCCCGTAATGAGCTTTTGCGCCGTATAAGCACAGGAAGAAGCTTACCAGTAAACCAGTAGCATACATGACCAAACTTGAGCTGGCCCCCAAGGGCATTCTCATCGCCGTGGGCGGAAACGAAGACAAAGGCACTTTCCCGCGGGTTAAAAAGCAGTTTCACTTGAATTTCTTTGAACTAGGCATTCTCCGGCGCATCATTGACGCCATGGGCGGCAGCCAGGCCCGCGTGGAAGTCATCACCACGGCTTCCATGATTCCCGAGGAACTGGGCGCTTTGTACCTGCACGCGTTTGAGGTGCTGGGCTGCAAGCAGGTTAGTATCATGGATATCCGGGAAGAGGCCGATGCCCTGAAACCCGAGTACCTGGAACGCCTGAAGCAAGCCAGCGGCGTCATGTTCACCGGCGGCGACCAGTCCCGCCTATTCCGGATATTCTCCGGCACGGCGTTTCACCAGATCCTGCTGGACCGCTACCACCACGAGGAAGGCTTTGTGATTGCCGGCACCAGCGCGGGCGCCATGGCCATGTCTGACATCATGATCAAAGGCGGCAGCAGCCAGCATTCGCTGCTCAAAGGCTCCGTGAAACTGGACCGCGGACTGGCTTTTCAGGAAAACGTCATCTTTGACTCCCATTTCGTAAAACGCGGCCGTTTCGGACGATTGATGGAAGCCGTGGCCACGCACCCTTTCAAAATAGGAATCGGTTTGGGCGAGGATACCGGGGTGATGATCACCAGGGGAAATTTCATTGAAACCATCGGCTCTAACCTAGTCATTGTGGTAGACGGGCACCACATCAAACACAACAACACGCCGTACGCACCACCGGGCACGCCGCTTTCCATCGAGAACTTCAAGCTGCACGTGCTGGCCTTCGGAAACTACTATGACATCCGGGAACGGAAATTCTGCGTGGGCGAGAAACTCCCCGTGATTGAATAGTCGAAAAGACGTTTCAGGGCCGATTTTCTGAAATCAGCCCCAAAACAGCCCTACTCCTGGTAAATAGCGACTACCGGTTCCTGCCCCTGCACCCAGCTGCCGCGGTACATGCCTTCTGAGTTAAACGGCAGGGCTACCTGGCCGGTGGCATCCACGGCAATCAACCCGCCTTCGCCGCCTTGCTCCTTCAGCTTTTTGTTCACCACCAGATCTGCCGCTTCAGTAAGGGAAAGTCCTTTGTACTCCATGAGGCACGAAATATCATAGGCCACCACGTGGCGCATGAAAAACTCGCCGTGGCCGGTGCATGAAATGGCGCAGGTGCGGTTGTTGGCGTAGGTGCCCGCACCAATAATGGGCGAATCCCCGATGCGGTTGAAGTTCTTGTTGGTCATGCCGCCCGTGGAGGTGGCCGCCGCCAAGTTCCCCTGCAGGTCTACCGCCACCGCCCCTACTGTGCCAAACTTCTTCTCCTGGGTTTCTGAGTGGTCCAGCATGTAGACATCAGAATCACGCAGGGCCTGCCACTGCTCGTAGCGCTGCGGCGTGTAGAAATACTCATCCGGTTCAAACGTGATGCCGTGGTTGCGGGCAAACTCCTCGGCGCCGGGCTGGGCCAGAAATACGTGGTCTGAGTGGTGCAAAACCTGGCTGGCCAGCAGAATGGGGTTGCGTACGTTCCGGACGCCGGTCACCGCGCCGGCACCCAGCGTCTTTCCGCACATGATAGCCGCGTCCATCTCATGCCGCCCCCGCTTATTGAACACCGATCCCCTTCCTGCATTAAACAAGGGGCAGTCTTCCAGTGACACCACCGTGGCTTCTACAGCCGCCAGGGCCGTTCCGCCCTGGCGCAGAATCTGGAACCCGGTGGCCAGCGCCTGCTGCAGCGCCTGGCGGTACTCCCGGTCCATTTCTGTGGTTAAAGAAGTGCGGGTGATAGTTCCGGCGCCCCCGTGCAGGGCCAGGGCAAAACGATGCTGATTCTCCATACTTTACCTGTTTTTTCTACGGGCTTCTTCCCGAGCCACTTAAATTCAACCCCTTCAAGCAGGCCTTCACACAGGTGAAAAACGGGCCCGGTTGGTTGATAAATTTAAGTCTGGCTGGGGGAATCTTAACCCTCTATTCTTTGTATATTTGTAGAGTTTACTTTACTAATCTATTAAATATATCACCTATGTCATTTGATGTACAAGGAAGATTGCACGAGATCTTTGACGAAACCCAAGTGAGCGACAAATTCCGTAAACGTGAATTCGTTTTGGAAATCCCAGACGGCTCTTATACGCAATACGCCAAGTTTCAGCTTACCCAAGACAAGTGCGGTATTCTTGACAACTACAAAACAGGCGATGAAGTGAAGGTTGCTTTCAACCTGAGCGGGAAACCCTTCACCAAGAACGGCACCACCATGTACTTCACCAACCTGCAGGCCTGGAGAGTAGAGCACGCCGGCAACGCGGCTCAGCCACAGGCATCTGGCAACCCCTACGCTGCCCAGCAGCCGGTGAAATCCAGCTCGTCTTTCATCAGCGATGACATGGACAACGATCTTCCTTTCTAAGCTTGATCTTTCTGCAATAAAATGAAATGCGGCCCTTGACCAGGGCCGCATTTTTTGTTTCAGGCAAACATTGCCTTGAAGACAGCGAAATGCCCGGTTTTTGCGTAGTGCAGCTTAGCCGGGAGAACTGGTGTGATACAAGACATGATAAAGGACAAAGACGTGAAGGTGATGGTGGTAACGGGCGCCAGCTCGGGCATTGGAAAAGCAACCGCAGAGGCATTGGCCAAAGAAGGCAACCAGGTGGTGATGGTGTGCCGCAGCAACGAGAAAGGCCGCCAGGCCATCACCGATATCCAAAAGCACGTACCCGATGCCCAGCTGGAACTGCACCTCGCCGATCTGTCCTCTATGGAGGAAGTAAGAAGGCTTGCCGATGAGCTGAAAACGAAGTACCCCGTCATTGACGTGCTCATCAACAACGCGGGCCTGATCCCGGGCCATCAGGAAACCACCGTAGACGGCTGGGAGCTGGCCTGGGCCACCAATCACCTGGCTCCATTCCTGCTCACTAACCTGCTCATGGACTCTTTGCTGACTTCTGAGCAGGGCCGCGTGATCAACGTGACCTCTGAGGCGCACCGGTTGGGCCAGATCGATTTTGACCACGCCGGCCGGCCCCAGAAATACAGCGCCATCACGGCCTACGCCGATTCTAAACTAGCCAATATCCATTTCACCTACGAGCTGGCCCGCCGCACCGAGTTCACCAATCTGACGGTCAATTGCCTGCACCCGGGCGTAGTGGCCAGTAACTTTGGGAGCAACAGCAATTTCTTTATCCGGCACCTGTTCCGGCTGGCCGGGTTTTTCATGAAATCGCCCGCGAAAGGAGCCGCGACCTCGGTGTATCTGGCTACCTCGCCCTACGTTAAACTCGTCAGCGGAAAATACTTTAAGAACAGCAAGCAGGCCAACTCCGCCGCCGATTCCAACAACGCGCACGTGGCCCGCCGGGTCTGGGACATCAGCGCCGAACAAACCGGTTTTTAGGCTGTTTTCACCAAAGTACCCCTAAAACGCACGTCCTATGCACAGGCAGGAAATGCTTCTGTTGATTCTTCAGGGAGAAGGCGAAACGCTGGAGTTCAAGAAAACCATCACCCATCCGGCTCGCATCGCCCGCACCCTGGTTTCCTTCGCCAATACCCGCGGCGGACAGATCCTAGTGGGCGTTCAGGACGATGGTTCCATCTGCGGGGCCGATCCAGAGGAGGAAAAGTATTCGCTGGACAAAGCCATCCAGACGTTATGTGAGCCGCCGGTGCAGGTGCGCTACGAGGAAGTGGACATGGAGGAAGGCACCGTGCTGCGGGTCATCATCCCGGAAAGCGACACAAAACCACACCTGGCCAAAGTAAAAGAAGACGACTGGCGCAGCTACATCCGGGTGAAGGACGAAAGCGTGCAGACAAGTAAACTGGTGGAGAAATCGCTCACGTTGGAACCCGCCACCGAGACGTTAGAGGAGAAAGTTGACCAGCTGCAGGAACGTATCCTGGAACTGCTCCGCAAATACCGCAAACTCACCCTCAAGGATTTCATGCACCTGGCCAACCTCTCCAAACAGCGAGCCCGGCGGTTGCTGGTGTACATGGTGCTGCAGGGTCAGATCAGGATGCACGACAAGGAGAAGGAGCCGTTCTACACCTTGAGCTAACCCGGGCGTGCTCAAGGCCAGGCATAGAAAATTGAAGCGGCCGGTTTGCTTTCCTCCACCTCCTGGGCGGCCGTCTGGTACAGGTCATTCCGCTCCACTAAGTGCTGATGCCGCTCCAAAGCGAGTTGCCCTTTCGGGTCAAAACAGGCCGAGGCCCAACCCAGCAACGCACCAAGGATCAGGGTAAATAATATTTTCATAATCAATTGTTATCGAGACGTTTTTACAAAATTACTTCCAAATTTACTGGATGTCTTTTCGGGAAGATGTCCACACCCCGAGGACTAGCAGCACCAGGCTCCCCAGCAGGCTGTACCACATCTGGGGCACGAATACTGACGCGTTTTTAGCCTGAAAAACTGCCGCTGAAAAGTAAGGCCAGCTGTAAGGATAGAACCCGATGTGCTCCCATCGTGACCCGATCAGAAAGGCCATGGTGAACAGGATTCCCAGACCCATGCTCAGGGCGATGCTTCTGAACTGGAAACTCAAGCAGAACTGCAGGGTGAAGATGAAGAGCGAGCCCACCAGCACCCGGAACGTGCCCAGGCTGATGCCCTGCACGTGGTGATAGTCCTGAAACCCCAGGCCGGGGCGCACAAGGCCCAGCAGGTAACCACCGACCAACAGCCCCAGCCAGAAGGTGGCATAACTCAGCACCACCAGCCCCAGCAACAGCAGGTACTTATTCAGAAACACCGACCACCGGGGCACCGGCAGCGCATACAACTGCTTCCAGCCGCCTGACTGGTGCTCGGTGCCGTTCACCAGAGCCGTGAGCAGCGCCAAAAACAAAGGCACCAGCAACTGCGCTGTGGGTGAGATGTTGTTCATCGCCCAGGTAAACCAGGGATTACTGCCCGGTTTCAGAAACAGGTGCCCTTTGAAAAAGAACACCAGAAACGTCATGCTCACAATGGAGAGCGGGGCCAGCAAAGACAGCCACAAGGCCCAGGTGTGTTTCAGTTTCAAAACTTCCGCCGAAACTCCGCGGCGGAGGTAAAGGTGAAAAGTGCTCATAAATCAGGCGAAAGAGATAGGTTCAGGGATTGAGGTTTGGGTCTTCATTGGCGCGGCATCGGTTAAGGAAAGGAACACGTCCTCCAGGCTTTGGGTGGAAAAAGCAAGGCCTGACACAGCTACGCCGCCCAACACCAGGCACTGGTTCAGAACCGCCGCCTCTTCTTTGTCCTGTACTGTCACCCGTATCACATTCTGCCCTAGCTTCTCCACCGAATAGCCGTTGGTGAGTAATATCTCTTTTGCCATCAGCGGATTATCTACTTCCACCTCAACGTAGGCAGCAGATAAAGTCGCTTGCTGCAACTCCTGCACACTTCCCTGAAATGCCAGCTGCCCCTGGTGCAGAATGCCCACGTGCGACACGGTTTTCTCTATTTCACTGAGTAAATGGCTGGACAGGAAGATGGTCTTGCCGTGCTCCTGGTTCAGGTCTTTCAGGAGTTCGCGCATTTCCCGGATGCCGCTGGGGTCTAAGCCATTGGTGGGCTCGTCCAGGATCAGGAGCTCCGGGTCTGAGAGCAGCGCCAACGCAATGCCCAGCCGCTGGCACATGCCCAGGGAGTAGTGTTTCACCGGCCGATGGGCGTCTGGCTGTAGCCGGACAATCTGCAGCACCTCGGCAATTCGCTTCTTCTCCACCCCCAGCATCCGGCGCATCACCTCCAGGTTGTCGTGCCCGGACAGGTGCCGGTACAGACTGGGCGTTTCAATCAGGGCACCCACCCGCTGAAGAATGGGGATTCGCTGCTCCCGCAACTCCCGCCCAAACAGCCGGATGCTCCCGGAAGTGGGAGTTAGTAAGCCCAGCAGCAACCGGATGGTTGTGGTCTTTCCCGCGCCGTTAGGTCCCAGAAAGCCATAGATGCAGCCCTGCGGAATTTGCAGGTCCAAGCCTTGGAGAATCTCCCGCGGACCGTAGCGGTAGGTAAGTTGGTGCGTACTGATGAGGGGTTCTTTCATAGCCGTAGAGAAGTGATGCCCCAAATGAACAGGTTCCATCCGCTTGCCGCAACTAAACTATACCAACGCCCATTTCATCCGGACCAACCCCGCTTTCCCTCCTCTTAACCCGTTCGTCGATACATTTGGCGGCTTGGTCTAAATCCCGGCCATTCCGCGTTTATTGCTCGCGTGAATGGTTAGTTTTGGGCAGGTTTTCCGGAAAACGATGAAAAAACACCTTCCCCTTTTATTGCATCTTCTCCTGTGGCTCGGCCTGCTGGCGCTGGCGCTCTGGGTGCACTTCGGCATTGACAGAACGGAAATGCCGCTCAGCTGGGTGGCTCTGGACGTGGCGCAGACCTTTGCCTTCCATCTGGTGCTCTTCTACCTCAATTGGTTTATCCTGCTCCGGATTCTGGCCAAAGGCAACGTGCTGGGCTATGCCCTGGCGGTGCTCCTGAGCCTGGTCCTTTTCGCCGCGGTCCGCAGCCCCATAGAAATCTTTCAAATAGAAAAGCAGGCGAGTGTCAGCCCCAAAGCTGCCGAAGTCCTGAGAAAGCATCCCAACCAGGTGGAGCTTAAGAATGTCATGATTCCCTTGCTGGTGATGGGCCTGATGAATGTCTTTCTGAGCTCGTCCTTGAGAGTGACCGGGGAGTACCTGCGCAATGAGCGGCGGCGTAAAGAACTGGAACTGCAGCACACCAGCACCGAGCTGGAATTGCTGAAAGCCCAGGTAAACCCGCACTTTCTATTCAACACGCTAAATAACATTTACTCACTTGCTTATCAAAACTCTCCTGCCACCCCAGACGCCATCCTGAAACTGTCGCTGCTGCTGCGGTACCAGCTGTATGAAACCAATACGCCGGTGGTGGCGCTGGAGCGCGAGGTGGAATATCTGGAGCATTTGCTGGACCTGCACCGCCTGCGCCTCACCGACCCTGCTTTGCTCACCTTTCAGGTAAACGGGGCCATAAACGGCATCTCAATTCCTCCCATGCTGCTGATGCCTTTGGTGGAGAACATGTTCAAGCACGGCCTCACCACGGCGCCCATGGAAGTGACGCTATCTTCTGAACCCGGCAGCCTCACCTTCACCACCAAGAACCGCTTGAAGGGCAGCGGCCCGCAAGGCTCTTTCGGGGGCATTGGGTTGCAGAACCTGCGCCGGCGGCTGGAATTGCTTTACCCCCAGGCCTTCTCCTTCTCCACCCGGCAGCAGGACCAGGATTTTATCGCCGAGCTTTCCTTGACAAACCTTTCCAAACCCGTACCTTCACCAGATGCAACTGTCTTGTCTCGCTATTGATGATGAACCGCTGGCGCTGGACATCATGCGCTCCTACATCAGCAAGATTCCGTTTCTAAAGCTCATCCAGACCTGCTCCAGCGCGCTGGACGCCATGTCCATTCTGCAGCGCCAGCCGGTAGACCTGCTGTTCCTGGACATTGAGATGCCCGAGATCACGGGCGTGCAGTTTGCGCAGTCGCTCTCGCATAGGCCCGCCATCATCTTCACCACCGCTTACCCGCAGTACGCCCTAGATGGTTTCACCCTAGATGCCGTGGATTACCTGCTCAAGCCCATCCCGTTTGACCGGTTCTTCAAGGCCGTGAACAAAGTCTATGAGCGCGCCCAATTGCAGCAAGCCACTCAACCCGTTCTGGCTCCGCCGACGGCTCATTCAGACAACGAGGATTTCATCTTTGTGAAGGCCGATTACAAAACCATCCGGGTGAATTTAAAGGATATTCTCTTCATTGAAGGCCTGAAGGATTACGTGATACTCCATACTACTACCCGCAAGATTATCACGCTCTTATCCATGAGCAAGATCATGGAGAAACTGCCCGAACAGGACTTCGCGCGGGTGCACCGATCGTACATCGTTTCGTTGGCGCACATTGAGTGTATTGAGAAGGGTCGCCTCAAAATAAAGGAGCAGGAAATCCCCATCGGAGACAGTTTTAAGGACGGCTTCATGCGCTGGGTGGAAAGTAAAAACCTGTAGCCACGCATTTGCCTTTTTCCGGGCAGTTGGGTTTTCGGCCTCTTTTCTGAAAAATAACCTGAAAACAGGATCAGCAGATTACAGAACAAACGTTCGTGGGCCGTCTGTACTGTGAAGGCAAATCTGTATCTTTGGCCAAGATACTCTCAACAAAACAACAGACATGCAAGCATTAAGAGGAACAGGTGTGGCCTTGGTAACTCCTTTTCAAGCCGATCTTTCCGTAGATTTTGACGCCTTCGGCCGATTAATTGATTTCAACCTGGACAACGGGGTAGATTACGTGGTGGTGAACGGCACCACGGGTGAATCCGTGACCACCTCTCCCGAGGAACGCGCCCAACTGCTGGCCTTCGCCAAAGAGCGGATCACCGGCCGGAAACCCCTGGTCTACGGCCTGGGCAGCAATGACACGAATTACGTGCTGGAGCAGATCAAGAAGCTGGACTTCACCGGCATTGACGCCATTCTTTCGGTATGCCCTTATTATAATAAACCGTCGCAGGAAGGAATTTACCTGCACTACACCGCCATCGCAGATGCTTCTCCGGTGCCGGTGATTCTCTACAACGTACCCGGCAGAACGGGCATCAACATGACGGCGGCTACTACCCTGCGGCTGGCGCAGCACCCCAACATCATCGGGACGAAGGACGCCAGCGGCAACATGGAGCAGTACATGGCGCTCATCGACGAGAAGCCCGAGGGTTTCCTGGTGATCAGCGGCGATGACATGCACACGGTTCCGGTGATCTCGGTGGGCGGCGATGGCATTATCTCGGTGCTGGCCAATGCGTTTCCGGAGCGTTTCAGCCGGATGACCCGCCTGGCGTTGGAAGGCAATTTTCAGGAGGCGGGCGCTTTGCAACGCTCCTTCGGGAAAATTAACCCGCTGATGTACGAGGAAGCCAATCCGGTGGGCATTAAACTGGCGTTGCAGGAAGCAGGCATCTGCGCTCCGTTTGTGCGCTTGCCGCTGGCACCCGCGTCAGATAGCCTGGTACAGCGGGTGAAAGCCGCTGCCGCTCCATTGCTCGCTTAAATTTTGTTTTGAGGCCCTTTTTCAGAAAACAGATGAAAAACAGACTGCTGCTACTCGCTTTCTTGGTGCTGGGGCACTTTGCCCAGGCACAAACTCCCGCCCCTTCCTCGGGTGAAGCCACCGAACTGAAGACTGAAAAAGGCACCCTAAAAGGCACACTCCTGCTGCCTGCCACCAAAGGGAAAGTACCCGTCGTGCTGCTCATCTCCGGCTCTGGCCCCACCGACCGCGACGGGAACAACCCGGTCATGAAAAACAACAGCCTGAAAATGGTGGCCGAGGAACTGTACGCGCAAGGCATCGCCTCGGTGCGGTATGACAAACGCGGCATTGCCCAGAGCAAAGACGCCGCCGGTTCTGAGTTTGACATGCGCTTCGATCATTTCGCGCAGGACGCAGCCGCCTGGGTGCAGCAGCTGAAGAAAGACCCGCGCTTCAGCAAAGTCATTGTGCTGGGCCACAGCGAAGGTTCTTTGCTAGGCATGCTGGCCGTCCGGCAAGCGAAAGCCGATGGGTTCATCTCGCTGGCCGGTCCCGGACAATCAGCCGATGAGGTAATCCGACAACAGTTGCTGGCCCAGCCTCCCATGGTAGCCGATGCCGCCTTGCCCATCCTGGATCAGTTGGTGCAGGGCAAAGCCGTTCCGGAAGTCAACCCTATGTTGGCTTCCCTGTTTCGGCCCAGCATCCAGCCATACCTGATCTCGTGGTTTAAGTATGACCCGCAGGCGGAGCTCCGGAAACTCACCGTTCCGGTCCTGTTGGTGCAAGGGAAAGAAGATTTACAGGTGAGTGGACGGGAAATCCAGTTGCTGGCCGCCGCGGCTCCTAAAGCTAAATTGGAGGAGATTGACCGCATGAACCACGTGCTCAAAGAAACTTCCGCAGACCGTTCGGCCAACATTGCCGCGTACTCCAACCCCACGCTTCCCCTGGCTCCTGCCCTGATGCCCGCGTTGGTGTCGTTCGTGAAGTCTGTCAAGTAGCGAATCTCTTAATAAAGCTGATGCCCTTTTTGAGGCTCTTTTCCAGAAAAGAGCCTCAAAAAGGGCATCAGCTTTTAGAAGCAACTCTGTTGTGTTGGTTGCGATTATCTAAAGCGTTTGGACCCACCCCTTGCCCCTCCGAGGAGGGGAATTTTTTATCTAAGGCAGAACTTCCCTCTTGTAAGGCTGGTCTGATACGTTCTATTTCAATGGTTTAGTACCTAGGAAAGGCATATCATTGCTGCACTGGCATGTCGCATATCTTGAGCCCCGCGGCTCACTGAAGTTTCAAACTTCAGCTCATTTTAGGTCCAAGTTGTAAACTTAAACCAGCTATTTGTTTTAGAATTAATGGTCTTTTTTCGAAGATGCAAATAAGGTTCTGCCGAAAAGCTCCCCTCCTTGGCTAAGGAGGGGCTGGGGGTGGTTCGCTGCCTCAGGTGACCATATTGCGTAGAAGTTACCTTCTGCTTTAAGCCTGGTTTTACTAAAATGGCTTCAAAACGGAGGAAAAGCCTCTCACCAATCATTAAGCCAAACCTCAGTTACCAACCACTGGTCAGGACATCGGCGATGTGCAGGACTTTGATGGGCTTGTTCTGCTTTTTGCTGTAGGCCTCCAGGTGCATGAGGCAGCTGGTGTCGGTGGAGACGATGTACTCGGCTCCCGTGCTGAGGGCGTTCTCCACCTTCTGCTCGGCCATGGCCACGGAAATGGACTCGAATTTCGCGGCGAAGGTACCGCCAAAGCCGCAGCAGGTCTCGCTTTCGCGCATCTCGGTGAGTTGCAGGCCTTCCACCATCTCCAGCAGTTTGCGCGGACCTTCCTTGATGCCACACTCACGCAGGGCACTGCAGGAATCATGGTAGGTGACTTTGGCGTTCAGCCGGGCTCCGGGAATTTCCTTCACCTGCAACACATCCGTCAGAAACTCGGTCAACTCCAGCACCTTCCGCTCCATGGTGCGGTACTTCACAAAATTGGAAGAGGTCATGAAGATGTTGGAGTAGGCGTTCCGGATCATGCCCACGCAGGAGGCCGAAGGGGCCACAATGTAGTCGCTGTCTTCCGAGGAAAAATCCTCCAGAAACTTATCAGCTACCTGGCGGCACTCGTTTTGGAAACCGGCGTTGTAGGCGGGCTGGCCGCAGCAGGTCTGGTTGGTGTTGTACCGAACTTTGCAGTCCAGGGCCTCTAGTAACTTGACCATGTTCCAGGCCGTCTGCGGAAACAGCTGGTCAATGAAACAGGGAATGAAGATATCAACTACCGGTTGTGGCATGGGTCTAAAGCGAATGGAAAACGTGGGACGCCAGGGCCAGAGACCTGGAAAGCGCCTCCTGGTTCAGGTTCAAAGGTACGCCTTTCTCCTGTAAATAGGAGAGCATTTTCTCGGTGGGCATGTTGCCTACCAGCTCATCTTTGGCCATGGGACACCCCCCGTAACCCAGCAGCGCGCCATCCATCCGGCGGGAGCCGCTTTCATACGCCGCAGCCACTTTCTCGCGCCAGGTGGCGGGGTTGGTATGCAGGTGCGCCCCAAATTCTATGTGCGGAAAGGCCGGGATCAATTCTGAGAAAAGCGCCTGGATGGTAGCGGGCGTAGAAACCCCGATGGTGTCTGACAAGGAGATGGTCTTGATGGCCAAAGCGTCTAATTTCTGGGTCATCTGCCCGGCCAGAGCGGGTTCCCACGGCTCGCCGTACGGGTTCCCGAACCCCATGGACAGGTACAGCACCAGTTCCTTTCCGTGTTTCAGGCAGAGTTCCTGCATCTGGGCTACTTCTTGCAGGGCCTCGGCGATGCTTTTGTTGGTGTTGCGTTTCTGGAACTCTTCTGATAAAGATAATGGAAACCCGATGTACCGGATCACGTCAAACGCCATGGCCTGCTCGGCTCCCCGCACGTTGGCGACAATGGCCAGCAATTTTGTCTGGGAGGCGGAGGTGTCCAGCTGGGCCAGCACCTGGGCGGTATCCTGCATCTGCGGAATGGCCTTGGGCGACACAAACGACCCGAAATCCAGGGAATCAAACCCAACTTCCAGCAGTGCTTGCAGGTAACGCACTTTTAACTCCGTGGGCACAAACTCGGGCAAGCCTTGCATGGCATCACGGGGACATTCTATGATTTTCATGTGGTTCTGTTTCGTTCGGGCACGTAAAAGCGCCTCCTCTTCGTTTTGGGTTATCTTTGGTTTTTAAGGCGTAAAACGAGGTTCGGCCAACTTCGGGGCGGCTGGCTCAGTAAATACGAATAATATTTCCTTTCTTCCGCTCCTATGGTGAACGCCCACGCCTTCCTTTTTGCCGCAGACCCGGTGCTGCACCAGTTGGTACAGCAGGCTCCAGGAATAGTAGCCTCCCGGGTGACCAGACCTATTTACGAGGCTTTGTTCAGTTCGGTGATTTCGCAGCAACTCTCCGTGAAGGCGGCGGCCACTATCAAAGCCCGGTTTCTGGCCCTTTTTCCCGAAAACTACCCCGATCCAAAGGTAGTACTTTCCATGCCTCCGGAGGAGATGCGGGCGGTGGGTTTGTCGCGCCAGAAAATCAGCTATCTCCAGAACATCGCCGAGCACAAGGCCGCCGGTCAGCTGGAGGATGAGCAGCTGGCGCATCTACCCGATGAGGAACTCATCTCCCGCCTGGTGCACATCAAAGGAATTGGTCGCTGGACCGCCGAAATGATTCTGATGTTCGCCCTGCACCGTCCGGATGTCATGCCGCTGGATGATCTGGGAATTTACAACGCCATGAACCGGCTGTACGGCCTGGATGCTCCGCATAAATCAGCCAAAGTCAAAATGCTGGCCCTCTCAGAACTTTGGCGACCTAACCGCACGCTGGCTTGCCGGTACCTCTGGCAATCACTGGACAATGCACCTTTGAAGAGTTCTGAGTCTTGAATTCTGAGTCTGATTTCGGAAAAGGCGTTTTAGGGGTACTTTCCTGAAAACAGGCTCTAAACGCTACCGCACTTTCTGCCGCTTGACTAAATAGGCCTGCAAGACTTTGTCAATGGGCTCCCGCAGATCCACGGAGACCAGGTCAATGCGATACTGGCCGCAGCGCAGCTTGAGTTCGTTTTTGAACTGCTTCATGGCTTTGACATATTCTTCCCGGATCTCGGCGGGTTGTACCTTGATCTTTTCGCCGTTCTCCAGCCCCTGGAACATGAAAGGCTTATCGGGGAAATTGAATTCTTCTTCCGTCTCGGCATGGGTGAGGTGGAACAACAGAACTTCGTGCTGCTGGTGGCGCAGGTGCTGAAGGGCCAGGAAAATCTCGTCCAGCTGCTCATATTGGCTGAGTAAATCACTGAAGAGAATTACCAAAGACCGTTTGGGCAACTGCTGGGCCACGTGGTGCAACATGGAGGCCACGCGGGTTTCTTTCTGCGGCGGAGCCGGTTTCTGCAGTTGCTGTTGAAGCGCCAACAGAATGGTATGCAAGTGCGCCCCCGTTGATTTGATGGGCGTCTGCATTTCAATCTGGTCTGAGAAAGTAGTCAGGCCCACGGCATCGCGCTGCTTTTGCAGCAAAGTAGCCAGGGCGGCGGCGCTTAACACGGCGTAGGAAAGTTTCCCGTAGTTGTTGGTGGGGTAATACATGGAGCCCGACACATCCAGGAGCAGTTGGCAGCGCAGGTTGGTTTCCTCTTCGTAGCGTTTCACGAACAGCTTCTCGGTCCGCGCAAAGACTTTCCAGTCCATGTGGCGGGTACTCTCGCCGGAATTATACAGCCGATGCTCTGAGAACTCCACCGAGAACCCGTGGTACGGCGACTTATGCAGACCGGTGATAAACCCTTCCACCAACCGTTTGGCCAGGAACTCAAGGTTCTGGACATTCCGGACATTGTCTAAATCAACGGTTATTCTGCTCATGTTTCTTTGTTTGCCGCCTTCTGGAGAGACAGGGCCGTTTGCTTGTCTACTTGGATGAGTTTCACCTGGCCCATTCCCGCCCCCACAATACCCAGTTTCTGAGCCGCTTTTTTGGATACGTCAATGATGTAACGTGATTTGCGGCTCATGCGGTCATTCACCCGTACCACAACGCTGCGTCCGTTCTCCAGATTATGCACCTGCACATACGAGTGGAGGGGCAGCGTGGCGTGGGCGGCCGTGAGTTCCTCTGGGTTGTACCGTTCGCCGCTGGTGGTTCTATGGCCGTTGTGCGCTTTGGCGTAGAAGGTGGCTTTTCCTTTTTGAAGTGCAACTTGGGCAAAACTACCCCCTGGGAGAAGGCATATCAAAAGAAAGAATAGTTTTATTCTCATGTATTTTTGTCCAGAACAAACATTAGTACATTCTAATTTAACTATTAAATTTAATCATAAAAAATTTTTAGATGTGAATCTGTTGCTTTAAATTGGCTACTTCAAATAAATAAGGAACCTTCAAGTTATGGTGGAAGAGAACAACGACAAAGCAGAAATCTACTCGCAGAGAGTAAGGGCAGGAAAGCGCACCTATTTCTTTGATGTGAAATCAACCCGCTCCAATGATTATTATCTGACAATCACTGAGAGCAAGCGGAAATTCAAGGACGACAACTACTCTTACGAGAAGCACAAGATTTTCTTGTACAAAGAAGACTTTGCCAAGTTCATGGAAGCGTTGCAGGATACCGTTAACCATGTAAAAGGTGAGTTATTGTCTGAAGAGGCACTGGCGGAACTTGAGCGTTTAGAACATGCTCCCTCAGAAGCTGCTGTGGATGAAGAACTGAAGTGGGAATAATCCCTCCGCAATTCTCCTCAAGCTCATGCCTCGCGTGAGCTTTTTTTATCTCTTTTCCGTTTTGCCGTTGTTTTCCTAAAACGGCCCTATAACCTCTGCCCTGTTCCGTTGGCCTGATCTCCTCTTCAGAGCCAAGTATCTGCGCCTTTTCAGGCGTTCAGTCCTGGAGTTGTTTCTTATTTTTTTACTAATTGCGCTTTCCGGTTGCGTTACAGCGTGGCCGGATGGTACAGGAGTTGGCACATCTCACAGAAATAGCCAGACCGTTGCCCCTTCCCTATTTTCTCTTTCCGTAGCGGGATTCTGTCTCTGGGGCATTCCTTCTGCTGGTACACCAACCAGTGTTCCCTTACGGTTCCGGTCCGGAGGCTGTCCAGGTAGCGGAAGCTTTGCCTCACGCATTCCTGAAGCAGGTTTTTCAGGACGGCGTCTGGTATGTGGTCTACCTGGCTTTCCGGGTGAAGGCGCGCCCGGAACAGCACCTCATTCTTGATGCCGTTTCCCACGCCCGCCAGAAGCTGCTGGTCCAGCAGCACATCGCAGATGAGCTGCCCGAGCTGCCGCCTGATTTTCTCCAGCGCTTTCTTCGGATCGAAGGCTTCGTTCAGGACATCAGCGGACCAGTCATACCTTCCTTCCCAGGGCTCGGGCAGAAACCGAACATCACAGGCGTAGAAGTTGAGGTACCCGTCTTCAAAGGTGAGGCCGAGTTCCAGAGGCCGGTTCACTTCTCCGTTTAGGGCGTACTTTCCGAAAAACATCAGGTGAACGCGCAGGGCAAACCCCGGAAAGCAGAAAAGGATTTCTTTCCCGAAGGTCTTGATCTGCGTGAGTTCCTGCCCTTGAACTTTGTCAAACGGAATGTGCTTGGTTCTCCCGCTCACCTCCAGCACCACCTGCCCAACGAATTGCTCGGCTTGTTCTTTCAGGAAAACCATCTCAGGACCTTCAGGCATGGGCAGTATATTTATTATTAGGTGACTTCTTTCTTATAGTATGTTATAGTATGTGAAACGGGAGAAGAACAGCCTTTGGGTTGTTCCAGCTCTACACCGGAAAACCCAAAGGCTGCCGTAGCTTCCAGACCAATCAGGCCTCTTCTGCTTTTAAGGTTTTGTTAACGCGTGAACTGTTAAAGATTCAGACTGCCCATCTGCGGAGCGGCGTACCGTTGTCCGGCGGCCACTCCTTTCGGGGCGATTTCCTCAATCTCGGCTAATTCCTCCTGAGACAAGGACACTTGCAGAGCGCCCACGTTTTCCTCCAGGTACTTCCGGCGCTTGGTTCCCGGAATGGGGGCGATGTCTTCTCCCTGCGCCAACAGCCAGGCCAGCGCTAACTGCGAAGCGGAACACCCTTTCTTGCCGGCCATCTCCTCAATCTTTTTCACCAGGTCCAGGTTCTTCTGGAAGTTCTCGCCCTCAAAGCGCGGCGAGTGTCGCCGGTAATCGTCTTCGGGAATGTCTTCCAGCTTTTTGAACTGACCAGTCAGGAAACCTCTCCCCAGCGGACTGTACGGCACAAAACCGATGCCTAGTTCGCGGCAGGTGGGCAAGATCTCGTCCTCCACGTCCCGGCTCCAGAGCGAGTACTCCGTTTGCAGCGCACTGATGGGGTGTACCTTATGGGCTTTGGCTATCGTAGCAGCCGAGGCTTCTGACAGGCCCAGGTACCGCACTTTGCCTTCTTTCACCAGCTCGGCCATGGCCCCTACCGTCTCTTCAATGGGCGTTTGTTTGTCTACCCGGTGCTGGTAATACAAATCAATATAATCTACTCCCAGGCGCTTCAGGCTAGCCTCGCAGGCTTTTTTGACATATTCCGGGGTGCCGTTGATGCCCAGGAAATTGCCTTTATCATCCCGCACGTTCCCGAATTTGGTAGCCAGGATCACCTGGTCGCGCCGGTCCCGGATGGCTTTGCCCACCAGTTCCTCGTTGGCCCCAACGCCGTACATGTCGGCGGTATCCAGGAAAGTGACGCCCAGATCCAGCGCGTGGTGGATGGTGGCTATGGATTCCTGGTCATCGCGGTTGCCGTAGAAGTCAGACATGCCCATGCAGCCCAACCCCAACGCCGATACGGTCAAGCCTTGATTTCCTAATTCTCTGTTTTCCATGATTTTTATATATTGTTTTATAGGTGCTCCTGCGAGCATCCCTCTTCTCGCTTTACGGTGCTTCCTGTTTTGTGGGTGTTTTCCGAAAAGCAGTCTTAAAACAGGAATTGGCTACCAGCATTGCATCATCTCCAGATCACTTCTTTTGCTTGCCACCTCCTTTCTTAGCCTTGAACTGGCTCCACTCTGTTGCTTCCCGTTCACAGCAGAACCTACTGCTTACCTCTTCAGGAGAAGGGGTTTACTATTTTCAAGGTAGTCCCCTAAGTTTGCGTATATTTGCACCCGCTTCTAAAAACCAGCCTTAAAACGGGATTACGCCCCGGCTGAGGAGCCAACATCAACCTGAAAATAGACCAACCTTATTAATATGGGACTTCGTTGTGGAATAGTGGGTTTGCCAAACGTAGGTAAATCTACGCTGTTCAATGCCTTGTCAAACGCCAAAGCCGAATCGGCTAATTACCCGTTCTGTACCATCGAGCCCAATGTGGGGGTGATCACGGTACCCGATGAGCGGTTGCAGATTCTAGAGGAATTGGTGCACCCGGAGCGGGTATTGCCTACCGTGATGGAATTCGTGGACATTGCCGGTCTGGTGAAAGGCGCCAGCAAAGGCGAAGGGCTGGGAAACAAGTTCCTGGCCAACATCAGGGAGGTAGACGCCATCATTCACGTGGTGCGCTGCTTTGACGACCCAAACATTGTGCACGTGGCTGGCGGCGTAGACCCGGTGTTTGACAAAGACGTGATCGACACCGAGCTGCAGATCAAAGACCTGGAGTCTATCGACAAGAAAATAGCCAAGGTGGAGCGGACTGCCAAATCCGGTGACGCTAAGGCGAAAAAAGAGTTCGCGAGCCTGCAGCGCTTCAAAGACCATCTGGTGAGCGGCAAGAACGCCCGCTCCCTAGACTACACCCCAGAGGACCTTGAGGCCGTAGAGGACCTGCAGCTGCTCACCATCAAGCCCGTTATCTACGTGGCCAACGTGGACGAAGAGTCTATCCAGACCGGGAACAAGTTCCTGGATGCTCTGAAAGAGCACGTGAAGGACGAAAATGCGCAGGTGGTGGTGATCTCAGCGGCCATCGAAGCCCAGATCGCGGATTTCTCTGAGGCCGAAGAAAAAGAAATGTTCCTGGCCGAGTATGGTTTGACTGAGTCTGGCCTTAACCAGTTGATCAGAGCTTCCTACGCCCTGCTGGACCTGGTGACCTATTTCACCGCCGGCGTGAAGGAAGTACGCGCCTGGACCATCCGGAAAGGCTGGAAAGCACCGCAGGCCGCCGGAGTCATCCACACCGACTTCGAGAAAGGCTTCATCAGAGCCGAGGTGATCAAGCTGAAGGATTACGTGGAGTACAAGACCGAAGCTAAAATCAAAGAGGCCGGCAAAATGTCTCTGGAAGGCAAAGATTACGTGGTGCAAGACGGTGATATCATGCACTTTAGATTCAACGTCTAGTTGATTACTAGTACTTTAACTTACGAAGGAGAGCCTACAGCTCTCCTTTTTTTGTACTGCCATCTCTGTAATCTGCTAAATACGGGTTGTAGCAGGAAGTAAAATGGCGGGTAAACTTCGCATCTACAGTAGAATTATAAGAACTTTTACAAAAATTAATCGTCTGATCTTTTGAAGGTTAACTTATATTAGAATTTCTTTTTATTCATTAGAGGCAACATTTTGCCGCAAAACCTGTAAATATGTGCAGATTACTATATTACTACTCCTAAAAACTATGAAAAAAACAGTACTTAAAGCTTCTGTACTCGGCGCGTGGCTGCTGTCTATGGTTGCTCCATCAGAAACATTAGCCCAGTCGGCTGACAGACCTTGGGGTTTGTCGGTCTACGCTAACGCTATTCAGGCCCGGACCAACATCAGAAATGATATCTGGGACATGAGTAACTCTACATGGGGTGGAGGTTTAGGTATCAACAGATATCTTTCCCCTTCCTTTGACGTGGCGTTGCAGTTAAACTACTTCAACATGAAGCAGGAGTCTGGAACCGTGACGTACAACGTGACAGGTTACGGACCCGGCAGATTTGACAACGAAGTAGGAACTGCCAACTTAGGTTTGAAACTTAAGCTGAACAATGGCAAAATCCTGAGCGAGACTGCCTTCCTGCAGCCGTACCTGATTGGAGGTATCGGGGCGCACTACACCAGCGTAGAGGCGTATCTGCCTGTTCCTGCTGCTGGCCAACCCGGTGGCGTGAGACAAGAAAAGTATGACGAAGGCCAACTGCGCATGAACTACTTCGGTGGTGCCGGTATCGGTTTCAAACTTACTGACGGAATCAGCCTGTTCGCCCAGACTACCCTCAACTACCCTACCACCAACATGCTGGACGGTGTTTCAAACCCTCGCTCTGAGGACGAGTTGAACGACCGTTATCTGCAACACCAGTTTGGTATCACCTTCGGATTAGGAAAAGCCACTGACACAGACGGTGACGGTGTTTCTGATCGTCGTGACAAATGTCCTGACACCCCAGCGGGCGTTCAGGTAGACAAAAACGGTTGCCCATTAGACGGTGACGGTGACGGTGTTCCAGATTACCAAGACAAATGCCCTACTGAGGCTGGTACTGCCGCCCTGGAAGGATGCCCTGACAAAGACGGCGACGGTGTACGTGACTCAGAAGATGAGTGCCCAGACCAAGCTGGTCCAGTAGCTACCAGAGGCTGTCCAGATGCAGACGGTGACGGTGTTGCTGACAAAAACGACACTTGCCCTAACACTCCAGCCGGTACCCGCGTTGATGCGAACGGTTGCCCAGTGGTACTTGACCGTGACAATGACGGTGTAAACGATGACGTTGACCGTTGCCCAGATGTAGCTGGTTCAGCTTCTAACATGGGTTGCCCAGGCTTAGATGCCGCTGACAGCACTTACATGGCCCGCGTTCCTAAGATTGAGTTTGAATTCAACAGAGCCGTTCTGAAGAAAACTTCTTACCCAACTCTGGACAGAATGTCAACCATGTTGTCTAAGTATCCGCACTACAACCTGCGTATCTCTGGCCACGCTGACCACATTGGTTCAAACGAGTACAACCAGGAGCTGTCAGTTCGCAGAGCAGACGCCGCTAAGTCTTACTTGACCAACACCAAAGGAGTAGCTTCTGACCGTATCATCACCGAAGGATTCGGCGAAGAGCGTCCAGTGGCACCAAACACCACCAACGCCGGCCGTGCTAGAAACCGTCGCGCTGAGTTCCGTCTCTTCATCCAGTAACGGAGTAGAGACTCCTGATTAGAAGAAATGCCCGGTCACATGACCGGGCATTTCTGTTTTAAAGCATTTTTACGAAAAACACATGCAAAACGAACCGAAACTGGAAGTCTGGCTCAGAGGACCACTCCCCGAGGTGCCCGCCCTGCTGCAACCGGTGGCGCATGCCCTGTTACAGGCCCGTGAAGAGGTGCGAGACCATCTGGAGGGGTTCCCGGACCACTTGCTCTGGGAAAAGCCCGCTGGAGTCGCCTCGGTGGGTTTTCACCTGCAGCACCTCACGGGCGTGTTGGAGCGGCTGTTGACGTACGCCCGGGCAGAGGCACTCTCCCCCGAGGCCCTCGCCTACCTTCGGCAGGAAGGAACTCCGCCCGCCGCCGGAGCCACCGTCCAGGATTTGATCGCCAACTTTGAGGCGCAGGTAGACAAAGCCCTTCTCCAGATCAAGGCAACCGATCAGGAAACGCTGACCGAGGCCAGAGGCGTGGGCCGGGCCCAGATTCCGTCTACCGTGGCCGGGCTGCTCTTCCATGCCGCTGAACACACCCAGCGCCACGTGGGCCAACTGCTGGTTACGGCCCGCATCTTGCAGACAGGCCTTCTTCCGCAGAACACTTCGCTTTAGCCCTTCTTTTACCAAAACAGCCCTAAAACAGAATTGCCTGATCTACGTCAGGCAATTCTGTTTTAGGGCTGTTTTCCTGAAAAGGAGCTTAAAACGGAGCTTCTAGTTATAATGCGGCAGTAAGTTGTACACCTCGCCGTACTCCAGCATCTGCTGCGTGAAGTTGTCTGGGTACACCAGCAGCACATCCACTACTTTGCCGTCCTTCACCACCGGGGTAAGTTTGGGCTGGATGAAGCCGCTGTACGGCGCAATATTCAGCTTACTGTAGCGCTGGAGCACCTCTTTATGCAGCGCCTGATCCACGTTCACGCCGTAGGTTTCCACCAAATTTTGAGCCGCCTTGAAGTCTCCTTCTGAGGTGATGCGCTGCGTCTCGCGCAGTAGTTGCCCAAAGAGTTCCCGCAGTTTCTGGTAGTCGTTGATTTTGAAATACGTTTTGCCCTGGCGGGTCACGCGCTCAATCACGTTGTCTTTCTTGCCTTTCTCAAACGCCCAGGCGGCCACCATCTGGCGGTTGCGCATGTGGTCTTCCTCAATCTTCTCACCAGGCTCCAGGCGGGAAAGCTGCGTCATCAGACCGTTCCGGATGTAGGCATCGTATTCGGCTTTGCCGGCATCCAGGGAAGGCATCACGCCAATCTGCACCAGCTTAGGGTCCATCACGTAATACAGCGCCACCAGATCGGCGCGGCCTTCTTCCATGGTGCTGGCATAGTTTTTCAGGGTCTGCTTGGGCGTGCCCACGCCCGGGTTGATCTGCCCCGAGGCGTGCCCGATCACCTCGTGCATATCGGTGTGGAGGTCGCTGGCCAGAGAACCGTATTTTTTAGCGCGGTCGATTTCCTCCTGGCTGAACGCGAACTCACTCAGCGCACTGCCACCCGTATTCGCCGATTCATTGTAGGCGTGCACAATGTTGCCCAGGTTCACTGATTTGGAGCCGTGCTCTTTTCTGATCCAGTTGGCGTTGGGCAGGTTGATGCCGATGGGCGTGGCCGGAGCCGCATCGCCGCCTTCCACCACCGTGGTAATCACTTTGGCGGTGATGCCCACCACGTTCTTCTTCTTGTGCTGCGGCAGCAACGGAGAGTTGTCCTCGAACCACTGCGCCTGGTCACCGATGGCTTTGATGCGTTTGGTCGCTTCCTCGTCGCGGAACGACACCACCGATTCATAGGAACCTTTCAGCCCCAAAGGATCATCGTAGACTTCAATGAAACCGTTCACCACGTCAATCTGGGAATCCACGTCTTTCACCCAGGCAATGTTGTAGTCGTCAAACGCTTTCAAGTCGCCGGTGCGGTAGAACTCGGCCAGTTTCTGGAGGGCCAGGCGCTGCTTGTCGTTCTCGGCCACGGTCACGGCTTTGTCCAGCCAGAACACAATGCGCTCAATGGCGGGGCCGTACATGCCGCCCACTTTCCAGACTTTCTCGGTGATTTGGCCATTTTCCTTCACCACTTTGGAGTTGAGGCCGTGGGAGACGGGCTGCGGATCGTTCTTGTTTTCTTTCTTGGCGTAGAACGCCTCAACTTCCTTCTGGGTCAGACCTTCGTAGAAGTTCACGGCCGAGGTTTTGATCAAGTCTTGGCCGGCGGCTTTGTTCACCTGCTTGGCATCCACCTTCGGATCAAAGAGAATGGGCGTGATCCATTTGATGAAACTCTCCACGCTCTCGCCCTTGGTCAACGGCAACTTGGCCGCCGGAACCTTACGGATAGCGGCCGCTAAGTACTCCTGGCTGAACTCCGGCATGATCTTGTTCGCGGAGTAATGGTGGTGAATGCCGTTCGCGAACCACACGCGCTTGGTGTACTCCATGAACTTCTCCCAATCCGGCGACGTGGACCGGTCGCGCTTGTTCTGCACCAATGCATCCAGGGTGCGGCGGATGCGCAGGTTGTGCTTGTAGTTCTGATCGTAGATGATGTCGCGCCCGGAGAGCGCCGCCTCGTAGAGGTAATACAGCAATTCCTTCTGTTTGGCGGAAAGGTTCTCAAAACCCGGCACCCGGTAGCGCAGAATCCGGAGATCAGCGAACTGCTCGGTCACGTAGTTAAAGGCCGAATCTCCCTGTATCACCTGCGGCGGCGAAGTCTGGCTCACGGTGCCCAGTTCCTGGTTCTTCACCACGCTGGCCTCGCCGGGCATCATAGAAGCGGCCGAAGCCGACGCGGCCGGGGTATTTTTCTGCGAACAACTGCCGGCCAGCAAAGCCGCCAGCAGCAGCGCCGGTATTGATATCTGTGTTTTCTTCATGTGATCCTGATTGGTAATATCGTCCAAAAGTAGGCATTTAGCCGCTGTAAGGCAAAAACCGCACCGTCTTGCCCCATTCTGCCCGCTTTCCCGTTTTAAGCCCCTTTTCTAAAAACACCCTCAAATCCAGCCACCACAGACGGTTGAGTTCTGAGTCGATAGTCCTGAGTCCTGAGTTGTAAATTGTAACTTGTAGGAACTGGCGCGAGTCTCCAGACTCGTGCCTCCGGATGCCGGGTAGTCTCCAGACTACCCTCGCAGCAACGCAGCGAAACTCCATTCCCACGTGCGGGCTCCCAGAACCCATCCGGCGCAAATAAAAACCCACCGCATATGAGAAACTGCTTTTTTCTGGCTTTTTCCCCTATTCAGCCTCTTTACTTCCTTTCTTAAAAGCTGTATCTTCCTATAAAAAAGAGCCATGGCTGCCATTCATCAATTGCTAGAAGAGTACGCCGAGAGCCACCGCAACGGCACAAACAAACTCATCCACTGGATCTGCGTGCCCGCCATCATGATCAGCCTGGTGGGGTTGATCTGGGCCATACCCGTGCCGGCCTTCCTGCGGGACCTGCCTTTCATCTTCAACTGGGGCATTCTATTCGTGCTGCTCTGCATGCTCTACTACTTCGCCCTGTCACCCAGCCTGGCGGTGGGCATGGTGCTGGTCACGGCCTTTTTCCTCTGGATTGTGTACCAGCTGGACCAGGTGCAACAACTGCCGCTCTGGGCTTTGTGCCTCATCATTTTCGTAGTGGCCTGGATCGGGCAGTTCATCGGGCATAAGATTGAGGGCAAGAAACCGTCCTTTCTGAAAGATTTGCAGTTTCTGCTCATCGGGCCGGTGTGGCTGCTGAGTTTCATCTACCAGAAAATCGGGCTACGGTACTAAACCACAACGCCTGCTTTGGGGCCGTTTTTCAGAAAACAGCCCCAAAGCAGGCGCACCAGCAAACGTTTCCTTCTTTACCCTTCGGAGCGCAGCACTTCCAGCGGAGACTGGTTCACCACGGCCCGGCTATTAAACAGCCCGATGATCACGGTCAGCGTGGAAATAACCAGGAACAGCACCAGAATAGGCAGCGGTTCTGGCGTGAAGATGGTCTCAAAGGAGTACTTGGCCAGCGCCCAGCTGCCCACCAACGACAACACAATACCCGTTCCGGCGGCCAAGGCTCCCAGGAAGAAGTACTCCAGGGCCGTGATCGCGAAAATCTGCTTCCGGTTGGCACCCAGCGTCCGGAGCAGCACGCTTTCCTGCATGCGCTGGTACTTGCTGATGAGCACCGAGGAGATCAACACCACCAGACCGGTGATGATGCTGAACGCCGCCATGAACCGGATCACAAAGCCAATCTTGTCCAGCAACTCGTCCATCACGCTCAAGATCAGCTCCAGGTCAATGATGGAGATGTTGGGGAACTGGCGCACCACCGCCTGCTGGAACTTAGCCGATTCCTGGGCCGAGCCTACCCGCGTGATGAGCACATGAAACTGCGGCGCCTCCTCCAGGACTCCCTCCGGAAACACGACCCGGAAGTTGGTCTGGATGCGGTTCCAGTCCACCTCACGCAGGCTGCCCACCACCGTGGGGATGAGCGCCCCCTGCACGTTGAACACAATCTGATCCCCAACTTTCACCTTGATCCACTCGGCGTACCGGTCATCCAGAGATACGTACACGGTATCTTGGGGCGAGGCTACTTTCCCGCGCCATTTGCCCTCTACCACCTTTTCAGACTCAGTGATTTGGCCCCGGAAGGTAGACCTGATCTCCCGCTGGAAGGCCCGCGGCGAGACACCGGAGGTACTGTCTTCCTTCACATCCTCGGCGGTTCTGCCGTTGATCTCTTCTATCCGCATAGTCACGATGGGCACCTCGTCCAGCACCGGCAATCCCTGCTGTTTGGTTAACTGGGCCACCGCCTGCCGCTGTCCGCCCTGGATATCGAACAAGACCATGTTAGGCTGGTTCTCGCTCGCTGACAAGGTCACCTGGTTCAGCAGAATGCCCTGCACGAAGTACAAGGTGCTGATAAAAGCGGTCCCCAGCCCGATGGAGATGATCAGGATCAACGTCTGGTTATTCGGCCGAAACAGATTGGCCAGTCCCTGCCGCCAGGTGTAACTCAGCGACTCCGGGAAGAACCGCCGCACGGCCCACATCAAGGCCCAGGCGATGCCCGCCAATACCAGAAAGCCGACCAGAACGCCTAAGGTGAAGTATCCCGCTTCTTTCCATTTCTGGGTTTGCAGATAGGTGAAAGAGAAGATGAACAGCAGAATTAGGCCGTACACGCCCCATTTCACCGGATCTTTAAATAAACTGGTACTTTCATAGGAGATGCGTAAGGTATTCAGGGGAGAAACGTTACGGATGCTCACCAGCGGCAGCAAGGCAAACAGGAAGGAGATGATCAGCCCCAGCCCGATGCCTTGCAGAATGGCCAGCCAGGACACGCCCACCGTAATCTCCACGGGTAGCAAATCCTGTAACACCTGCGGCAACAGTTGCTGCACCAGCGTGCCCAAGGCCGCCCCAATGATGGAACCCAGCAACCCGATGCCCAGAATCTGGATGAGGTAAATCAGAAAAGCCTGTGTTCCGCTCACGCCCAGGCAGCGCAGAATGGCAATGGAGCGTAGCTTCTCCCGGATGTACACGTGAATGGCGCTCGCCACGCCAATACTGCCCAGCAGCAAGGCAATGAAACCCACCAAGGCCAGGAAACTGGTCAAATCTTTGAAAGAGCGCCCCATCTCCTCGCGCTGCGTTTCAATGGTCTCGGTGTTTAGGGCCTCTTTTTCCAAACGGGGCTCTAAACGCTCCACCAGCTTTTTGACATCGGTGTTGGGGGCGAACTTGTAGTAGAACAGGTAATTGATGCGGCTCCCTTTCTGCTCAAGCCCCGTTTGCGGAAGGTACCGCAACGGAATGTAAACCGCCGGTGCCACTGTAGCCGAGATGCCCGTCTGGCCCGGGGCCTTGTTCAGAATGCCGGCAATTTGAAACGTGACCTCCCCCACCTTGATGGAGTCGCCGATGCGGGCATCGA
The DNA here is from genome assembly GCF_014269285.1 of Rufibacter sediminis. Taxonomy (GTDB): domain Bacteria; phylum Bacteroidota; class Bacteroidia; order Cytophagales; family Hymenobacteraceae; genus Nibribacter; species Nibribacter sediminis. The sequence goes on from NZ_JACOAF010000026.1 coordinate 38,633, forward strand.
ACTGCAGCATGAGGGTTTTGTCTACCAGCGCCTGCTGTCCGTCTCTGAAGCTCTGGGCCGCCGCCGCGGGCACCGTTTCCAGTGCCCCGTAATACGGGAACTGTCCTTCCAGCGCCCTGATCTGCACCAATCGGGTTCCCTGGTTTTTGGGGAACAGAATCATGGAGGCAAAGCTACGTTCTTTGGAGCGGCGGTTTCCCAGCGAGTCCAGCAAGGGAAGCATCTTTGGGTTCACGGGCCGGTTACTTGTGATCACCAGATCGGCCCCGATGAGTTCTTTGGCCTGGTTGTCAATGTCTGCCCGCAGGTTGTAGCCGAAGGAAAAGATGGCCACCAGCGCCGCGATGCCCAGAATAATGGACGAAATGAAAAGAAACAGCCGTGAGCGGTTCCGCCGACTATCGCGCCACGCCATCTGCACCAGCCACGGGAAATTAAGATTGTTCATTTATTTAATGTGCTGTTTTTTATGTGCTAATGAGGTGATGTGCTAATGTGCTAATTATTTAATGTGCTGATGTGCTAATAAGGTGATGTGCTGATATGCTACTTTGAAGTAGATTGTTTAAAAAGCAGTATTTACGGGATGGTGAGTTTAAGCTTCATTTGCCTTTTACAGAATCAAAGCTTCATCGCTTTTCATTAATAGCACATCAGCACATGAATCAATTAGCACATTAACCCAAGGTTCTTTCGTCTGAAATGAGTTTGCCGCCTTTCACGCGCAGAATGCGTTGGGTTTTGGCGGCTAGTTCAGCGTCATGGGTCACCAGCACCAGGGTGGTTCCGGCTTCGCGGTTTAGGTCGAAGATCAGTTTTACCACTTTCTCGCTGGTTTCGGCGTCCAGATTGCCGGTGGGCTCATCGGCGAACAGGATTTTGGGCTGATTGGAGAACGCCCGGGCCAGCGATACCCGCTGCTGCTCCCCCCCGGATAACTGGGCCGGATAATGGTGGCTCCGGTCGGCGAGGCCTACTTTGTCCAGCAGCTCCAGGGCCCGGGGTTTGATGTGCTTCTCGCCGCGCAGCTCCAGGGGAACCATCACATTTTCCAGGGCGGTAAGGGTGGGCAGCAACTGGAAGTTCTGGAAGATGAAGCCCACGTACTGGTTCCGGACCTGCGCCCGGGCATCTTCGTTGAGGGAATCTAGCCGGATGCCGTTGAGCTCCACCATGCCCGAGCTGGACCGGTCCAGCCCGGCGCAAAGGCCAAGCAGGGTTGTTTTGCCGCTGCCGGAGGGACCCACAATGGCGTTGGTGGAGCCTTCTTCCACAGTGAAATTGATGTTGTCCAGCACCGTTAAGGTTTTGCCGGTACTTTGGTAGGTTTTGGTAAGATCCTGGATGTGCAGTATGGAAGCCACGGGCGAAGGGTTCATTGAAAGGTAATAGGTTTACGGGCGTTTCCGCCAGCGGTAAATTACAGAACAGGATTTAAAATCCATTGTTTAAACCTCAAACGCCAGAAATAAGGTATAAGTACTTTCTTTGCACGTGAACAAGAAACCGATACAACATGTATAAACATCCAATCCTCTACCTGCTGCTCTTCGTCTGGTTGGGTACTGGCTGCTCCGGAAACGGAAGTCAGGACGAGGTGAAATCAGACCAGGAAAGTGAAACCGCTAAAAAAGCGCCCCCCGTTATGAAAAACATTCTCTTCTTCGGAAACAGCCTCACGGCTGGCTACGGCCTGAACCCGTCAGAATCGTTTCCGGCCCTCATCCAGAAAAAAATAGATTCCCTGAATCTGCCCTATAAAGCTATCAACGCCGGGCTCAGCGGCGAAACCTCGGCGGGCGGCAAGAACCGCATTGACTGGCTCCTGCGCCAACCCGTAGATGTGTTTGTCCTGGAACTGGGGGCTAATGACGGCTTGCGCGGCATTCCGCCCACCGAGACCAAGAAGAACCTGCAAGCCATTGTAGACAAGGTGAAAGCGAAGTACCCCGAGGCCAAACTGGTGATGGCTGGCATGGAAGTTCCCCCCAACATGGGCGGGGCTTACGCGAGTGAGTTCCGGGTGATTTTCCGGCAGCTGGCCGAGCAGAACAACATGGCGCTGGTTCCTTTCCTACTGGAGGGCGTGGGCGGAGTCCGTTCCCTGAACCAGGCCGATGGCGTCCATCCCACGGCCGAAGGTCAGAAGATCCTGGCATCCAACGTGTGGGAGGTGCTAAAGGGAGTTCTGTAGCCTCCCGCTGATTCTTTTCTGGTCTTCCTTTTGGGGTAGTTTCTGTAAAACGGCCCTAAAAGGAAGACCTTTCTTTTTGCAGCGGTTTTAGGCCTCTTTTTTGGAAAAGAGGCGCAAAACGAACGTGCATCCAATTACGATACTACCAAATTTGGGCAGCGTTGCACCGGAACGTAAAACTTTATTACCTTACAGAAGCTATCTTCTAGCACCTCAATTCCTTTCCTAAGAACTGATTTTACCATCGCGACTACTTTAACCCTGTTTATTTAAAAGAAGCCTTAAAACCGATACCGTCTTCCCTATGCCGCTCCTCCTTGTTGCCGCCGCCGTTTTAGCGTTGTTAGTGTTGATGGTTCTGTTTCGGTTGAATGCCTTCTTATCGTTGATTGTGGTGGCCCTCTGTTTAGGCGTGGCCGAAGGGATGCCCGTCAAAGAGGCCATCAACTCCGTGCAGAACGGGATTGGCAGCACCCTGGGGTCTATCGCCCTGATCATCGGGTTCGGGTCTATGCTGGGGACGCTCATCTCTGACAGCGGCGCGGCCCAGCGCATCTCATTGAGCCTCATCCGTAAATTCGGGATCCGCTACATTCAGTGGGCCATGATCCTGACGGGTTTCCTGGTGGGGTTGCCCATGTTTTACAACGCCGGTTTTATACTGCTGATTCCGCTGGTCTTCAGCGTGGCCGCCTCTACGGGTTTACCGCTCTTGTTCGTGGGCCTTCCCATGGCCGCCTCGCTTTCGGTGACGCACGGGTATCTGCCTCCGCACCCCGGCCCCACCTCCATCGCCGTCATCTACCAGGCCGATATCGGGCTCACGCTCATGTATGGACTGGTGGTGGCTATTCCGGCCATCATCATCGCGGGGCCGCTCTTCACCCGTTTCCTGGGCCGGTTCAACGCCAGTCCTCCGGCTGGCTTGGCCGCTCCCAGAATCTTCACCGATGAGGAAATGCCGGGGTACGGCGTGAGCGTGTTCACCGCCGTTTTCCCGGTGATTTTGATGGCTATGGCAACGTTGGCCAGCGCGCTGCTGCCAGAAGACTCGCCGCTGCGGCGCGTGCTGGAGGTAGTGGGTGACCCCGCCATTGCGTTGCTGTTATCGGTGTTTCTGGCAATTTACACCTTGGGCATCAGCCGCGGCCGGAAGATGGACGAGATCATGGCGCTATTGACGGGTTCCATCAGCAGCATCGCCATGATCATGCTGATTATTGGCGGCGGAGGCGCCCTGAAACAGGTGCTGGTAGACAGTGGCGTAGGAGATTACATCACCACCTTGGTAAAGGATATGTCCCTTTCTCCCCTGCTGCTGGCCTGGAGTATTGCGGCGCTGCTGCGGGTTTGCCTAGGATCGGCTACAGTGGCGGCCATTACCACCGCTGGCATCACGCTGCCGGTGATTGCCGCCACCGGCGTGAGCCCCGAGTTGATGGTGCTGGCCACGGGCGCGGGCAGCCTCATGTTCTCGCACGTGAATGACCCCGGCTTCTGGATGTTCAAAGAATACTTCAGCCTCAGCATCCCAGACACTATTGCCACCTGGTCCATCATGGAAACCATTGTTTCTGTGGTAGGGCTATTGGGAGTTCTGGCATTGAGTGTCTTCGTGGGGTAATCAGCTCAGTTTTTGACAAGTGGAGTAAGCAGAAGCGCCCCCGGGCGAAGAAAACAGCAGTTTCTTCACCCAGGGGCGCTTCTTGATTTCAATCAATTTGAAAGATAACCCAATCACCGATGGATTCTCATCTCCCGATAAAGCATCCGTTTTGGGCCTCTTTTTCAGGAAATAGGCCTGAAACTGACACTGGTTAACCGGCCAGCATTTGCCACTGCGCCGGGATGTCCGCTACCGGGATGCCTTCTTTCTCCAGCTGCTCCACCAAACGGGTAAGATAAGAAAGGCTTTCCAGCACGAAATAGGCCTCCGGGGTTTCTCCCGCTTTGTAAGGCAGGGCCAGTATTTCATCCAGCACGATGGGGTGCCAGGCATTCTCGCTTTGCAAAGCCAAGGCAGATTCGGCGGCATTGGAGATGAGGTAGGCACCAAACAACGTGACTACCCCCTGGGCATCGCGCAACAGGCCGTTACCCAGCACATGTTGCGCCAGTCGCCACAGCAAGTCAGTAGCCGCAGGGTCTTTGTAGTGCAGCGACAACGCGCCCAACCGCTGCATGAAATCGGCAACCTCGGGTTGCAGAATCCAGGGCAATTGCCCGAACATGTCCTGGAACAGATCCTTGCCCGATAGCAGACGCAGATCCACCTCGGGGTGCTGCCGCAGCGTAGTCACCGCCGGAAACTTCTGCTTGGCCCAGCGGCTCAGCACCTGGCGCGGCCGAAGCGGTTCTTCCACGGCCACTACTTCCCACTCGGTGAGGCGCTGCAAAAGGAAATTCACCTTCTGGAACTCCGGAATAAAATATGCTTTCAGTTCCAGTGCATTCACTCCTTGCCAAAAGGGCGCGGAGACCACTGCAGAAAGAGCTTCTGCCCGTTTCGTGTACAAGATGTTCCAGGTCTGTTGTTGCCTGATACTGTAGTGGTGATACTGTTGCTGATACATGGTTTTATGACAATAAAAAAAGCCTGACTTCGGGTTACCGGAGCCAGGCTTCATATGAGGTTGATTACTTTCTAACGGAATCAGTTAGTTTTTGCCCATATTGTACCCGCTCCGGTTCGCATCGCGAACGGTTTGCAATTGACAATAATGAGATATTGGGCAAATGTTTTCATAACTGGAACGAATATATAAAACTTCAATATTCAAAACAAGAAATTTTATATCTTTTTATCATCTCCGTTTTCGGGCAGTTTTCACCAGATTAGGTTAAAACCGCTCTCTAACCGAAGTCTCACCCTGGCTTTCTAGTGCCTTATACTGGTGATTCTAAAAAATGGATGCATCAGAAAGGCCGTTTTTAGGCATTTTAGCAAGGTTTTCGGCCTTCATCCTAACAGGCGTTTTCTATCTGATTCGCTTTCAGCGTCTTTTCTAAAAACTAGGCCAGAAACAGAGAACAAGATTTTTATCCCCAATCTGTTTTCAGCCGTTTTTCTTTAAACTGCCCTGGAACGGAATGAAGTATCTGGTGGAGCAGCAACCCAATTCCACGGGAACGCCCTGCCCCTACTGACCAATGCCTACACCAGTTCCTGGCGAAGATCAAACACTTTCCGCATTTTTTTGATCATGCGTTCAGACTCCGTGAAGCTGAGTGTCTGCGCTCCGTCTGAGGCGGCCTCCTCGGGTTTTTCGTGGGTCTCATAGATGATGCCATCGGCTCCGGCCATGATGGCAGCCAGGGCCATGGGTTCTACATACTCCCGGATGCCGATGCCGTGCGAGGGGTCTACAATCACCGGCAGGTGCGTTTTCTCCTTCAGGATGGGAATGGCGTTCAGGTCCAGGGTATTGCGGCTGGCCGTTTCATACGTCCGGATGCCGCGTTCGCAGAGCATCAGCTTTTCGTTTCCGCCGGAGAAGATGTATTCCGCGGAGTACAGCAGCTCATCAATGGTGCCGGAGATGCCTCGCTTCAGCAGCACCGGCTTGTCAACTTTGCCCAGTTCATCCAGCAGGTTGAAGTTCTGGGTGTTGCGGGCACCTACCTGGAAAACATCGGTGTACGGCTCCATGGGGGCAATCTGGGAGACCTGCATCACCTCGGTCACAATCTTGATGCCGTGGGCGCGGCACATGTCATAGAACAGCTTCAGGCCTTCCAACCCTAACCCCCGGAAAGAATAAGGCGAGGAACGCGGCTTGAACACGCCGCCGCGCATGAAGCGCACGTTGTTGGCCACCAGGTGCTGGATGGTTTTCTCAATCTGGTCTTCGTTCTCAATGGAGCACGGACCGGCCATGATGGTCAACTCCCCCTCCTGCACCCGCAGCCCGTCCCCGAAATCAATCACCGTGGGGTTTACCTTCCATTTTCGGGAAACCAACCGATAATCGTCTGACACGATGTGGATGTCCTTGATGCCCGGCAAATGCCCGATGGCGCGCACGTCAAACTCTGCCTTGCCGGTGCCCACCAGGTAATGCCCGGCCTGGGTTAGCACCTCAGTGGTCTTGTACTTCAATTCTCTGGCCTTGTCAACAATAGCCGCTTTGTCCTCTGGACGAATATCTGATCGTAACTGAATAAGCATGGTTTCTGTAATTTGAAGAGGTGGTGTTGGGGAATTTGGAGATGTGAAGATTGGGAGATTTGCAGATGTGAAGATGAGGAGATTTGAAGATGTGATGATGAGAGGATGTGGTGATGAGATGATTTAGTAAAGGCTAAACTTCGCCGCAGGAGAGGGAAGTTAAGTAGTTGTGTTTTGGGCTTGTTTTACAGAAAGCAGGCCCAAATCGCCTCCAACTCAACCTGGCGCGAGACTCCGGTCTCGTGACAAAGGATGATGCGAGTCTCCAGACTCGCCGGGAACCACTAGTAGAGAAGCATCCCTTCCATCATCCCCCTCCTAATCTACAAATCTACAAATCTCCAAATCTCCAAATCTCCTAATCTCCCCATCTACACATCGGCAAAACTATCTCAGGGTTTGCAAGAAGGAACGTACGTTCTGCCGCACTTCCTGAGGTTGTTGCAGGGCTTTGATGAACGCGCTGCCAATGATGGCGCCGTGCGCCGAAAGGCAGGCCATTTCAAAGGAAGGCCGGTCGCTGATCCCGAACCCGATGAGCAGCGGATTCTTTAGGCCGAGCTTCTGCACCTTGGAGAAATAGGCTTGCTGCGAATCGCTGGCTTGTACTTGGCTGCCGGTGGTGCTGGCGCTGGACACCATGTAGATGAACGAATTGGTGAGCGCGTCAATCTGCCGGATGCGGGCCTCAGAGGTTTGCGGCGTAATCAGGAAAATGAGGCTGAGGCCGTGTTTCTCCAGAATGGGCTTGTACTCTTCCTCGTACTCGGCGAAAGGCAGATCGGGCAGAATGAGGCCGTCAACGCCAACGCGGGCGGCGTCTTCGCAGAACCGCTCAAACCCGTACTGCATCACCGGATTCAGGTAGCCCATCAGGATAATGGGCAGCGTCACCTTCTCTCTCACCTGCTCCAGTTGCTGCAATAACATCTTGATGGACATACCGTTCTCCAGGGCCACCTGATTGCTGGCTTGAATGGTAGGACCATCCGCTAAAGGATCAGAGAACGGCATGCCGATCTCCACCAGGTCGGCCCCGGCGGCTTCCAGTTCCTCCAGAATGGTGACGGTGTCCTCCAGTTTGGGGTAACCGGCCGTGAAGTAAATGTTGAGTAGATTTCCGCTTTTCTCCCGGAACAGGCGCGTGAGTCTATTGTGCTCCATCTTGTTGTTCAAAGTAAGTAAGAATGGTATTGAGGTCTTTGTCGCCGCGGCCGGAGAGGTTCAGCACCACCACGTCCTCGGGACCGGCGTTGATTTCCTTCAGGGCGGCCAATGCGTGCGAGCTTTCAATGGCTGGAATAATGCCTTCCAATCGGCTCAGTTCCCGCAGGGCTTCCATGGCATCGGCATCGGTGATGGCGATGAAACGGGCGCGGCCGGTCTGCGCCAAATGCGCGTGTTGCGGTCCTACGCCCGGATAATCCAGTCCGGCGGAGATGGAGTACGGCTCGGTAATCTGGCCGTCTTCGGTTTGCATGAGCAGGGTTTTGCTGCCGTGGATGATGCCGGTTTTACCCAGCACCGAGGTAGCCGCCGAGTGCCCGGAGTCTACGCCCAGGCCCGCCGCTTCCACGGCAATCAGTTTCACTTCCGGCTCATCCAGGAAATGGTAGAAAGCACCGGCCGCGTTGGAACCGCCGCCCACGCAGGCTACCACATAATCTGGTAATTCGCGTCCCTCCTTCTCCAGCAGCTGTTTTCTGATCTCTTCTGAAATAACGGACTGAAAACGCGCCACCATATCGGGGTATGGGTGCGGCCCCACGACCGAGCCGATGATGTAATGCGTGTCCTCGGGGTGGTTGATCCAGTCCCGGATGGCCTCGTTCGTGGCGTCTTTCAGGGTCTGCGACCCGGAGGTCACCGGCACAACCGTGGCCCCCAGCAGGCGCATTTTCTCCACGTTGGGGCGCTGCCGCTCGGTGTCAATCTTGCCCATGTACACAATGCACTCCAGCCCGGCCAGCGCGCAGACCGTGGCCGTCGCCACGCCGTGCTGCCCCGCGCCGGTTTCGGCAATGATGCGTTTCTTGCCCAGGCGTTTGGCCAGCAAAATTTGCCCTACGGTGTTATTGATTTTGTGGGCACCGGTGTGGTTCAGGTCTTCTCGCTTCAGGTAGATCTTGGTGTTGTACCGCTCCGAGAGCCGTTTGGCGTGATACAGCGGCGTGGGCCGCCCCACATAGTCGCGGAGCAGCTCCTGCAATTCCGCCTGGAACTCTGGCTCCTGGATGATGGACAGATACTTTTCCCGCAGTTCTTCTACGTTGGGGTACAACATCTCCGGGATGAAAGCCCCGCCAAATTGGCCATAATAGCCGCGTTCATTTACTCCGTATTCCATTCGTTCTGTTGTCTAGTGCAAGAAGCCAGAAAACCTGTAAATTGTTTTGTAACTTCTTATCTTTTAAAGCTTATGCCTTTAGTTCTTCAATAAATTCTTTTAGCCGCGAGATATCTTTCAGGCCGGGCTGTATCTCAAACTTGCTGTTTAAATCCAGGCCATAAAGTTGCGGCAGACGCAGCGCTTTGATCTCCTGTAGATGCTCCAAGTCAATGCCTCCGCTTAGGAAAAACGGAACCTCTTGGGTGTATTTCTCCAGCATCTGCCAGTTGAACCGCACCCCGTTTCCGCCGGGGTGAGCGCCACTCGCATCAAACAAAAAATAGTCGCAGCAGCTGGCATAGGCCCGCAGCTGTTCGAAATCGAACCCATCGCCTATCCTGAAGGCCTTCATGACCGTAAGGCCAGCATCTTTCAACTGCGAGCACACTTGTGGCGTTTCCTGCCCGTGCAGCTGCACCATCTCCAGGCTCAGATCAGTCACTTTCTGCAGAATCACCTCCGGTTCCTCGTCTACAAACACGCCCACTTTGATGGTTCCCTTCGGGAAAACGGACGAGAAAACCGCCCATTGCGTGGAAATGTACCTCGGCGATTTCTCGTAGAAAATAAACCCGACGTAATCTGGCTGAAGAGACAGGAGCTCGGCAATGTTCTCGCTGTACTTCATGCCGCACACCTTTATTTTAAGGTTTCTATATGGCATTCTATTTTGTATTAAGTCTGTCTGTCTAATCTGGGGTAGCAAGGAAAGAGCAAAACTCATTCGCTGCGAGGTTACGTTTCAGGCCTGTTTTCCTAAAAAGGAGCCCGAAACGGCATCGGGGCACAAAGCCAGCATTCTTTGTCAGGAAAGCTTGGCCCGTTGAGTTTAGGAGCTGTTTTCTGAAAACTGCCTACAAAGAGAAGGAAAGGTTCTTCACCACGTGCAGCTTTTTCAGTTCCTCCACAAAGGCGGCGCAGGCCTTCTCCGGATGGCTCTGGCGCATGAACGTCTCGCCCATCAGAAAGCCTTCAAAACCGTGTTGGCGCAACTCCAGAATACTGGCCGCCTCGCTCAACCCGCTCTCTGACACCTTTACGAACTCGTTGGGGATAAACGGCGCCAGCTCTATGGAGGTGTGGATGTCTAAGGACCCCAAGCAGATGAGCAATTCTGAGATCCTGCGGCACCAGCTGGGCGTTTTCCAGGACAACCTGGACCGGGCGGTGGCGGCCAACATGCACGAGATCATCTTCATCCACGGCACCGGCAACGGCGTCCTGAAAAAGGAAATCCAGAAGGTCCTCAGCCGGAACCCGCACATCAAGTTCTATGAGGATGCCCGTAAAGAGAAGTTCGGCTACGGCGCCACCAAGGTGCAGCTGAAGTAAGTTGCTTCTGCTGCGTTGGCGGTAATGAACATATTGCGAGAAGCGTTTCAGGGCCAGTTTTGTGAAAACAGCCCTGAAACGCTTCTCTTTTTGTGCAGCAAGTTATGACAAGGAGCTACGGGTTTGTGGTTCGCCCACAAGGTCCTTTCAGGATGACAATAGAGGGATAAAGGTGGAGTTGCTTTCAATAGAGTGACTTTCCATGCACGAACGCAGGTTGTGATTATCACAGCTTTTGAACCCACCCCTTCCCCCTCCGAGGAGGGGAGTTTTGCCTAACGTGAGCACCTTCCTCCGAGTTAGGGCCGTTACGTTCACAAAATATTCCTGGTTCAAGTTTCCAACTTGGACCAGGAATGAGCTGAAGTTTGCAACTTCAGTGAGCCGTGAGGCTCAAACTGTGTAGTAACTGCAATGCCTTCACAAAGGAACCAAAACATTGAAAGAGAACATAACATCCCTATTCCCTTGAGTAGCAAGGGGTGGGCAATTCTATGCAAACAGATCATTACAAAACATTAGTGGCAGCTTTGATTAACTAGCTGTTCATACAATCTCACTCTTCTCCAGTCTATCAACCGCTCTTTCTTCCGCTCTCATTCAATCTCGCAATCATCCAATCACACTCTGCCTTACTCATGTCCCAGCTTGCCGTCCAGGTCAGAAACGCGGAGCATCCGGAGGAGGGATGTTTTCTTGTATTGGTGTTCCTGCATCCGTTTGAGGATGTCATCTAGGAAGGACAGGGATTTGAGGATGTAAGGGCCTTTGTTCAGCATGACGCAGTCGGCGCGCTGGGCCATGGCGGCGTCGGTGATCTCGGCGCGGGACGGGCGGCCTTTCTTGGTGAGTTTCTCCAGCACCTGCGTGGCCCAGACCACCGGCAGATGGGCGGCTTCCGCGATCCAGAGAATTTCTTCCTGCACTTCGGCCAGCCGCTGCCAGCCCAGTTCCACGGCCAGATCGCCCCGCGCGATCATGATGCCCGCGGGATGTTTCCGCAGCAGGGTAAGCAGCAGCAGCGGCAGATTGCGGAAGGCGGCCTTCGTCTCTATTTTCAGCATGATCCCGATGTGCCCGGCCTGGTGCTCTTCCAGCACTTGCTGCAGCTCCTCCACCATCTCGGGATGGTTCACGAAGGAAAGATTCACCACATCGGCGTGTTTCACCACGAAGGCCAGGTCTTCACGGTCTTTGTAAGTGAGTTTGTGCAGCTGCAGATCGCTCTCGGGGAGGTTGATGCCTTTGTCGGGGCGGAGTTTGCTGCCGTCTTCATCGGCGGCGGTGATCTTTACGCGCAGGAAATCGGGCGAGACTTCCTCAATGACGCCTTCAATCTCGCCATCGTCAAACAGGATGGGCTCCCCGGCCTTCACCCGGCTGAACACCTCGGGCAAGGTGCAGGAGATATGGGCGGGCTTCACCTGGTTTCCTTCCTCGTCATACTGGCCGGGCTCCCCGGGAATGGGCGGGCGGTTCACTCTCAGCTCCTGCCCGGTTTTCAGGTTCAGGGGTTTCACCATGGCCGGCAAATTGCCCAGCACTTCGCGGTGCACCTCGCCCGTGGGCAGCACCAGTTGCAGTTCTGTGCCGCTGCTCACGTACGCCGACTGCCGCAGGTGCACCAGGACGCCCTTGCCAATCCGCTCCAGATGGGTAAAGGTGCGTTTTCGGCGGCGGGTATCTTTAAAGGTGATGATTGTTTGTTGGGTAGCGTGGGTTAACCAGGCAGACGAGACCCGTAAGGTAGCCTGCACCCGTTCCGGCGCGGGTACGCCTTTGGGGGCCAGCCATACCTTGGCCGGAGCCACCACCTCGCCCAGTTCGTCAATCTGCGGATGAATGGCCACTACTTTGGGGCCGGGTTTCAGGGAACCGGTGCGGAGCTTGGGGCCCATGAGATCGAACAGAATGATGCAGCGGCGGCCTACCTCCTGCTCGGCTTTTCGGATCTGGGCCACCATTTTCTCCCAGACGCGGGCATTGTCATGGGCACAGTTGATACGGGCGCAGTTCATGCCTCCTTTGAGCAGATCGCGCACTAGCTCATAATCCTCCACCATGTCGGCGGAAAAAGTGATCATGATCCGGGCTTCTCTCTCAGGGGCGGGCTCCCCCAGCAGTGCGGTGATATGGGACTTCAGGTTGGTGCCGCCGGATGGCAAAGGAGAAATCTGGGGTTTGGTGTTGGTAAGATAGGCCAGCTGCAGGCGTAACTGGTTCAGGACGGCCATCAAGGTGGCCTGCACGTGGCTTTCGGCCTGCCCCAGCGAAGAGAGCCCCATACGCGACAGTTCCGTCTGTAGCGACCTGATGTCATGGCTCCGGAATGCCAGGTAATGCAGCAGATTTCTACTGCCTTCTTTAAACGCGGGATGCACCTGCTCCAACTGGGGGGCATATTCCCGCTCCAGCGCCTCGGCCTCTTGCAGCAAGGCTTCTAGCTGGCTGATCAGGTGGTGCAGGGTGCTTTCCGTCAGGTTTTCCATAAGGTTGGTCTGTTTCAATGTTTCCGTCACCGGCCCGGCCTCTGTTTACCAGTTTCTGTTCTTGTACAAGGCAGGTAGATTGCAGCACGAGCAGGCGCTTTCTTTCCTTACGGTTTCTCTCTTAAATGGCTCTCCCTGTTCTTGCCACCGGTGAACTTTTGCAGAGGAGAACTTTTGGTTTAGCGGCATTTTCAGGAAAACGGGCTTAAAACGGAAGGACGAAGTTTTCACGCTTTGCTGTTTTACGCCTCTTTTTGGGAAAACAGCCGCTAAACGTAGGGTAGGCAGTAACTCAGTTTCGGGGAGAAAGCGCTATCTTTGCAGGAAATCAGTGAGCCGGCTTATCGCTGCGCCTTCGGGCGGGGAGGAAAGTCCGGGCAACGCAGAGCATCCTGCTTCCTAACGGGAAGGCACCTGGCGGGCGACGGCCAGGTGACAGCCAGTGCCACAGAAAAGTACCGCCCAGTTTAGTTGTTGGTCATTAGTTTTTAGTTGTCAGTTTTTCTGATAACCAACAACTATCAACTGATAACTAGTATTGGGTAAGGGTGAAAAGGTGCGGTAAGAGCGCACCAGCGGCTAGGCGACTAGTCCGGCTGGGTAAACCTCAGGAGTTGAAAGACCAAATAGGCTGACAGCGCCTCGCCTTCGGGCGGAGCTAAGGACTGCTCGTCCGATGTCAGTGGGTAGGTTGATGGAGCCCCTCCGTGAGGACGGGCCTAGATAAATGATAAGCCATCTGCCATCTGGCGGAGGACAAAACCCGGCTTACAGGCTCATTGATTTTTTTATTTTCCGCTGTCCTTCCTCCTCTTCTTTTCTTCCTGTTTTCTAAAAGAAACCTGTAAAACGGGCAAAAAAACTTTACGTGGTGCGTATATAGGCATCGGTCTCCCCTTTTTGCGGGAGCAGGCGGCGCAGCTTACTTCTGAAGAGCGGCGCAACTGAACGCATCTATCCACCAGAAGTACTTGCCATGCTTATACACTCCAGAATCCCGCTTCGCTACGTCTTCAAAAAGTTGAAAGAAGATGCGTTGGTGATCATATTGATCGGGTTAGCGGTCCATTACATCTCCGCGTATTACATCAACAGAATCCCGCAGATGCCCAGCAACATCCCCGCTTTTCTGGGTACGGCCATCTCGGTGCTGCTGTCTTTCAAAATGAGCCAGTCGTATGACCGATGGTGGGAAGCCCGGAAAGTGTGGGGCGCCATTGTGAACGATTCCCGGAGCTTTGTGCTTCAGCTTCAATCATTTGTCAAGGAAAGCACCAACCCTATGGTGAAAACGCTGGCCTACCGCCAGATGGCCTGGTGCTACTCGCTGGGCCAGACGCTGCGGGGGTTAGATCCCTTGGAGGGTTTGGAGGCTTTTCTGCCCGCCAGCGAACTCCAGCACCTGGCTACCCACAAAAACAAACCGCTGGCCATCATCCAACTGAATGCGCAGGATATCAAAAACCTCATCCGGCGGGAGGAGCTGGATGCTTACCGGCACGTGCAGCTAGACGCCACGCTGGTACGGCTAGTGGAATCCATGGGCAAGGCCGAACGGATCAACGGAACCGTTTTCCCGGTCACGTACCGGGTGTTCCTGCATTTTGCCATTTACCTGTTTGTGATCACGCTTTCCTTCTCCCTGAGCGAGATACCGCTGATCTTTGAGTTGCCCCTGCTGGTGGTTCTTTCGTCGGTGTTCTTTCTGCTGGAGAAAACGGCTTACCACCTGCAAGACCCCTTCCGGAACCGGCCCAGCGACACCTCGGTGACCGCTATCGCCAGAACCATTGAAATCAACCTCAGACAATTGCTCAACGAAACAGACCTCCCGCAGCCCGTTCAGCCGAATGGTTTTTATATACTGTAAATCCCTGTTCTTCCGTCGTGTGTTTTGATGATAATTAAGTCGAGGTCAAAAGCTGGAGCCCAGGCGTTTTAAGAGTGTTTTCCTGATTTTACTCGTAAAACGGATTATGAGGAGAAGCACCTCGGCCAAGGAAAACGGCGGATAATTGATGTAATAATATCCAGCACTCGGCTTGTTTTGCTTAAAAGAGAATCCGCATTGGGCAATAAAAAGGCTGAGGGGAGGTTTTTGTTGGGAGATGGCGAGAGGTGAGTTGAAATAGAAGTTAATGAAACGCATAAAGTTATTGGCAGTTCTGGTGGTCTTGTGGGGCCTGGTCATGGCACCGGCATTGGCCCAGGGAAAATGGGAACTGCAGAAAAACGAAGACGGCATTGAAGTGTACACCCGTAAGGTGAAAGACACGCAGTTCAAGGAAATACGGGTAGTCTGTGATCTGCCGGGCACGCCCAACGACCTCTTTTCCCTCCTGAAAGACGTAGAGCACCATTCTGACTGGGTGTACCTGAACCGGAAAACCAAGCTGATCAAGCGCAAAAGCGAGCACCGGCTCCTCTACTACACCGAGGCAGACATGCCCTGGCCCCTGACCGACAGAGACATGGTGGTGGAAGCGGTTTTCATGCCGGCATACAAGCCGAACGTAGCTCGGGTGGAAGTAAAGAGCGTGACGAGTATAGTCTCCGAAAAGCCGGGGTTTGTCAGGATACCGTATTCCTTGGCCGTGTGGGACATCAGCCCCGTTTCAGGAGGCAGGACGAAGATAGACTATACCTTCAGGGTGAATCCGGGCGGCGCTATCCCGGCCTGGATGGTGAATGCCACCGTGGCCATCGGGCCGGTGAAAACCTTCCAGAACCTGAGAAATGCCTTGACGCAAAGGCAGAAGGAGCCTTCTTTAACTCCATAGCCCCTCCTGCTGTTTTAGCGCTGTTTTCCTGAAAAGAGCCTTAAAACCGGAAAAACTACTTACAAACTACTAACAACTGTTTGCTTATACCGTAAAATCCTCAAACTAACAAGTGTTTTATTAAGAATTTTAAACATTTTCAGTTAAAAGATTTGGATGAGAAAATCTGACCGTGTATGTTTGAGCATCTTTACAGCAAGACAATGATTCAGCGCAATTCTTACTTTTACGGTTTTTACTTTTTTGGACCTCAACCGGGGCTCAACAGGTAAGACTTTGCGTTAAGAAAACAATAAGAAACCTTAGAGCCCCGCCAAAAGCGGGGCTTTTTTCATTATGACCAGAGCCTTAAAAATCGCCATCCAGGGAGGCCCCGCCTCTTTCCATGAAACTGCCGCCAAAGAACTGTTCCCGGCGTCTACCATCAGCACGCTTTCCTGCGCCTCCTTCCCCGAGCTGTGCGAAGCCTTGCAGTCGGGCCTGGTAGACTTTGCGGTCATGGCCGTACAGAATTCCCTGGCGGGCCCGCTGTTGCCCAACTACGGCATGATGGACCAGTACAAACTTTCTGTGCTGGCAGAGCGGTGGCTGCTGTTAGATCAAACCCTGATGGCCTTACCCGGCCAGAAAATGGAAGACATTCAGGAAATCTGGTCCCACCCCATTGCCCTGCTGCAGTGCTGTGATTACCTCAACAGCCAGCCCCAGGTCAGCACCAAAGAAACCTCTGATACCGCAGACACCGCCCGGATGATCAAGGAAGGCCAGATCTCGGGCGTGGCGGCCATCGCCAGCCGCAAAGCTGCTGAGTTGTACGGCCTGGAGGTGCTGAATTCCAACGTGGCCAATGACACAGAGAACTACACCCGCTTTGTGGTGCTCTCCCGCGAGAAACAAACCAATACCGCCAACAAAGCTACGCTGCTCCTGCCCTATCCGGTGGTGAAATTCTCCTTAGAGAACCTGCTGGGGCAACTAAACCAGGGCACGCTGGAATTAACCATGCTGCAGCCGCTGCCGTCGGTGAACCCCGGCCAACCCCAGGAGTGGGTGCTGGAACTGGAAGGCAACAAAGCTTCCTGCATTACGCAGGCGCTGGCCGCCCTCTCCTCGGTGGCGCCTTCTTACAAGGTGCTGGGCCTGTATCCCAAAGCTGAGGCACCGCTTCCGCAGGATCGGCAGGCAGGTTGTCTGTCTCCTATTCTCACCGAACAAACTGAACTGGTATGATTATCTCCAGCGCCCAACGATTAGAGCACGTGCAGGAGTACTACTTCTCCCGCAAGCTGGCCGAAGTTCGGGCCTTAAACGCCCAGGGCCGCAACATCATCAACCTGGGCATCGGGGACCCCGACATGCCCCCTTCCGAGGAAACCATAAATGCGTTGGTTTCCACCAGCCGCCAGCCGGGGGTGCACGGCTATCAGCCGTACAACTCCATTGCGCCGCTTCGTCAGGCCATTGCCAAATGGTACCAGCGCACCTACGCCGTGGAGCTGGACCCCGACCAGGAGATTCTTCCCCTGATGGGCTCTAAGGAAGGTATTTTCCACGTGTCCATGGCGTTCCTGAACCCCGGCGACAAAGTGCTGGTGCCTAACCCCGGCTATCCGGCCTACGCCGCGGCCGCGAAACTGGTGGGCGCTGAACCAGTCTACTATACCCTGAAGGAGGAAAATGGCTGGCTCCCTGATTTTCAGGAACTGGAAAACCTGCTGCAAACCGGAGACGTGAAGCTGATGTGGGTGAACTATCCGCACATGCCCACCGGAACCCAGGCCACCGCGGAGGTGCTGCAGAAACTGGTGCAACTGGCCCTTACCCACAAGTTTCTGCTGGCCAATGACAACCCCTACAGCCTGGTGCTTCCCCACGGGAAACCGCTTAGCTTGCTCGCGCTGCCGCAGGCCAAAGAGTGCTGCCTGGAGTTTAACTCGCTCAGCAAATCCCACAACATGGCGGGTTGGCGCGTGGGCATGGTCTTGGGCCGCCAGGATTACCTGCAATGCGTGCTGCGCGTGAAAAGCAACTTGGACTCGGGTATGTTTCTGCCGGTGCAGCACGCCGCCATCCAGGCGCTGTCTAATTCAGATGATTGGCACGAGGCCCGCAACGCCGTTTATGCCCAACGAAGACAGAAAGTGTATGAACTGCTGGAGCTCCTGGGGTGTTCCTACCAAGAGAATGCGGTGGGCATGTTTGTCTGGGCAAAAGTACCGCAGCAGGTCACCGATGTGGAGGCCTACTTAGACGAAATACTCTACGAAGCGGGGGTTTTCCTGACCCCCGGTAAAATATTCGGAACCCAAGGCGAGCGTTACTTAAGAATTTCCCTCTGCCTCCCCGAAGACAAGATTGAAGAAGCAACAAACAGAATCTCAAAACATTTAACCTCGGCCAAAACCGAAATCTCCTTATGAGTACGAAGCATTTAAACCTGGCGCCTAAAACCATTTTCAAACGCGCAGACGGACAACCCTTGATCATTGCTGGTCCTTGCAGCGCTGAAAGTGAAGAACAAATGTTGGCCACGGCCCGCGGGTTGCAAGCGGTACCGGAAGTAACTATTTTCCGGGCCGGTATCTGGAAACCCCGTACGCGTCCGGGTGCTTTCGAGGGCATTGGCAAAGTGGGCTTGAAATGGCTGAAAACCGTGAAAGAGGAAACCGGCCTACTCACCGCCTGCGAGGTGGCCACCGCTGAGCACGTGAACGACGCCCTGAAACAAGGCGTGGATGTGCTGTGGGTGGGAGCCCGTACCACCGTGAACCCGTTCTCAGTGCAGGAAATTGCCGATGCGCTGGAAGGCGTGGACGTACCGGTGCTGGTGAAAAACCCGGTAAACCCCGATCTGCAACTTTGGCTGGGTGCCCTGGAGCGCCTGAACCGCGCCGGCATCACCGATCTGGCCGCCATCCACCGGGGCTTCTCCTCATTTGACAGCCGTCCGTACCGGAACCACCCCAAATGGAACATGGCGTACGAGTTCAAGAAACTGCTGCCCGAGATTCCGTTGATCTGTGACCCCAGCCACATTGCCGGGAAACGCTCGCTGTTGCAGCAGATCAGCCAGGAGGCCCTGAACCTGCAGGCAGACGGCCTCATGATTGAAACCCACTGCAACCCAGACGTAGCCCTGAGCGATGCCGCCCAGCAGGTAACCCCCGAAGGCTTGAGAGACCTGTTGGCTTCTTTGGTAGTGGAACGCGTTACCTCCTCCGTCACCCAAAACGAAGAAGAACTGAGCGAACTTCGCAACCTGATTGACTACCTGGACAACGAGTTGATCAACGTGCTGGCGCGTCGTTCATCGGTGGCCAAGCAGATTGGTATCCTCAAAAAAGAAAACAAAATGAACCTGCTGCAAACCGGCCGTTGGGAGCAGGTGATGGAGCACCGCCTGAAAGCCGCCGCCCGCGAAGGACTGGAGGAGGTATTCGTGAAAGCCATTTTCCAGGAAATTCACCAGCATTCCCTGCACGTGCAGGCCGCTGCCGAAACCACCAAAGTAGCCTTGTAACCCTCTCCTGATATTGGGCCGTTTTCCTGAGAAGGGCCTCAAAACACACCCCAGATAACCCCGGCCCTTCAGGTCGGGGTTATCTGTTTTTGCCTATGTGAACAAATGATCTTTCTGCGTGTGTCCACTAAGATCAAACCTCTCCCCTCAGCACTTTCGAATATGGCACACCTAGATATGGCACAACTTAAACATTGCTTCCGCTGATGAGTGAATCTTTAAGAGACACAGTCATTTCAATAGTAACTCGCTTATTTCTAAACCATTTATTGGAAAAAACATCGAAAACAAATCATACCCCATTCGGCTACATTCTATTCTAAAGGAAAGGAAAAGCAGAACGAGGTGAGGAATTGACGTAGTGCGTTTCAGAAGCCTGATGTAGTAATGTTGTAGCATCATGCCACCTTCCAACCAGCGGTGAAGAGTACCTTTGATTAAAGAAAAAGTAAATTGCTTTCTACCATTAGGCTGACTTCAATTGACCACGACCAACCAGACTTAGCTTTGAAGAAGCGATGATCTTGAAATAAATTTCCTGAATCTGTTTAGTATGGAACAAGATTAGGAAAACATGAATAGAGAACCTTCGCCCTTGCATGAATAGAGAACCTTCGCCCTTGCATGAATAGAGAACCTTCGCCCTTGTTGGTGTTCTCACCAACAAGCAAGACACAGGTGCCTTTCAGTTAGCAGGTGAAAACTTAAGCTTTAAAGAAACAGATTACAAGAGTAGTATAAATAGGATTATAGGATTAGGTAAAAAGAAGGCTCCTCTTGGGAGCTTTCTTTTTTGCAGGTGGTTTTAAGCCTGTTTTCAGAAAACGAGCTTAAAACGGGAAAGGCCTTCTAACCCTACACTCGGGCAGATTTAACGCTACGTTCACCCGAACGTTTTTCCCCGGCAAGCACCAGTTGGGCATTCCTTGCCTCCAAAACAAAACCCCTCGCCTGTCGTTTTAACTAGTCACGGCAACAGCCGGAGTTTGTACACGAAAAGAGGAAAGAGCGATGAACTACAGCGGGAATGAACAGACAGGCCAGGTTACTGGCGCGGCACCGGAGCAGAGGATAACATCGGGGCAGCCCACCTATGACATTGCCCAGATCATGGGCGGCATTTACGGCGAAGGCATCATCGGGTTGAAAGGCGCTTTTAGCCGCGACTGGGCGCATCAACTTCACCAGGACATTCTGGCGCTGTACGCGGAGGCGCTGCAGCGACCCGGTGGAGCGGTGGGCCGAGGCCCCAAACGGCATTACGTAGAGATTCACCCCGAAAACATCAGAGTCTTTCTGGAGCTGGTCACGCACCCGTGGGTGACCACCGTGTGCGAGGCCGTGCTGGGACCCGACTATAAGATTGTGGAGATCGGGTTTGACGTGCCCAATCCGGGGGCCATGAACCAGCCCTGGCACCGGGACTTCCCCGCGCCCGAAGAAACCCTGCGGGGCCGGCGCATCAACTCGCTGGCTTTCAACCTCACTACCGTGGATGTGCAGGAAGACATGGGGCCTTTTGAGATTGCGCCCGGCACTCAGTGGGATTATCCGGAAGGCTTTGAGCACGGCATGTTTCCGCCGAAGTCAGCTTACGCCCGCTACGAAGAGCGGGCGCAGCGCAAGATGCCGCAGATGGGCGACATCTCGGCGCGCTCGGCACTCACCATCCACCGGGGCACGGCCAACCACTCAGACAAAGCCCGTCCGGCGCTGGTGCTGGGCGTGGATGCGCCGGGTGGCATCAATGCCGAACGCCACGACCTGCAGATTTCACGGGCCTTTTATGAAAAACTGCCCCAAAACGTCCGGCAGCACCTCACCTACCGGCTGGTGGATTCGCTGGAACCCATCGTGCAGGCGCACACCATTGAGGGGCTTATCATGGGCGAAGCGTAGGCATTTGCTTGATTCCTCCAGCCAGGGCTATCGTTCTTCCAACGGAACGGTAGCCCTTGTTTTTTCCTGCAAGGGTAGCGGATCAGAACATAACATCGGCATAATGGCCCCTAGAAAGAGCATCCGTTTTCAGCTCCTTTCTGGAAAAACAGGACTAAAACGGGAGATAGCCTTTGATAGAGAACAAACCCTTTTTTTCGCGGCAAACGAAAAACAATCTCTTATAAAGAAGCGGGAACCAGTTCACGTTTTAACGCCAGTATCTGGAAAACGGGGCTAGAACGCTTTGATCCGCTTTTCATAGAGCCAACTTCTCTTCTCCCCTGCGTATAACCGGGGATAAATACCTACCGTTTTACCCCAGACTATGAAAAGAATACGGATACCCGTGGCTTGTTTCCTGATGGCGAGCGGCTTGTATGCCTGCAACTCCCCTTCCAGCAAAGAGCAAACAACCGACGCGGGTACAGCAACCTCGGCCAATACGTCTACCGCTCCTCAATTACCGGCCCCTTACGCCACCGAATCGGTTAAAAACTACAGCAAGGTCATCGGCTGGCCCGCAGACAAACTGCCGCAGGCGCCACCCTCCTTTACCGTCAACAAGTTTGCCGATGGCTTACGCAATCCGCGCTGGATTTACGTAGCCCCTAACGGTAACATCTTTGTCTCTGAGGCCGAGACGGAGAAAAAAGGAGCCGAGAAAGTGGCGGCCAAAGTCACCGGCCAGGCCAGGTCCCAGAACATGGGCAAAAGCGCCAACCGCATCACCCTCTTCCGGGACAGAAACCAGGACGGCATTCCGGAGGAACGGTATACGTTTTTGCGGCGACTGAACCAACCCTTCGGGATGTTGGTGCTCAACGACTACTTCTACGTGGCCAACACCGATGGCCTGTGGCGCTACCCCTACCAAGCCGGCCAGACCAGCATCACCGGCAAAGGCGAGAAAATCCTGGAGTTGCCCGCCGGCGGCTACAACAACCACTGGACCCGCAACCTGCTGGCCAACGCCCAGGGCTCCAAAATCTATATCGCCGTTGGTTCTGGCTCTAACAACGGGGAAAACGGCATGGAGAACGAGGTGCGGCGCGCCAACATCCTGGAGATCAACCCCGACGGCTCGGGTGAGCGGGTGTACGCCAGCGGCCTCCGGAACCCCGTGGGCATTGACTGGGCACCCGGCTCCAACGTGCTGTGGGCGGCGGTGAACGAACGCGATGAACTGGGCGATGAGCTGGTACCCGATTACCTGACCAGCGTGAAAGAAGGCGGTTTCTACGGCTGGCCGTATGCCTATTTCGGGCCCAACGAAGATCCCCGCATGAAAGGCCAGCGCCCCGATCTGGTGAAGAAAACCCTGGTGCCCGAGGTCTCACTGGGCGCACACACGGCCTCGCTGGGACTGGCCTTTTACAAGAAATCGGCGTTTCCGGGCAAATACCGGGGCGGTGCCTTCATCGGGCAACACGGTTCCTGGAACCGGTCTGATCTGGTGGGCTACAAAGTGGTGTACGTGCCGTTCCAGAACGGAAAACCCACCGGTCCGCCCGAGGATTTCCTGACCGGCTTCATCGCAGATTCCACCAAGAACGAAGTGTACGGCCGTCCGGTGGGGCTGGCAGTGCTCCCTGATGGTTCCCTGCTGGTGGCCGATGATTCAGGAAACACCATCTGGCGGGTGGCCGCGAAATAACGTACACTCATTAAAGACAACCTATAGCCCCGGAACCGACGTTTTGGGGCTACTTTGCGTAAAACACAAGCTAAACGGATGCCCCGTTTTCTATCTGTCAAGTACCTTTTACCTATGAAATACTCAAAGATCTTCCTCTTCTTCAGTCTTTTACTGCTTACCCTTTCCTCTCACGCGCAGCTCCAGCCGCTGGATGCGGAATTGACCACGTACCAATACCCCTTCCCGGTGGCTTTCCACCCGGTGAAAGTACAGCAGCAGGCGTTCAAAATGGCGTACATGGACGTGAAACCGCAGAAAGCCAACGGCAAAACTGTGGTGCTGCTGCACGGAAAGAACTTCAACGGGGCTTACTGGGAGCAAACCGCCAAGGATCTGTCTAAGAACGGTTACCGGGTCATCATCCCAGATCAGATTGGCTTCGGGAAATCGTCTAAGCCGCAGAACATCCAGTACTCGTTCCAGATGCTGGCCCAGAACACCAAAAGCCTGCTGGATACCTTGGGCGTAAAGAAAGCCACGGTGCTGGGCCACTCCATGGGCGGCATGTTGGCCACCCGTTTTGCGCTCATGTTCCCGGAAACGACTGAGAAACTGGTGCTGGAGAACCCCATCGGGCTAGAGGACTGGAAACGCTGGGTGCCTTACCAGAGCGTGGAGAAATGGTACGCCGGCGAGCTGAAGCAGACGCAGGAAAGCATTAAGAAGTACCAGCTGGACAACTACTACGGCGGCCAATGGAAACCCGCTTATGACAAAGGAGTGAACCTGCTGGCCGGCTGGACCATTGGACCCGATTACCCCAAAGTCGCCTGGAACGCCGCACTCACGTATGACATGATCTTCACGCAGCCGGTGGTGTATGAGTTCGATCAGCTCAAAATGCCCACGCTCCTGATCATCGGGCAGCGCGACCGCACGGCTTTGGGCAAAGCGAACGCGCCCGCCGCCGCCCGCGAGAAACTGGGCAACTACCCGGCCCTGGGCAAAGAAACCGCCCGGAAGATACCCAATGCCAAACTGATAGAGCTGGACAACGTGGGGCACCTGCCGCACATTGAGGCGTATGATCGATTTATCCAGCCGTTTCTGGCTTTTCTGAAAGGATAATAGTCAAGTTCTCCGCTTCCGCATCGCAACACATTTTACTATTCTGTTTAGGGGCTCTTTTTCGGAAATCAGCCCCTAAACAGAATAATTTCAAGGTCCTTTAAACTTATTGAAGATTGCTTGGTCTAAGCACAAATCAATGTTCAATGAGAAAAATATCTTTACTCTTCTTTCTGTTTCTAGCCATCTCCGTTGCAGGATATGGTCAGTCAACCTCCGTGCGTGGCCAGGCCGTGGGAGGTGGTTCTCCCCTGATTGGAGCCACCGTGGCGCTGCTGAACGCGCAGGATTCCAGTGTGTACAAAGGAGCCGCCACCGACGTGGAAGGCCGGTTTGAGATTGCCGGAATTCAGAACGGGCGCTTTGTCCTGAAGATTTCCTACTTAGGTTTCGGGACGCTCTACCGTTCTGTGACGGCTACCGGTGCTCCCATCCAATTGGGTACGCTCACCCTCAGCGCCGGCGCCACCACCCTCCGCGAAGTGGAAGTAGTGGGCCGCGCCGCCACCGTGATTCAGAAACAGGATACCTCTGAGATGAACGCCGCTGCCTTCAAAGTGAACCGCGACGCGAACGCCGAGAACCTCATCCAGAAAATGCCGGGCATTACCATCCAGAACGGACAGGTACAGGCCCAGGGCGAGCGCGTGCAGCGGATTCTGGTAGACGGGAAAGAATTCTTCGGGGAAGACCCTAATGCCGTGCTTAAAAACCTGCCGGCCGAGGTGATCTCCAAAATTCAAGTTTTCGACCGCCAGAGCGATCAGGCCCAGTTTACCGGCTTTAACGACGGCAACGAGCAGAAAACGATCAACATCGTGACCAAACCCGAGTTCCGGACCGGCCGTTTCGGGCGGATCAGTGCGGGTGCGGGAACCGATGGTCGCTATAGAATCAGCGGGAACATCAACCAGTTTGAGGGTGACCGCCGCATTTCCATTGTGGGCCTGAGCAATAACGTGAACGAGCAGAACTTCTCCTCCGAAGACCTGGTGGGCGTAGCCAGCGCCTCTAGCCGGGGCGGCGGCGGAAACCGGGGCGGCGGAGGCGGTGGTGGTCCCCGCGGTGGCGGAGGTGGCGGCTTTGGCGGCGGCAACAACACCGGCGACTTCCTGGTGAACACCAACAACGGGATTGCCAAAACCAACGCCATAGGCATCAACTACCTGGACAAATGGGGCAAGAAAGTAGACGTGCAGGGCAGTTACTTCTTCAACCACACAGACAATGACTATACCTATTCTTCATTCAGAAACTTTGAACGCGACGGCTACCAGGTGAGGGAGAATGGTAACTCTGACGGCATAAACCAGAATCACAGATTCAATTTGAGGTTAACTTATAACATAGACTCGGCTAACTCCATCATTGTGCGGCCAAGGCTGAGTGTGCAGCAGAACAACGGAGACAGCTTTACAGAATCTAACCTGCTGGGGAACCTGGATGGGCAATCAAGAAACATCTTCATCAATAATTTTGACAACCTGTTCCGGTCAGATTTAAAGGGCATCAACTTTAACAACAATATTTTGTACCGCCACAGTTTTGCCAAAAGAGGCCGCACCATCAGTTTGGATGTATCTAATGGTTATAACCAGAACAAGGGAGACAACAGATCAGACATCTCTTACTTCTTTGACCGGAACAACGAGGGCGATGACTCGCTGGTTTATTTGAACTCCAACTTAAACAACAGAGGCTACTCTGTGGGAGGAAGCCTGAACTATACGGAACCTCTCACCCAGAACACCCAGTTGCAATTGACGTACGCCACCAACTACAGCAACTCAGACGGCGACAGACGTACCTACCAGTTCCGCCCGGTGTCGGAACTCTATGACAGCCTGGTGGCCAACCAGTCCAGCACGGTAGATAATGTGACCAGAACGCAGGAGTTTGGCGGAGGCTGGCGCTACAATACACGCAACTTCCAGTTGATGCTGAGTGCCCGTTACCAGTGGTTAGAGCTTTCCACCGATCAACTCTACCCTACCGCCATAGACACCACCCGCAACTACCACAATGTGTTACCGTTTGCCATGCTGCGTTACAACTTCAACCAGGACCGTAACATCCGGATCTTCTACATGGGCCGTTCACAGACTCCTTCGGTAGACCAGTTGCAGAGCGCGGTAGACGTGTCTAACCCTACTTTGATCACGCAAGGAAACCCCAACCTGGGCCAGAGTTTCAGCCATAACTTCAACATCCGGTACTCCGCCGCCAACCCCGGCAAGTCATCTAACTTCTTTGCGGTTTTAGGCGGTTCTGTGAGCCAGGATTACATTGGGCGATTGACCATCAGAAACAACGCCCGAGGCGAAAACGCCCCTTCCTACACCACTCCTTCCGGTATTGTGTTAAGGAGCGGAGTACAGCTTTCTTCTCCGGTTAACTTATCAGGTCAGTACTCGCTCCGTTCTTTCTTCAACTATGGCTTACCTTTAGGTTTCATCAAGTCAAACCTGAACCTGAACGCCAACGCGACTTACTCTTTCACCCCTGCCTTGTACGCCGATACGGAAAGTGATTATCGGATCGTGAACAACGATACCAAAAGCACGAACTTGGGCGGGGGCGTGGTTTTGAGCAGCAACATCAGCGAGAACTTTGACTTCCTGGTATCCACCAATGCCACCTACAATAAAGTAGACTATACCTACCTCACCCAGCAGGGTAACAACAACTACAACCAAAGCAGCTTTGTGCGCCTGAATTGGCTCGCCTGGAAAGGGTTGAACATCACCACCGAGGTGAACCACCAATACAACGGCGGGCTATCTGCGGGCATAGACAAGACGTTCATGCTCTGGAACGGCAGCATTGGCTACAAGTTCATGAAAGACAAGCAAGCCGAAATCCGGTTGTCAGGGTTTGACTTACTAGGTGAAAACACCAGCATTCAGCGGAATTACCAGGCCAACTACATTGAAGACGTACAGACCACCGTGTTGCAGCGTTACTTCATGCTAAGCTTCAACTACAACCTGCGCCAGTTTGGATCAAGCCGCGGCGGCAACACCCCTCCAGCCACCCCAGGCGGTTACCCGGGAGGTGGCTACCCCGGCGGTGGTCGCCCGGGCGGCAACTTCTAAGCTTTTCCTGACCATTTCCTGTTTCGGGCCTCTTTTTCAGAAAAGAGGCCCGAAACTGTTTTTAGGACTTTCTGTTTCATCGTTCACCGAGGTTTGCGCCAGAAAGAGAGAAAATATGAGTTCATTTTCAAGCCGTTTTTTAAAACCAGCCCAAAACGCAGAGACTATTCCCACGCATTCCGTCCCCCTTTGAAGGGGGTAGGGGGATGACCAAGACGGCAGAAGAACCATTAACTTCAGCTAAAATGATTGAGAAAATGAATCTCTGGAATGTTTTATCAGCATGAGTCATCATCCCCCTACCCCCCATTCGAAGCGGGACGGAATGCGTGTCTCAGCGCTAACGAGTGTTTTGGCCCCGATTTCGGAAAAACGGCCGTGAAACGCCTTGCCAGCTGTAGAGATAGAGCCAGAAGTTGTAAGACGGGCTAAAATCCCTTTTGACTTTCCCTTTAGAGCCCTTACATTCGGGAATTAGAGAGGATGGAAGCCCCGGTTGGCGCGAGTACTTGTTTGCATTTACGTTCTCCCCAGAAACCCCGCGGATCTTCCCTCTCGCTTTTTCAGCTTTTTTAAGCGGCCCCTCTGCTCCGGTTGCGAGCGGACCCGCCCTACTTTCATGAGTCCGGAGAAATTACTGTACCTCGCCCAGAAACTGGAAGGCGAACTTCATTACGATAATACCTACCTCACCCTGTACGCCACCGACGCCTCGGCGTACCGTGAGAAGCCGTTGGCCGTCGCATTTCCGGCCTCGGTGGAAGACCTGAAAACCCTGATCTTGTTTGCCAAACTGGAAGGCACGTCGCTGATTCCGCGCACGGCGGGTACGTCGTTGGCGGGCCAGGTGGTGGGCAGCGGCATTGTGGTGGATGTTTCCAGAACGTTCACCAAGATTCTGGAAGTAAACCCTGCCGAAGGCTGGGTGCGCGTGGAGCCGGGCGTGATACGTGATGAGCTGAACATGTTCCTGCGGCAGCATGGCCTGTACTTCGGGCCGGAAACGTCTACGGCGAACCGTGCTATGATTGGCGGCATGGTGGGCAACAACTCCTGCGGATCTAACTCTATTGTGTACGGCAGTGCGCGCGAACACCTGCTGAGCGTGAAAGCCATTCTGAGCGATGGCACCGAGGCGGAGTTCGGGGCGTTGACCTTGGAAGAATTTGAGGCCAAGTGCCGCGGTGAGAACACCTCGGGTGATCTAGAGACCCGCATTTACCAGGCCACCAAGGCCATGCTGAGCCACGGGCCTACGCAGGAGAACATCCGGGCGGAGTTTCCGAAGCCCAGCATCCAGCGCCGGAACACCGGGTACGCCATTGACCTGCTGCTGGAAACCGAGCCGTTTACCCAAGGCAAAGAGCCGTTCAACTTCTGTAAACTCATTGCCGGTTCTGAGGGTACGCTGGCCTTCCTCACCGAAATTAAATTGCACGCCGATCCGCTTCCACCGAAGGAAATCGGTTTGCTGTGTATCCACTGCGAGACCGTAGATGAATCCCTCAGGGCGAATTTGGTGGCGCTGCGCCATAACCCAAGCGCGAGTGAGCTCATGGACCACTACGTGCTGGAGTGTACCAAAACCAACATTGAGCAGAGCCAGAACCGCTTCTTCGTGCAGGGTGACCCGGGCGCCATTCTGGTGGTAGAATTCACCGACCATACCCAGGCCGCTATTCAGGAAAGAGCCAATGCGCTGATCAAAGACTTAGAAGAAAATAAACTGGGCTACCACTATCCGCTGGTACTGGGCACCGACACCAAGAAAGTCTGGACCCTTAGAAAAGCAGGCCTTGGGTTGTTGTCTAACATCCCAGGAGATGCTAAACCAGTGGCCGTGATTGAAGATACGGCAGTAGATGTAGCAGATTTGCCGGAGTTCATCCGGGAGTTTAACCTCACGCTGGAGCAGTACGGCTTGTACTGCGTGCACTATGCCCACGCGGGTACCGGTGAGCTGCACCTGCGGCCAATCATTGACCTGAAGACCGAGGAAGGCAACAAGCTGTTCCGGGACATTGCCACCGAGATTGCCCATCTGGTGAAGAAATACCGCGGCTCGCTGAGCGGCGAGCACGGCGATGGCCGTCTGCGCGGTGAGTTTATCCCGTTCATGATTGGCGAAGAAAACTACAAGCTGCTGGATGAAGTGAAGCGCGTGTGGGACCCAGCCAACATCTTCAACCCGGGCAAGATTGTGAACACGCCGTCTATGAACACCTTCCTGCGCTATGAACCCGGACAGGAGACCCCGGAGTTTGACACGGTGTTCAAGTTCAGCCAGGCGGGGGGTGTGCTCAGAGCCGCTGAGCTTTGCAACGGCTCCGGCGACTGCCGCAAAACGCACCTTACCGGCGGTACCATGTGCCCTAGTTACATGGTCACCCGCAATGAGAAAGACACTACCCGCGGACGGGCCAACGTGATGCGCGAGTTCCTGACTCGCTCGCCCAAAGCCAATCGCTTTGACCACCATGAAATTAAGGATGCCATGGACCTGTGCCTTTCCTGCAAAGGCTGCAAGTCTGAGTGCCCATCTAACGTAGACGTAGCCAAGCTGAAAGCCGAGTTCCTGCAGCATTACTATGATGCCAATGGCGTTCCGTTCCGTACGCGCCTCATTGGTAATTTCAACAACGCGAACAAACTGGCCTCGCTCCTGCCGGGTGCCTACAACCTGCTCTTCAAAAACGATTTCACGGCAAAAGCCTTCAAGAAAGCCGTAGGTTTCGCGCCGGAGCGCACCTTGCCATTGTTGCACAAAACCACGCTGCGCAGCTGGTTTAAGAAGCACCAAGCCGAGAAAGTGAAAGAATGCGCCGCGCCTAAAAAGAAAGTGTACCTGTTCTGCGACGAGTTCACCAACTACAATGACACGCCCATTGGCATCAAAGCGGTGCTGCTGCTGGAGAAACTGGGCTATGAGGTAGTAATACCGGAGCATGAGGAAAGCGGCCGTACCTACCTGTCTAAGGGTCTGGTGCGCGAAGCCAAGAAACTGGCCCAGAAAAACGTGGCCCTGCTGCACAAACTTATCTCTTCTGAGACGCCGCTCATAGGCATTGAACCCAGCTGTATTCTCTCCTTCCGTGATGAATACCTTGATCTGGTAGACGAAGACCAACTGGAAGACGCCAAAAAGCTTTCTATCCACTGCCTTCAGTTTGATGAGTTCATTGCGCGTGAAATCCTGAACAAGAACATTGAGAAGGATCTCTTCAAAACCGAGGCCCGCCTGATTAAACTGCACGGCCACTGCCACCAGAAGGCCCTTTCCAGCGTGCTGTACACCCAGCAGATGCTGAGCTTACCGGCCAACTACAAGGTAGAAGTCATTCCATCGGGTTGCTGCGGTATGGCCGGCTCCTTCGGGTATGAAGCCGAGCATTACGAGGTCTCCATGAAAGTAGGCGAACTGGTGCTCTTCCCTACCGTCCGCCAACAACCCGCCGAGGTCATCATCGCCGCCCCTGGCACCAGCTGCCGCCACCAAATCCACGACGGCACCGGCAGAGACGCCCAGCACCCTATTGAGGTTTTGTATGAAGCGTTGAGGTAATGGGTGGTTATAGTAAAAAGGGCTAATTTAGATTTAGCCCTTTTTCATTATTTATAATTCAATTTACTTGATCAAACTAAAACAAATAAAATTAGAGAACCAACTGGTATTAAATTCAATTATGGAAAGAAGAATTGAAGAGGATATTCCAATTTTAGGCAAAGTATATGTTAACTTTGTTAATTTAGCCTCTATAGTTTTTGAATTATATGAAAAAGAGAATGAGATAGCAAGACAAAAAAACATCCCTCACCTTGGCTTAATTGCTAGAGCATTTAAGGGTGTAAACCACTCTAGATATGAATACCTTATAATACAATGTGTTATTTCAGAATTAGCAGATAATAATTTTAAGGGAACTACAAGTGCACAGGGTAATATAAAAATAAATGGACAAAGCTATTTTGGAAATGATGTTATTAAAATGTGGTTTCTTCTTTCAAACTTTGGACATTGCAAAAATACAGTAGGTGATGAAAAAGCACTTCTTCTAAAGGCAAATCAAAAAAAAGGCTTCAGATCTCAATTAATAAACTCATTAAAGGACGATGAACTTAAGATTTGGGCTAATAATACAATAGACAATTTTGATTATATTAAGTTTCATCACATTTTATCTATTAGAAGAATATACAAATCTATACCTAGAAAACTTGATATTCAAAAGAAAATTATATCTGTATATAAATTATTATTACTTGACTCGTCATTAACTACTACAATAGCCAACCAATTACAAGTTGAGCAGTTAAAGATAATTTACAATAACATCAGAGACCTTTCTATTCTAGCACTTGACTCTAGAAATTCATCTCTACCTATTTCAATTGATATATTATCAACTGTTCTATCTTTTGATTTTTATGAGAACAGATATCAACAAACAAGGGCAAGTCAGATTTTTAATCCTATGATGTCTCTTCTTTACGATACGCTTTATTTAAATATAAAAAGCCAGACACGACAAAGGGCATATGAAATTAATGCATTTTCCTCTTTAGAGGACAATATCAATACTTGTATCGAGAGAGCGTTTAATAATGGGCTTGCAAATCCAAATGAATGTAATCTCACACACTTTTTGCGTATAGAATTGCATATTAATAATGTTGATGAAATTCATTTAGGAAAAGCACTTAGAAACTGCTTAACAGTAAAAAGAGGCATAAATAATTACGTGGAAGCGTCTTTGGACTTCAATCCTTTCACTTCAATTAGAGTAATAGACTTTTACATAGTAGATAATCACTTTGATGTAAGTCATTTACCAAAATTCTTAACTAATATAAACGGAATTTTAGAAAACCAGATTAGAGGCACCTTAATAAACTTAATACACAATAAATTACACATATTTGACGGCTTAAACAAAGGAATAAAAAATATAAGTTTATCTGAAGACAATGAAACAATTCTTCGTGATTCAATATTTGAAAGTATTTCATCTGAATATTTTCAACAAATAATAGAAAATAATATACCAGCATTCAGAAATATATTATGGGCAGTCCTTAGATTTCATATAAAAGATAACTACTATTTTGACATAGATCATCACACATCAAAAGATTATAAATTTTTTGGAGTTAACCGAAACAATGAAGAAGACCTACTTACTATTGAAGTAGATCGTGCAATTTCTACAACTACTGATAATGACAGAAAACATGAACTAAAACAATTATTGCAATCAATTAAAAGAAAATTTAAAGGAACCACAATAGCTTGTTTATCTAGAATTACTGTATATGACTATTCCAAATCCCCAGA
Organism: Rufibacter sediminis; assembly: GCF_014269285.1. GTDB lineage: Bacteria > Bacteroidota > Bacteroidia > Cytophagales > Hymenobacteraceae > Nibribacter > Nibribacter sediminis. The sequence continues at coordinate 70,637 of NZ_JACOAF010000026.1, forward strand.
TAAAAGAAAAGTGACTGATATAGATTCATTAGTCTTAAAATTCAATGAAGATACTATGTTACTTGAATTACATGAATCGAAAAATACTAGAACCCCTTATCGCGATGCAAAAAAAGATCTAAACCAAAAATTAATTTCCATTCTTAATAAAAATTGTACTGGCTATCGCATTAGAGAAGTAAAAGGATATGGCGCGAAGCTTATTATTAAACATAACTCCTAATATTGATTTAACTTTATAATCGGAGGCTAGGCATTTTTCGTTATATGAATTTAGTTTAAACATGAAATTAGTGCTTGACTGCTATTTAACAGCTATACAGAACAAAAATTATAAATTTCTTTCTATAAACCAAGATATCATTGATGATTGGGCCCTTATTCAAAACGATACAAATAGGAAATCAATAGTTTCGCATAAATCAGTAGTCTTTTCAATTAGTCAACTTTTTAAAAGAACTACAGCTGACTATAATTTAATTTCATTTGATAACATTATATTATGGTATAGAAATGTCCTAACTGATAATGAAAAACATTATAAAGCTGGCCATAATTTTAATATATTCAATCTTCTGAAGGACAAGTTTGGATTTAGTATACAAGAAACCATGCATAGTAAGCTTTTACAGTTTTTACTAGATACTAATGAAACACATGGTCAAGGCGGGAAATTCCTTTTAGAATTTCTTAAAATGTTAAACGTTGAATCTCCTGAAAAAGGAGTTTGGGATGTAACAGCAGAAATTGGTAGAATTGATATTTTAATTACAAGGAAGCTTCCACATAGCATTATTATAATTGAGAATAAGTCAAATTGGGCTATTGATCAAAAAAACCAATTGTATAAGTATTGGTACAATGCTATATTCTTAAAAACAAAAGAGTATAGCACAAGCTTCTATGAAAGAAATGTTAACAATTATAAAATCCTTTATTTAGTTCCAAACACACATAAAGAGCTGGAATATCAAAGCATTTCAAAGCCCAAAGAACTCCCATACTCATCATATCATGACCTTCCTGATATAGTACCAATACAAATAACTATAGTGTCTTTTGATGAGCACATTCAAAGATGGTTAACTAACTGTTTAAGTGTTTTACCTGCAGACAACCATAGGATTAGAGAATATATAATTCAGTATCAACACTTATGCAACAATCTTTAGTTTTAAATAAATGAATGAAGAACTTATAATAAGAGCAATGGATCTCTTTGATTCACCTGACAAATGGAATTCTTTTTGCGAGCTAATGAACAGAAATGGAGAAATCCAAAATAGATGGTGGAAAAAATTACAAACAGAAGTATATCAAAGAGAAAAGAGAAATGGCAATCCTGACTGGGATATAACCATTTGGAATCATTGGGATATGAAATGGAGTATTAGAAATGAAAACCCTCAAAGCCTTATGATTCACTTCTATGGTGACGCTTTCAGACTTTTTTCAAATGCTGGTTATCTAGACATGTCTAAAGTAGGTGAGTTATTGAAAGATCCTAAATTCAGCATATTACAAACTTGTTTTGACAGAATAGATGGAAGCGACTTTCAAACAATTGGCTGGGAATACAGAAATTTTTATTTTGACACTGTTTATGATGGTAGATTTCCTGACGCAAGAACATTATCTTGGTATGCAGGTAATAAAACCGCTGAATTTGCAGATCAGTTAATTAATAAGGTAAGAAAATTTCAAACTCCTGAAATGACTGAATTAATAAAGGAGATAAATATCAAATGCAAAAAATAATAAGTTGAGCAGCCACATTACGGCATTTGAGCTGTCCTATTTCTTTGCAGATGAAATGCTCACCGGCGCGTTCAAAAGTTTTAGGCATAAGCACAGGTTTGAGGCCTTAGCCGGAGGGACTACTCACATGATAGATGTGTTTCACTATACCTCGCCCTTGGGTGTGCTGGGCAAGCTGGCAGATTACCTGTTTCTAAAGCAGTATAGGCCGCACCTGCTTTTGGAGCGGAACCGGGTAATCAAAGAAGTGGCGGAAAGCGGCAAGTGGCAGGAGGTTCTCGCTATGGAAAAGTAGGCGGTGCTGTAAGCATCCTGAAAAGTAGAACTGATAGAGATAGGGGAAAGAAGAACTCCTGACAACCCCACAGGAATTTATCGGTAACAGTTTCTAGAACTTCTATCTAATACCAAAGAAACAGATCTTATGAAAGCAATTGGATTTAAAACGTCATTACCCATTGAGGAAGCGGATAGCTTTCTTGAGTTTGAAAAAGAAATACCAACTGCGCAAGGAAAAGACATTCTGGTAAAGGTGGAAGCCATATCGGTCAACCCTGTAGATTATAAAATAAGAAGAAACAGCCTCAAAGACAAGCAACAAGATACCCCGAAGGTCATTGGTTGGGATGCAATAGGTACCGTAGAAGCTACCGGCGAGGAGGTGACCCTCTTCCAGAAAGGTGACAGGGTATTATATGCAGGAGACCTGACAAGAGAAGGCTCTAACCAGGAGTATCAGTTAGTGGATGAACGCATTGTAGGGTTCGCCCCGAAAAACATCAGCATGGAACAGGCTGCCGCCATGCCGCTTACTTCCCTTACGGCCTATGAACTGTTCTTTGACCATTTTGGATTGAGCAAAGAGAAAGATGCAGGTAAAACCCTGCTTATTATTGGCGGGGCAGGAGGTGTTGGTTCCGTGGCCATCCAACTGGCTAAAAAGCTGCTGGGGTTAACGGTTATCGCCACCGCATCCAGAGACGTTACCATTGATTGGTGCAAAAAAATGGGTGCTGACCATGTAGTCAACCACACCAATCTGGTGCGTGAGGTAAAAAATATCGGCTTTGAACAGGTAGACTATATTGTAGACTTTGTAGACCTGAATCAATATTGGGAGGCCTTAGTAGAACTCATTAAACCGCTGGGAAAGGTAGGCTCCATCAGCGACCCGACTGAACCAGTAAAATTACAGCAGCTCAAAAGAAAGAGCGTCAGCTTTTATTGGGAGCTGATGTTTACCCGCTCTATGTTTCAAACAGAAGACATGGTACAGCAGCACCACATTCTAAACAAAGTTGCGCAACTGCTGGATGAGGGCACCTTACAACCAACCCTCAATACCACTATGCAAGGCTTAACCGCCGAAAACCTGAAAGAAGCGCATCGTTTACTGGAAAGTGGCAAAGCCATTGGGAAAGTGGTCCTGAAGTTCTAAAAGACAAAACTGCATCGTAATTCTTGAGGCCAGCGTAACTAAGTACTTGGGCAGAAATAACGAAACATTCCTCTCCTCTCTGTCATCCTGAAAGGATCTTGGTGGCGAACGGCAGTAGCGGTTTATAAGAGCCTATCTAGTTCGTCACCAAGATCCTTTCAGGATGACAAAATGTATACTTTAATTTGTCTTTCTGCTTACTTACTAAGCCGAACAAGTGATTAAACAAGAGGCTGAAAAGCGGCAGGTGGAAGGAGATTCTCAGTATTGAAAAGCGGGTCATTCTATCGGCCAATGTTTAGCGGCTCTTTTTCTTAAAACGGCCTCAAAACAGAAAAAGCTTAGCCTGATTGGGTGGACACAGCCACCAAATATCATAACCGAGTACCAGCCTGCTTTTCACCTCACACAGGTCATCGCGTCAAATAAAAACTTATCTACGTTTAGGTCAGGTTTGGGGCAAGCAATTATAAAAAAGGTGTGCTTCCACCAATAAACTTGATGGTAAACACGTCTAGTATAGAAAGAACTTGCTCCGCGATGGGCTTGGCATCTACGAAACAGTAGCACCCAAATGCAAATGTTCTCTAAGAGTTTCCGTTACAAAAGCCTTACATTTGGAGAATATGGAAGACTCAACCAATCTTTGTTTAGCTTGTGGATTATGCTGTGACGGCACGGTGATTGGTTTTGTGCAGCTGGGCCGGGAAGAATTGCCTGCCTACCGGGATATGATGGATGTGGAGAATTCCAATGGGGAAGGCTTTTTTCTTCAGCCCTGTAAAAAGTTCTGCGATGGTTGCACTATTTACACCAATAGGCCGAAACAATGCGCCAAGTATGAGTGCGCTCTTTTAAAAGCCCTGGATGAAAAAGAACTGGCTTTTAATGCTGCTGTTGAAATCACCAAGGAAGTGAAACAAAAGAAAATCGCCTTACAAGAAAGGTTAGATTCTCTGCAGATCAAGCTGCACTCGCAATCTTTTTACTTTCAAATGGCTGAATTGAATAAGTTGTTACTCCATAGCGGGGCTGAATTATTAGCAACCCAAGACCATTTAGCGTTAAGAGCTGAACTGAACCAACTGGACAATTTGCTGTCAAATAAATTTGGGGGCTCTACGTTTTAATGAGATTGGAAGCTATCAGGCAACGAGAGAACTACTTATAATTCCTTATTTTCTTTTGTACTTCATAAAAACGGCCCCAAAACAACTTTGCGTTTTGGGGCCGTTTTTATGAATCTAAGCTAAAACTGAAATTTAACGTAAACTCGGGAACTGAAAAAGGCTTTAGAAACGATCAGTATCCTCGGAACCCCCAATATCGCCTAATACAGGCGAATTCTCCCCTTGAGGGGAGTTAATGGGGTGTTTACACCTGCCGGACACGCATTGCTTCCCATATTCTTCTTCTATTATAAGAAGTTACCTGTTGTGATTAACTCTGAGATGTGTGTCCCCTGTGTAAACACTCCTCTTTATCTCCCCTCAAGGGGAGAATCCGCTCGCTTAACCTGTGATAAGGTTGGCTAAAGGAGCCAAATAATTACCGAGTTCACGTTAGTTTATTTTTTGACTCAGGTGAATGGTCTTTAAGCAGGTGTCAACTTTATCACTGTTTTTTTAAGATGGCTTTTGTTCAGCGAACGCCACTCCACAACATGCTTTTTCATGAAGTACCTCCAGAAGAAACGGAACCAGAGAGCAAAGCTCTTATCTAAAAAATCAAGCTTTTAAAGCAGCTAAGCATACGTTGATAATATCATCGAAGGCTTGTTTACGGGTTTCCACCTTAACCGTAACCCGCAGTCCGTTCAAGGTGTTGAGGAAGAACCGGGACAGCGACAGGGCCGAGAATTGCGTGGTAAAGACGCCTTGCTCCTGCCCTCGCTGGATGGCGTTACACGCCGCATCTTCCATGTCCTGGGTAATCGACTGCACAATAGTGGCTACCTCGGGGTCACACGGGGCCAACTCCACCGCTGAGTTGACGATAAAGCAGCCTCGGGCATAATTTTCCTGAAGGGCTTCGTTCTTCACGTATTCAAACATATCCCGGAGGTATTTCTCCACATCCGGGGCAGTGGCCGCTTCCTGAATAACGTGGTCAATACGCTCCAGACGGTATTTTTTGAGGGCTCTCACAAACAGCGAGTGTTTGTCGCCGTAGGTGTCATACAAACTGGAGCGGCTAATGCCCAGCCGGTCCACCAAATCCTGGGCCGTGGTAGCCGTGTAGCCTTTTTCCCAAAACAAGTGCATGGCCTTGTTTAAGATCAGATCTTCGTCAAATACCTTCGTTCTGGCCATAAAAATATCTTTGTGAGACAAAAATGCCCCACAAAGATACAGAATACGGAACGGATGTTCCAGATTTAATCAAAAAAATTATAAGCGGATGGCATTCACCGAGGCTCCGCCATCTACGGTAAACTCTCCCCCGGAAATATAGGAAGCATCATCCGAAGCCAGGAAGGAAACCAGCTTGGCTACTTCCTCGGGTTTGCCGTAGCGCCGGAACGGCATTTTACTTTTAATGTAGGTATGAATCTCTTCGTTGGCGAACTGGCCTTGGTAAATGATCGGCGTCTCGGTCATAGAGGGGGCCACAATATTTACCCTGATTTTTCTGTCGGATAACTCCACCGCGACAGACTTACTATAGGCGGTAAGCGCCGCTTTGCTGGCCCCATAAATAGCGGTTCCGGTAGCCACCACAAACGCACTCACCGAGGTCATGTGAATGATAGACGCGCCGTCCTTCAGCAGAGGGATAAACTTCTCGGTGGTAAATACCGCCCCCTTGAAGTTGATGTCGATGAGCGTATCAAAGGTTTCTTCGGTCACCTGCCCAATGGGTTCCTGCAACGCCACGCCCGCATTCACAAAAAGCACATCAACGGTGCCGTAGGTGGCCTTTACCTGCTCCACCAGCGCTTCTATGTCCTTCATCTGGGCCACATCAGATCGAATGCCCAGCGCATTGCTGCCTAATTGTTCCACCGCATCCTGTAGGGTCTTCTGGTTGCGCCCGGTAATCACCACCATGGCTCCCTGCTGGACAAGTTCCTGCGCCGTGGCAAAGCCAATCCCCGAGTTGCCGCCCGTAATCACCGCTACTTTGTTTTCTAACTTTCTCATGATTTTCTTCTCAGTTTTATATTGGAATGATTGTTCCGCAAACGTAAATTATTTGGAACGACCATTCCAAATAAATTTTTCAAAGTGGAATAAGAAATGAAAATTCCTCACCAACACCGCTAGGGAGAAGCCCGGATAATAAGGTAGCTTTTTACAATTTCTATATTATTTCAGTAGGGTTTATGGCTGTTTGTTCTATCTTTATAGAATTGCAATCGGTTTCATTAAGGATTTTAATAATACACATGAAGAGACGAATACTTTTGCCAGTAGCAGCCCTCCTACTGGGCTCCTTCCATTATGTCACAGGTCAGGACCTGAAACTCAATGATCGGGAGTACTTTGAAACGCAAGGCGCCAATGTGCTGGTGTACAGCAACCTGTTTACCGGCGGTTTCAACGATGAGAAAAACGCCGGTATTGAACTCATTCACCACGGCGTGAGAACCGCCCAAGGCGGCGCGGTGCGGCTCTCCAACACGCCGGAGCAGTGGGATCTGGTGCCTGACATCCTCAACCGAAAAATAGACCGGGCCGCGAAAACCATTGAGGCGACCTTACGCTACAAAGAGTACAATTTCGATTCACGGGTAGTGGTGACGGCCAAGGGCAAAGGCGTGGAGATTTCCGTTTACCTGGACAAACCCGTTCCCAAGGAGCTGGAGGGAAGCGCCGGCTTCAATCTGGAGTTTCTGCCCTCGCAGTATTGGGCGAAGAATTATCTAGTGGATGGTCGTCCCAATCTCTTCCCCCGCTATGTGGTGGGCAACACCGTGACCAAACCCAACAGCCAGAAACCGAAGCAATACAAAGGATACGTCACTTCCGATGACCGGGGGACCGGCAAATTCATTGATCCCCTTCCACTGGAAACCGGCCGTACCTTCCTTTTCGCCCCTGACTCCCCGGAACGGATGGTGAAAATCACCTCTCCAGATGCTGACCTCATGCTTTTTGACGGCCGGATGCTGGCCCAGAACGGCTGGTTTGTGATGCGCAGTCTGCTTCCCGCCGGGAAAACCGGCAAAGTCTTGACCTGGACCGTGGAGCCAAACGCCATCAAAGGCTGGGTAAGAGACCCCAACATCGGTTTCTCCCAGGTAGGCTATCTCCCGGCGCAACCCAAAGTATCCGTCATTGAACTAGACAAGAAAGACAAGCCCGCCAAAAGCGCCTCCATCTTCAGAGTAGGCGATGACGGCAAGGCCACCAAGGTATTCACCGGCAAAATTGCCCCCTGGGGCGACTACTTCAAGTACTACTACGTGAAGTTCGATTTTTCCGCGGTGAAGACGCCCGGCATCTACTACATTCAGTACGGAGACACCAAGACCAACAATTTCCTGATTGGCGAGCAAGTGTACAGCAAGATCACCGATGCCACCAGCGACATCTGGATCCCCATCCACATGAATCACATGTTCGTGAACGAGGCGTACCGCGTGTGGCACGGCGAGCCGTTCAAGGAAGGCTACCGCCAGGCTCCGCCCAACACCGATCACTTCGACCTTCACGCCCAAGGCCCCACCACCGATACCAAGTACAAACCCCTGGAAGTGATTCCTGGCCTGAACGTAGGCGGTTTCTTTGATGCCGGAGATTTTGACATCGAGACCGGATCCAATATCAGCGTGGTGCAGAACTTCGTTAAAACCTGGGAAAGCTTCAAACCCCAGCGCGACCAGACGTTTATTGACCAGCAGCAGCGCTACGTAGACCTGCACCGCCCCGATGGCAAACCAGACGTGTTGCAGTTCATTGAGCATGGCACCCTGAACCTGGTAGCGCAGGCAGAGATCATCGGCCACATGGCGCAGACCCTCTCCAACTCCGTGCTGGACAATTACCACCACCTGGGGGATGCCGCTTCCCTCACCGACGGCCTTCCTTACAACTCCAAGCTTGGTCCTTATGAAGTCGCCAAGGACGGCCGGTCCAGCGGCGTGAAGGATGATCTGTGGGCCTTTACCAGCCGCGAGCCCGAGCTCGACCTACGGGCCGCCACCATGTTTGCCGCCGCCAGCCGGGCCCTGAAAGGCTACAACGATGACCTTTCCGCCAGAGCCTTGACCCAGTCCAAAAGACTCCTGAAAGAGGCCACCTCCTTACTCGCTAATCAGAAGCAGGATACATCTGGCCGGGGGAACGCCGCCAACATGGCCACCAACCTTCAGCTGTACATCGCCACCAGCGAGAAACAGTATCTGGACAGATTCCAGGAGCTGTTATGGCCTGCCTTGGAGCGGAACGTGAGCGGCAACCTGTTAACGGCCCTGGATGCGATCCCGCACCTGGACGCTTCCTACAAAGAAAAGCTGCGACCTTACGTGGTGAAGTACAAAGAATACATTGCGGGCCTTGAAAAGAACAATCCTTACGGCGTGCCCATTGGCCTTACCAACTGGGCCGGTAGCGGAGACGTGATGAATTTTGGTACCACCGTTTGCTTTGCCAGCAAATACTTCCCGGAGATCATTGAGGGGCAGCACGCCTTCAAAGCCACTAACTATCTGTTTGGCGCCCATCCGTACCACAACTATTCCCTGGTGGCCACCGTGGGCGCCACTCGTCCCAAAGCTGTCTTCTACGGGAATAACCGGGCCGATTTCTCCTTCATCCCAGGCAACGTGGCCCCCGGTATCCTGTTCAGAAAACCCGACCACTTTGAGAACTACGACGACTGGCCGTTTCTGTGGGGGCAGAACGAAGGAACCATTGGCGGGAACACCGCTTACCTGATCTTTGGGTCAGCGTTTAAGAATTTAATCAAGTAAAAAGCAGTATTGAGCCGGTTTTGAATCAGTAATTGATTTGAATCTGCTTCACCTTAGCGCAAGTTAAAAGTCCACTCATATGAGGCTTTTAACTTGCACTATTTTTTTGAGGGGTGCAATAAGTTGAATTTATTATCTTGTTGAAAACAAAATACCTAAACTTCCGGCAAACCAAATAGCCACATTGCGGCATGAAGATAAGCTCTAATTTTATGCAGATGGATTAGCTTGCGTTTAGAGGCTGTATTTCAAAATAAGCCTCTAAACGCGAAAACCTCTTCTACTTCATTCAGTTATCTATTATCTTGTGCTAACACGAAAGAAGACCACGATGAAAGAGGAAATTCTTGCTTATCACCAACGTCAGTCAGCGGCCGATCAGCAAATCTGCAATCGGCTGGCTTCCACCATTGAAGCGGAGCTCCCCGAAGCGGAAAGCAAAATCTGGCACGCCCACCCGGTCTGGTTCCTTGATGGTAACCCCACGGTGGGGTATAGCAAACTGAAGAGCGACATCCGGCTCATGTTCTGGAGCGGGGCCGATTTCGGGGAGGAGAAATTGAAAGCCGGTTCGGGCAAGTTCAAGGATGCCTCCGTGAGCTACACCTCGGCAGAACAGGTAGACTTGGCTGAGGTGAAGCGCTGGCTGAAGAAGTCACGGGAGATCCAGTGGGATTACAAGAATCTGGTGAAGAGAAAAGGCCAACTGGAAAGATTGAAATAGCATGAACACCTCTCCTGAGCACGATGCCCGGATGGCAAGCATGACGTTCGCGTCCGTCTATCCGCATTACGTTACCAAAGTGGAGCGCAAAGGCCGCACCAAAACGGAGTTGCACCAAGTCATCCAGTGGCTGACGGGCTATGATGACGTAAAACTGCAAGAGCTGGTGGACAGCAAAGTGACGTTTGAAACCTTCTTCCGGGAGGCCAACCTCCACCCCAACGCCCACCTGATTACCGGAACCATCTGCGGCTACAAAATTGAAGACATCGAAAACACCTTAACCAAACAAGTCCGGTACTTAGACAAACTGGTAGACGAACTGGCGAAAGGCAAAAAGCTGGAGAAGATTCTCCGGCAGGCGTAAAAGCACGAGCTTGGCAGAACAGAATGGTTATTCAGATACAGCTCAACAGATTTCTCTCTCCTGCTTTACAGCAGTTCTTCTAGTGCAAACCTAGCGTGTTTCTTCATGTTAATTGAGCTGCATTTCCAAAACCAACGAAAATCAGGAGCATCCAAGGCAAAGCTGAAACTTGCGCCGGAACTGATTATCCAAACAGAAGCTTTCCTCCAAAGAAGTAGCGGAAACGAGCTCTAGAAAATCGATTTCAGCAGTTATTGCCTATTTTTGAAAGCTCCTGTTTTCAGCCTATTTTTCTTAAAACAGCCGCTAAACGCTTATAGATTATTTAAACTCTACCTTCTGCACGCTACGCTTGTCGCCGTACTCCAGCACCAGCATGTAGGTTCCGGGGGCTAGTTTTCCTCTTTGGATGGTCAAGGTGTGGCTGCCGGCTTTGTACTTCTCTTTCAGCACGCGGGTTTTCTTTTTCCGGTCCATGGTGTAGAGATCGGCTTTTACACCAGACTTTTTGGTCAGGTTGATGGCCACGTAGACGTTGCCGGAGGTGGCAGAAGTGGGGGCCTCGGTTGATGGAAGGTTGGTTGGAATCTCTCCTCTGCTTTGGTTACCCAGCTGCTCTACGGTCAGAATTGGTTTTTCCTGCTGCGCCAGCACCGGCAGAGCATTGCCTAACACCACCACGTTACTTAATTCGCTTTCCTGGTTGGCGTGGTTAATTTCAGAAACGGCCCAGAAAGAAGTGGGCGAAGGAACATCGGCGGCGGCAATGGTAGCGGTTTCCGCCGAGGTAAATGCCCGAACCGATCCATCGGGAATGAGCGCGCCGGTAGCGGGCATGGTAGTGGTGGCGTACACCAGATACCGTTTGAAGGCCTGCGTATTTTCCGGGTTGCGGGTCCAGCGCACCTGGTAGGTACCAGTGGCTTCGTTCAGGGTCACGGTGACATCCAAGGGGGCAGCCGGGGCTTTGCCGGACATCCAGGGCATCACGGGCGGCGCGGCCGGCAGCCGGAACGTGGCAGCTTGGAGCGAGGTAGCAATGAAGTTGTGATTGTTGACCAGATTGGCCGCCCGGAACAGCACGCTGCCCAACGCGTTTTTCTCCTGATTGGAACGGGAGATCTCAATCTGGTGGGGTACCTCCTCGCTGGTGAAGCCGTTCTGCACCACAATGTGGCCCGGGTACAGGTGCCGTGCCGCCGCCGCTGCTTTGTCTGACCACCAGTACAGGAGCTTACGGTAATCTTGTCGGCCGCCAATGGCCCAGTACAGCTGCGGCGTCAGGTAATCAACGTATTTATTGTCCAGCCAGTGCAGGGCATCGGCGTAGATAGCATTATAGGCGTCCATCCCCGAGATACCGGCCGGTTGCCCGTTTTTCCAGATACCAAACGGACTCACCCCAAACCGCACCTGCGGCTTCAGGTTCTTGATCTGGGTATGCACCAGGCGCATGGTTTCGTTCACATTGTTCCGGCGCCAGTCTTTGATGTTGGCAAAACCCGCGCCGTGCTGCTGAAACGTCTGGGCGTCTTCCTGCCCAATGCCGGTGAACGTCCCTTCGGGGTACGGGTAGAAATAATCATCAAAATGGATGCCGTCAATGGCGTAGTTCTGGGTCACTTCCCAGATGATGTTGGCAATGTACTGGCGCACTTCGGGCAAGCCCGGGTTCAGGATTTTTTTGCCGTTGGAAAAACTCAGCAGCCACTCGGGCTTGGACTTGGACACGTGCTGGGCATTGTACACCGCCGGATTAGAGACGGTACCCACCCGGTAAGGATTCATCCAGGCGTGCAGTTCCAGGCCGCGGGCGTGGGCTTCTTCAATGGCAAAAGCCAAGGGATCATAGCCGGGGTCTTTGCCCTGGGTGCCGGTCAGGAACCTTGACCACGGTTCATAGCTTGAGCGGTAAAAAGCATCGCACTCCGTCCTGATCTGGAAGAACACCACATTCAGGTTGGCTTCCTTGATTTTGTCAAACATCTGGCGCAGGGCCGCTTTCTGGCTTTCCGGCGAGGCGCCCTGTTTGGGCCAGTCCAGGTTAGCCACGGTGGCTACCCACACGCCCCTGAACTCGCGGTTGGGCAATTCCTGGGCAGATACCGTCTGGAAAGAAAGAAGAAAGGCAAGGGCAAGCAGGTGACAAAAATGCTTCAGCATAAGCGGTGTAAAGGGTTGGCGCAGGGCTTGGGTTCTGGAAAAAGGTCTACAAAGGTAAGGATAAGGCAGTTAAATACCGGGGTCCGGGTAAATTTACCGGAGCCTTCCCCTACCGGTGATCGCGTTTTGGGCGTAGTTTTCGTAAACGGCAAAGAAAACAGGGAGGGATTCACCGCAACTGTGCGGCTTTTTACTTTTCTTGTGCCTGCTTACTTTCATTTGTTGCCAGATCACTTCGCTTCTACTTCATGGGAAATGCCGCGCTGAGGAAAAAGATTTACGTTATTATCCATGGCACCGACACGCCCGCCGGTCGCCGGTTTGACGTTGTGCTGCTCTGGATGATTCTGCTCTCCACCCTCACCGTCTGCCTGGAAAGTGTCCCCACGTATCGGCGGGAGTTAAGCCTGTTCTTCCGGGTGTTGGAGTGGATCTTCACCGTCGCCTTCACGTTGGAGTACATCCTGCGGGTGTACAGCAACCCCAGGCCGCTGAAGTACGTGTTCAGCTTCTTCGGGATCATCGATTTCCTTTCGGTGATTCCCACCTTTCTGGCGTTCTTCATTCCCAGTTTCCGCTACATCATGGCCATCCGGATTCTGCGTTTACTGCGCGTTTTCCGGATTCTCAAGCTCACCAGCTACATTGAGAACGCCCAGATCATCAAGAGCGCCCTCATGGCCAGCATGCAGAAGATCACGGTTTTCATCATGACGGTTATTAGCTTGGTGCTGGTCATCGGGACGTTGATTTACGTGGTGGAAGGCGAGGAAAATGGCTTCACCAGCATTCCGCAGAGCATCTACTGGGCCATTGTCACCATCACCACCGTGGGCTACGGCGACATCACCCCGAAGACTGCCGTAGGCCAGGTGATTTCCTCGCTGGTGATGCTCATGGGTTACGCCATCATTGCCGTGCCCACCGGCATTGTCACCGTAGAACTGTCTAAGGTGAAAGTAGCCGCCCCCGATGTAGACGCTGGCCCCACCAAGGTCTGCGGGAACTGCGCCCGGGAAGCACGCCCCACCGATAATTACTGCTCCAACTGCGGGCACCAGTTGGTGAACCTGAAGTAAACCGCCGTTTTCACCTCTTTTCCCAAAATAGCTTCAAAACGAGTTACCTTTAAAGGTAGAAACCGAACCGACCGCCATGCACTTAGAAAGTTTACGGGAGCTTTGCCTCTCATTTCCGGCCGTTACCGAAGACGTTAAATGGGAGCATGACCTTTGTTTCTCGGTGGGCGGCAAGATGTTCTGCGTGGCCAGCCTGGAGCCGCCGCTCACCTTTTCCCTGAAAGTAACCGAAGAGGAATTTGAGGAGCTAATCGCGTTGCCGGGCATCGTTCCGGCTCCTTACCTAGCCCGGTACAAATGGATTTTCCTGGAGAACCCGCTGGCTCTTCCGCTGGAAAGAACGGAACAGTTGGTGAAACAGTCTTACCAACTCATTTCAGGCAAACTTTCCAAAAAGGAGCGTAAAACCGCTGGCCTGCTGTAAGCGAACTTCGCCCAGAAACCTAAACACCAGTTCTGATCGCCTTGCTGACGCTCCCCTCGCCGCACGGCAATTTACCATCAGCTTTTAGGCGCGGTTTAGCGATAGCTTTCTAGCATTCTACAGCGCCAGCCCACGTTTCAGGCCTTCTTTTCCAAAAACAGCCTTGAAACACCACCAGCTTGTTCAGCTAAAAATTTCCATTTAAAACGACACTTATTTGGAATGTCTCTAAACTGGTAGTTAGTTTGTATGTCTTTAGAAGAAGGAATCGTGCCTGCTTTGTTAGTCGTCCAGGTTGGCGACATGCGGCCTCCTCCTCCTGCGTTTTTGAAATAGATCAACCGGCTACACCAGCTTCATCCTTTTAGAGCGGCAACTTGTTAGTGGCCCCTCTTTATAAACCGGCTCCTCCCCTTCAAACTCGGCCCTGCTGTTTTTAAGCCGATTTTTGAAATTCTGCCCTAAAACCTATTTCTTCGGAATGGCTTTATCGTACACCCACTTACCCCGATGCAAGATGATGTCTAACTGGAAAAAGTATCTAAAGCGGATTGGCGTTGCCGGTTTCCTGTTTTTCCTGATCAAAGGCCTGGTCTGGATTTTTATCTTTTTGGGTGGGGCCAAGCTTCTCTTTGATTAAGATTTCCGCTCAGGTTTTCCTGAAAGCGAAGTCGATTTCCATCGCTTTCCGCTTCTATTTTTCTCGCCTGTTTAAGGGCTGTTTTCCAAAAATCGGCGGTAAAACGGTTATGCGGCGATGCGGTTCCCCTCACCCGCGCTTAGCCATCCTGAATATAAATCTGTACCTTGCCGGCACGGTTTAGATCAAATGAAACGATTTAGTATCTTGGAAAAAGCTTACTGTTGAACAGGAGAAAGCCGCTCGTTTCAGCCATCAGAATACCTTATTTATCCACCAGACACTTTATGTCAGCACATACCCTTTCCACGGTTATTACTGGTTCCGGAAGATATATTCCGTCCCAAGTAGTTTCGAATGACGATTTCCTGCAGCACGTTTTTTATGACGTTTCCGGAAAACAGCTGCCAAACGACAACCAGGTCATCATCCAGAAATTCAAGCAGATCACCGGGATTCAGGAGAGAAGGTACGCCACGCAGGACATGGTCGCTTCAGACATGGGATTTCTGGCCGCCCAGGAAGCCATCAAGAACGCCGGCATTGACCCCGAGACCCTGGACTACATCATTGTGGCGCACAATTTCGGTGATGTCAAAGCCGTGCACCGCCGCGTGGACATGATGCCTCCTTTGGCGTCGCGCATCAAGCACAAACTGCAGATCGCCAACCCCTACACCGTGGCCTATGATCTGCCCTTCGGCTGCCCGGGTTGGTTGCAGGGCATGATCCAGGCGCATTATTATCTGCAGTCCGGCGATGCCAAACGCATTCTGGTCATCGGCACCGAGACTTTGTCCCGCGTGGTGGATGCCCATGACCGCGACAGCATGATTTATTCTGACGGCGCGGGGGCTGTGGTGCTGGAAGCCAGATCTCTGGAAGACAAGTTTGGGGTGTTGCAGCACCTGACCGTTTCAGACACCTTAACCCAGACGTTCTGGCTGCACTCCTCCCCTTCCTACAACCCGGCGGTACCGCAGGAAGATCTTTTCATCAAGATGGATGGGCGCAAGATTTATGAATATGCCCTGAAAACGGTGCCGCAACTCATCAAAGACTGCCTGGACAAAGCCCAGCTGCCGCTGAGTGCCATCAAGAAAGTACTCATTCACCAGGCCAACGAGAAGATGGACGAAGCCATGCTGGAGCGTCTGTTCAAGCTCTATGGAGAGGAGAATATCCCGGCGGATATCATGCCCATGACCATCTCCACGCTGGGAAACAACTCGGTGGCTACGCTGCCGGTCCTCTATGATATGGTGGCGCGCGGAGAACTGGCCGGCCATGCCCTCAACAGCGGCGATGCCGTGGTGTTTGCCTCAGTGGGTGCCGGAATGAACGCCAACGTGGTCGTCTACCGGATTCCCTAAGCAGAGAAGAACCGGGCACAATTTAGGGTCCTTTGACGTTCACCAGAAGGAGAGAAAACGGACATGAACCTAGGAATCATTGGCGGTGGCATTGCCGGTTTAACCACGGCTATCGCTTTACAGAAAATAGGCATTAACGCGCAGGTGTTTGACGCCGCGCCGCGGTTTGAACCGGTGGGCGCCGGGCTGGCATTGGCCGCCAACGCCATAAAAGGGTTTCAGCGGCTGGGCATAGCGGACGAAGTGATGGCGCAAGGCAATTGCCTGGACGGCTTCCACATCTTTGACGAGCACGGCCGCCTCATCAACCGCACCGACAGCCGTTCCATCAGCGCCAAATACGGCTTAGACAACTTCGTGATTCACCGGGCCGCGCTGCACCAGGTGTTGGTCAGGCAACTGCCAGCCCCTGCCCTGCACGCCAACAAGCGAGCCGTGGGCCTCAGCTCTTCCTCCACCGGCGTTACGGTACAGTTTCAAGACGGCTCTTCCGCGACCATTGATCATCTGTTGGTGGCCGATGGCCTTCATTCCGCCATCCGGAAACAGTTGGTGCCGCAATCCCTTCCCCGTTACGCTGGGTACACCTGTTGGCGCGCCATCATTGAAAACCCCGGCCTGGAAAGCCTCTACGCCTCCGAGACCTGGGGCAAAGCGGGCCGCGTGGGCTGGACTCCGCTGAAAGGAAACAAAATTTACTGGTTCACCTGCATCAATGCGCCGGAGCATGACCCGGTCATGCAAGCCATGCGGGTGGAAGATCTGCAACGGCATTTCAGCCATTACCACGCTCCTATCCCAGACCTGTTCCGCCACACCAAACAAGAGCAACTGCTCTGGCACGACCTCTATGACCTGGCGCCGCTCTCCTCCTTCGCATTCTCCAATGTGCTGCTGCTAGGCGATGCCGGACACGCCACTACCCCCAACATGGGCCAGGGCGCTTGCCAGGCTGTGGAAGATGCCGTTGTGTTCGCCGATGAACTGCGAAAGGACTTCGATTTCAACCAAGCCGCCCAACGTTTCGAGAAACGACGCGTTCCCCGTACCCAGTGGATCACGCGCCAATCACGGTTCCTGGGGGAAGTAGCCCAGTCGCAGAACCCTCTTTACATGAAAGCCCGGAATTTCGCCCTGCGCCACCTCCCCGCCTGGATCAATGACAAGCAGCTGGAGAAAATCTATTCCGTTGACTTTTGAGGAAGGAATGAATTTTCTGCTTGCGAACCGTCTCTTGCGTTTTGAGGCCGTTTTAACAAAAAAGGCCTCAAAACAGAAAACAACAGGTCCAGTGTAAGCGAGTTAAAGGGATTGCGCGGTTCTGCTCCTGTGGCTGGACAACTGTTATGAATTGAGGCAAATCACTCTGGGCTTTGCTCACCGGCATTTCCGCTTTGCGGATCTAATCCGCACCAATCTGCCCGGGCGGCATGGGGAGTAGGCATAAATTGAGTAATATTGTAGTTCGATTCTCACTAGACCTCCAAATTTAACTACGTCCGTGCCGGCTTTCAAACAGACACAACGCGTCCATGACGACGCTTTTGACCCTAGCGATAGTGCCAGCGCCCACCTTTACATCAGTTTTGGAGCCCACCGCATCAGAATGGGGGTTTTGGATGCCCAGCGGAATAAGTTTGTCGCCCTGGAAGATTATGAGGTCGAAAGGCCTTCCACGGTAGAAAACGCGATTAGTTTCCTGCAAACCCAGAGCGTCTCCAATCCTTTGCTGCAGGAAAGAAAGTGGCAGCAGGTCCGCATCGGGGTCAAAAACCAGCAGTTCACGCTCATTCCCGAGGCGCTCTTTGACCTGAATGCCCGGGAAGAATACCTCCGGCTCAACGCCGTGGTAGAACCGGAGCACGAAATGGTACACCACCACGAGCATCCGCGCCTAGAACTCATCAATGTCTTTACGCTCCCGGCCGCCCTGCACGAGTGGTCTGTTCCGCAGTTTAAGAACAGCCCGGTGGAGTTTGTGCACCAGACTTCGGCGCTGATGGAAGGGATGCTGCACATGGCCGAGCGGAGCGCGCGTCCCCACCTGTTCATCTACGTAGACAAGAATTACGTCACTTTGGTGGTGCTGCAAGGGCTGAAACTGGAGTTCTGTAATTCCTTCTTTTTCACTTCGTCTGAGGACTTCATTTACTACGTGCTGTTTGTGCTGCAGGAAAAGAAGATGAACCCCGACCAGGATGCGGTGACCGTGTGGGGAGAACTTCTCCTGGATTCTGAACTGCATGAAATCCTCCGGACGTACATCCGGCACGTGCAGTTCGGGAAGAAACCCACCGGCGTGGGCTTCAGCTACCGCTTTGATGCGCTCTTCAACCACCGCAACTTCGACCTCTACAGCCTCCATTTCTGCGACTAATTGTTTCGTGAAAGTTTGGAGAAGAAAAAAGCTGAGAAGCTGTAGCGTGATTTCTGAAGAAGTCGTTTTGATCCTATTTTAACAAAAGAGCCCGCTAAACAGTGTTTAACGGGCTCTTTCTTTTGCATACAATCTATTCATCAATCCTTCACTTTATCTCTCAACACTTATAGCGCGAACAGGAAGATGAAGTAGAGCGCGATCCAGACTACGTCCAGGAATTGCCAGTAGCTGCGGAGCATCTGGACTTGCATGAGGCGGTAAGGATCTCGGATGAAAATGAGGGAACGGATGGGGTCACCGGCGGCGCGGTTCACTTTCACGTACAGGTAAGAGGCAAAAGCCAGTCCGCCGGCAATGTGCAGCAGGTGGAGCGCGGATAGCAGGTACAGGAAGGTGCCGGCGGGGTGCCCGTCAAAGAACACTCTGGCCGAGGCCATCTCGTACCAGGCCACAATCTGCGCCACCGCAAAGAGAACGCCCAGCAACAAAGACCACATCAATCCTTTCTTCATGCTGGTCAGGTCATCCTGGGCATAATATCCGGGTACCTGCTGCATGTAAAAGCCGCTCACCAGAATCAGGATGGTGCTCACGGAGAAAAGCTTGGGCAGACTGAAAGAGGAAGGGGTTACGGCATCTCCTGTTCTGAAGAGGAACATGGCCGTCAGCATAAAAAACAGCATCGCCATCCCGGCCATGCTCACGTACAGCAACATCTTTAAGGGGGGGACCTTCTCTATTTTTTCAAAGCTGGACATTTTCCCAGCCCCTATTTTATTTTGATTCTCAGATTTCATGATGCAGAATATTCATTGGCCCAACATGCGTTACCGGTCTGATTCAACTAAGTGGTTTTCTCTTATGTACTACCTTGAAAATCAGTAGAATGTTTACAGCTTTCCTCATATTTGATGCTCTTTTCTACAAGAACGTTGCTTCTACCTATTTTTATATTAAATAATCCAGTTTGGGGCCTCCTACTGGATATTTCTGGGATCTGTTCTAGCTCTTTTTAAACCAGGACCCCACCTGCCCAAACACCGCGTTAGCCGTAATGCGGGGAGAGCTTCCAGTGCCAAACTCAACGTAGGTTTTGTTGTTTACGCGCACATCCAGCACCAAACCGGCCTTGACCAGATCCTGGTTCAGATCTTTCGCTTTTTCGAGTTTGGCCGCTATTCCCCCGCTGCTCTTGCCCGAGGGAGACGGCGGCAGAATGTTGTCCAACACGCGCTCCATGGCGGCATGGTCTCTGAAGTTCACAATCACGTAATTCTGTTCTGCCACCACCAACACCTGGTCCTGCAACACAGTCAGCACCAGTTTACCCGATATCTCAAACGGAAACTTGCCCATGGTTCAGGATTGGTTTGCGCCGGTATATTTAGTTTTGAGCGAGAGCTGGCCGGTGATTTTCCATTGGCCGGTCTGCCCCTGGGGGCCGGGCCCCTGCACCGTGAGGTCCTGGAAATCCAGGGTCAGGTTGGTTTGGTCAGCTTGCAGTTTCTCCAGGAGAAGGGCCGCTAGATCAGACAGCTTTTGAACAGGTTGAGAAGAGTTTTCCATAGTGATAAGTGTAGGTGTCAGAAAAAGAAATACGCTGGTAGTAACGCTCCGTTTCCTTTTTGATTATAATTTAAAAAGTACAATATATCCCGGAGGGAGGCTACTACGTATATACAAGCACTTTACTTCCAAAGAATGGAGGTAACTTCCTATATGATAAAAAAATACTTCTATGCACTGGGGGTGGTGGTCCTGTTGGCTTCTGGCGTGGTGCCCCGTGCTACGTATGCCCAAAACTGCCAGCATCCTTTGGGTTTAGCTAAAAACACCGAGTTTGTCTTTCAGGTAACGGACAAGGGCCGCAACAAGGGCACGCTCAACAACAAAGTGGTCCAGCAAAGCATTGACAAAGACGGCATGTACGTGACCACGTTCAAAAGCGCCCGCCGCAGTGAAAAAAACCGCCCCGAAACTTCTGACGAATACCACATCAGGTGCTCCGGCGACACCCTCTATCTTGATGCGATGCTTCTGCTGAGAGAGCAGGCCCTGAAAGCGTTTGAAGGGAAAGATTTTGACTACGCTCCCGTTGATATTGCCTACCCGCAGCAGATGCAGGTTGGCCAGAAACTACCCGACGGAAAACTTGGCGTAAAAGTCCGCTCCTCTACCGTAAATATAACCGAAATTTCCATGGTGGCAACTGACCGGAAAGTGGAAGCCCTGGAAAAAGTAACTACCCCGGCCGGCACCTTTGACGCCTACAAAATCACCTACAACTACGTGGTGGAACTGGACGCCATGGGCATGGCCCTCCGCGATGTCTTCAAGGTGGAGGAGTATTTCTCGCTGGAACACGGCCTCATCAAAGCCCAGTTCATGAACAAACGGGGCAAAAAAGCCAAAGGCCTGGAACTCATCTCCAAACGCGACCCCTCGCAGGCCCTCAAGAAATAACGATGGGGGCTTTTTGTGCTTTCACAAAGTTCAGTAGCTTTAACGCCAGAAACGCCCCTCACCACCATGAAAAAGCTTCTGTTTCCGGCCGCTTTGGCTTTCTCTGTACTTTTAGGCAACTGTGCCCAGAACAGTGAGAAACCCAAAGCAACCGCCAGCCTTCCTCCTGCCAAGGTCAAAATCTACGGCGATACCCTAGAGGCCAAAGGAGCCATAGATGCCGCCGAACTGCCCAAGCTCCTGGTCAACCAGGATTCCGCCCAGGCGAAGGTCGCCACCAAAGTACTGGAAGTGTGCCAGGCCAAAGGCTGCTGGATGGAAGTAGACGTCAAGGGCCAGAACCCCATGCGGGTGACCTTCAAGAACTACGGGTTCTTCATGCCCAAAGACATAGTGGGCAAAGAAGTGGTCTTTGAAGGAGTGGCGCTGAAAGATACCGTGAGCGTGGCAGACCAACGCCACTTTGCCGAAGATGCCGTTAAGAGCAAAGAGGAAATTGCCGCCATCACCGCTCCCAAACCTTCCATCACGTTCATCGCCACGGGCGTTCAGGTCAAAGAATAGACGTCAGAAAATTGTTTTACATCAAAGCCGTTTTAGGTGCCTTTTCTGAAAAGTAGACCTAAAACGGCTTTCGCATTTATTGATTATACCTGTGGTTGCGGAGGAAAGAAGAGGAAGATTCTCAGGCTAATTGCTGCTGAAGCCACTGCTCGGCCTGGCTCTGTTCTTCGAAGGATTTTAAAATCAACTGGTCTTTCAGCTGCTTACTGAACTGGTCAAACGAGCGCTGCCCAAAAATACCCGGCGATAAGACATGCGCGAAGTAGCGCAGACCCAGGGCATTTGCGGCGGGTGCCCAGCGGTGCGCCAGGTAACTGACCGCCATATCCCAGGGCCCAATGAGTTCGCGGTTGCTGTTCAGTAAACCCCGGCACGGTCGCTCCCGCAGCAAAGCCAAGATGTGGTTGCTTCCCATGACCATGGTTTCCAAAGACTGAATGCCTATCCAGTTCACGAACAGGTAATCGTTATGCGCCAGTCGGCGGGCCTCAAAGTACACATCGCCGTTTGCCTTCTTAAGTTCTTTGGTATCCATTGAATGCATAACGGTATATTCGCTTAACTGGGCTTGATCGCGGCTATCAGGTAGAGGCTAGTGCATCAGAAATTCCTTAATGGCCGCAATGGTTTCTTCGGGGGCGCTGAGGTTGGGGCAGTGACCGGTGGCGTTCAGGAGTTTAAAGGTGCTGCCGGGCAGTTGCTGGTGCATGTACTCGCCTACCGCCTGGGGGGCGATCACGTCATCCGTACACTGCAGAATAAGGGTTTCTGCCCGGACATTGCCGAGATCGGCGCGGTTATCAGAAAGGAAGGTGATGCGGGCGAAGTCCTTGGCCACTTCCACATCGCTGCGGCAAAAGCTCTGGGCCAGTTCCTGGACTAACTCCGGTTTCTGTGGATTGCCCATAATGACGGGCGCAATGGCCTGGCTCCAGTTCAGGTAATCGCTGTCCAGCGTATTCAGTAAATCCTCAATGCCTTCCTGGGTGAAGCCGCCGATGTATCCGTCCTCATCAATGTAGCGCGGCGAGGGGCCGATGAGCACCAACTTTGAAAAACGGTCCGGGTCCAGAATGGACGCCAGCAACCCGATCATGGCGCTCACCGAATGACCCACGAAGATCACCTCCTCCAGCTCTAGTTCCTCGCAAATCTCCAGGATGTCTACCGCGTACGATTGCAGGGAAGCGTACCGTTCCTGGGTGTACACCGAGGTATCTGCCTTCCCGAAGCCCACGTGATCAAACAAAATAATCTTGTATTCTTCCTCAAAAGCCGGGGTGATATAGCGCCACATGTTCTGGTCGCAGCCGTATCCGTGGGCAAATAACATGGGTTTTACGCCCTTGCCTTTGATTTGTACATTGTTTCTGATGATCGGGTTCATGCGGAGGGGGTGAAGCATGCTATTGGAAATGTCCAGCACTTGTGGAGAATGGACAAGATACAAACCAATACAATAGAGTCCAGTTTTTGAGGCACTTTTCTGAAAATAGGCTTAAAACAGGAAAGCGTAAGAATTTTCTAAACCGTAAGCAGTAGCCAGGTGGGCGCGCTTTCCGGCAGCTTTCCACCTTGAGCTTTAGAAATGGACATCATTCAAGCATTTCTCCGCCGGAAAGAAACAGAACCAGGGGAAAGATTGCCCGTTAAACCCTTAGGCAGGAGCTTCGTTTCCTGCGGGAAACCGGATGACCGATGGTGGGCAGAGACTGATCTGCTAGTTTTGAATCGTAATTTAGTACTTCGTATGGAATCTTTGAAAGGAAAAACGGCGCTGATTACGGGCGCCGGAAAAGGAATAGGTAAGGCTCTGGCCATTGCGCTGGCGCAGGAAGGCGTGAACATCGGCTTGCTGGCCCGCACCGAAAGTGATTTGCTGAAAGTAGCCGCCGAGATTGAGAAGCTGGGCGTGGAAACCTCCGTGGTAACCGCCGACGTGACCCAAATCCACAGCGTCAACCAGGCCGTGGAGCAGGTGCAGCAGGAGCTGGGGTTCATTGACATCCTGATCAATAATGCCGGCACCGCCGCCTTCGGGAAGTTCCTGGACCTGGAGCCCGAGCAGTGGGAACACATCATCCGGGTGAACCTGATGGGACCGTACTACGTGACCCGGGCCGTTTTACCCGCCATGATCTCCCAGAAAACCGGCGATATTGTGAACATTTCCTCTACCGCCGGGCAGCGGGGCTCCGCCGTCACCAGCGCGTACAGCGCCTCTAAATTCGGGTTGATTGGGTTATCTGAGTCGTTGATGCAAGAGGTCCGGAAGCACAACATCCGGGTATCTACCCTTACCCCCAGCACCGTGGCCACGGACCTGGCCATCGATCTCAAACTCACCGACGGCAACCCCGAGAAAGTGATGCAACCCGAGGACTTCGCCGAGCTGGTGGTTTCCCAACTGAAACTCAACCGCCGGGTATTCCTGAAGGAAGCGGGCCTGTGGTCCACCAATCCGTAAGCTTCTCCTTCGTTTTAGATACAAGAGCGTTTAGGGCCTGTTTCTTGAAAACTGGCCCTAAACGCTTTTTTAGTTATGTGTGTAGAACAGTTTCTGTTTAGACCTCTTCAGTTGCAACGTGTTTTACCAGATCGCGGGAAGAACCGAAGTTCGGCTTGTTGGTGAGAACACCAACAAGGGCGACGATGGCAACGAAGGCGAAGGGCTACGAGCGCGACGCAGAAAGACTAAACTTTTATCGACTAGCCTAAACCTTTATCGACTAATTTATCCAAAAGCGGAAATTACCATCGTTTGGTTTTTGGGTGAAATCACCATCAAAAGCAGAAATCGTTTCGGGCCTGTTTTATGGAAACAGGCCCGAAACGATTTCTCAGGTAAGCTCTTCTCCGGTTTTGAAGGGACTCGCTAAAATCCTTTCAGGTCGATGTCTTTGGTTTCCTGGGTGGGGATGACGCGTTTGGTTTGCTTCTGGATGATCTTGAAGTGGTGGGCATCGTCGGGGGTAACGAGCGTGATTGCCTCGCCGGTGGCCTCGGCGCGGCCGGTGCGGCCAATCCGGTGGATGTAATCTTTAGAGGAGCGCGGCAGGTCATAGTTGATCACCGTGGGCAAAGACTGCACATCAATGCCCCGCGAGGCGATATCCGTGGCCACCAGCACCGTCACTTTTCCTTTCTTGAACAAGGCCAGCGCCTCGGTACGCGCTCCCTGGCTTTTACCGCTGTGCAGCGCCACCGCCTTGATGCCGTTGTTGGCCAGTTTAGTGACCAGGTGATCGGCGCGCTGCGTGGCCGAGACAAATACCAATACCTGCTGCATCTGGTGGTGTTTGATGAGGTAGCGCAGGAAAGGGCCTTTGCGTTCGGTCTCCACCAGATACGCCAGTTCCGAGATCAGCGACGGAACGGTGCTTTCCTCTTCCTTGATTTCAACTACCATGGGCTCGTGCAGCAGCGTTTCCTGAATGGTGTTTACCTTGCTGTCCAGCGTGGCCGAGAACAGCAGATTCTGGCGTCTTTTCGGTAAAAGAGCCAAAATCTGGCGCATCTCCTCCTCAAAACCCAGGTTCAGCATCTTGTCGGCCTCGTCCAGCACCAGCGTTTCCACTTCAGATAAATGCACCGCCTTGGATTCCACCAGGTCCAGCAAACGGCCGGGGGTAGCTACCAGAATATCGGTGCCCTGCAACTTCATCATCTGCGGATTGATGGATACGCCCCCGAACACCGCCAGGGTCTTGATCTGGATGGGCATGTGCGCACTGAACGACAGGAACACCTCCCCTACCTGCAAGGCCAGTTCACGGGTGGGCACCAGCACCAGCGCTTTCACGTAGCGGTTCCGGAAGGCCCGGTTGGTTTGCAGTTTGTCCAGCAGCGGCAATGCGTACGCCGCCGTTTTCCCCGAGCCCGTCTGCGCGATGCCCAGCAAATCCCGCCCTCGTAACACCTCCGGAATAGCGGCTTGCTGGATGGGGGTTGGTTGGGGGAAATTCTGGGCGGCCACGGCTTTGAGGACCGCAGGCGATAAGCCTAGCTCTGAAAAAGACATACTGATTCTGCTGGTGAAACAACGTTGAAACGCCAAAGATACGCCTTTCCAGCGGGTTTTAGGTGAGACCGGTTCTTCCGCTAGTCTGGATGGATGAACCCTGGGCGGGATAGTGCTGAATAATCTCCTGCACCAGCTCCTCCGGGGTCTGGATGACGTTCAATTTCAAAGCATTGGCAGGCACCTCCAGCGTTTCCAGCTGAGAGGCCAGCAGGGCACCCGGCATGAAGTGACCAGTCCGGTTGCTTAAGCGGCTCCGCAGCAAGGCCTCATCGCCGTCCAGAAAAACGATTTTGAGCTCGTTTCCCAGATTCTGCTGTAAAACCAGGCGGTACTGCTCTTTCAAGGCCGAACACGCCATCACCACCTCCTGCCCCGCTGCTTCCGCTTGTTTAAGCAAGTGGTTCAGTTTGCGGAGCCATTCTGCCCGGTCTTCATCGGTGAGCGGAATGCCCTGGCTCATCTTCGCGATGCTGGGGGCCAGATGATGGTCGTCTGCGTCAATAAAATGCAGTTGGAGTTTCTGGGCCAACAACTTGCCCACCGTGCTCTTGCCGCTCCCTGACACGCCCATGATGATGTACGACATCGCTTTTCCTTTATTGGTTACTTTCTACATACGCGGGGCAGCCCAATGTGTTATTTCTACGGATGCCCACCCGGTAGAAAATCACATGTGCTGATTTAATAAAGGAGACAGGTAATCGCATGCTGTGCAAGAAACAAATCCCTTCTTCCTTATTAAATAGAAAGTTAGCTATATTTAATAAACCGATGTTCTATGCTTCTTTCTGCCACTCCCCCACCAACTGAAGTACTTGCCCCCTCCCCATGGAACCTTTGGAAGAAAACGCTCTTCCGGTTCTTTGCCCTCTACTTCACCTTTTATGTGTCTGCCACCCTCTTTCTCTCCTGGTGGAGACCCATTGTGGCTTTTCTAGCCGATCATGTGCTGAAATTCGAAAACCCGGTAGAATATCAACCAACCGGCAGCGGCGACACGCTTTTCCATTACATGCAGCTGCTGGGCGTTTTCCTACTGGCCTCGCTGGGAACCATCCTTTGGTCGATTCTAGACCGCCGGCCCAGAAACTATGACGCGTTGCTGTATTGGTTGCTGGTGCTGGTTCGGTATGCCTTGGGTACGGCCATGATCGGCTACGGCTTCGCGAAAATCTACAAGACTCAGTTTCCGTTCCCGTTTCCTCATTCCCTCTTTCAACCCCTGGTGGAAAGCACTCCCATGGGCCTGGTCTGGAAGTTTATGGGCTACTCTACGGGTTACAATTATTTCACCGGCTTTGCCGAGGCGCTGGGCGGCGTTCTCCTTTTCTCGCGGCGCACCAGCACGTTTGGCGCGTTGCTCTCGTTTGGCGTGATGGCCAACATTGTGGCGCTTAATTTCTTCTTTGATGTTCCCGTGAAGCTCTACTCGTCGCACTTGCTGCTGATGGCGGCCTTTGTCGCGGCTCCAGATCTACAACGGCTGTTTACCTTTTTCTTCCTGAATAAACCGGTACCCGCCGCTACGCCCGTTCCAACGTTACCGAAGAAGTGGATGAGACCCACCCGTTTCTGGCTCAAACTGGCGTTTCTCTGCTTCTTTGGCTACATGACGCTGGTGCAGGGGTATCAAAGAAGCCAATGGTACAAGAAGAGCATGAGCCAGTACGCTTTATACGGAGCCTATCAGGTAGACACGTTTGTGCTGAACGGAGACACCCTTCCGCCCCTCGCCACTGACACCACCCGCTGGAAACTGATGCTGGTAAACTCTGATGGCTTTATCTCTGCGAAACTGATGAATGACTCCACTCAGCGCCTATACGTGCACACCGACACTGTTCAAAAGTTCATCTCCTGGACTTCCTCCACCGGCGCGGCCCAAAGTTCCCGGCTCCGCTATCATCAACCCGATAGCACCCATCTTACCTTAACCGGCCGCCTCAGCCAGGACTCCGTGCAAATGCGCCTCCGGAAAATTGACCTCCAGAAATTGCCCCTGCTTAGCCGGGGCTTCCATTGGGTGAATGAATATCCGTATAACAGGTAGCAGGTACAGCTTAACGATGGGAACCATCGTCTTCCTTCTGCAAGTTCATCGAAGTAAATATTCCCGCAAGATGCCTTCTCACCTGCACAACATTCCTGCTTTAAAAGAAAACAGACGAAAGCTCAGAAGCAATCTGACGCCCGCCGAGGCTGCTTTATGGAAGATCTTGCAAAGGAGCCAACTGGACGGGAGAAAATTCAGAAGACAACACAGTGTGGGCCCCTACATCCTTGACTTCTATTGCCCTTCAGAAATGCTCGCCATCGAGTTAGACGGAGCGCACCATTTTACCGATGCCGGGACAGAAAATGACCAAGAGCGTACCAGCTTTCTGGAGAACCTGAACATCAAGGTACTCCGGTTTGAAAACAAGGAGGTCTTTGAACAAACTGAAGGAGTGCTGGAGGAGATTAGAAGAAACTTCAAGAAGCAGATGTAACCACCTACAGTTCCAGAAGTTAACCACCCTCACCTTGAAAGTTAACCAGCCTTAGCCCTAAGATTAACCACCCCCAGCCCCTCCTAAATTAGGAGGGGAGCTTTTTTCTAAGATCCGTAATTCAGGAGAAGTTCAGCTGCTGCATGTTTGAAAGTTGATAGGATACCATTGTTCTGATGGTGTTGAATACTGCTAACGCTTGTTTATATCCGTTTCTGCTCTATTTCCTGAAAACAGCCCCAAAACCCTTCTCTTCTCCATGAGCTAGTTTCCACTTCAGCCATCTAAATCAAGTAAAAAACGGTGCTAGCAGAAAGCTCCCCTCCTAATTTAGGAGGGGCTGGGGGTGGTTAACTGCGGTGAACTTCAGCACTGGGGCTAGTTAACTTCAACGCCTAACGGTACAGAGACAAGCTTCGTTTTTCTTACCTTTACCGGCAGTTTAACCCATTCGCCCATGCCTGAGCAGAACCCTGAAGCCCGCATTTTGGAGCTGACCCAACGCCTGAACTACCTCAACTATCAATACTACCAGAACAGCGTCTCAGAAGTAACTGATTATGAGTTCGACCAGATGCTGCAGGAGTTGCAGAAACTGGAAGAGCAGCACCCCGCTTTACGTTCAGACAACTCCCCCACTCAACGCGTGGGCGGCACCATCACCAAGAACTTCCCCACGGTGCGGCACAAATACCCCATGCTCTCGCTGGGGAACACCTACTCAGAGGACGAGGTGCGGGAGTTTGACAAGCGCGTGCGCAAAGTGACCGGTGACCACGTGGAATATGTCTGCGAACTCAAATTTGATGGCGTGGCCATGAGCCTCACCTATACCAATGGTGCTCTGACCGCAGGAGTAACCCGCGGCGACGGAACCCGCGGCGATGACATCACGCCCAACGTCCGCACCATCCGGACCATTCCGCTGCACCTGCACGGCGATGACGTACCGGCCGAGGTGGAAGTACGCGGCGAGGTGTTCATGCCCTTCACCGTCTTCGAGGAGCTGAACAAAGAGCGCGAGGAAATCGGCGAAGCCCTGATGGCCAACCCACGGAACGCCACCTCCGGCACCCTGAAGCTGCAAGACTCCAAAGAAGTGGCCCGCCGTCGCCTGAGCATGTTTGCCTATAGTTTACTGAGCACCCCAACCCTGTTTGAGAGCCACTCGCAGAGTCTGGAGGCGCTGCAGCGCTGGGGCCTGAACGTATCGCCTACCTGGAAGAAGTGCAGCACTATTGAAGAAGTGATGGACTTCATTCATGCATGGGAAACCAAGCGCTTTGAACTGCCTATCGCCACCGATGGTATTGTGGTGAAGGTGAACTCGTACGCGCAGCAGGAAGAACTGGGCTATACCGCTAAGAGTCCGCGCTGGGCCATGGCTTACAAGTACAAAGCCATGGAAGCCGTGACCGAACTACTGGGCATTGAATACAACGTGGGCCGCACGGGAGCCGTGACGCCGGTGGCGCTCATGAAACCCGTACTTTTGGCCGGCACCACGGTTAAACGCGCCTCGCTGCACAACGCCAACGAGATTGAACGCTTAGGGCTCATGCTCCACGACCAGGTGATGGTGGAGAAAGGCGGCGAAATCATCCCCAAGGTGACGGCCGTGAAAACCGAGCTTCGGCCCGAGAACGCCCAGCCGATTGTGTACCCTACCATTTGCCCCGCCTGCAACACGCCCCTCATCCGCACCGAGGGGGAGGCCAACCATTATTGCCCCAACGAGAAAGGCTGCCCGCCGCAGGTGAAAGGCAAGCTGGAGCACTTCATCAGCCGCAAAGCCATGAACATCCTGAGTCTGGGCGAAGGCAAGATTGAGCTGCTGGTGGAACAGGGTCTGGTGACCAGCCCCGATCACCTGTATGACCTCACCTATGACACGCTATTCGGGCTGAAGAAGACGTTTGTAAACGAGGAAACCGGCAAAAGCCGTATTGTCACGTTTCAGAAAACCACGGTAGAGAACATCCTGAAAGCGCTGGAGAAATCTAAGGAAGCGCCCTTTGACCGCGTGCTGTTTGCCCTGGGCATTCGGTTTGTGGGCAACACCGTGGCGCAGAAACTGGCCCAGCACTTCCGAAACATCGATGCCCTGCGCGCTGCCTCAGAGGAAGAACTGATTGCGGTACCGGAGATTGGGGGCCGCATCGCCGCCTCGGTGCGCGAGTACTTCCAGGACGTGGCCAACGTGCACGTGGTAGAACGCCTGCGTCAACACGGCCTGCAACTCGACCTGGGCGAAGTAGCCGTGGTAGAGCCGCAAAGCGATAAACTGGCGGGACTCACCTTCGTTGTTTCCGGGATTTTCTCGGGTTATTCCCGCGAAGAACTGCAGGATGCCATTGTGGCCAACGGGGGCAAAATTGTGAGCTCTATATCCAAAAAGCTGTCTTACCTGGTAGCCGGCGACAAAATGGGCCCGAGTAAACTGGAGAAAGCCACCACGCTGGGCGTGAAAATAGTCAGTGAGGAGGAATTCAACCAGATGATCGCTTAGATTAGACATAAGTAGGACCTCGGGACATTACGAGGTCTACTGAGCAAACACGTTAAAGAAGAACCGTCTCCCTTTTGTATGGGATGAAGATTATTCTGGAAAGGTTCTCACTGTAAAGCAATCTTCTACATCTCCCCTTCTACATCTCCCTGGCCGTTTCGGGCTCGTTTTCTAAAAACGAGCTTGAAACGGCCATTTCCCTTTCTCCTCTTGAGGTACCTCGTCAAAGCAGGTAAAGCCATCCACTTTCGAGACTTCGTAGCGTCCGGAGGTCATACGAGTGTCTTTGCATAGGCAGCTTCCTGTTTTGGAGCTGTTTTTCTGAAAGTAGCCCAAAACGCTTCTTTGTTTCCGCTCCTAAGTAGGTCTTGCCACAGAAATAGTACAAAAGCCTGTAACGCTTCTTGTTTCTACACGTTGGTTTAGAAAAAACGTGTAGACCATAAAACTATGTCTTTCAAGCCACTACCTATAGAGAAGAATTCAGAGGGAGAAGTACGTACCGTGGGCTTTGAGTTGGAGTTCGCCAATGTGGGCATCACCGAATGCATTGACATTGTGCAGCAGCTGTACGGCGGTGAGGTGCAATGGGAAAACCGGTTCTCCGCGAAAGTCGTGAAAACGCGGCTGGGCGATTTCAGCGTGGAGATAGACCTGAAGCTGCTCACCGAAAAGCAGTACAAGCCCTTTTTCGAGAAACTCAACCTGGACATAGAGCACACCAAGCTGGGGCAGGAAACCCTGGAGGAGAAAATTGACGATGCCCTGGAAAGCGTCATCAAAAAGGTGATTCCATACGAGATTGGGGTGCCGCCGCTGCCTTTCAACCAGCTGGAGCAGCTGGAGCAGTTGCGGCAGGCCTTGTATGAGCATCAGGCCAAAGGAACCGAGGCTTTCATCACCAACGCCTTCGGGACGCACATCAACGTGGAGCTCCCGGATACCGAACCGGCCACCATTCTCCGGTACATCCGGGCCTTTCTGCTGCTTTACCCCTGGCTGCTGGAAGCCGGCGCCACGGATTTCGCCCGTAAAAACCTGACCTCGTTCATCAACCCGTTTCCGGCGGAGTACAATGCACTGGTGCTGAACCCCTCCTACGCTCCCAACCTGGAACAGCTCATTGAGGATTACCACCAGTACAACCCAGACCGGAACCGGCCACTGGACATGTATCCTTTGTTTGCCTTTCTGCGAAAAGAGCAGGTAAACGCGTTCACCAACCTGGGCAGCGTCAAAGCCCGTAAAACCTTTCATTACCGGCTGCCCAACTCCTGCGTCTCTGATCCTGACTGGACCCTGGCGCAGGAATGGAACAACTGGGTGGTCATAGAAGAACTGGCGAACCAACCGGAGCGTATCACCGAGATGAGCCGCGAGTACCTTCAACTGAAGAAAAACACCCTCATGGGCTTTGAAACCAAATGGTGCAAACAGACAGAACAGTGGCTAACCTAAGGCAGAAAGCAAACAAGATCAACCGAAACCGCCCCACCATCGGGGTCACCGGCCCTGACAAAGGCGGCGAGGTGGCGTGGGTATTCACGGCCTTCGGGGTGCTGCTGGCGGGCGGAAAACCGGTGCACATTACGCCTTCCAACCCGCGGACCGCTGATGGCTTGCAGGGACTCATTGTGGGCGGCGGAGCCGATGTAGATCCCGATACGTACCAGCAGGATGCCGTCTTCCAGGAATACCTGAAACGCACCCTGCAGAACTCCAAAAAGAACCTCTTTCAGCGGATCTGGCGCTTCACCCGTTGGGTGTACTACCCTGCCCTGTTCTTCGTCCGGAAACTTTTCAGCGGCAAGCCGCAGTGGTCGTTAGACCAGGCCCGTGACCACCTGGAGTTCCAACTGATTGACCAAGCCGTAAAGAAAAACCTGCCGGTTTTGGGGATCTGCCGGGGCTCGCAGCTCTTGAATGTCTACTTCAGGGGCACCTTGCACCAGGACATCAGCGGCTTGTACAAAGAAGAGCCCAATCCGTCCAGCATTTTTCCGGTGAAGAAGATCACGCTGCAACCCGGCAGTAAACTGGCGCAGATCATCGGCGCAGAGAAGCTGAAAGTTAATGCTTTGCACCATCAGGCGGTGGATATTGCGGGCAGAGGCTTGGCGATTGTAGCGCGCGAAGCGAATAGCGTGGTCCAGGCCATTGAGCACGTGGGGCACGAATTCATCTTAGGCGTGCAGTGGCACCCTGAATATTTACCCCGTCGGCAGGAGCAGCGTCACCTTTTCCAGGCGCTGGTGCAGAAAGCCCGCGAAGTGACCCGGCAAATTGAGGAGCAGGACTTGGAAACCGCCCTGGCCCAACCCCGGTCCCCAGAATTACAAACGCTGGATCACCAGGTGGCGGAAACCGTGCAAACCAGTTCCCCTTCACTCTAGTTACTTTACTCCAAGGAGATGCAGCTATGATGACGCGAGATGTACTTCCGTGCCTTACAGCCGTGATCTGAAGCCACGGAAGTAATTTCTGCGCTAGAGAGAAGCCATTCAATTGCAGGCTGTTTTTTGCCTGATTATCTTAGAGCGTGTTGACAATTATTGAATGTTTTGGTGTGGGATTTGTTTCCTGGTTAAAAACCTATGCGTCGCTACGAGATCAATGACCGGCAATGGGGACAGATTGCCCATCTGCTGCCGGGCAAGGCATCAGACGTGGGCCGCACGGCCTCTGACAACCGCCTGTTCCTGAACGCTGTGCTGTGGGTCGCCCGCTCAGGGGCTCCCTGGCGGGATTTGCCCGAGCGGTTCGGCCCCTGGAACTCAGCCTACGTGCGCTTCCGCCGTTGGGCGAAGAAAGGCGTGTGGGAGCGGGTCTTCGGGCAACTGCAGGACCCGGACTTGGATTGGGTGATGGTCGACTCCACCGTGGTGAGGGCGCACCAGCACGCGTCAGGGCAAAAAAAGCAGCCCCGCAGGGGAGTGCCTGGGTAAGTCGGCCGGCGGCTGGTCCACCAAGATCCACGCGGCGGTGGACGCGCTGGGCAACCCGCTGCGCATCGCCCTCACCGTGGGGCAGCGGGGCGACGCCACCCAGGCGGAAAGGCTGCTGGAGGGATACCGGGCAGGGGCCGTGCTGGCCGACCGCGGATACGACTCCGACGCTTTCATCGCCTCCATCCGCGAGTCGGGCGCCGAAGTGGTCATCCCCTCCAAGAGGAACCGCCTGCGGCAGCGGCACATCGACCGAAACCTCTACAAGGAACGGAACAAAGTCGAGAGGTTCTTCAACAAGCTAAAGGCATACCGCCGTGTGGCAACCAGATACGAGAAAACTGCCCATAGCTTCTCAGCACTCGTTTTCTTTGCTTCGGCAATGATCCTGCTCCACTAATTGTCAACACGCCCTAAAACAAGCCCAAAACAGAAAAGTCGCCCGAAGAATCCTCGGGCGACTTTTTGGCTCTACTTAACAAGTAAACAACTAAACCTCTTGTTTCACTACTTACACAACCCGCAGTGAAGCCATTTGTTTAGTCCTGACTGAAAAATATCTTTAAAGAATCTGCAATTCTATCCGGCGGTTGAGCTGGCGGTTTTCCTCGGAGGTGTTGGGCGCGGCCGGCTGAGAAGGTCCGTAGCCTTTGGCCTGGAAGATGGAGGCCGGTGCCCCTTTGGAGACCAGGTACTTCACCACGGCTTTGGCGCGGGCTTCGGAGAGTTTCTGGTTCGCGGCGGCTTGGCCTACGTTATCGGTGTGGCCGGCTATTTCCACCTGAATTTTAGGATTCGCCTTGAGAAACTGGAATAGCTTATCCAATTCGGTCTGCGATTCAGGGCGCAGGTCTGCTTTGCCGGTGTCAAAGAAAAGGTTGCTCAGCACGGCTTTCGCACCCTTGTTTAAAGGCTGCAGATAGAAATCAAGCGCCAGCGGAGCGCTGGTAGAACTAGCCGAGATATGCCGGCTTTCCAGCACGTGCCCCGGCGCGGTGACATACAGCGCGTAACGTTGCTTCTGGTTCACTACGATGGTGTATTCGCCGGAGGCTTTGTCTGAGCTCACCTGCTGCGAAATTACGCCCGCTGAGTCCAGGTCGTACACCTGCACGGTGGCTTTCAGGGGTTTTCTGGTTTGCGCGTCAAACACGCGGCCTTGGGCAAAGGACGAGATCGTTTTGCCTTTCCATACTTCCGGCACCTCAAACTGCAGCAGCGCCACCTCTACTTTCCCGCCGCTACCCGCTTGGCCGGAGTAATAGCCGGTTTTGTTATCGGGGGAAATAAAAATGGAGCTTTCGTCACGGTGGGTATTCAGGGGATAGCCCATGTTCTCGGGCGTGCCCCAGCCGTTTTTCTCCCGGTTTGCCTTAAACAGGTCCAAACCACCCATGCCCGGCAACCCGTCGGTGGCATAATAGAGGGTGTTGCCGCTGGCGTGCAGAAAGGGAGAGTTTTCGCGCCCCGGGGTATTGACTTTCGGGCCTAGGTTTACGGGAATTCTCCAGGTGCCGTCTTCCTGTTGCTGGGTCATCCAGAGGTCTTCGCCTCCTTGCCCGCCTTTGCGGTTCGAGGCGAAGTAAATGGTGCGGCCATCGGCCGAAAGGCTGGGCTGGGAATCCCAGGAGCTGGTATTCACGTTGCGGCCCATGTTCTTGGGTTTGCTCCACTCGTTTCCTTCGCGGTAGCTGATGTACAGGTCACAGGAGCCGTAGGAGTCTTGCCGGTTACAGGAAGTAAAGACCAGCACCCGGCCGTCGCCAGATAGAGAGGCGGCTCCCTCGTTCAGTTCCGTGTTGATTGCCTCAGAGACGGAAACCGGTGCTTGCCACTGCCCATCCTTGCGCGAAGCCAGGTACAGGTTTTCATCGTCTAGGGGTCCGCTCCCGTTGCGGGCGGTGAACAGCAGCGCCTGCTGGTCGGTGGTGAGCACCGGCGAGTACTGCAACCCGAACATGTTCACCTTTTCCCCCAGCGGTTGCGGGTTGAAGTTCACCGGATTGGCCATGGCCTTTTGGGCGAACGTAGCGTTTACCAGCTGCTGATTGGCTCGTTGGGCCTGCCGGCTGTTTTTCTTCCCGTACTGGAGGTATTTCTGGTAAAAGGTGGAGGCCTGGTCGTACTGACCGCGGGCGAAGGCCAATTCGGCGTAATTGTAATAATCCGCGGAGCGGCCGGGTTTGTCCGGCATCTTAGACAGCCCCCGGCGGTAGAACTGATACGCTTCTTCTTCTTTCTGCAAGATCCGGTATAAGCCCGCCGCCTCTACATACGCTTCGCCGAAGGTGGTATCGCGCTTCACGGCCTCCTGGAACAGCTCCAACGCTTTCTCAAAATTCCTTCCCTGGATGTTCTTAATTCCCTCGTCAAAAGCGCTTTGCGCCTTCTTATTGGAAGAACCACCTGAGGAAATTTGGGCCATCACCGGACTGGCTGCGAGCAAAAAAGCCAGCAGGAGAAGTGGAAGAAGCGGGAGACGCTGCATGGGTTAGGGGATATTCAGGAATTTATGGGTTTGCAGGGAAATGCGCCATTTGGGGTTGTTTTTCACATACTCCACTATAAGCGGCATCATCTGATCGGCTTTGCTCCACTCGGGTTGCAGGTACAGGCGCGTTTCAGGGCCCACCTGGGCAGCGTGTTCCTCAGCCCAGGCGAAATCACTTTTGTTGAACACAATGACCTTCAACTCCCCGGCATGCTGCTGTACGCTGGGCTGCGGCCCCTTGAATTTCTTAGGAGACAAGCAAATCCAGTCCCATTGCCCGCTCAATGGATACGCGCCCGACGTTTCAATGAACGTCTGGATGCCGCGCTTCTGCAGTTCTGAGGTGAGGTAATCCAGGTTATAGATCAAAGGCTCGCCGCCCGTCACCACCACGGCTTTGCCGGGATACTGTTCGGCCTGCTGCACAATCCAGTCAGTGTCGGTGAGCGGGTGCAGGTTGGCATCCCAGGACTCTTTCACATCGCACCAGTGGCATCCCACGTCACAACCGCCCAGCCGGATAAAGTAGGCGGCTTTGCCGGTGTGGTACCCTTCGCCCTGAATGGTGTAGAAATGTTCCATCAAGGGCAGTTTGGTGCCATCTTTGGGTACGGTGTGCACGGAGGCAATTTTTATATCGAATGAAGCTTCCAATTTCTCTAAATAAACTGACCCGTTTTACGGCTGGTTTCTCTAAAACACCGCCACAACGGAAAATATTGTAGTACTGCAACATGCATTCACCGTGATAAGTTGCCGCCGAGACGGGCTTTCACGGTAATGCGCCTGTTGGGCGGTGCAAAGTTAACCATTCCTGACCAGAAAGCGCAGAACGCCTTTTCAGCCCGCCTCTCTCTGGCTCATTAAAAAATTTCCACTGTTTCTGTTTGTTCTCTGAATATTTTTCAGATATTGCCGGCACCAATGGCAAAAACTCACAACATAGCAACCCCGGTACTTTCTTCTTCCCAGGAAGAAACGGCTACTGTTGTTTTTGCAATTTCCGTTGCTACGACTATTATTACGATTACCCCTCCGGGGGTATAGCAACACATATCGTCCGTTCTCATGGCCAAATCCTATTTGGCCTTTTCGGCCTACGGCCAGAATCCATCGTACTACTTATCGTTTCCCTTAACGCCTGAACCCATGCTGGTTTTGAAATTTGGAGGCACCTCTGTGGCCAATGCAGACGCCATCCGTCAATTGATCTCCATTCTCCTGGAGAAAAAGCAACCCCGGATGCTGGTGGTGGTTTCCGCCATGTCCAAAGTCACGGATACTTTGATTAGCCTTTACCAGAAGGCTGCGGCCCATGATGTCACGTACCTGGACCTGCTCACCCAACTGGAAACCAAACACATGGAAGCCATTGAGCAATTGGTGCCCATGAGCCAGCAAATTGACATCAAAGGCCGCATCAAGATGATTTTCCGGGAACTGGAGGACGTTTGCCGCGGCGTGTACCTGCTGGATGAACTGAGTGACGGCACCAAAGCCCGCGTGATGGCCTACGGTGAACGCCTGTCCTCAGAGATTGTCTCAGTGGCATTCCAGCACCACCAGCTGCCTAACACCCTGGTAGACAGCCGCGACTACATCCAAACCGACAACAACTACCTGAACGCGAAAGTCAATCTGAAAGCCACGTACGCGCTCATGCAGGAGAACCTTCCGCAGGCGAATCTCATTGTCGCGCCCGGTTTCATCTCCCGCTCCGCCGATGGCAAAACCACGGTCTTAGGCCGCGGCGGGTCTGATTACACGGCTTCTCTCTACGCCGCCGCCTTACAGGCTGATTTGC
Organism: Rufibacter sediminis; assembly: GCF_014269285.1. GTDB lineage: Bacteria > Bacteroidota > Bacteroidia > Cytophagales > Hymenobacteraceae > Nibribacter > Nibribacter sediminis. Next base: position 108,189 of record NZ_JACOAF010000026.1, read on the forward strand.
TGGAGATCTGGTCAGACGTGGACGGCATGTACACCACCGACCCGCGCAAAGCCGCCGCCGCTTACTCCATTGAAGAATTGAGCTACGAGGAAGCCATGGAACTGGCCTATTTCGGGGCGAAGGTGCTGTACCCGCCCACCATCGCTCCGTTGGTGGCCGCCAAAATTCCGCTGGTGCTCAAGAACACCTTCAACCCCGGGCACAAAGGCACGCTGATATCTGCCAACCCTGCTCCCAGTCCCCAGAACGTGAAAGGAATTTCCTGCATAGATCACATTGCCGTACTGACGGTGAGCGGCAGCGGCATGGTGGGCGTGCCCGGTGTGGCCATGCGGTTGTTCAAAGCCGTGGCCGTGGAGTGTATCAACATTTACTTCATCACGCAGTCGTCCTCAGAGCAGAGCATCACCATCGGGTTGGCCGAAGTGGACGGGGAAAAAGCAGTGCAGGCCATCTCCCAGGAATTTGCCGAGGACATCAATCAGCAGCTACTGAACCCGGTGAGCCTGGAAACGCCCATGAGCATTGTGGCTATTGTGGGCAACGGCATGATTCAGCAACCGGGCATCGCCGGGAAAGCCTTTTCGTTGCTGGGCGATCATCGCATCAACATCAGGGCCATTGCCCAAGGCGCCACGGAACGGATTATTTCCGTGGTTTTGAACACCAACGATGCGCACCGCGCCGTGAACCTGCTCCACGACCACTTCTTTGTAACTGTCCCAGAATCCTCAGCGGCCCCGGTGGCCTAACCCCCTATTTATGGAGAACAACGATTTTGTCAAAGCCTACGCCCCGGCTACTGTGGCCAACGTCTGCTGTGGTTTTGACGTGCTCGGGTTTGCGCTTGACCAGCCCGGCGATGAAGTATGGGCCCGGAAAACCGAGCAGCCCGGCATCACCATTTCCGCCATTCACGGAATTGACGGACTTTCCGTAAATCCCGCTGAAAACGTGATTGGCGTGGTAGCCCAGAAGATGTTGGAGGCGCTGCAAGTCACCCACGGTCTGGAGTTGCAGCTTCACAAAGGAATGCCCGTAGGCAGCGGCCTGGGCAGCAGCGCAGCCAGCTCGGCCGCCGCCGCGTTCGCGGTGAATGAGCTGTTGGGCTCACCCTTCACAGTTCAGGAGTTAGTGGTGTATGCCATGGAAGGCGAACGCAAAGCCTCGGGCTCCGCGCACGCCGATAACGTGGCCCCTTCCCTGCTGGGCGGTTTTGTGCTGGTGCGTGATTACGAGCCGTTGGACGTGGTACCGTTGGGCGTGCCGCTGGAGTTGTATTGCACCATTCTGTATCCGCAGATAGAACTGAAAACCTCGCTTTCCCGCAGTATTCTCAAGCAGGAAATTCCGTTGAAGAAAGGCATTCGGCAGTGGGGGAACCTGGCGGGTTTAATGGCCGGTTTACTTAAAAAGGACTATAACCTCATCAGCCGCAGTCTGCACGATGAAATTTTCGAGCCGGAGCGCTCCGTGCTGATTCCCTTGTTCAAGCAAGTGAAAGAAGCCGCTTTGCAGGCGGGAGCCTTAGGGGCCGGTATCTCGGGTTCCGGCCCTTCTATTTTTGCCTTATCCGCTAGCCAAGAACAGGCGTATGCCGTAAGACAAGCCATGGAAGCGGTGTACGCAGGCAGCGGCATCGACACGAAAACGTATGTAGCACAGGTGCCGGAACAAGGTGTTCGCCTGGTGGCACCCTCAACCATTCAACCCGCACTTCCCCTATGAACTACTATAGCACCAACGATTACTCTTCGGAGATGAGTTTCAAGGAAGCCGTTATCACAGGCCTACCGAAGGACAAAGGACTCTTCTTCCCGCGGGAGATTCCCACCTTGGGCGAAGACTTTTTTGAGTCGCTCCCCTCCCTCACCCTGCCCGAGATTGCCTTTGAAGTGCTGCAACCGTACGTCAGCCCAGATATTTCGCCCGAGGAACTCCGCAAAATTTGCGGTGAGGTGTTCCACTTCCCTATTCCATTGGTGGAGGTAGAAAAAGATATCTACGCCCTAGAGCTCTTCCACGGACCTACCTGCGCCTTCAAAGATGTAGGGGCTCGGTTTATGTCGCGCTGCCTGCAATTGTTTGCGGAGCCGGACCGACCGGTGACGGTGCTGGTAGCCACCTCCGGCGATACGGGTAGTGCCGTAGCCAACGGTTTCCTGGGCCTGGACAACATTGATGTGGTGGTGGTGTATCCGCAGCAGGGCGTGAGCGAAATCCAGGAGATGCAGTTCACCACGCTGGGCCAGAACACCAGCGCCGTGGGCATTGAAGGCACCTTTGATGATTGCCAAGCCTTGGTGAAACAGGCTTTTTCAGACGAAGAGTTAAACCAGAAGAAGAACCTGTCCTCGGCCAATTCCATCAACGTGGCGCGCTGGTTACCGCAGATGGTGTACTACTTCCACGCGTGGGGCCAATGGAAAAAGCAGCACCCCGAGGCCACTGAAATTACCATCTCCGTACCCAGCGGCAACTTCGGGAATCTGGCGGCTGGTTTGCTGGCAAAGCAAATGGGACTGCCGGTCACCTACTTCGTGGCGGCCACCAACCGCAACCGCATGGTACCCGATTATCTGGAGACAGGTCACTACGCCCCTGCCCCTTCCATTGCGACCATTGCCAATGCCATGGACGTGGGAAACCCTAACAACTTCCCGCGCATTCAGGAGCTTTACGGGCATCATCTGGAAAACCTGCAAAAAGTAGTGAAAGGCTTCTGGGCCGATGACGAGGAAATAAAAGGCACCATCAAACTGGTACACCAGGAGAAAGGCTACACCTTGGACCCGCACGGCGCCATCGGGTACCTGAGTTTGCGCCAGTTACTTCCGGAGCTGAAAACCCCGGGCATTTTCCTGGAAACCGCCCATCCGGCCAAATTCAAGCAAAGCATGGAAGCAGTGCTGGGTCAGGAAATAGAACTACCGGAACAGCTGCAAGCCTTTCTGGGAAAACAGAAACAAGTCACTGATTTACCCAACGACTTCGCCATTTTCAAACTGCTCCTGATGCAGGAACACAAAGAAGGAACCTTGTAAAGCGTTTTGAGGCCTTTTTACAGACAACAGCCCAAAAGCAGAAAAGCCTCATCTATAGCTTAGATGAGGCTTTCCCTTTATTGGCGCGAGTCTTAAGACTCGCCGAGAACCACGATTAGAGTGCGCACCTCCAGCCATGCGTAGGGAGGGAGTCTGGAGACTCCCCTCATCTTTTGGCATGAATCTGGAGACTCGCGCCAGTAATTGGAAACGTTGCGGCTACTTTAGGGCTGTTTTCGGGAAAACACCTCAAAAACGGAGAAGCCTCACTTTATAGAAAGGTGAGGCTACTCTGCTCCTAGGATATGTTACGCGTGCACTTCTTTTTTAGCCGCCCGAAGCGTGTTCTTCAACAGCATGGAAATGGTCAAGGGACCTACGCCGCCGGGAACCGGGGTGATGTAGCTGCACTTGGGGGCCACGTTGTCAAAGTCTACATCGCCGCGCAGGCGCCAGCCCCGTTCGCGGGTGGCATCGGTGACGCGGGTGGTGCCTACGTCAATGACCACGGCGCCTTCTTTCACCATGTCTTCGGTTATGAGGCCGGGTTTTCCGACTGCGACAATCAGGATATCGGCCTGACGGGTATGGTGCGCCAAATCTACGGTGTTGCGGTGGCAGATGGTGACGGTGGCTTCGCCGGGGATGGTGCATTTGCTCATCAAGATGCTGATGGGCGTGCCCACAATGTTGCTGCGGCCCACCACCACGCAATGTTTGCCCTTGGTCTCTATGTTGTAGCGCTCCAGCAATTGCATAATGCCGTACGGCGTGGCGGGCAGGTACGCGGGCAAACCGGCTACCATGCGGCCCACGTTCACGGGGTGGAAACCATCTACATCTTTCTTGTAATCCAACACCTCCAGCACTTTGTTCGGGTTGATGTGCTTGGGCAGCGGCAACTGAACAATGAGGCCGTCGATGGCATCATCCTGGTTAATTTCCCTGATTTTGTCCAGCAGGGCTTCTTCTGTGATGTCGTTCTCGTAATGGAGCAGCGTTGATTCAAACCCTACGCGCTCGCAGGCCAACACTTTGTTGTTCACATACGTCATTGAACCACCGTCATGGCCTACTAGAATCGCGGCTAAGTGTGGTACCTTTCCTCCTTGTTCTTTGATGTGGGCTACCTCGGCCGCAATCTCGCTCTGGATGGCTTCTGAGGTTTTCTTTCCGTCTAAAAGGGTCATGGGTACTGGAATGAGAGATGATAGAAAAAGCAAAAGTACACGCGTTTCAGGAAAGTGCCTCGGGTTTTTAGAGTTATTTCCCAGAAACAAGCCCAAAACGCACCCCGCCTCTTTGACCTCTGCGCGGGCGCTCTGTCAGATTGCGGTCCTGCTGAAAAGCAGTTAGGGCCTGATTTCTCAAAACCAGGCCCTAAACAGCATTCTTAATCTATGGATGTTACCTTAGTGGACGTCTACCGGCACATTGGTATTTTTCTTGAATTTCTGCAAATACAGCAGCGGAATGGAACACAGCATAATCATACCCGATACCCAGAACGCATCGGTGTACGACAGCAGCGCGGTCTGTTTCATGACCATGCCCTCAATCGCTTTATAAGAAGCTTTCTGGGCATCCATGAACGTGTAGCCCTTGCTGATGAAGTTCTGCATGAGTCCCTGGAAACGCTGCGAAAATGCTGGATTGTACTCATTGATATTTACCAACAGGTTGTTGCGGTGGAAACCTGAGCGTACGTGGATGAGCGTGGTCAGGGCCGCAATCCCGAAGGAGCCGCCCAACTGGCGCATCATGTTGTTCAGACCCGTCCCCTGCCCTACCTCGGCGCCTTTCAAGTCCTGAATCGCCAGGGTAGTGAGCGGCACGAACAGCAGGGCCATCCCGATACCTCTGATGGCCAGCGGCCAGAAGAAGTCGCCGGTGCCCGAGAGCAAGGTGGAGTGATTCATCATCATCGCGAAGACGAAGAACAGCAACATGCCGCCGGTGGCCATAAACTGGGCCGGCACGCCTTTCTGCAACATCTTCCCGATGAACGGCATCATCATGATGGTGAACACCCCGCCCGGCAGCAACAGTTTGCCGGATTGCTGCGCCGTGAAGCCCAGCAGCCCCTGCGTGAACACCGGGAACACGAACATGGAACTGTACAACCCGAAGCCTAGAACGAAGGACGTGAACATTCCCACCGAGAAACTCCGGTGGCGCATAATCCTGAAATTCACAATGGGGTACTCAAAGGTGAGTTCGCGCCAGATGAACAGCAACGTACCAATAACCGCGGTGGCTGACAGCACAATGATGTAGGTAGCCGCAAACCAATCCTCGGTCTCGCCTTTCTCCAGTACAATCTGCAGACTTCCTACGGCAATGGCCAGCAAGGCAATTCCCCACCAGTCCACCGGTTTGCCGCCCAGCTCTCGCGGAGTTTTCTTAATAAACAGGTACGTGGCAATAGCCGCCAGAATACCCACGGGAATGTTCACGTAGAAAATCCAGGGCCAGGAGTAGTTGTCGGTGATGTAGCCGCCGATAGTTGGTCCAAGAGTTGGTCCAACCACGGCTCCAAGTCCGAATAACGCGGTGGCGGTTCCTACCTGTTCTTTGGGCCAGGTTTCCAGCAAGATGGATTGAGAAGTGGATAACAAACCGCCCCCGGCCAAACCTTGCAGAATCCGGAAGATGACCAGTTCCTCTAAGCTGGTGGCGTTTCCGCACAGGAAGGAAACGGTGGTGAAGACGATGATGGAGAACAGGAAGTAGTTCTTCCGCCCGAACCTACTGCCCAACCATCCCGACATGGGCAGAATAATCACGTTCGCCACGGCATAGCCTGTCACAATCATGGCCACGTCTTCCAGCGTAGCGCCCAGGTTCCCCTGAATCTGGGGCATGGCCACGTTCACAATGGTGGTGTCAATCAGCTCCAGCAGCGCCGCCGCAATCACCGTAATGGTGATGGCCCATTTTTTTAAACCAGTTTCTGCCATCGGTTAATCCTGAATAAGCACCGATGTTTTCACGCTCATGCCGGGGCGCAGTCTTTTCATCAGTTCTGGGGTAGCGTTTATTTTGATTTTAACCGGCACCCGCTGTACTACTTTCACGAAGTTACCAGTGGCGTTATCAGGGGGCAGCAAAGAGAACTTGGCACCGGTAGCGGGTGAGAAGTTGTAAATCTCCCCTTCTACTTTAGCGTCTGGAAAGGCGTCTACCTCAATCTCCACTTTCTGCCCCTCGCGGATTTTCTCTAGCTGGGTTTCCTTGAAGTTGGCCGTCACGAAGATGCTGTTGTCATTCACAATGGAGAACAGGCTTTGCCCGGCTTGCACCAGTTGACCTTTCTGCACGTTTTTCTTGGACACAATTCCGCTGGCCGGGGCCGTGATGGTGGTGTACGACATTTGCAGTTTGGCGAAGTCTACATCGGCTTGCCGTTGGTTTACGCCGGTGTTGGTGACGGTCAGTTGCGAACGGGTTGTACCTACTTGCTGCAACGCTGCTTTGTACTGGTCCTGCGCGGCCTGGTAGTTCGCCTGGGCAACGTCCCGGTCGGCTTTGGCTTGTTCAAACTGCTGCTGCGTGATGGAACCGTCTTTGATTAGGTTGGCGAAACGGTTGTAGTCCTGGTTGGCTTTCCAGAGGCGCACGCGGGTGGCTTCAATGTTGGCTCTGGCCGTGGTGGCGTTGGCCGCGGTGGCCGAGATTTGCGCCTGGGAAACGCCGGTGTTGGCGCTGGCTCCCTGCTGGGCGGCTAAGGCTTGCTCTACTTTGATGGCGTAATCGCGGTCATCCAGTTTCACCAGCACCTGGCCTTGCGTTACGTGGGTGTTTTCCTCAAACATAATGGTATCTACGTACCCACTCACCCGGGCCACCACCGGACTGATGTCGGCGTCAATCTGGGCATCATCGGTGTCTTCGTGCTTGCTGTAGTAGAGGTATTCTTTCACCCCGAAGAACCCGCCAACAATCAGGACCAGGCCTAAGATGATGGGAATAACTTTATTGGATTTCTTTTTCTCAGTTGCAGTTTCCATGCTCGTGTGTGCGCTAATTAGTCTATGATGTTTCCGGTTGATTTTAATAAGGTATAATAGGCCAGACCGGCATCGGCTTTAGCCAACTCCAGGTTAATGAGGGCCTGAAACAGGCGGGTCTGGGCCTCGATGCGGTCGGTGGCACTGGCTACTTTGTTTGTGTAGCGCGAAGCCTCGCTGCGGTCATTTTCCTCGGCCTGCGCGATGGATGTCTGGAGGATGTTGATTTTGTCCAGCGCCAGTAGATAGCGCTGGTAGTTCTGGTTCACCTCGGTTTTCAGTTGGTCGGTGGTGAGTTCGCGGCTGATGTCCAGTTGGGTTTTCTGGATTTTGGCTTCAGTCAGCTTGTTTTTGTTTGTCCAGAGGCGGTCAAAGTTCCAGGCGGCGGTCAACCCCACCGAACCAATGGTCAAAGAACCGTGGGACGGCGGAATGAAAGCCCCGCTGGGGTTGATGTGATAGGCATCAGCGGAAGCCACCAGTGCGGGCAGCGCATCGGCTTTGATGGACTTGATGTTGGTCTCGGCGGCGCGGCTGTTCAGGTCTATGGCTTGCAGTTCCTCGCGGTTGGTGAGAGCCGAATCTACATACGCAGCCAATGATACCGAACGGCCATCGGGAGCGGCGGCCTCTTCCACCACCAGGTCATTGTTCTCCGGCAAGCCTAGCAGCACGTTCAGGTTATAGACCACAATCTTGCGGTTCGTTTCCAGGTCGGCGCCAGTCAGCTCTACGTTGCTGCGTTGCAGTTGGAAGCGCAACACGTCGTTCTTGGTCACGATACCCTGCTCAAAAAACCGCTGTGACTGCTTTATCTGCTTGTCAATGGCCTGCAGGTTTTGCGCGACCACTTTCTGGCTCTGCTGCAGCTTGTAGAGGTTAAAATAGGCGTTGGTGATGGTATAGGCGATTTCGTCCTTGTCTTTTTCGGCATCCAGACGGGCCACTTGCGCCATGAGGTCAGTAGATTCTTTGGCGTATTTCAGCTTGTTTCCGGCGAAGATGACCTCCTGCACCGAAAGCGTTCCCAGGAAAGCATCGGCGCGTTTGGGCAAATAGAACGGCTCCGCTTCCTTGGACATCTGGAACACGTTGGTGGGAATCTCGGCGTGGTTGTAGGTGTAGTTGACACTGGCTTTCGGCTTGGATTCGTCTTTCACCTGGTTAAAGCGCGAGATGGCTTGGTCAATTCTGGTCTGGGACAGGCGCAGCACTTTGCTGTTCTGCACGCCCAGTTGCACCGCTTCCGTCAGATTCAGGTGCTTCGCTTCCTGGGCCGCCGCGGGTTGGGAGAAAGCCATTAACAAGCTAAATCCACCCATGACCGCCGCCGATATGACTCCCCATCCGTTGACCGGACGCTCGGGAGAAGCATTGATTCTCAGTTTCATTTTATAAGTAAGTGTGTTTTAAGAGAGTCTTGTAAGTAGGCCTGTAAGCGCGGCTTCATGTCGTTTTGCAGCACCTGGTCATCCAGCAGGTCCATTTTCAGCATTTTGGAGGCTAACCGGCGTGAGTTAATGAGGTAATTGACTGTCCCAAAGATGCTGGCCACGGTCATTTCCACGTCTACCGCCCGGAACTCGCCTTTCTTGATGCCTTCTTCAATAATCTGCTGCACGTGCAGGGTATTCCCATAGATGTGGTCAATGACGAATTCAGTCACTTCAGACCCGGTTCGCATCACGGAGATTTCCCGGAAAAGTATTTTGTGGAAGTATTTGCTGGTGGCCACCCGGCTCACGTACAGTTGCACCACCTGGTCCAGCTTTTCCCAGCAAGAGGCGTCTTTCTGCGCGATTTCCTCAAAACCTTTGCGCATGAGTAAAATGCGGCGCTCCACCACCGCCTTCAGCAGCCCATCCTTGGACCCGAAGTAGTAGTTGAGCATGGCCATGTTCACGCCTGCTTCCTGGGCCAGCAACCGGGTAGAGGCTCCTTCATAGCCCAGCTCCCCGAACACCCGCTCCGCCACCTCCACTAGGTGCTCCTTCTTATCTATTTTATCTTTCTCGGCCATTAATCTTAAAGTCGGACAAAGTTAATCAATCGATTGATTAATTAACAAGGCGTGCTTTGCTTTTGTTTCCTGCCGCTAGATAATTCCTTCTGATTGAGCTGAATTATTTTACTTAGCTAATTCCCTTTTATAAAAGGCACCTGCCTGCGTTTCGGGGCTGTTTTCAGAAAACAGCCCCGAAACGCAGGCA
>NZ_JACOAF010000027.1:0-32458 GCF_014269285.1 Rufibacter sediminis
GGAAGGAGCGGGCTAGGTTGAAAAATACTCTTCTTAAATGCCTTTCAGCTTTCTATAAAACGCATCGGCGTAAGTATCACTGATCGGAATTAGCTGCTCTCGGATGGTGATCCTGTTTTTCTCAATGTGGTCAATCTTGTCAATCGCCACCATGAAGGACCGATGCACGCGGGCGAAGTTCTGAGAAGGCAGCAACTCCTCTAATTTGGAAAAGCTGGTGAGGGTCATGATCTTTTCCTGGGCGGTATGCACCCGGAGGTAGTCCTTCATGCCCTCAATGAAAAGGATGTCGCGAGTAGCGATTTTCTGGATACGGTGGCCCACCTTCAGGAAAATATACTCCTGCTCGTTCCTAGGCTCAGCAGCTACTTCTTTCTGATCAGGTACTTGCCTGGTGCCGTGTTCCTGGTACAAACGCAGCACGCCTTTGTAGAAGCGTTCGAAAGGAAAAGGCTTCACCAGGTAATCTTTCACCTCCAAGTCAAATGCTTTGAGCGCATACTGGTCATAAGCGGTCGTGAGGATGATCATGGGTTTAGGGTTCAGCATGGGAATGAAGCTGAGCCCGTCCAGGTCCGGCATGTTGATGTCCAGGAAGAGCAGGTCGGGTTTGTCTTTCTGTAGGTTTTCTGCCGCCTCCAACGGACTCATGAAGGTGCCTTTCAGCTCCAGGAAAGGTACCTTGGCTACGTATTCTTCCAGAATCTCCTGGGCCAGAGGCTCGTCATCAATGATGTAACAGGTGAGTTTCTCTTTCATGGACGTGCGCGTGGGTACCGTTGATTTCCAGACTAATGGTAAATGTTTCACCGGAGTTGTCAATTTCAAGGCGGTGCCGATTTGGGTAGAGTAAAGCTAGTCGCTTCTTGACATTCGGCAGCCCTATGCCACCTGGTTCTTCCAGGGTATTCTGCGGATTAGTGCCAACGGGGTTCTGAATCTGAAAGGCAAGGGAATGGGCCTTGGCTTCCACTTTCACCTTTATGTCACCGGGTTCCAAGCGGGCGGGGCTGTGTTTGTAGGCGTTTTCCAGCAAATGGACGAACAGCAGCGGGGCAATCTGGCAGGCATCAGGGTTACCTGTCACTTCCAACTCCACCACGGGTGACTTCCTGTAACGGAGCTGTTGTAAGTTGATGTAGTCTTCCAGGTAGTTTATCTCCCGCGTCAGTGGCACGGTGGGCGCGTTCGATTCATAGATCATGTAGCGCATGAGCGAGGCCAGCTGCATCACGGCCTCCGGGGCGGCCGGTGCCTGTTTGTACACCAGCGTGTGGATGTTGTTTAAGGTGTTGAACAGAAAGTGCGGGTTGATCTGTGATTTCAGGTAGTGCAGTTCGGTCTCTACCGCCTGTTTCTCCAGCTGCTCTTTTTTAATGGTATTCAATACCAGATTCTCCGTCACCCTGGCCAGCCAGCTGAGGAATAAGAAGATGGGTACTAAAATAAACACCGTGATGGAATAGTACCCAAAGAAAAAGTCCCAGGTATCTGTGTTTTTAGGATGGAAAAAAACAAAAGGTATTGGTCCCGTCAAGACAATGCCGGTCAGCCTCAGAAAATACGCCTTTTTCTGATTTTTTCCTAAATACCTGGTGAGTAGGAAGAAGTGGCTGTAGAAAACATGCAAAGCGGTCAGGATGAATCCAACGGTAAAGGGAACCCAGTGCCGGTGGTCATCTGTGTATAACTGCAGGCTCACCAAACCGGTGAACAGCACCCACACGATGACGTGAATCTGCCGGAAGATCTTTTTGACTTTCTGCATAGAACAAAGATACCGTTTCCTTCCCGCTCCAGCATCTCAACTCGACCAGTCCCCACTCTCCCTCTACGAAACCGAAAGCGCAGCCTACCAGCGCACTCACGGATGAAATACCGCCCCTCGTCGATTGCTTTATAGCGACGGCATATCGGTTTTTGAGCCCAATCAGAAAGACTATTCTTTTACTGAAAAGAGGAGGGGAGAGAAGAAATACGTCCTCTCTTTCCTCGCTCACTTAAACGGATCCTAGCAAGTTTCTTGAAGCGAGTGTACGTCTGTTTTCGGGCCACTTTCTCAAAAGCAGGCTTAAAACGGATGTGAAAGAATCAACCTAATCTCTGGTAAAGGTCAACGGCACAAGCATGAAAAACATGGAAAACCACAACGAGAGCCTGCTGATAAGAAAAGTCTCTAAAACCTATGCCAACGGCGTGCAGGCATTGCATAACATTTCACTGACGATTCCGCCAGGGATGTACGGCTTGCTGGGTCCCAACGGGGCGGGAAAATCTACGCTCATGCGCACCCTGGCCACGCTACAGGAGCCGGACCAAGGGCAGATCTTTTTGGGGGAGCTGGATGTGGTGAACCAGAAAGAGGAGGTGCGCCAAACCCTCGGCTACCTGCCGCAGGAATTCGGGGTGTACCCAAAGGCCTCTGCCGAAGAATTGCTGGACTACTTTGCGGTGCTCAAAGGCCTCACCAATCGCGCGGCACGGAAAGAAGCAACCGAAACCTTGCTCCGGCAAACGAACCTCTGGGACAAGCGCAAGCAAAAACTAGGCGGCTACTCGGGCGGTATGCGGCAGCGCTTTGGCGTAGCAGTGGCGCTGCTGGGCAGCCCCAAATTGTTGATTGTGGACGAACCCACGGCCGGACTGGACCCCGCCGAGCGCGTGCGTTTCCTGAACCTTTTGAGCGAACTAGGGGAAAACAGTGTGGTGATTCTCTCCACTCACATTGTAGAAGACGTGTCTGAACTGTGTACCAACTTGGCCATCATCCACCAAGGGAGAATTCTGCTGGAAGCGCAGACCCAGCAGGCCGTAGCGGCCTTGCAAGGTAAGGTATGGCGAACGTTCCTGGAGAAGAACAAGCTGCCCGAAGTCCAGCGGGAGCACCAGGTCATTTCTGCCAAGCTCCTGGGTGGGCGCACCCTGGTACACATCTATAGCCAGATGGATCCCGGAAGTAGTTTTGAGCGAGTGGAGCCCGACCTGGAGGATGTGTATTTCAGCACCATGACGGGCTTCTACGGCCAAACCAATCCGCAGCAAATAAAGGAGGAGGTGCAGCGATGAAGTTCCGGAAGATTTTCCAGTTGGAGCTCACCTACCAGCTTCGCCAGGTCTCTACGTGGCTGTACTTTACAGTCGTCTTCGTGCTTGCTTTCCTCTTTATTACCGCCAACTACGCGCATGATGCGCGGGAAGGGTATGTCCTGCTCAATGCGCCCATCATTATTGCGGCGGTTACGGTGTTATGCTGCGTTTTCTGGCTGTTGATGGGCGGCGCGGTAGCGGGTGACGCGGCCGCCAGGGATGTGCAGACGCGCATGTTCTCCCTCACCTACATCTTGCCAGCCAGCAAAGCAGACTACCTGGGAGGACGATTTCTGGCGGCCTTATTGCTCAATGTGCTCATTCTGTTTGCCATCCCGGTGAGTATCCTGCTGACCATGTATTGCACTGGGGTAGAACCTGAGATTTTGGGGCCGTTCAGGGCTACGTCTTACCTCAGTTCCTATTTCTTTCTGGTGTTACCCAACGCGTTTATCTCCACGGCCATCCAATTCTCCATGGCGGCGCTTTCCCGCAAAGCCATAGCCAGCTATCTGGGCGGCGTCCTCCTTTTTGTGGCGGCTTACTTGCTGGGGCAGGTGCTGGATGCTACCATGCGGCAATGGGGTTTGGGAACCTTGGTAGACCCCATGGGTTTTACGCCCGTCATGAGCCATCTAAGCAGTGAGTGGAGTCCTATAGAAATGAATACGCGCCTGCTTCAACTGGAGGGGTTGTTTCTGGTAAACCGGGTGGTATGGTTGGGCATCGCGGTGGGCATGCTGGCACTGACGTATTTCCGTTTTAGCTTCATTTTACCGGAAACAGGCCCAAAACGGAAACAGCCGAAAAGTCTGCAAAGCAGGGTAGCCGAGGTAGCTTGGTTGAAGTGGGAGACCACGGAACCATTACCGCGGGTGCGGGGAACCTTTCGTTTCGCCACCCATCTGCACCAGGTAAAGCTCATCACCCTAAACTCCTTCTGGGCGCTGGCAAAAAAACTAACCGGGCTTCCGCTGTTGTTTCTCATTGCCGTAGTAGTGAGCTTGGCGATGCCAGGAAATCTAAAAGCCAAAGGGGTTCCCATGCTGCCCAGAACCGACTTTGTCTTACAAATTCTAGCTGCTCCCTTCACCCAGCCCGGCAAGTTCTGGATCATCCTTTTCCTGCTCGTTATTTTCTACGCCGGGGAGTTGGTCTGGCGCGAACGGGAAAGCGGCCTGAGTGAGCTCTCTAACCCCGCCCCGGTGCCGGAATGGGTACTTTTTCTGAGCAAGTTTCTGGCGCTGGGTCTCCTGCTTTTTAGCGGCTTGGCATTTCTGCTGATTTCCGGAATACTGGCCCAAATGGCCATCGGCGGAGCCGAGGTGGAGCTCGGGCTATACCTGAAAGCGCTCTTCGGTTTTCAGTTGGTAGAATGTCTGCTCTTCGCGTTGCTTGCGCTGGTGGTGCACGTGGTGGTCAACCAAAAATACCTGGGGCATCTGGTGGTACTGCTGGTTTTCGGGTGCCTCATGTTTGCTCCAAAACTGGGGATAGAGCACCAGCTCCTTATCTTCGGGGGTAGCCCGAAGTGGACGTACACTTCCATGGGTGGTTTTGCCAATTCTGTGGCCCCGTGGCTCTGGTTCAAGGCCTACTGGGTGGCGTGGGCGCTGCTGCTGGCGGTGGCAGCAAGGCTGCTTTGGGTGCGCGGCCGCGAAGTCAGTTTGAAAGCACGGCTTCAATTGGCTCGTCATCGCTTGACGCGGGCTACGGCGTTGACAATGGCCGTAGCGGTGGGCGGCATTCTCCTGTTGGGCGGCTTTGTCTTCTATAACACCAACGTGCTGCATGACTATGTAAACTCTTCCGCCTCAGCGGCGCAGCGGGCTGAATATGAGCATCGTTATAAACAATACCAGAACGTGCCTCAGCCTAAGTTGACAGACGTAAACCTGCAGGTGGAAATATATCCTTCCCAGCGGAAAGTTGCTATCCAAGGCTCTTACCTGCTGGTGAATAAGGGTCAGGTACCCATTGATTCAATTCAGTTGGCACCCGGGTCAGGCGTTGAAACAACCTCGGTGAAGTTTGGCCAGCCAGCGAAGGAAGTGCTCCTGGACGAAGAACTTGGCTTCCGTATTTACGCGCTGGCAAACCCCCTTCCCCCCGGCGACTCCCTAAATCTACGTTTTCAGGTAAACTATAAAGCGCAGGGCTTTGCCAACAGCGGAGCCGATGCGGAGGTAACGGAGAACCATACCTACTTCCGGAATCTGGAGTGGCTTCCCGTCATTGGGTACCAGCAGTACCGGGAGTTGGATGAGGCATCCGCCCGAAAAGCCTTTGGCCTGGCACCTCGGCCCGCCACCGCCTTGCTCTACAACGTGGCCGCGCGCCGGTACGCTCCGTTTCCTGAGCAAATCCACTTTGAGGCTGTGGTGGGGACAAATGCCAACCAACAGGTAGTAGCCCCGGGCAGCTTGCGCCGGACCTGGGCTAAAGACGGCCGCCGCTACTTCCATTACGCCTCAGATGCGCCCATCCGGAATGAATTTGCCTTTTTCTCAGGAAACTACGCGGTGCAGGAAAGGAAGTGGCGAAACGCATCGGCTGGTCAGAGTCAGGAGGTAACTATCCAGATTTTCTATCCGCCGGGGTTAACGATGAACCCGGAGCGGATGCTCCGGAGCGCAGCCGCTTCGCTAGACTATTACACAAAGCAGTTCGGGCCCTACCCGCACCGTCAGCTCCGCTTTGTGGCTCATGCCGGGTACGGCTTCGGGCACCACGCCGCACCCATCAACATAACGGCGGAGGAGGGCTTTTTCCTGATGAACCTGAAGGCGGATGAGCGGGGATTTGACTTGGTGACGGCGGTGGTGGCGCATGAGGTAGCCCACCAGTGGTGGGGAAATCAGTTAAAACAAGCCTACGTAGAGGGAGCCGGCCTGATTACCGAAAGCCTGGCCTGGTACTCGGCCATGGGCATGCTGGAGTCAACCTATGGGCCTGCGCACCTGAAAAAGCTGTTAAGTTTTTTGAGGGAGGAGTACGAGAATCCGCAAACCAAAGCCGCCTTACCGCTGCTGCAAGCCGACGACTGGTACCAGAACTACCGCAAAGGCCCTATGGTACTATATGCGATGAGTAAGTACATCGGGAAAGACAAGGTAAACGGGGCGTTACGTCGTTTGCTCCAAAAGCATCCTCCGGGCAAACTTCCATTCGCCACTTCGCTGGATCTTTACGGGGAGCTTGAGGCGGCCACTCCAGACTCGCTCCAGTACCTGCTCCACGACCTTTTCAAGGCCAACACGTTCTGGGACCTTAAGGCGAAACAAGCTGCCGTGAAGCCGACCAAAGAGGGGGCCTGGCAAGTAACGTTCAAGGTTGAGGCCCTCAAAACGGTAGTAAGTGAAATAGGTGTGGAGAAGGAGGTTCCTCTGAAGGATTGGGTGGAGGTTGGGATTTTCGCTCCTGCCAAAGCGGGGGAGGAGCAGGGCAAGCCGCTTTACCTACAGAAGCACCTTATCCATTCAAAACAGCAGACCATCACGGTCACAGTGCCCAGCAAGCCCGCTCAGGTAGGCATAGACCCAAATCATCTGCTGATTGACTGGAACATGAAAGATAATCTGGCAGAGGTGAAGAAGTGAAGCAGGGAAAAGGCACAGCTGCTCAGTTGTGCCTTTTCCCTGCGATGGTTTTTGATGTAGCCCAGTGGCCGCAAGTTTCCCGCTGGTTCAAAGCGATCGTATTTCTGTTTCTCTGGAGAATTATCTCCCGGTTTCCCGGTCTTTGATCACGAGATACCTAATCCAGAGGAAATCATCATAGATGCGCTCCACGGACTTGATCTTGAACTGCGTAGCTTTACGGTTTTCGTAGCCTTCCTCGGCTTCAAACACGGTGGGCGCACCAATGGTACCGTCGGCTACCGGGGCCAGCACCAGGCTGAACTCGTCTATCAGGCCGGCTTTCAGGAAAGAGCCGTTCACGTGGCCGCCTCCGTCTATGCGGACTGTCTTCATCCCGAACAAGTGGTACAATTTTCTGAGCACCAGGTCAAGGTCCAGTTCCTCTTTGCCTCCGAAGATATACGACACGTTCTTGCTTCTGAGGTGCGCCAGGTAGGCAGAAGAAACCTGTTCGGTGAGGACTTCGATCACGTGCTCCGTAGAGACCATGTTGGTGTCCCAGAAGCATTTCCCCGAGGGGTCAATCACCACCGCATAGGTTTTGGCGTCTTGTTCTGCCACGAAGTCTTCTTTAGGGATGTTGTCAGCTCCCGCCTCCAGGGAATAGGTTTCTTTGCTCGAAAACTCCTGCATGGTCACCCGGCCCACTAACCAGGCATCGGCTTCAATTTTTTCGGCGGTTTCTTCAAAGTATTTGTGATGGTTTTTAAATCCCCAGATATTCTGTTTGATGCGGCCATCTACCGATCCCAACATGTGGCAAATGACATAGGGCTTGTTTGTATCTAACATGAATGTTTTCTCTTTATTGATGTAACCCGAAGGGGTGCAAGACTCTTTAGAAAAGATCAATAGCTCCATTACGTGTGCCAGAAGCAAGTGGCTAAAATACCCCATTTCTTCTGGCCTCATCGGTCTTGGGAGTGAACGGCAAGGAAGGCCAGCTAATGCTTTCCTGTTATTCACACACATCCTTTCAGGAGGACATGGAATTCAATAGAAGCTGTTTAGGAATTCAGCAGAAGGGACAAGCCCGCCGCTTTTGCTGGTGTTCTCACCCATCCTCCAGTTGGATGCACTTTTCCGCGTGCTGGTGAAAACATGCAGCACGAGCGATGGCAGTCCACGTTGGCTTTAGGAAATTAGGTGCGTGCCAAGAAGTTGTGGTGGTAAATTCTTGTGCAGGATTACGCTTGTGAGCGAAGGATTTGCACCGTTTTTTCGTCTGGTTTGCCGTGGAAGAACTTCTCCAACACTTCTTTGAAAACCGGCGGAGCCGCTGGTAAAGCGGAGAACAAGGTCATGGAAGATTTGAGTTTCAGATCATCGGGGCTCCCGAAGATGCGGTGGGCGTCTTTTCCTTCCAGTTTCAGAAGAACCTCGCATATCTCCACCAGCCGACTGCCTAACACAGGGTGCTGCAAATACGCCTCGGCTTCGGGTAGGTCTTTGATGCCGTAGAATCTGGACGTTTCGCTAAAGCCCAGCCCCTGCATCTGCGGGAAGATATACCACATCCAGTGGCTTTGTTTTCTTCCCCTCCTGATCTCAGCCAGCGCCACCTCATAGTCTCTTTCCTGCGCGCTCAGGAATCTTTGCAAGCCGTTTTCTTTCATGTACTGGAGTAGTTGATTTTGGCGTCTTTAGAAAATGGACTGAATTGTCAATGCTTTTTGTGTTGTATTTCCTTGCCGTGTTTCCCTAGTTCATCCAAGGCAGCCCGGAAGCCCTTAGCCAGGGTGGCAGCTGGTCCTTGGCCGAAGTAGTGCAGGAAGATCATGCGAGGGTCGTCCCCTAGCATATGATGGTGCAGGGCTACCACCTCCAAACTATTTTTTCTTAGAGCGGCGATCACAGGATTTACCTCCGGTTCAAGCATAGCGATATCTCCCGCAATGTAGGCCTTCTCCTTTTTGCCGGCGAAAGAGGCCCAGGAGTTCAGCCCAATGGATGCGGTCATCTCCGTTCCCATGGCCATCACCGTAAGGTCATCTCGCCCGATGGTGTACTTATAAGTGGGGCCGTTGACGGTCCCCGTATACTTCACGATGGCATCCAAAGCAGGTAAGTCAAAGTTCTCCTTACCAGTTGGGGCGGCAGAGGTCCCGGGTGAGGTGTTGCCGCTCTGAGCTGTGGGGTTGGGGCCGGGAGTAGTGGGTTGATTGGCTGGGGAGATCTTGCTTTGCCGGATGGTGGCTGCAAACTTCCTGGCCAACTCCTCTGGGGTACCCATACCATGCAGGTGCATGTAGAAGATGCGGGGTTCTTCATAGAAGAAGTGATTGTGAATGGCCCCGATCTCCAGGCCATTTGCTTGTGCAGCAGAGATGAGCGGGTTGACTTCCTCCTGTAGCAATACTGTGTCGCTCATAAGCATGGCTGTTTTGCCGTCAATGGTCTTTTTGATGGACATCCAGCCGCCGAAACCAAAGGCTATAGGAACAGATTCTCCCTTTACCTTCACTTTGAGATCATTTCGGGGAAGAGGAGTTGTGTGGGTAAACTCAGCTTCTTTGTAGGTGCCTTTCTTGCCCATAGCCGCTTCTATAGCCTTTATCTCGGCTGGGGTAAGCGGTGGCGTCTTGCCCTTCTCTGCTGCGGCTTCCAGCTTCGGTAATCCAAACAAAGAAGCAGCTCCCACTAGAGCCGTGGCTCTTAGTGCCTGCCTTCGGTTTATAGTGTATTTCATGGCATGAAGAATGGTTAACCAGAATAAATCCCTTACATGATCAGCAAATTGGCAACTTGGCCAAGGCACCAATCCCTATTTCTATCAAGGTAATCTAAACCTATAAACGGTGCTTCTTCAGGAAAGATAAGGTGTTCACCTTTACCAATGAGGTTACTGATGAGCTTGCGGTGGTGGTACTCAGGAAGTTTATAGACAACATCAAGAAGAGGAGCAAAAACTTTCAATACCTATGGGTGGCAGAAAGGCAAGCGGAGAACAAGACCTTCTCAGGCAACATCCACTTTCACATGGTCACCAACAAGTACTGGGATATTCAAAAGACTTGGGGCTATTGGCTGGAAGTCCAGAAGAAGAGCGGAATCTTGCCAAGGGAGGAGAGCTTTAAGGCTTCTTCTGCTTTTGATGTGAAGAAGATAAATACCAGTAATCCTAAACAGGTAGGAGTCTATCTGACTAAGTATGTTACCAAGAACAAGGCAGCGTTCAAATGCCAAGTGTGGAACTGCTCAAAGTCTATCTCTGCTCTCTATACTGACTTCTATACAAAATTTGGTTTCTTAGATGCGAAGGCTCAAAGGAGAGGAGATTAAGGAAGTGCTATTAGAGTATTGTACACTTCACCTAATACCCTTAGACAAAACTACAATGCAGTTTTATGACCGGCTAGAAATTAAAAACAGGAACACTTTAAAAACAATCAATTAAGAATATGAGAGATAATACAAAACGTAGATGGGAGAGCTTAGAATAAGATACATTTAGAGTTGAGCCCTTCATAAATTATGGTGAAAATGAAGAATATGACTTGACTAAATGTTCTAGATGCGGTGGAGACAGAGGGGAGTTGGGCTTTGATGAATTAAATGAGAATGAAAAGTCTGTTTGGGAGAGAATCGGAATAGCTGATACGATAGATTGTTTCCTACATTGTTACTCATGTAATGAACTTTCTGCGGTTATTGATTTGTAGGAGGAAAAATGATAAGCAAGAAGCCAAGAAATTTTTCTTGGCTTCTTGCTTATCATTTTTTACATAATCTGATAACTTTAGCAGATGGTAAGATATCTCTGATTAAGAACTTTAGGTTGGTATTCAAATAAATTAATTAAAATAAGCTAAATATTAATGGGAGGCGTTGCAGGTTTTACTCTAGATAAGAATAAGGATTTAGTCGGTTTAAAAGAATTTCTAAATGAATGGTTATTAAAAAGAAACTTAGATGCCAAGTATGGCAGTATTAAATCTTCTTTAGATTCGGAGTTTGTTACACCTTATACAGACGATCATAATAAGAGATTTCCTTTATATTACGAAAATACTCAATATATAGAATGGTTAGAAGGTGTATATTCTAAGCTAGCATTAGAAAGGTCAAGCGACCAAGGTGTTTTTTATTGGTTTAAACCCTATGATAGAGCATTAGAAATACTAAAAGAAGAAAAGTTGCATTTATTATCATTAGATAAACAAGACTTGAACGATCATGCAGAAGCACTAGAATTTACACAGAGGTATGAATTTTTCCCGTATTCCCAATACTATCATCATTCATCTTATGGAAAAGAAAATTTTCCTCATATAGCATGTTTTACCAAAAATTTCAGAAGTCAAAAGTTTTGGGATGATTACGCAAACAATGAGACAGGTGTAGCGTTTGGAATCAGGATTATTTTTAAGGATGCCGGGGTTTTCGGAGGTTTGAAACCATGTATGCTAAGAGATGTCTTTTATGATACTGGATATGATTTTAATTTTTCTCAATGAATTACGATACTTGACGTTAAAAAAATTTAATGTAATTATTTCTACAGTCCCTGAAAAGTTAAGGTGGATTCATTATCACTATAAGCGAGACAAGTATAGGTGGGAAAATGAAACTAGATTAAGTTTCAACGTGATGGAATATCTAAGTCTTTCTTCTGTTGATAAAATTAGATATGACGAAAGATTAGTTCTTGATGGAATTGAATCAAAACTTAGAGATGAGGCTTACCCAAAGTTTCTAACCAAAATTCCTTTTAATAATCCTTATTTTGAGATTCAATTAAATGAAATTATCTGCGGTAAGAATTTTGGTGATGCTCAAATGGAGGAGTTAAAAGAAATCACTCAAAATAAAATACTGGTATGGAGAAGATAATATAGCGTTCCCCTAAACGTCCCCTGAAAACAAGAAAGCCTTGCAAATCGTTGATTTACAAGGCTTTCTATGTGTTCTGAGTACCCAGAGCCGGAGTCGAACCGGCACATCCGTGAAGATATTGGTGTTTGAGACCAACGCGTCTACCGATTCCGCCATCTGGGCATTTACTTTCCGGTAGATTCTGAAAAACGAGGCGTGAAACGCTTTATCTGTCAGAAGAGGATGCAAACTTATTCAATGATTCCTTTATACGCAAGAGGTAGCGCTGCTTTAGGTAGTAATTTTTTACCTGTTTCAGGGCTTCTGCCTGAGCGTCAGGTGGTAAATTTTCATAGGATTCCAGCACCGGCCAGATAGAAGCCTTCAGGAAACCCTCTATTTCGGCGGTTTGGTCTGAGACAATCTTGAACTGCACCGAGTCATAGTCCATCTCCAGCTCCATCAACTGCTCGTTCAGCTCCATCACCTCCATCAGGAAATCCTGGGGAAGGTCGTTCTGCCCGCCTTCCTCCAACAGGCCGTGCTGCTCCAGAATGTACTGCATGCGGCGGTCAAAGTTGGAGAGCGTGCGGTAAGCGTTGGTGTTGAGCGTAGACTTCTCCAGAATCTCCTGCTGCTTTTCCTGCGGTTCCAGGGTGTAGAAATCGGGGTGGAACTCCCGGCTCAGGGCGTAGTATTTGGTTTGGATCGCCTTCTCATCGGGGAGAAAGCTTTCGGGGAGGTCGTAGAATTGGAAGTAGTTCATGCGCTACCGGGGGTTAAGTTCGGGGATACTCTTGTAGGGCGACGGGGCCGTTTCGGGTAAAATTACTCCTTTCCCGTTTATTTGTTCTGTTTTGGGTCTATTCCTGTGAAAACAGGTCTAAAACAGAAGAACGCTGGAACTAGCCCTTCACTTGTGAGAAACCAATCTGCTTATAGGCTTACACAAAAGAAAACGGCCGGGGAGTGCCGGGCCGTTTTCTTTTCTAAGGTGGAATAGCTTTTCGTTTCCGCTAAAGAAACACGACCGCGTTATTTCTGCAGGAGCGTGGCGGCCTCTGTATTGCCTTGCTGCTGGGCCAGCGCCAGCGCTGTGAAACCGCGTTGGTCTTTGAGGGAGGCATCAGCCCCGCGGGAAAGCAGCAGCTGCACCAGGTCATTCCTTCCGAACATGGTGGCAAACATCAGGGCGGTGCCGCCGTTTCCGTTCTGCAGGTTCAGGTTAGCTTTGTGCTCCAGCAACACCTTGGCAATGGCGAGGTGGCCCTTGAAGGCAGCGCCCATCAAGGCGGTATTACCAGTAAGGTCCTGGTGGTTCACGTTGGCACCGGCTTTTACTAAAGCGGTGGTCGCTTCCAGTTGCCCGTTGTACACGGCAAGAATCAACGGGGTGAAGCCTTTCGCATCGGTGACGTTTACATCGGCTTTTTGCTGGATCAACTGCTGGAGAACGGCTACATCGCCGGTTCTGGCCGCCGAAAGCAGGTCATTGGATTGGGCAAACAAAGCGGCCGGTAAAAAGAAGAAAGCGAGTTTCAGGAAAAGGGTTTTCATGGGTATTGGTTAATCAGTTCAGGGAAATAGGGTAGAGAGAAGGATATTTCTTTAAGGCGGTGAGGGACCGTTTGGGTGATGGTCGCGGGGTCTCCTGTTGCGTGACGAGTTGGTGCAGACAGGAAATCCAGGAGGCATCGTCGTTCAAGCTTTCCACCAGCTGCCAGTGGGTGCCCCCCAACTCCTCGAAAAGCTCCCGGTATTCCTCGCCCACCTCAATGGTGGTTTCCAGGCAATCGGCGATAAAAGAGGGCGCGAAGACGAGCACTTTCTTGAGGCCTGCCGCGGCCAAGCCCCGGAGGGTGTCATCGGTGTACGGTTGAATCCAGGGATCGCGGCCCAGCCTTGACTGGAAGCAGACGCTGTAGTCTTCCGGCGCGATGCCCAGTTCCAGGGCAATGGCGCGGCTGGTGGCGTAGCACTGGGCCCGGTAGCAGAACTGGTTTCCGGCGTGCAGCTCGTGCTGGCAGTTGGCTTCCTGGCAAGAAGAATACCGTTCGTGCTGGTGCAACTGCCGCTCGGGCAATCCGTGGTAGGTGAACACGAGGTGCTCGTAGTTCTCCCGATCCAGGTGTTTTTGGCCTATTTTGGCAAAAGCCCTTATAAAACGCGGCTCATGCCAGAACGGCCCGGCAAACCTGATCTCCGGGATAACGGTCCAGCTAGTCACGGTCTCCATCACTTTCTGGTGCACCGAGCCCGTGGTAGCCGAGGCGTACTGCGGATACAGCGGCACGATGACCAGTTTGGTGATGCCCATCGCTTGGAACTCGGCCAAGGCTTTCTCAATGGCCGGATTCTGGTAGCGCATGGCCAGTTTTACCACGTAGTTGGCACCCAGCGAAGCCTGCAGCAGAGACGTAACCCGGTAGCCATATACCTTGAGCGGCGACCCTTCCGGCGTCCAGAGCTGCTGGTACACCTTTGCAGATTTAGGTGCCCGAAACGGAGCGATGGCCAGGTTCACCAGCGGCCAGCGCTTCAGGAAGGGGAGGTCCATCACCCGCTCGTCCATCAGAAACTCACGGAGGTATTTGCACACATCCGCCACGGAAGGGCTGTCGGGCGTTCCTTGGTTCACTAACAGGACACCGGTTTTGGTGATCGGGCTCATGGCAAGAAGGTTTTAGGCAAGGTGGAATAAGGTCTGTAAGGAGGCCAGCAGCACCTGACGGTCGGGGCCCTGGGTGTTCTTCAGGATACCGGCGGGCCTGCGGAGCAACTGGTTCAAGGAGGTGCTCACCGTTGCGGCGGAAGAGGCCGGGGCAGAGCCGTTCGTGCGGTTCTGCACTTCGGTTTCCACCACCTGGGCCAACAGGCGTTTCAGTTCCTGCAAGGTGTGGGCCACGGGCAAATCCTGTAGCCAGGCGGCAAACTCTTGCACGTCTTCCTGGATGATGCGCTGCACGTCAGCAATGGAGATTTCGCGCATTTTTTGCACCGCCTGGGTTCTGCTGGTAATGTCATCCATGTTCACCAGCGAGATGCCCGGCACCAGTTCCGCTTCGGCGGGAAGGCTGAGCGGCACGGCCAAATCCAGCAGCACCCGCTTTTTCTGGGGCAGGTGCTGTAGCGTAGGCAGAGAAACAACTTTGCCGCCGCTCACGCAAGAGATGATCACCTCAAACCGGGCCAGCTCCGCCTCAAATGCTTCAAAGGGAAGCACCTGACCATTGACGGTGGCGGCCAAGGCCTCGGCTTTGTCCTGACTGCGGTTGGTGAGCGTGATATGGGTAAACCCGAAGGAAGCGGCATACTTGGCGACATCGGTTCCCAGCTGGCCGGTGCCAATGATGAGCAGGTTCTTCTGACTCAGGCTTAGGCGCGGGAAGAAATCAGTAACGCGTTCCAGGGCTGCGTAGCCCACCGAGGAAGCCCCGGCTCTGAAGGCCGTTTCATTGTGCACGCGCTTGTGCGTCTTGAACAGCGACTGAAAGGCGTGGTGCAGCAGGGGGCTGGTGGTCTTCAGGTCATTGGCTTGCTGGTAGCTTTCTTTGAGCTGGCCAATGATCTGCCGATCGCCCAGCACCTGGGAGCGTAAGCCTATGCCTACTTCCAGCAGGTATTGAAACGTTTCCTGGCTCTGGGTAAAATGCTGGAACAGGTGTTGGTAATCGGCTGGGTTATCAATGCCTTTGAATGCGAGCAGCTCTTCCAGTACTTGTTGGGTGGAGGTGCTTTCAGACTCAAAATAGACCTCGGTACGGTTGCAGGTCGTGACCAGCACCATCCCGGCCACCAACGCTTTCTCCTGCAAGGTTTGCAGGAAGGCAGTCGCCTCAAGAGAAGTAAACTGGAGCGCCTCTCTGTACTGGACAGCGGCCGTCTGGTGCGAAAGGGAAATAGCCTGCAGTGTATTCACGTGTGTTGCATCTTAGGTGAAAAGGGTGGAACAGGCCGGGCAGAAACCACCCGGCTTGTTCTGTATGGTAAAGTAGATTATTTGGAAGTAAGCGCCTGTACCTGGGTTTTGTCCAGTTTCAGGGCCTTGATGAGGCGCGTGCCGTAGTCAGCATCGGCTTGGTAGAAATAGCTCACCATTTTGTTCAGCACTTCTTTGCTTCTGATCTGGCTCATGTCGCCGGACAGGTTGCTGATGAGGTGCTCTTTCTCGGTTTTAGACAGGGAACGGTACAGGTCACCGGCTTGCTGGAAGTTGTTCTGCTTGCTGATGGCGCGCTGCATGGTCTCGGCGTCTATCTTCTGGGTAGAGTAGTTGAACTGGGCATTGTCTGTGAAAGACGGATTGGCCGTGCTGGGCTGGTAGTTCACGTCTGATGCCGTGGTGCGGTTGCTCAACACGCCGTTCTGGTTGTAGCTGTTCACCTCCACTTTAGGGGCGTTCACCGGAATGCGCTGGAAATTGCCGCCCAAACGGTAGCGCTGGGTATCAAAATACGAGAACACGCGGCCCTGCAACAGACGGTCTTCTGAGGGCTCAATGCCGGGTACCAGGGTGCCGGGCGCAAACGCGGCCTGCTCCACCGATTCAAAGAAATTGTCCGGTACTTTGTTCAGGGTCATCTTACCGATCTTCTTGCTGGGCGCGATGCTCTCCGGCCAGATCTTGGTAGGGTCCAGCGGGTTGAAGTCAAATTTGTCCAGATCCTCGGGTTTGATCATCTGCACGGACAGCTCCCAGACCGGGAAGTTGCCTTTGTTGATCTCGGCATATAGGTCCTGCGTGGCGTGGCTGTGGTTGGTAGCTTGCACCTGGGCAGCCTGCGCGGCAGATAAGGTTTTTACGCCTTGCTGCGAGGTCCACTTGTATTTCACGTAGGTCACTTCGCCTTTGGCGTTCACCCATTTGAAGGCATGTACCCCAAAACCATCCATCTGCCGGAAGTTGGCCGGAATACCCAAATCCTGGTACAGGTAGGTGAGCATGTTGGTGCTTTCGGGCTGGTTAGACAGGAAGTCAAACACGCGGTGGTTGTCCTGGCGATTATAGATAGGAGACGGTTTGAACGAGTGCACCATGTCTGGAAACTTGATGGCGTCCCGGATGAAGAACACCGGCAGGTTGTTGCCCACCAGGTCATAGTTGCCTTGGTCGGTGTAGAATTTCACGGCAAAACCGCGTGGGTCGCGCAGGGTTTCCGGAGAACCGGCTTCGTGCACCACGGTGGAGAAGCGCACAAACACCGGGGTTTTCTTGCCCGGCGTGTTGAACAGAGAAGCTTTGGTGAAGGCAGAGTTATCGGCGTAGTTCTCAAACTCCCCGAAGGCTCCGGCACCGCGGGCATGTACCACGCGCTCCGGAATCCGCTCGCGGTCAAAAGAGGCCAGTTTCTCAATCAGATGCACATCGTCCAGCAGCACCGGACCGTTCTCACCGGCCGTTCTGGAGTTCTGGTTGTTTCCTACCGGAGCGCCGGTATTGGTGGTAAGGGGTTTCTGCGCAAAAACCAGCTGGCCAGTTGCCAGGAAGGTTAATAAGAGTAATGATTTTTTAAGCATTTTGGGTTTAGTAAGTGGATCAATGGCCCAAAATTGCCGGATTACCCTTTATAGATCAAATTGATATAATCGATGTCTATATAGAGTGTGTTGATGATGATGGAAAGTAGACTGGTTTACAGCAGGTAAAGCAGGGGCGCGTAAATACAATAGAACTGTATTTTCGACAAAAAAGTAGAAGAGGGGCTGTTTTGCGAAAACAGGCTTAAAACGGAAATTAGGATAAATATTACAGGGAGAACGCCTGCTTACACCTGAGCGGGCTTAAAGGAAAAAGCCTGGGCAGGCTCCGCAAACAAGGCCTTAGTGGGTTTCCAGACACTGCCGAAGAGTTCTGATTTGCGGTAACGGTTCAGCGCATCATCTGAGTCCCAAAGGCTGTAGGTGCTGTACACGTGGGGTACATGGTAGTCCTGCAGCAATTCTACGCTTTGGCACCCGGGGAAAGTCCTGATCTTGTCCTGAGACGCTCTGAAGATATCCAGAAACGCCTCCACCTTCTCCTCCTGAAACGTCATCCGAACCACCCGAATTAACATGCCTGTCCTAGTCTGTATTGAATAAATTAACTGATTTCAATGCCGCATCCGCAGAGATTCCATTGCGTTTATGGCACCTTTTAATTAAAAGAGGGCGAAAACACTTTCCGGCAAGCTTTGCTTACTCAGCCGGTTCCTGCGAGAATTTCACTTCAACCGGAGAGTCAAAGTACATGCCCAGCAGCTCAGAGGCGTGCCCTTTGTTGATCCCGATGGTCAGGAAACCTTGCCGGTTGAACAGCGCCACGCAGTCTCCCTCGTTGGACTGGTTGTAGCGGCTACTGATCTTGTCCACTACCTCGCGGTGAAAATGGATGGAGAACCTGCGGCCGTGCCCGATGGCGTCCACGCTGTCTTGGGTAATGTCGGTGATGAGGTTGCCGTAGTGGTCTACGTGCACCACATGGCCGGTGATGGAATGGTCGTTGAGCCGGAGCTGGCGGTTGATGAGCTGAACCATGCCATCGGCTAGTTCCCCCACCTCGGCCATGGAAGCGCCCTGCGCCAGCGCCACCGCTGCCGGAACCATGATGTCACGGGCGGGCGAGGAGGAAGAGGGGAGTACCGGCAGGTCAATCAGTTGCTCAGGGTCGTTGTCGGTGAGCAGAGACAGCAGGCCGTTATCGGCGCAGATAAAATAATGACCGTGGTGGCGGGCCACCTGGTAGCGGCCGCTGCGGGTTCCGTGGGTGTCTACCGCAATCAGGTGGACTGTTCCCTGCGGAAAGTCCGGGTAAACGGCATTGATCACGTGGTAACCATGGGCAATGTTGAACGGCTCAATGTGGTGCGAGATGTCTACCATTACTTGCGCCGGGTTGATAGTCAGGATTTTAGCTTTTACGGCGGCCACGTAGTGATCGGTGGTTCCAAAGTCTGACAAGAAGGTGAGAATTCCCATGGGAACGGTTGGTCAAAAGAACTTAATTATTTCTAGTTTTGTCTTATAACAAATCTACTATATTTTCAGTAGATTGGTTTAAAAACCACCTATATAAACAGAAATAGCCTTTGGTAGAAAAAACAATAACCCTGGAGAATATCTCGTTAATAGATTTCCTAGGTCTTGAGAATCAAAACATAAAGCAGTTGGCCGCCGCTTTTCCAAGCAGCAAGATTATCTCCCGCGGCAACGAGATCAAGATTCAGGGCCAAACCCCTGAAATCACCAAGATCCACGAGATCCTTTCCTCCCTGATTGAACATTATCACCAGTACGGGAAAATCACCGATAAAAGCGTGCACAAGTTTCTGGCCGCCGATAATGATTTTGAGGATGACGTGGTCATCACTTCGCCCGATGTGATTGTCTACGGCAGCAAGGGCGGCGTGATCAAGGCCAAAACCCCCAGCCAGCACAGACTGGTGGAGGCCGTGGCCAAGAACGATCTGGTGTTTGCCCTGGGGCCGGCCGGTACGGGTAAAACCTTTATCTCGGTGGCCATGGCCGTGCGGGCGCTCAAAAACAAAGAGGTGAAGAAGATCATCATCTCGCGCCCCGTGGTGGAAGCCGGCGAAAGCCTCGGGTTCTTGCCCGGCGACATGAAAGACAAAGTAGACCCGTATCTTCGGCCAATCTACGATGCGCTGGAAGAGATGATCCCGGTGGAGAAATTGAAATATTACTATGAAAACAAAATCATAGAGATAGCTCCATTGGCTTACATGCGGGGTCGCACGCTCAACAACGCCTTCGTGCTGCTGGATGAGGCGCAGAACACCACGCCCATGCAGATCAAGATGTTCATGACCCGGATGGGCCCTACCTCCAAGGTGATGATCAACGGTGACCGCACCCAGATTGACTTGCCGCGCAACCAGCGCTCCGGTCTCATTGAAGCCATGACGGTGCTCAAAGACATCAAAGGCATCGGCTTTGTGGAGATGCAGGCCGAGGACGTAGTGCGTCACCGCCTGGTGAAAAGCATTGTGGAAGCCTACACCAAGTTTGACGACAAACGCCAGAAAGAGCGCGAAGAACGCGAGAAAGTGGATTCCGATGCCCAGGATGCCCCGCGCCGCCGGCAGAACTTCCGCCGCTACGACGACTAATTAGCTTGAGCGGCAAAGGCGAATTCTCCACTGGAGAACGTGCCTTTGCCGCTTTATTTTTGAACCGGTTTTGGGGGCATTTTTCCGAAAACAGGTCCAAAACGTATTTGGGAGAAGCGTACTTTTTCAGAGAAGTCTATGAGAGACATCCGCGTAGAAGGTAATTCCGGTAAGCCACATGGTGGCCTGCACCGACGGGTTTTTTCCTTCCATGCGAAGATAGTTTCTTTTGCTTCTCTCCGTTTCCGAACTTTCCTGTGGCAGCAGAATGGCTAAAGTTTTGGCCACCGGTGCGTTCAGGCTCTTGGTCAGTTTTCTGGCGGGTATTCTCTTGTATTATTCTATCGGCCGCGGTTTTACTCTTTCGGGAGAAGCCGCGGCTTTTTTTGTGCTCCTTTTTCTGGGGCTGGGTTGGTTGGCCATGAAACGGCCGCTGGCCCGCCGGAGGAGCTGGGCCGGCATAGCCGGAATACTGACCGTCACGGCTCTTTCGTTTTGGGCCTGTTTTCTGAAAAACACCCCCAAAACGCTGCCGGTCCCCGCACGGGAAATCACTCATTATCGCATCACGCTGGTGAAAGCGGTGGCGTTAAAACCCACTTCGGTCAGTTCCGTGGGCCGAGTGGAGGCGGTGCGGGCGGGCGGCAAGTGGTATCCGGCGCAAGGGCAGGTGGCGGTGTTTTTACCTCATTCCGCTCAAGCGGATGCGTTGATGTACGGGCAGCAACTGCTGGTGCAGGGCGCGCTTACTCTGCCGGCGGCGCCCGCCAATCCTTTTCAGTTTGATTACCGGCGGTACCTGACTTTGAAGCACATCCAGTGGCAAGCGTATCTCCCGGAAGGGACGTGGCTGACTCTTGGCTATGATCCGCCCAGTGCGGTAGTGGCTTTGAGCCTGAAAATCAGAAAACAGCTGGAAAACGCCTTTCGGGAACACCTTCCGGCTAAGCGGGAAGTCACCATTGCCAATGCTCTGGTCTTAGGCGTGCAGGATGATCTGGATGCGGCCCTGCGCAACGCCTACGCCCGCACCGGCACCATGCACGTGCTGGCGGTCAGCGGCTTGCACGTGGGCTTGCTGTACGGCGTGCTGCTTTTTTCCCTGAAACCGTTGCGGCGCGGCAAGACAAGTAAGTTGCTCATCTTTCTGCTGGTGGTGGGCCTGGTGTGGTTTTATGCCTTCGTGACGGGCGTGTCGGCTTCGGTGTTGCGGTCCGTTTGCATGTTCTCGCTGGTGGAGGTGGGGCTGTTGCTGCGCCGAAAATCCTCGGTGATGAATACCCTGGCGGTGGTGGCTTTGGGCTTGCTGCTGTATGAACCCAATTATCTCTTCGATGTCGGGTTTCAGCTCTCGTTTCTAGCCGTGGCGGGCATCGTGCTGTTGCAACCACTTTTCCTCCAACTCTGGTATCCCCGCCCGAAAGCCGTACGGGTGGTCTGGGAATTACTCGCCATCTCCATCGCGGCGCAGCTGGCCACGTTCCCGCTCAGCCTCTACTACTTTCATCAGTTCCCGGTGTACTTCTGGGTGGCGAACTTGCTGGCGGTTCCGCTTTCTTCCGGGGCGTTGTACCTGGGCGTGGCGTTCATGATGTTCTTCTGGGTGCCGGTGCTTAACGGCGTGCTGGGTCAGTTGCTGGCGTGGGTGCTCTGGGCGCTGAATGAATTTCTGCTGTGGCTGGAACGCTGGCCGCTTTCCGTTCTGGATGGGTTTGTGATCACGCCGGGGCAAGTGGCGGCTTTGTACGTCTGCCTGATCTGTGCGGTGCTGTTCCTGACCCGGAGGCAACTGCCCTGGCTGGTAGCCACCGTATGGTCGATGGCTTTTTTCTCAGGTACTCAACTAGCCAAAAACTACCACCAGCGCAATACGCAGGAACTGGTGATCCACAGCGTGCGGAGGAGCAGCGCCACCAGCCTGGTGCAGGGGAGAAACGTCACCCTGATCACCGATTCGGCCTTTCAGGCCCAGCCGCAGTTGTTTTCTTACCAGGTGCAGCCTTATTGGTGGGCCAAGGGAACGCGGCACGTCACCCGTTTTGGGACCGATTCGCTCAAAAGGGCCCCAAAGCAGGAACTACCTGTGTTTGATACCCCAGACGGAAACCGGTTGATGGTGTGGCACGGGAAAAAACTCCTGTGGCTGAATCGGTTGCCTCGTACCATGGCAGGACCTCTTCCCCTGGATGCGGTGGTGCTGCAGCACAACGTCTGGGCGCCCGTAGCCCGTCTGCAAGCGATGGTCCAGACCCGTATCATCCTGCTGGATCAGACCAATTCCCGAAGGTATGTCCAGCGCAAAGCCTCTGAACTGAGGGCGGCCGGGTACCGGGTGCACGTGCTGGAGGAGGACGGTGCGTGGCAAATCAGGCAGCGGTAGACAGTCGTTTGAGCAGGATTTACATGGCCTTTCGGCTGGAATTCTGTACTTTTAAGCAATTCAGACCGTTTAGTTGGTAGCATCAAAGCAGTTCCGGCATGTCCAATGGCAAAGAATCGTTCTCTCTTCAGTCCATCCGAAGTAAGATACTAGCGGCGGTGTTGCTCGGGGCGTTGGCGGTTGCCTTGTCCTGGTCCATCACCCACCGGGGGTTCAAGGACATCCTGCTCACCGTGGAGGAAGTCTCCACGCCCAACGAGAAACTCCTGGCCGTCAACTCCCTTTTTCAGAGCCTGGCGCAGTTAGACCAGCTGCAGCGCGCCCACGCCAACCGAAGCCCCGAGAAACCCCAAAAACTCTTCCGCCAGAAGATCCAGCAACTGCAGGTGACGCTGGACTCGCTGCGCGGATACTGCGCCGGTAACAAGCAACAGCTGCACCTGCTGGATTCCATGGAAACGAAGCTGCTGCAGCGCGAGAAACTCTACCACGGGTACGTCAAGCTTCGGGCCGATATGAACCGGAACGAAGCCCTTTCAAGACGCATTTCGGCCATCTCCAAAGTCCTTGCCAGCAGCAAACCCCAGGTAGACACTACCGTGGTTACGGCCAGCAAGAAAATTACCACCACTACGCTGTTGCCATCTGAGCAGGAGCAGGCGAGCGCCTCCAAAAAGCCAAGGTCGTTTTTCAACCGATTATTCAAAAGTCGCAAAGAAGTAGAGTTGCCTGCTGCCCTGCGGCAGGTGGAAGAGGAACTGGAGGTGCACGTAGACACGCTGTCGGTGGCCCGGCAGGACAGCGTCCTCTGGAAAGTGGAAAAAATGATGCGGCGTGTGGAGCGCGAACATCACCAGCGCACCACCCAGCTCCTGAGCCGCGAGATGGCCTGGATCACCGCCAACAGCCAGCTTCATTCCCAATTAGTAAGCATTCTGCGCACCATTGAACGGGAAGAACTCATGGCCATGCAGCAGAACAACCAGGCGGCCAGGGCGGTGGTGAACGGCAGCATCGACCGCATTGACCACATCATGGTGCTGTTCTCATTGGGGACGGTTTTGCTGGTGCTGCTGATTTTTCTGGATATCTCGCGCAGCAACAAATACCGGAAACAGCTGATTGCGGCCAAGGAAGAAGCCGAGCAGCTGGGCCAGGTGAAGCAGCAGTTCCTGGCCAACATGAGCCACGAAATCCGGACGCCGCTGCAAGCCATCCTGGGGTTCTCGGAGCAGGTCAGAAGCCAGGAGAAACCATCGCGACAGGCGCTGGATGCCATTTACCAATCATCGGAACACCTGCTGCACATTGTGAACGAGGTGCTGGACTACAGCCGCCTGGTGTCCGGGAAATTCACGTTTGAGCAGCGGCCCTTCTCGGTGCAGCAACTGGTCACCGAGGTGGTGGCCTCCATGCAACTGGCCGCCGACCAGAAACTATTGACCTTGGAATTGGTGTATGACGCACCGGAAAATCAGGCTTATTTAGGTGATTCGTTCCGCCTGAAGCAAATCCTCTACAACCTGCTCAGCAACGCCATCAAATTCACCGATATGGGAGGCGTGACTTTGCGCGTCTCTTCTGAAGAAACGCCCGCTGGAGCCGATTTCATGTTTGAAGTTCAAGACACAGGCGTGGGCATTTCTCCGGAGCAGCTGGAGAAAATCTTCCATTCCTTTGAGCAAGCCGATGCCTCCGTGGGGCGCACCCGCGGCGGCACCGGCCTGGGCCTGAGCATCGTGAAAGCGTTGGCAGAGGGGCAGCAGGGCACCGTGGAGGTGTCCAGTGCACCAGGTCAGGGTTCGGTTTTCCTGGTGAGGCTTCCGTTTGGCAAGGCTCCTAAGAGTGCGCTGTCACCTGCGGTAGTACCCGTGGAGAAACCCGTCAATCTGAAGCCCGCGGGCAAAGTACTGGTGGTAGACGATGACGCTTTCATCCTGCAGCTTTGCGGCTCTATTCTGAAAAAGAACGGCATTGCGCACACCTGCACCCTGGATGCCACCTCGGTGCTGCAACAGGACTGGGACGAGACCATTCAACTGGTGCTGCTGGACATCCGGATGCCGGAAATCAGCGGGATTGACTTGTGCCGTGCCCTGCGGCAGAAAGTGACCTCTGCGGTTCAAATCTTCGCCCTTACCGCCGAGGCCTTGCCTCAGGCCTGTGATTCTATTATTGACCAGGGGTTTGACGGGTTGCTGAAAAAGCCTTTCCGGGAGCAGGAACTGTTGGCGCTGGTCAACGGCCGCCTCGGCTCCTGGTCGGGGGCAGTTCCAGTGAAAACTACTAGTGCGCCAGAGCTGGACTTAACACCTTTACGGCACATGCTGGGGCAACAGGAGGAGCTGCTGAAGGTAGTCCTGGAACAGTTTACCACCGAAACAGCGCAGGACCTGCAAGCCCTTTCCGCCGCCGTTACTTCGCAAGACCCACCGCAAGTGCGGGAGTTGCTGCACCGGCTGGCGGGACGTACCGGGCAGGTAGGAGCCCAGCAACTTTCGGCCCGGCTCCGGAAAGTGGAAACTGCCTTGCGGGCAGAAGAACCACTGCTTCGCTGGGAATCTGAAGTGCAGGTTCTGGCCCAGGAAGTGGCTTGTCTGCAGGAGAAAATAAAAGAGCAGATGCCTCTGGAGGAAGTGGAGATAGAGAGCTAATCAAGTAAATATTGACTTCCTTCCATTACTTGTCGCAAGCGCCCGCTTGGGCTAAAGCCCTCTAATCCGTTGCAGAAGATCTCCCCAGCGAATTAAGCAAAGTAGCGTTTTTAAGCCGATTTCAGAAAAAGAGGCTTAAAACCAAATCGCCCTGTTCTTGCGACTGAAGAGAGGGCAAACCCACTGGCAAATCTTCTTACGAGGTGAATTCCATTTTCCCGTTTTCGACCTGATTTTACCAAAACACCTCAAAAGTGGCGGAGAGAGTTT
This sequence comes from Rufibacter sediminis, assembly GCF_014269285.1. Lineage (GTDB taxonomy): Bacteria > Bacteroidota > Bacteroidia > Cytophagales > Hymenobacteraceae > Nibribacter > Nibribacter sediminis. The sequence continues at coordinate 24,956 of NZ_JACOAF010000027.1, forward strand.
CGTACAGTGCTTTCGCCGGTGATTACTCCAGGAGGTTGTATTTCTCCAGCTTGGTGTACAGAGTTTTGCGGTCTATGTTGAGCAGGCGGGCTGCTTTTGATTTGTTGAAGCGCACTTCGTGCAGGGTTTTCAGGATCAACTCGCGTTCGGTTGCTTCCTGCAGGGCTTTCAGATCGGGGCCGGCTGGGGTGGGCTGCGGCTGGGAGAGCAGGAGGTGCATCTCGTCGGGGAGGGCGTGTTTCTGGATCTCTTCCTGCGGAGTGAGCAGAACGGCCCGTTTCACCACATTCTTGAGCTCGCGCAGGTTGCCGGGCCAGCCGTAGTGCCGGAAGATGTTTTCCACATCGGGCGACAGGTGGGTCACGTGGCGGGTAAGCTCGGTGTTGGCCTGCCGGATGAAGTGCTCCACAAACAGGAACAGGTCATCGCCCCGTTGGCGCAGGGCCGGCACGCGCAGTTTGAATTCATTCAGGCGGTGGTACAGGTCTTCCCGGAAGTTTCCGTTCTTCACGCTATTCTCCAGGTCATCGTTGGTGGCGGCGATTACCCGTACGTTCACCGGAACGGAATGGGTGGAGCCCAGGGGCTGCACCACGCGCTCCTGCAGGGCCCGCAGCAGTTTCATCTGGATGTCATAGCTCAGGTTTCCCACCTCGTCCAGGAACAGCGTGCCGCCCTGCGCCGCTTCAAACAGGCCTTGCTTGTCCTGCAAAGCCCCGGTAAACGCGCCTTTCACGTGCCCGAACAGCTCGCTGTTGGCAATTTCCCCGGAGATGGCTCCGCAGTCAATGGCCACGAAGGGAGCCCCGGCGCGTTTGCTGTTCTCGTGGATGGTGCGGGCTACGTATTCCTTGCCCGTACCGCTTTCGCCCTGAATCAGTACGGACATGTCAGTGGGGGAGACCAGGTGAATCATCTCGTGCAGCCGCCGGGCTACATCGCTTTGGCCGGTGATGAAAGCTGTGGGAGGGGCGGATGGAGCCGAGGGAATGTCTTTCTGTTGCAGCGCCTCCCGCACTACCATTAGCAGCTCGTCTGGGTTCACGGGTTTGGTGATGTAATCAAACGCGCCCAGGCGCATGGCCCGTACGGCGGTGGCCACATCCTGAATACTGGTCATCATGATCACCGGCGGATGGTTGCTTTCCGGCAGGCGGTGTTGCAGCAGTTCCAGGCCGGTGCCGTCTGGCAGGCGGTAATCAGCCAATAGAAGCTGGTAGGAGTTCGATTTCAGGGCTTTCTGCGCATCTTTGAGTCGATGTGCCACCTCTACCAGAAAGCCTTGCTTTTTAAGAAAGGCCTCCAGAATCATGGAGAAGGTGACATCATCTTCAATCAATAGTATGCGCGCCATGCTGAATCGTTCGTTCTGAAAAGGTAAAAATACAGAAAGCCGGGAATTCCCGGCTTTCTGTATTTCATAGTTTTACTTGACTAACGGCAGTGATGGCAGGTTATTTTACTTGTTTGCCTTCTTTGTCTAGTTTGATGACGCCTTTTTCCTCGCCTTTTTTCATTTCAATAGAGTAATACTCTTTGCCGGCAGCATCCTTCACCAGGAAAACAGTGGTAGGAGTCCATTCTTTCAAAGCTGCATCTGACGTGATGGAAGTTTTAACAGCCTCGGGGAGTTCCTCAACTTTTACCGGAGTCTTGCTGTCTTGCGCGGCAGCAGTGGTGGTCTGAGCGGTTTGTGCAGTTTGCGTTTGTGCGTTGGCAGAAACAGTAGCAAATACAAAAAGTCCGAAGGCTGATAAGATAACTTTCTTCATAGTTCTAAATTAAGTTGATGAATGAATCTTGTACTTCTACAGATGCCATTGCCGTGCCAAAAGCTTGTATTTTGGTGTAAGTGTCTGTATGGTAGTTAATTGTATTCTGATACTGGCAAAGGCGTTTCTCAGAAACTGTAGCATTTCTCTACACTTTGGGGAGGAAATATGTAGAGGAATAGGGGCAAGCGGGGTGGCCAGGTGTAGATAAAGTAAGTCGATTTCCCGAAAACCCGAGGAAGAGCTCACCCAGCATCCACCCTCATGGTACTAACACGGCAGCGCACCACCTATTTCGGCTGGGTTATCAGTTTACAGCCCCAGAATGGCAAATCCAGTTTTACGGGAAGCAGTTTTTGAGGTGTTTTCTGAAAAAGAGGGCTAAAACGCCGTTAGAGGAATACTCTCAGTCCAACAAAAATAAGCCGTTCTTCTGTATGCTTTTCTGGTTGATTTTCGTAAAAGAAAGATTCTGAGATACTTATCTTGGAATCCGCTCTTCGGGTATCCTTCAGCTAAAACTGAGTGGGTTGTCTATTTTGCTAATGATTTGATTATTAGTTACTTGTAATTGCTAAAAATATTTTAGTAATTGCCTGTAAGTTGTTGATAATCAATATGATTAATAGTGGTAAAAATAGAACGGGATGGCACTATTATGAAACTGGTTCTGTTATGAATCTGAACTGAAACTAGAGAGAAAATGCAAACCAAAGTGAACCAAGAAACCAACGAAGAGAAAGTGGTTAAGAAGAACAAAATCGAGAGTTTTGATATCTCCCGCTCGGACGAAACCATGCACTTGGCCGTTGATTTGGCGAAGTTCATTAAGGAAAACCGGCTGTATCAAAACATTCAGGGCAAGGAGTATGTGAACGTGGAAGGCTGGCAGTACGCCGGTTCCCGTTTGGGTATTCTGCCGGTGGTAGACGAGCTGACCAGCATGAGCGATAGCACGGAGATCAAGTACCTGGCCAAAGTGAACCTGTTGAACCTGCGCACTGAGCAAGTGGTGGGAGCGGGCTTCGCGATCTGCTCCAACAAAGAGCAGGGACGTAAGTACTATCAGGAATACGCCATCGCATCTATGGCCCAGACCAGAGCCATCGGGAAAGCCTACCGGAACATCTTAGCCTGGATCATCCGGGCGGCCGGGTACGAGCCAACTCCCGCCGAGGAGATGGACTACCAGGGCAACGTGACCGAGCAGAAAGCAGAGCAACCCGCCAAACCAGCGGCTACCAAGACCATGAAAGCCGTTCCGGCAGATCCGGCGGTGGCCGAAGTAGCGCAAGCCCCGGCGGTGGTTCCTGTCACTCCCGCTCCGGCTCCGGCAGCCGAAGAAGCCACGGTGAAATACGCCACTGCGAAGCAGAAGGAAGAAATCATCCGTCTGCTCAACAATCCGGTGATTACGCGTCAGGAGAAAACTAAAATGCTCCTGAACATCAACAAGCTGGACGAAGAGCGCGCCAAGCAGTCTATTGCCAAACTGAAGAAAGTAATTGATGACCGCGAGCACGAACAAACGGCCGCTGCCTAATTTTTGAATGGAGTAGAATGTACGGGAACCCGGCCGCAGGCCGGGTTTTCTGTTTTCTGACCGTTTTCTTGAAAACAGGCTTAAAAAGAAGGCAAGCTTTGGTGGTTTTCTTTCCATTGCCGAAGAACTGGATGGCAGCGCTTGGTTCAAGTAAGTAGTCTCAAGTTGTAGCCTGTTCTATTCAAGGGCCCACGTCTGGAAGGCACGGAAGTAACTTCCGCGCCATATAAATTTTACCCAGAAGGTAGCATCAAAGGAAACTGTTTAGGTAGTTGATTATTATCTCTGCCGTTGTTGGTGTACTCACCAACAACCGGAACTGCGATGGCAAACGCAAAGGCAACCACAAGGGATTACCCCTACTTTCTGGAAAACACCCCTAAAACGCGTGGCTCAGCGGAGGCGGGGAAGCGTTGCTCTGATTAGCCGGTACTCCGTTGCGCCGCTCTGTCGGTGAGAATCTGTGAGTGGCTACCGAGACCGGGGAACCAACTATTTCGTATTTTTGGATGATCTATGGCAAACATTCTAGACATCCTGAAGCAGTACTGGGGACACGAGTCCTTCCGGCCGGGACAGGTAGACATCATCACTTCCGTTCTGAAGGGGAACGATACGTTGGCAATTCTGCCTACCGGCGGCGGTAAATCCATCTGTTTTCAAGTGCCTACGCTGGTCATGGAAGGCGTTTGTATTGTGGTGTCCCCGTTGATCGCCCTCATGAAAGACCAGGTGGAGAACCTCCGCAAACGCGGGATCTCGGCGGCGGCACTGCACGCAGGCCAGCCCGAGCGGGAGCGGGACATCATTCTGGACAACTGCGTGTTTGGCGTGGTGCAGTTCCTGTACGTGTCGCCGGAACGGTTGCAGACCGAGCTGTTTCTGGAGCGGGTGAAACGCATGAACGTGTGTTTGCTGGCGGTAGATGAAGCGCACTGTATCTCGCAGTGGGGCTATGATTTCCGGCCCGCGTACCTGGAGATTGCCAAGCTCCGCGAGGTGCTGCCCGCCGTGCCGGTGCTCGCCTTGACCGCCTCGGCCACCGAAGTGGTGAAAACCGACATTCAGCAGAAACTGCAGTTCAAAAAGCAGGAGGTCTTTCAGCAGAGTTTCGCGCGCAAGAACCTGTCTTACTCTGTGTTGCCCACCGAAGACAAAGAAGGCCGCCTGCGGGAGATTCTGCAGAAGATGAACGGCACCGCCATTGTGTACGTCCGGAACCGCCGCCGCACGCAGGAACTAGCCCAGTGGCTCCAGAAACAGGGAATCAAATCGGCGGCTTACCATGCCGGGCTGCCGCACCAGACCAGGGCCACGGCGCAGACCGATTGGCTCCAGGACCGCGTGCGGGTGATGGTGGCAACTAACGCCTTCGGGATGGGGATTGACAAACCCGATGTCCGGCTGGTGGTGCACCTGGACCTGCCCGATTCGCTGGAAGCCTATTACCAGGAGGCCGGCCGCGCTGGCCGAGACGGCAAATACAGTTACGCTACCGTGCTGCTGGGTCCCGAGGACGGGCCGTTGCTGTTGAAGAAAACCGAGGAGGCCTATCCGCCCATAGAGACGCTGCGGCGGGTGTACCAGGCCCTGGCCAACTTTTTTCAGCTGGCTACCGGCAGCGGGGCGTTCCAGTCATTTGATTTTGACCTCGCGGAGTTCTGCCGCACCTACCAGCTTTCGCCCGTAGAAGTGCACTTTGCCTTGAAGCAGCTGGAGTCAGAAGGATTGCTTCAGCTGAACGAAGGTTTCTATAGTCCGTCCAAGGTGAATCTCTTGCTGAGCAATACCCAGTTATATGACTTCCAGATCCACAACGAAAACCTGGAACCGGTGATCAAAGGCTTGCTGCGGCTCTACGGCGGGGAGATGTACCGGGACTTCGTGAAAATCTCAGAGGCCGGCCTGGCCAAGCACCTGTCGGTGCCGGAGGCGACGATACGGCAGCAATTGCAGCACCTGCACCAACGCAAAGTGCTGGTGTATGAACCGCAGCACGATGGGCCGCAGGTGCAGTTCATGGCGCCCCGCTACGATGCCGCCTCTCTGCCCATTGATCAGAAACAACTGGCGCTTTTCCGGGAGCGGGCGTTGGAAAAGGCCAATGCCGTGGTCACCTTCATGGAGAACAAGGCGCAATGCCGCACCCGGCAGATTCTGTCCTATTTTGGCGAAGAAGCCTCCACCGATTGCCGCATCTGTGACTATTGCCTGGCCCAGAAAAAGAAAAAGAAGCTGGACGAAAACAAACTCCACATGGAAGCCCGCGTGCTCAGCCACTTGAAGGAAACTCCGCTGCATCCCAAATCCATCGCCATGCACTTCAGCTCGTCAGAGCAGGAACTGTTAGGCGATCTGCTGCAGGATATGCTGGAAAGTGGCACGGTAGGCTACACACCCGAAGGGAATCTGACGCGCAAAGAGTAGTGATGTCATTAGTTTTTATAATATGTTAAGTATGTTTCTAAGCTGTATTTTAGAAACTGAGCAAAAAAAGGGGAGTAGGGGCAATCCCTTGTAGTTGCCCTTCACGTTTGCTCAACGCAGTTTTGGTTGTTGGTGAGAACATCAACAACGGCGGCAGACGACGGCGGCTTGCTTGGGCTGGCAGACGTTGTGTGGTTTTCTGGTAGTTTTGTGAAAACAGGTCAGAAATGGGAAAGCTTTATAGGGAAGATCAAATAGGGCAACCACAAGGGATTGCCCCTACAAAGCAATTGTGTTCTCTATCCGAAAGGCTAATCTGTATTTTCCTGCAGAAGAAAATCAACGAGAAAGAGGAGCTGCGTTTTAGGGCTAATTTTTGGAAAAGGGCCTAAAAACAGAAAGGCGGTAAGTTCAACTTACCGCCTTTCTGTTTTTTGATAGCTGGAATTTAGGTCAGGGGAGTCTCTTCCATTTGCAGGGCAACTACGCCGGGTAATTGCTTGCCTTCCATGTACTCCAGCAGCGCGCCGCCACCGGTAGATACGTAAGAAACATCATGGCTGTGGCCCATTTGGGTTACCGCAGCCGCGGAGTCACCGCCGCCAATCAAGGAGTAGGCCCCGTTCTTGGTGGCTTCCACTACGGCTTCGGCAATGGCTTTGGTCCCGATGGCGAAGTTCTGGAATTCAAACACGCCCATGGGGCCGTTCCAGAGAATGGTTTTGGAATTGCGCACCACTTCCGCGAACGTGGCGATGGTTTCGGGTCCTATGTCCAGGCCCATCCAACCGTCTGGAATAGTGCCGCTTTTTACTACCTGCGACTGGGCGTTGTTGTCAAACGCATCGGCAATGACGGTGTCTGACGGAAGGTAGATTTTCACGCCTTTCTCCTCGGCTTTCTTCAGCAGTTCCAGGGTGAATTGCTGTTTGTCTTCCTCCAGCAGCGAAGTACCAATGGTGCCGCCTTGGGCTTTGGCGAACGTGTAGCTCATGCCGCCGCCAATGATGAGGTTGTCCACGCGGTCCAGCAACTGCTCAATCACCTGGATTTTATCTGAGATCTTGGCGCCGCCCATGATGGCCGTGTACGGCCGATCGGCGTAGCTGAGCACGCGCTGGGCGTTGTCCAGTTCCGCTTGCATCACCGAGCCGCATACTTTGTCGTGGGGGAAGTAATCGGCCACGATGGCGGTGGAAGCGTGCGCGCGGTGGGCCGTCCCGAAGGCGTCATTCACGTATACATCGCCCAGAAGGCTCAGTTTCTCGGCGAAAATCTGGTTGCCTTGCTCTTCTTCCTTGTGGAAACGCAGATTTTCCAGCAACAGGATTTCGCCGGGCTGCAGGCTGCTGGCCAGTTCCAGGGCTTCGGCACCAACACAATCAGGCGAGAACTTGATGGACATCTGGAAAACTTCTTCCAAGGGCTTCAGCAGGTGCTTTAACGAGTATTTTTCCTCGGGGCCGCCTTTGGGTCTGCCCAAGTGCGACATCAGTACCACAGCACCACCGTCGTTCAGGATTTTCTTGATGGTGGGCACCGCCGCCCGGATGCGGGTATCGTCGGTGATTTCGAAGTTGCTGTTCAAGGGAACGTTAAAGTCAACGCGAACCAAGGCTTTTTTGTCCTGGAAATTGTATTGGTCAATTGTTATCATAGTCGGTAATGGTTTGGTTCTGCTACGCAAATAGACCTGAAACAGGTGCAGAGCAAATATAGTAATTCTATTTAGATACGAAGCCTCGGCGGAAGGGGAGAGGA
>NZ_JACOAF010000027.1:32596-36911 GCF_014269285.1 Rufibacter sediminis
CTACATCTTTCCTGCCTGAGAAACTGCCGCAATGCCTGAACTCAAGAGCTATTCCCGATCAGGGTACGCTTCTATTTTGAAAGAGAGGAAATGTAAAACTCTGGGTAGAGGGCGGTAAACCAGAAATGCGGTTCCTACGGCGAGATGCGGAACAATGCCTTGCTTAAGGAAATGCAAAGCCACTGTCGAGAACGCGATTTTCTCAAGGTTTTGTCCCTCAAGATTATACCAACTTGGAGAACGGCAAAGCGGTAAGGATTAGACTTTCAAGGAGCCCCGGAACCCTCGGGCAGCATAGTAGGAGGAGGCGCCGTTATGGTACACGAAGACGGTGCCGTAGCGGAAATCAGCGAAGAGGGCGCCGCCTAGTTCCCTAATGGCAGCGGGCGTCTGCACCCAGCTGGACGTTTTGGCGTCAAATTCCCCCAATTGCTGCAATTCTCGGTATTGTGCTTCGGTCAGTAGTTCTATGCCCATCTCTGCCGCCATCTCAACAGCACTATGTGCGGGTTTGTGTTCTTTTCTGGCGTCTAACGCGTCGCGGTCATAACACACGCTCCGGCGACCTTTGGGGCTCTCGGGCGCGCAATCGATGAAAAGGTATTCGCCCGTTGTTTTATCCAACGCGACTACATCTGGCTCACCGCCGGTTCTTTCCATCTCAAAGAGCGACCAGAGTTTTTCAGGAGCAGCTTCCAGTTTTGCCAGTACGTTCTTCCATTCCAACCCTTTGTGCCGAGCCATGTTTTGCTTGAAACGGTTTTCTATCAGGTGCAGGAGTTGATTTCTTTGTTCAGGCGTCAGCTGCTTTTCGGTTTCCAGTGTTTTCATAGGGTGTCTTGACGGAAGTTTTTTGATGTGGCTGCTTCTCGGATGAGGATGGTTCTGGCAAAGGTTTCCAGTGCCTTTCTGGTAAACACAAGTAAATCGCAGAGGGTCATCGCCTCAAAGAATTCGCCAGAAGAAAGGCAGGGATTGACGTTTATCGGCGACTGGTCTTTTACACGTCCTCTTTCCGGCAGGTGATTTGCCAAAATTGATGAAAGGGTTTGTTGCCCAGATTCTTAGCGGGTTCCGTTATCTCCACGGCTTCTAGTAAGCCATAGGGACCAAACTCTTGGTTTATGGATTCTGAATCATAATAAAATAACTCAACCCCATGCCGGGTTCTGAATGTGTCTTTGCTTATTTCTACTCCTTCTCCGAAGGTGGGCGTGTTTTTGGAAAGCGCTACAAATACCATGTACCCCGCCGGGCTTAGCTGCTGGTAACAATCTTTGATCAGCTTAGCGCGCTCTTCTGCCTGTAGCAGATGGATCAACGCATAACAAAAGATGCCATCATACATTTTCTGGTCGAATGGCATCTCGCCGACTCCTCCATGGTAGACGTGTATGCTGTCGCCGTAATGGCGTTTCGCTAAGTCAATCGCAGTTTCTGAGATTTCAATTCCCGTCACATGGAACCCCTGGTCGGTAAATACTTTGGCGTTTCTACCGTATCCTAACCCGGGGATCAGGATTTCCTTTACTCCATTAGTTTGGAAAAAATCAGCGGTTGTGATGGCCGAATATGCGGGCTCAAATCCCCACATCGTTTGTTTATCCCGAAAGCTTGACTCCCAAAACTCTGTCATACTTTGTTTCTTATCTTTTTCAGCAGGTGAATGGTTGGAGGAAAGATTGTTTCAGCGATGTTGGTCAATCAGAATGGTATTTCCGTCTGGGTCAGTTACCATCAGGCTGGCCGGACCAGAAGTCTCTTCATCGGCCTCGCTCATCAACTCAATTCCTTTCCCTTTCAGTTGCCGCTGAATTCCCCTGATATCATCAAACTCATCGGTGTTGTTGGCACTTTCATCCCAACCGGGATTGAATGTTAATATATTGCCTTCAAACATGCCCTGGAATAGTCCGATAAGGGCGTTATCGTTTTTCATGATGAAATAATTCTGCTTCTTATCGCCGGCAAAAACGGCGAAGCCTAAGTTCTCATAAAATTGCTTGGATGCCTCAAGATCTTTGACATTGAGACTAACGGAAAATGCACCTAGTTTCATACTGCTTTCTATTTTGGGTGTATACTGATGCTTGAGCGTAAGGATATAATGTGCCGCAAGTAGAGGAAGCAATTGTTCTTGTCTTCACCTAAAGTTAGCAAAGAGCAATAAATTCAGCATCAGGGTTTAGGTGCAATATTGTGCGAAGTGTAAGGTTGTTGGCTCGTGCGTTATCTTCTAAGCTTTTCCGCTTGCATTCAGAAGTGAGTGCTGATTCAGAGCAGGTGCTTTCAATTTTGCCCATAAAGATGATCCCACCAGAACAGTTCCCGCTTAAGCTGAGCGCATCACCACTCATAGCAGCAAAACGGCGGTAGTGTTCAGGACTTAACGGATTTGTTTCTTGAAAGAAATACCAGCCGCTTGATAAAGGGTCTTACAAATCTGTAAATTATAAATCCCAGGGAGGCTAATACCAAAATGAATACAGTAGGCAATATCGCCCCGAACGTGAATGTCATACCTAGCACGAAGCCCAAAATAAATTCAGCATAAAATATTGGGATAATCAGGCTTACTCCTAATAAGGCGTACATCACATTGTCTAAGACAGGCTTGTAGTCATTGACAAAAGATAGGGAAATCAAGATTGCAAAGGATAAGCCGGTGGTGAAGAGTACAACAATACTTGATGGTTGGTTCTTAGGCGTTCGTGAGGACTGGGCTTGCTTTGCAAGTCTTTTTTCTATTCTACCCAGTAACATCCAGGAAAGAATAGGAAGGAATAGCACATTCCACCAATTTGAAATAGCAGGTAGCTCTTTCTGATTTAGAATATGATGGCTTGGAACCCCACCATGAACGTGGTCCCAGAGAAGAAAGCTAAATACAAAAAGAGTAATGATGCCCGTAAGAAGGACTTTTCGTTTTGTAGAGCTGGGACGTAGCATATCAGATTGGTTTGGAATGGTTAGATTACGTTTTGGCTACTTGGCGCGAAAAAGTTAAAAACACCACCATCATATTTTTGCTTAAGTTTTAATGAGAGAAAAAATCTGCATCAAACTCAAGCTACTGCACATCTACTAGGTTAATATTAACTTTTTGTTTCCATTTAGTATTAAATTCTTCTTCCGCAATTGGACCTGTCTGGAAATCTTCTTCGTGGGCATAGTCGGAGTCTTTCACCATATTAATAATGTAGTATGAAGGCTGTCCGTTGTAGTTGTTCTGAGTCTTAGCAACTATAACTGTGTCATTGTAACCATATTGTAGAATTTGACCTGGTGCTTTGCCTACAAAATCACCATTGCTTAATTTATAACTTAATGACAGGTCATCCTTAGTATCTACACCGATAATGAAATATTTCCCTATTACGTGCTCCTTGTAAGCAAATCTGCAGGAGTAGGAGCTGGTCAGGATAAGTAGTACTGATATTCTTCTAAATGTTTGGGCTGGCTTCAATTGATTAAACATGAATGGTTTTGTTCTATTGGTTACCGCTAACGGCTAGTGCATGAGGCGTGCTAGGCCGTCGGCCGTAGCATGGCTTATGCACCTTGTTAGCTGCTGCCTTTTTTTTCATTTTAGGCCTGGAAAGCACTGTGCCCCAATAGCCCCGCCTCCATATTCTAAAACCACATTGTCTTTATAGAAAATGTAGGTGCAACTGTCGTTATATACCGAAATTAAGCTGTCATTTAAGTTTTGGTCGAAAATGTTATAAAAATACATTCCCATTCCACTTCTCTGCCAACCAATGGTTATTGGGTTTCCACTTTCTGCTGAGATGCAATTAGCTTTGTCAAGCTTTGATTTGAGTGTCTTAAGTTCAGTTTTAGTCCAACCAAGCACCTGAAGCAAAGAATCAACTTTCTTTGAATTTATGTCAAGGTTCCAGTTGTTTTGATAGATTCCGTTCTTTTTGATATGGAAGATACCGAGCTGTCCCTTTTCAAATTCTATTTTTACAAATGTTTCCTTTGGTACAATTGAACCAAAATAATTCTTGGCTTCAATTATTTGTGTTTTCCTTTCTTCAAAGTTTTCTGCTAAATCTTCTTTAAAATAGCTTGGCCCTGTAAAGATTCCGTCAAACGCTATATGGATAAATAAAAACAAACCTCCTGCAATTGTGAAGAGGAGACCTAAAAGAATCAAAAATGCTTTAAGTACTTTATTCATTTTTAAGGTTGCAGCTAACGGCCTCGTATAAACAACGTGCAAGGCCGTCGGCCGTGGCATGGTGTTTATACCTTTATATTTGCCCATCTGCGAGAGTGCAATTTCCTATATTTGAAATGGGAGAGGAGA
>NZ_JACOAF010000028.1 GCF_014269285.1 Rufibacter sediminis
CTCCTGGATGAGAAAAGTAACCAAAAGAATCATGAAGAAAAGAAACTCGCTGACGCTCAAACAGTCTTTTCTTCAATAATCATGACACATGGTGAATGCCTCCTGTTTCATAGGGAGCGTAAGCCTCTGCTGCTTGGAGCGTTCTTGCTTGCGCTGTCTCGTAACTGGGCTACGTATGCGGCCCAGTTACGAGACAGCGCAGGTGCCTGCTTGCTGCTTCTGGTTTCGATAACAGCCAATCTCCTTCCTTCAACCTTCCACTAACGAGCGATTCCCCTCCTGGGAGGGGCAGGGGTGGGTTCTTCCGTTTCAAGCCTCTTTTTCCCAAACTAAGCCCTAACTGAACTCAGGACTCAAGACCCAGGACTTACCTTGATCTCGTAGTGTCTGCGCCAATTTGCGTTTAGGGCTCTTTTTCTGAAAACAGCCCCTAAACACAAAATTAGTCTTTGTAAGGATCGTACACATCCTCGCCGGCCATGGCTACGCCGAGCGGCCGGAGGGTGTGCAGTACTTTGATGGTGTTGCCCTGATATTGGAGCACGTCTTCCAGTTTTTTGTAGGCCTCGGGTGCTTCATCGGCGCCGGCGCCGCGCAGTTCTATGCCCCGGGCTTTCATGCGCTGCTGCACGGCCTCGAAATCTACCAGACCCGGAGAGACCACGGTTTTGCGTTTCACGCCGTTTTTGTCACGCATCCACTTGGTTTTCCCGGCGGCGGCGCGGCGGCTCAGCAAACGGCCCGCGCCATGCACGGTGGAGTATAAACCTCGGATGGACAGCTCATTCTCCACGCCCTCAATGATCACGGAGTTGTCATACATGTTAGCGCCAATGAAGCCTTTCTGCCCCGGGAACGCCGGCGTGCAGCCTTTGCGCACCACCCAGTAATTCTCGCCCTGGTGCTTCTCAAACCAGGCGAAATTATGGTGGTTGTGGATGATCTCCGTTGAGGTTCCGCCCAGGATCTCCAGCACTTTCTCCACCACTACATCGCGGCCCGCGTAGGCGTATTCGCCCGCCAGCGACATCGCCGCGATGTAGTCCTGTCCCAGCGCTGAGTCGATGTCAAACAGGATGGGCGGCGCATCCATGGAGCCTTCCTTAGCTTTGTCAAAGAAGCTGAGGCCTTGGGACAGCGCGATGAAACCGGAGGCCGTCCGGTGCCCGAACCCTCGGGACCCGAAGTGCACGCCCACCCACAAGTAGCCTTTCTCGTCCTCAAACAAGTCAATAAAATGGTTGCCGCTGCCCACGGTGCCCAGCTGCTCGGCGGCCAGTTTCCGCATCTCGCGCTGGGGTTTGAACTCGGCTTTGTTGATGTGGTCCAGTACCGGATGGTCAATGCGCTTGGGGTTGGGTCGGCCCACGCCAAACCCGATGGAGCGCACAATCTGGTCCATCACTTTGGCAATGTTCATATCCGAGGCCATGATATCGGTGCGCACGGCTTTGTTTCCGCAGCCGATGTCAAACCCCACCCCCGACAGCGACACCTTGTTTTTGTAGGCCACGGCTCCGCCGATGGGGTGCGCGTAGCCGTAGTGGGCATCGGCGGTGAGCACGCCAATGTCTTCCTCGCCCACGCAGCGCTTGAGCTGGTCTATGGCGCTCTGGTCAATGATGTCCTCCCCAAAAACGGTGATGTTGTTTTCTACGATAGCCATGGTGGTTCTGGTTGGTAGCTTATCCTATACGGAAAAACGGCGTTGCGTTTTCTGCCTGTTATCAGGAAATCGGGCAAAAACCAGGAATTGACCAAGACACTCTTAGGGGCTGAGCGCACTACGAGGGTACATGGAAGAGTTCTGAGTCTTGAGTCGCGAGTCCTGAGTTTAAATAAAAAGAGAGCTGGCGCGAGACTAAAGTCTCGTGACTTGGGATGATGCGAGTCTCCAGACTCGCCGGGAACCACGAGCCAGTTCTACATATCTGGAGTCTGGAGACACCACCCATCCATCGGCACGAGTCTGGAGACTCGCGCCAGTAAACGAAATCATCCGTCTCCTCAGTCTGTTCCCTACAGATCAAGGCATTTCAAATCAGAGCCTTTTCCGGTCTGTCAGAAGAGAGACCGAAGAGACGTCGTTTCCAGGCTTCCTACTTACAGTGAGTTCTTGGTTCCCGGCGAGTCTGGAGACTCGCATCATCCTTGGTCACGAGACTATAGTCTCGCGCCAGTTAGTTCTCTTATTTAGACTCATGCCTCGTCTTTAAACTCAGGACTCGCGACTCAAGACTCAGAACTCCATGTGCTCTCGTAGTGTGCGCAGCTCCTGCGAGTGTCTCTGCGGTTTCCGTTTTGAAGCCTGATTTCGCCAAAAGAGGCCCAAAACGCAAGAAGCTCTGCCAGATCTGGCAGAGCTTCTTCACATGAAATCAGGTAAAAGATTACTTCTTCGCGGGCAAGTCTTTCAATAGCACTTCCACGGCTTTCTCCAGTTGCTGGTCGCGGCCCTGGGCTACTACGGCGGGTTCGTTGGCGACTAAGAAATCGGGTTCCAGTTGGGCGTTCTCCAGGAACTTGCCACCGGCCAAAGTGCGGTACCCGATCTGCGGAATCCCGAAAACCATGGTAGGATCAATCAAGGTTTCCCACCACACAAAGGTACCGGTTCCGGCCACGGGCATGCCCACGGTTTTGCCAATGCCCAGTTCTTTGTAGAGGACCGGGAAGATGTGCGCGTCTGAGTAGTTGCTCTCGTTCATGACCACAATAGAAGGCTTCGTCCACTTGTTGCGGGGCTCATCTGAGAGATTCTGGCCGCGCGGGATGAACTCGGCGTACTGTTTGGTGTTCAGGAAGCTGATGAGGTCGTCGTGCAGGTTGCCGCCGCCGTTGGAGCGGGTGTCTACCACCAGGGCTTCTTTGGTGGCGTTTTTGCCCAAAGCCTCTTCGTACACGGTGCGATAGCTGGCATCGTTCATGCCCCGGATGTGCACGTACCCCAGCCGTCCGCCCGACAGGCGGTCCACTTCTTTGCGACGGTTGTCTACCCAGCGCTGGTACATGAGCTCGTTTAAGTCAGCGGCGGAGATGGGCTTCACGGTCTCTTCCCAGCGCTGCTTCGTTTTCTCGTTATACAATGACACCAACGTGTACTTGCCGGCTTTGCGGTTCAGGAGCTGGTCTACATCGGTGTTGTCTTCCATGGGCTGGCCATCAATTTTCTCAATCACGATGCCCGGTTTCACTTTGGAGCTGGCGCGGTCAAACGGACTCAGGTTGATGACTTCCTTCACTTTGAGGCCGGGGCCGGTGTACTGCTCGTCGTAGAACAAACCCAAGGAAGCCGTGGCGTCTGGATTGGTAGCCCGGTGGCTGTAGCGTCCGCCCGTGTGCGAGGCGTTCAGCTCGCCCAGCAGCTCGCTCAGGACATCCGAGAAGTCATAGTTGTTGGCGATGTGCGGCAGGAACTGGCGGTAGTTCTCGGTGTAGAGTTTCCAGTCTACGTTGTGCAGGTCTTTCACGTAGAATTTCTTCTCCAGCTCCCGGATCACGTGGTCGTACATGTAGGCGCGCTCGGCGGCGGCGTTGAGGTTCATCTCGCCATTCACGCGCAGGGTTTCCTGCTTGCCGTTTTCGGTGTCCACTTTCAGAATCTTGCCTTCGGTTAAGACAAACAGGTTTTTGCCGTCCTTGCTCATGACCATGTCGCCGCCGCGGGCTCCCAGTTTGGCCAGCAGTTTGGTGTCATTGTCGCGGAGGTTGGTCACCCAGAGGTCATAGCCTTTCTCAAAGCGGCTCAGGTAGAACATGCGGTCGCCTTTGGCGGTGACCACGGCATCAGCGAGGTCTGAGGAGGTAGACGTGAGGCGCGCTTTCCGGTATTGGAGGTTGTCCAGCTCCAGCGCCATCCCGGCCGGGGCGGCCGATTTAGAAGTTTCGCCTTTCTTGCCTTTCTTCTTGGGCTCAGCTTTCTCCTCGGGGGTTTTGGCCTCAGTTTCGCGTTTCTCCAGGTCTTCCAGCAGGGTGTAGTCTTCTTTGCTCAGTTTGAAGCGGTCGAAGCCGTCTTGGGTGGTGAAGAGCGCGTACATGTCGCCGGTGCCGGAGTTGTTGCCGTTGCCGCGCAGACCTTCGCGGTTAGAGTAATAGGTGATCATTTTGCCGCCCATCATCCACTTGGGGCTGTACTCACCGTAACCGCTCTGGCTCAGGTTGATGACCTCGCCTTTGCCGCTGGCCGAAATCAGCCCGACTTCGCCCAGCCATTGCCGCGGCTGGTTGTACTGCACCAGAAACCACTTGCTGTCTGGCGACCACTGGTAAAACTGGTCACCGTCTGAATAGGAATAGTTGTTGGAGGTGCCCAGAATGGTGCGCACCTGTTTACTGGCTTTGTTCACCACTTTCAGGGCCACCCGCTCCTCCAGATACGCCACTTCCTTGCCATCGGGCGAGTAAGCGGGCTGGAATTCCTCGGCGGCGGTAGCGATCACGGGTTCTTCTTTGAGGACCGTGGAGGCGTAGAAGTACGGCTCGGCACTCCGCACGAGGCTGGTTTCATAGACGTTCCAGCTGCCGTTGCGCTCACTGGCATAGAGGATTTTGCGGCCATCGGGCGAGAAGCTCACACTCCGCTCCTGCTCCGGCGTGTTGGTGATGCGGCGCGTAATGCCGCCTTCCACCGAGGACACAAACACTTCGCCCCTATTCACAAACACCACTTCCTTGCCGTTGGGCGATACTTCCATCTCGGTCATGCCACCCGAGATGGGCAGCACCGTTTCTGGGTTGGAGCGGATGTCTGAATACAGCTGAATGGCGACCTTCTGCGGCTGCGCGCCCGGTTTCAAGGTGTAGATCTCACCGTTATAGGTAAACGACAGCACGCCGTCTTTGGAGCCGCTCAAATGCCGCACCGGGTGCTTGGTGAAATTAGTGACCGCCGTGCTCTGCTTGGGGTTCTGCAGACTCATCTTGCGCACGTTGAACGTGCCGTTGGGCTGCTCGCTCAGGTAGTAGATGTCCTGCCCATTGGCGGCGAACACCGGCTGGCGGTCTTCGCCCACGTTGTCGGTGAGTTTGGTGTGCTGCTTCGTTTTGGGATTATAGGTCCAGATATCACGAGCGGTGGAAGAAGTCTGATGCTTGCGGAAGTTGTTTTCCAGGCTTTTCTTGTCCTGGTATACCATGAGGTCACCGGCGGCGTTGAAGCGGGCAGCCTCGGCGGGCGTGGTGAGCAGCATGCTGTTGCGGCCGCCGCCCAACGATACGCTGTATAGTTCCGGGAAAGTCGCGGCCGGGAACATGGCATTGGACGCGGCATCTATTCTGGCGGAAGTAAACAGCACGTTTTTACCATCCGGCGTAAAATCTGAGGGCAGATCCGCGGAGGAATGGAACGTAAGGCGTTTGGTTTCTCCGCCCTGGGCGGGCATGACAAAGACATCAAAGTTACCGTACCGGTCTGAGGCAAAGGCGATCTGCTTTCCGTCCGGCGACCACACGGGCATGTACTCGTAGCCTTCGTGCATGGTCAGGGCGGTGGCGTTTCCGCCCGCGGCGGCTACTTTGTACAGGTCTCCTTTGTAGCTGAAGACAATAGTCTGACCGTCCGGCGAAATTGCCGGGGTGTTCAGCCAGAGGGGTGTTTGGGTCTGGGCCATGGCACCTACGCTACCTGCGCAGCAAAGGGCCAATAAGGCTAGAAACCTCTTTTTCATGATGTAAGCGATTGTTTGTAAGATTGGAATACTAAATGTAACCAATGTTCGCGCTTAATCAAAAGAAGCCGGTTTTGAGCTGATTTTTCAGGGAGGAATCTGGCCTTTGAAGATATTTTGATAGAAACAGGCTTGAAACAACCGCGCCTGCAGGGGCAATCTTGTGGTTGCTTTTTTACGTGAATTACCGTGAAGGGCAACCACAAGGGATTGCCCCTACATTTCCTCCGCTGGCGCGAGCCTCCGGCTCGTGCCTTCCCATTGCTGTACAGATTACTGTATTGGAATACGTGTGGACACGAGCCGGAGGCTCGCGCCAGCGGATTTGTGATCAAGGGAAACAGAAATGCCGTTTTACCCCTGTTTTCAGAAAAACAGGGGTAAAACGGCTTTCACAATCCTGACTCAGGACTCCAGACTCAGCACTCCCTCTTAAAAGTTTCCTTTCAGGCCTTCCTGGAAACAGTGGCGGCAGCGGGCTTCATAGGAATCGGTTTCGCCTAAAAGCACCTTTTCTTTGGAGGCGGCTTTGCGGAAGGAGTACGAGGCGATGTCGCCGCACTGCACGCAGATGGCGTGTACTTTGGTCACGTACTCGGCCACGCCCATGAGCGCGGGCATCGGGCCGAAGGGTTTACCCAGGTAGTCCATGTCCAGGCCGGCCACAATGACGCGGGTACCGGCGTTGGCCAGCTGCACGCAGACTTCGGTGATGGCTTCGTCAAAGAACTGGGCTTCGTCTACGCCCAACACATCGCAGCCGCTGCCCAGCAAGAGCATGTCGTTGGCGAACTGAATGGGCGTGGAACGGATGCTGGTGGCGTTGTGGGACACCACGTCTGCCTCGTGGTACCGCGTATCCAGGGCGGGCTTGAAGATCTCCACACACTGTTTCGCGATTTTGGCGCGGTTCAGCCGCCGGATTAATTCTTCGGTTTTCCCCGAGAACATGGACCCGCAAATCACTTCTATCCAACCTCTTCTCTGGCCATGCTGGCGGTTGCCCACCCGGGGTTCTATGAACATAACTTAATGTGCTAATTATTTAAGGTGCTAATGTGCTATCCCTTCCAAAGAGCGGGGCCATACACACTTTAACTGATGCGAAGGTACTAGCCCCCTTCCCTTCCCTAATGCACAATTTTTCCACACAGTTATCCAATCAACTCACTTTCAACCTATTGAATAATAGAAAAAGGAATTAGGGGATGTGAAGATGAGGAGATGTGGAGATTTGAAAATGATTTTAATGAAGCTGACATCTTCAAATTTCCACATCTCCTAATCTCCACATTTCCACATCATCACATCCTCACAGGGTATAAGAAAGGTGAGGGAGTTTCGTTTGGTGGGGAACGCGGCAGGTGACGGGTCCGGTGAGCTGGGCCTGGCAGGTGAGGCGCTCGTTGGGTTTCAGGCGGCCGTTGTTGCGGAAGCGGGTCTCGGGGGCGGTATCCGGGGCCAGGTTCTCAGTGCCCACCACCACAATCATCCGGCAGGAGGTGCAGCGGCCTTTGCCTCCGCAGGCGTGCATCCAGTCAATTCTGGTGGCTTGCAGGGCGGCCAGAACCGTCTGCCCATGGGCTACGTTTACCACAACTCCGCCTAGATTTTGAACCGTTAATTCGGTCATATTTCGCTATATTTACGAGCGTATGCTTCCTCCAATGAAAGACAAATATAATCAAATACGTCTGGCGCAGTACAGCCAGGCCCTTGCTCAGCGCCTCAGCGATGAACATTTTGCTCATCATGAGAACGTTACCGCCCAACAACTGATTTCCTTCACCCCCATCAAACAGGTGAACCTGTACATGATCCGGGAGCTGCTCACGCTCTGGAACCACGAGATGGCCAACCTGCGCAGCCCGTACTTCGACTTTGAACACCCCGAGGTAAAAGACGCCCTGGTGCAGTTCATGAACGTGCTCTCCCGGAAGATCTCCATCAAGCGTCCGCATTTTGAGCCGCTGCTGCTCAAGGCCATTCAGGACACGTTCCGTACCGTATTGGAGCCGGTGGCGGTGTTTGAGGAGAAATTCATGCGGGTGGAGGAGCTGTCGGTGGCCAAGCTGCAGGAGACCCTCAAGTACCAGGACATAGACAAAGACTTGTACCGCCGTTTCCTGGACTCGCTCTCTGATAGAAACCTGGACCGTACCCAGATTTCCGCGCAACTGGACCACTTCCTGACCGAAAACGAAGCAGAGCGGACCCAATTGAACGCCTTGGTGGCCCGTTTCAACGAGCTGCAGCCCTTACGCGCCGATGAACTTTTTGCCCTACCGGCCGCCCCAACTCCGGCGGTGAGCACGCAGGTGGCTAGTCCGCAGCCCAGCTTCCGGCCAACGCCGCCCGCCGAGCCCAAGCTGAACGAGCGTTTCCAGACCGAGCAGAAACCTACCCTCAACGAACGCCTGAAACAGCCGGTGGTGGCCTCCATGGCCGACCGCCAGCAGGACCAGAAGATCGGCTCCCTCAAGGAGGCCATCTCCATCAACCAGCGGTTCTCCTTCATCAACGAACTGTTCGAGGGCGACAACATGGCCTACCACGCCGTGATCAAGCAACTGGATGAATACGGCAGCCCCGACCAGGCCAAACAATACCTGGTGAAAGATGTGGGCAGCAAGTACAACTGGAGCCGCAAAGAGGAACACGTGCAGAAACTCACCAAGCTTATCGAGCGGAAATTCGCTTAAGTCGTTTCAAGCCTCTTTTTCTGAAAACAGGTCAAAAACAGAAATCCCTTGCTGATCAATACGGCAAGGGATTTCTGTTTTACAAGCGAGTTGGGCTAGCGGAACACCAGTACATCAATGGGGCGCTGGGCCTTTTCCAGTTTCAGGCCCAGTTTGGCTAAGGCTTCATGAATCGCGCCTTTCTTTTCGGGCTCAAATTCAAAAAAGAGGTCATAAAATGTCTTGTTGCCGGTTTCATCTACCACCGGCAGATTCACCATCCCGAAACTCTCCAGATAATCGGCTACTTTGGCCAGGGGAACATGCTCTCCTTCAAAGGTCCCCGCACTGGCCCCAAACTTTTCGGCTTTGGCCCGGGAGATAGGGATCTTCTTCACCTTGGCCGCATCTGCCACCTGCAACACATACACTTCCCGAGGCCTTTTCTCCAGGCTCGCCCGCACCGTGAACATTTTCTGGAGTTCCTTCCGGAGCGTGGGCAAGAGTTGGGCTTCCTGCCCTTTGGGCACCAGGATATCGATGCAGTACTTGGTTTTGTTTTCGGCAACACTCTCGCCTGTAGTCAAATCCAACGTGCGGCCGTAGGGCAGGCTTTCGTAGGCCAGACGATACACGCTTTCCAGCGGCAGGTTGATCATGGTAAGCCGACGGCCTCTGAAGGCGGAGTCCTGCAGATAGGAATGGGAGAGCCCGCCTACGCCTTTCAGCTCGGGTTGCACCAGAAAATGCGCCTTGGTCTCGGGAGCGACGGTGAAGTAAGTGAGCGGGTCGGCGGCCAGGTTGTCTTCTTTCAAAGGCAAATCCACCGGCTCACCCGCCAGTACTTTCTCCAGAACGGCCGCGGTGACGTACTTGGGTTCGGTAATGGCCACCACCTTCCCCTCCGGACTAATTAATACTGAATGCGGGATTAACCGATAGGGAAAGGCTCTTCTGGCCTCGCCGGTGTCTGCCACGGCAAACAGCAGGGAAGAAGGCCGGTTGGCCAGAAACCGCTGGATGCGCTGCTCGGTTTCCTCGGTCACGGTGATAATCTGCAGCCGGTCTTTGAATTGCGCCTGAAGTTCCTGCAGATGCGGCATGGCCTGTACGCAGGGGCCGCACCAGGTGGCCCAGAACTCCAGCAGCACGGCTTTGCCTTTGAGGTCAGCCAAGTGCAGGGAGCGGCTGGTTCCGTTCAGCACGGTGGGGAAAGTGATGGCGGGCGCGGCTGCGCCGAGGTTGGTCTGGGCTAGGAGCGGAAAGTGCAGACTGGCGGCCAAAAACAGAAGTGACAGGATCTTTTTCATACGGTTCAACATTTCCCCAAACCTACCGGCGGCGGC
This sequence comes from Rufibacter sediminis, assembly GCF_014269285.1. Classification (GTDB taxonomy): domain Bacteria; phylum Bacteroidota; class Bacteroidia; order Cytophagales; family Hymenobacteraceae; genus Nibribacter; species Nibribacter sediminis. The sequence goes on from NZ_JACOAF010000028.1 coordinate 9,694, forward strand.
GTAGAAACTAAGTTAACCAGCGTTAAGCACTGTTAATTAATGTTAACGCGCCGCCGGTTTGTAGCCGGAACTCTTATCTTTGGTCATATGAAGCGGAGAATTCAATGGGTGTTGCTCTTGATGGTGACCTGCACGCTGGGCGTGGTGGGGCTGCAGCTCTTCTGGAGTTACCAGAGCTACCGCACGGCTTCGCAGGAATTCACCAGAGACATCAATGAGGCGCTTCAAAAGGCAGTGCAACAGGAACAGGATGCCCGCCGAAAGGAACTTCTGCGGCAGTACCGCGGCTGGCTTCAGGACACCAGCCTGGTGAAAATTTCCTGCCACCTTGACCCCATCTACCACACCACCAAGTTCTCCCTCGCCGATCAACACCCCTGGGCTCCGGAGAAGCGGGAGCCGTTCGTGATCGGGTTCACACAATTCACCCAAAAGCTGCCAAAGATCACGCCCGCGGCCAAAGCCTACTTCATCCAGCACTTCACCGCAGATCTGGTCTGGAAGAACCTGCAGGAAGGCTCGCTGTATTTCTACACAAAGCAATTGGGCGATAAAATGGACACGGCCTACGCCCAGAACCGCCTCAACCCCGTGCGGCTGGAAAAGCTTTTCCAACAGCAGCTACAGCACCGCGACATCACCGCTGGTTTTGAGCTGATTTCAGAAAAACAGCCCCTAAACGCCATTCCATCAGAATTCAACTACGCCACCCGTGCCTACAATGTGAGCCTGCGCAAGCCCCAGCAACTAGTGCGGGCGTATTTTCCAGACCCTAACCTGGTATTTCTGCAGCGCATGAAATGGATCATCGGCAGCTCTCTGCTGCTCATTGCCACGGCTATTTTCTGCTTCGGCTATACTATCAACACCTTGTTCCGGCAGAAGAAACTAGCCGAGCTCAAGAACGACTTCGTAAACAACATGACCCACGAGCTCAAAACGCCCGTCGCCACCATCAGCCTGGCCGCCGAGGCCATTCAGGAGTTTGATTTGAACAAGGCTTCCGCCGATGAATACGTGGGCATTATACGGCAGCAGAGCGGCCGCCTCAGCGGGTTGATTGACCAGATCCTGAAGAGCGTGGCCCTGGAACAAGAAAGCGTGGCCTTAGAGAAAAAGAGCATCTGCCTGCAGGAACTGGTCACCAATGTACTGGCCCAACACAAACCGCAGCTGGAACTGGTGGCCGCCACCGTGGAGACGCACTTCCCCGCCGAGCGCCTTACCGTCACCGCCGATGAACTGCACCTGGGCAACGTCTTAGCCACCCTGCTGGACAATGCGCTCAAATACCGGAAAGACCACCTTCAGCTCCGCCTAACACTTTACAAACAGGCCAAGCATGCGGTGTTGGAAATTTCAGACAACGGGTTGGGAATCGCCCCTGAACATCAGGCCAAAGTTTTTGAGAAGTTCTACCGGGTTCCCTCCGGCGATGTGCACAACGTGAAGGGCTACGGCCTGGGCCTCAGCTACGCCCAAGCCATGGCTCAACGCCACGGCGGCACCCTCATGCTCCGGAGCCAATTGGACGTTGGCACCACCTTCACCCTTTCTATTCCGCTTGCGCCCCATGAAGCCCCCACGCCTGTTGTTGCTTGAAGATGAAGTGCCGCTGGCCAAGATCCTGCAGGAAAGCCTCCAGAAACGCGGCTTCGCCGTCACCCATGCCCCAAACGGCAAAGAAGGGTTGGAGTTGTTCCGGCAACAGTCCTTTGCTATCTGCGTGGTAGATGTGATGATGCCGCACCTGGACGGTTTCTCTTTTGTGCGGGAACTGCGAAAAGTCAACAACCAGCTACCGGTGCTCTTCCTCACGGCCAAGTCCCAGACCCAGGATCTGGTGCAAGGTTACGCCTCCGGCGGAAATGATTACCTGAAGAAACCGTTTACCCTGGAAGAGCTGGTGTTGCGGCTCCAGGAACTCCTTCGGCGGCAACCACCTCTGGAAAACCTAAGCGAAACGTTATTGGTGGGGCGGTACACATTTCTGCCGCAAAAGCAGGAACTGTGGCTGGATCAAAAGCTGCATGCCAAACTCTCCCACCGCGAGAACGAACTGCTGCTCCTGCTGGTGCAGCACCGGCATCAGGTTCTGGAACGCAAAGCGGCTCTTCTGCAACTCTGGGGCGATGACAGCTTTTTCCAGGCCCGCACCATGGATGTCTTCATCACCAAACTCCGGAAGCACCTCCGAGAAGATCCATCCGTGGAAATCCTGAACATCCGGGGCGTGGGCTATAAGTTGATTTCTTAGCAGAATTCCGCATGGCAGATAGAAGCTGTTTTGGGCACGTTTTGGCAACAACATGCCCAAAACAGGAAACGGGCTAACGGAAACGCTCGAAGGAGCTGCGCGCACTACGAGGTCAGAAATGAGTTCTGAGTCCTGAGTCGCGAGTTCTGAGTCAGATAAAAGAAGGAGTTGGAAATAGAAGAGACTTATACTAGAAGAAGCTGGTGATAGAAGGAACTGGCGTGAGACTCCAGTCTCGTGACAGCGGATGATGCGAGTCTCCAGACTCGCCGGGAACCACGAGCCGGAATATGGGAGTCTGGAGACTCCATTCATCCGCCGACACGAGTCTGGAGACTCGCGTCAGGTCCTTTTTAGACTCAAGAATCTACCAGACCTCGTTGTGTGCGCAGTTCCTGCGAGTGTCTTCTGCCCTTGCTCGTTTTGGCCTTGTTTTCACAAAACTATGCTCAAAACGAAGGACGCTCTTGCTACCGGACACGTATTTCCTTGCTCCGTTTTACTCCCGGCCCAGATCCAGTTTCCGGTGAGCGTCAATGGCCAGGAGGATGAACAGCAGGATGGTGAAGGACCACAGCGAGGAGCCGCCGTAGCTGAAGAACGGCAGCGGAATACCCACTACCGGAGCCAGCCCGATGGTCATGCCAATGTTCACCAGAAAATGGAAGAAGATAATGGACGCGACGCAGTACCCGTAGGTTCGGCCGAACACGGACCGTTGCCGCTCGGCCACGAAGATGATGCGGGTGAGCAAGGCCATGAACAGCCCGATGATGATAAGACTGCCCAGCCAGCCGTGCTCCTCGCCCACGGTGCAGAAGATAAAGTCCGTGCTTTGCTCGGGCACGAAGTCAAACTTGGTCTGCGTGCCCTCCAGAAAACCTTTCCCGAAGAAACCGCCCGAACCGATGGCGATCTTAGATTGCGTCACGTTCCAGCCTACGCCCAGCGGGTCAATCTCAGGGTCTACCAGTACCTTGATCCGGTTCTGCTGGTGTTCCTGCAGGATGTTGTCAATGAAATACGTCACGCTGAACACCATCGCCAGCACCGCCACCCAAATACCAATGTAAGTAGGCAGATAGCGCTTGATCCGGTGGAAGTTCAGCCACATGTACGCGCCCATCAGCACGGTGACAATGCCGGCCAGGTACCACTGCGGAATCAACAAGGTCAGCACGAACACGAACACGGCCACGGCGCCAATGATCAGGATCAGGGGCGACATCCCCTCCCGGAAGAAAGCCAGCGTGAAGGCCGCAAACACTAGGGCAGAACCGGTCTCGTTCTGGAGGATGATAATGACTGGCGGCAACAGCGCCAATCCGGCCAGTTTAGCCTGGTCTTTCCAGTTCTGCTGCCGCAGGTTGATGCCGCTCATAAACCGGGAAACGGCCAGCGCGGTGGCAAACTTGGCAAACTCCGCGGGCTGCAACCGCACCGACTCCGTGATCACCAGCCAGGACCGGGAACCTTTGATGGGAGACGCAAACACCAAGGTGCCCAACAGAATCAGAATCACGAACCAGTAAATGCCGTAGGCCAGCGAGTCATAGGCTTTGTAATCAATGGCAAACAGCATGATGATGATGATCACCGAGGTCCCGATCCAGGCCAGCTGCTTCCCCGAGTTAAGGGTAAAGTCAAAGATACTGGTCACATTCTCGGGGTTGTAGACGGCGGCGTAGATGTTCATCCAGCCCAGCGTCACCATGAGGGCGTACAGGCCGATGGTCACCCAATCTATGTTCTGCGTGATTTTATAGGAAGTGCGCATCAATCGTTCGCTAATCGGTCCACTTGTAGAAACTGCCGTTGATCATGTCATGCTCCCACCGCTTGCGGTACGCCGTGGTGATGGTATCGGTGAGGTACTTTTCAATCATCAGGCTGGCCATGGGCGCGGCGGCAATGGCTCCGCCCCCGGCGTTCTCCACGTACACGGCAATAGCGATCTTAGGATCATCCTTGGGCGCGAAGGCAATGAAAACCGAGTGGTCTTTGCCGTGCGGGTTCTGCACCGTGCCGGTTTTGCCGCACAGCACAACACCTATGTGTTTCAGGCTGGCGTTTCTTCCCGTCCCTTTCTCCACCACCAGCTGCATGCCGTCAATCACCGGCGGGAAATGCCTCGGGTCTACCGAGGTGTAGTTCTTCACGGAGTACTCTGGCAACGGTTTTCCTTTTTCGCCCACAGAACGCACAATGTGCGGCTTGAAGTAATAGCCCCGGTTAGCGACGGTGGCCACAAAGTTGGCCATCTGCAGCGGGGTCACGCCGGTTTCGCCCTGCCCAATGCTCACCGAGTAAATGGTAGGAAATTTCCAGCCGTCGCGTTTGTAGATGCGGTCATAGAACTTAGACGAAGGCATGAGCCCCTTCTTCTCGCCGGGTAAATCAATGTCCAGACTGCTGGCAAACCCGAAACTCTTGATGTGCTTGTTCCAGTTATCCAGCCCCTGGCGGGCATCTTCGTAGACGTTGCGGTACTTGCCCCGGTTCACCACAGACCGGAACACCTGATAGAAATACGGATTACAGGAGTTTTCAATCGCGATGTTCAGGTTGGCCGGATACTCATGCCGGTGCGAGCATTTCACCAAAGACCAATTGCACGGGTAACCCGTGTTTGGGGTAAGTACCCCCTCCTGCATGGCGATCAAGGCCTGCGCCAATTTAAAGATGGAGCCCGGCGGATACGTGGCCATGAGCGGCCGGTTGAACAAAGGTTTGGTGGGGTCCCGGAGCAGCTTCATGTAGTTGTTGCCCAGTTCCTTTCCCGTCAAGAGCGAGGGATCAAAATACGGTGCCGACACTAGGGCCAGAATTTCCCCGGTTTTGGGCTCTATGGCCACAATACTGCCCACCTTACCCCCTGACATGAGTTTTTCGCCGTACTCCTGCAATTTTAGGTCAATGGTGGTGACCAGGTTCTGCCCGGCCTCGGAAAGCGTGTCATACGCGCCGTTCTTGAAAGAGCCTTTCTCAATGCCGCGCACGTTTACCATGGTGTATTTCACCCCGCGCTTGCCCATGAGGTACTGCTCATACTCCCGCTCAATGCCGCTGATGCCCAGGTAATCGCCCTGGCGGTAGCCTTTGTAGGTACTGTCCTCCAGTTGCCGCGGGCTGATCTCGCCAATGTAGCCCAGGGCGTGCGCCAGACTGGAATGCTGGTAGCCGCGCACGGTACGGGCGTTGATGTAAAATCCGGGGAAGTCTACCAGGTTGTCCTGAATGGCGGCAAACTCGGTATTGGTCAAACGCTGGAGAAACGGAGAAGGCCGCACGTAGGAATAAGCCTTAGCCGCTTTGATTTTCTCGCGGTACTCCGGCAACGTGATGCCCACCAATTGGCACAACTTAAGGGTGTCAATGGACTTGGCCTCCTTGGGCACCACCATGAGATCATAAACAGGCGTGTTTTCCACCAGCAGTTTGCCGGTACGGTCATACACCAATCCTCTGAAAGGGTACTGCACCACGCGCCGCAACGCATTCGTCTCGGCGGCGGTTTTATAGCTGTCGTCCAGTACCTGTATGTAGAAAAGTTTGATGAGATAAACCGCCCCGATGGCTATAAAAATTGCCTGGATTACGTATTTGCGGCCCTCTAAGTACTTCATCTAAAACCTCTTGCCCTTCGCTCAAAAAATAACATCTGGAAAATTACCAGCACCGTTCCGGTGAACAATGTGCTGGCCACTATCTTAGCTAACGTAAAACCGATCAGTTTAAATCCGTTGAGCTCTAGAAAAAACAGGGTGAAGTGGTGCACGAAGATCAGAACCAGCCCATAGGTCAGAAACCAGCGCCACCCCATGGAAGGCAAACTGGCGTGGTCAGAAACCTCATACCCGTCACGGGGCGTGATCAGTTTGAGCATGGAAGGGCGCAGATACGCCATGAGCACGGTAGACGCGGCATGCACCCCAGAGGTGTCATAGAACAGGTCAATGGTGAAGCCGCAGATAAAGCCCAGCAGCAGCAGCAGCACCTTGTCTATCTCAATGGGTAGAAACAGGATGAACCCGATGTACACAAAGCAGAACCCGGTTTCAAACAGCACCAGGTTGCGCATGAGCAGCACCTGCAGACTCATCAGCAGCACAAACTGAATGAAATGGATGAACCTGAAACTATTCATTGCCTTCGGTTATACCTGATTGAATCAGCAAGCTGTCCAACTCGGGCTTGCGTTTGTTTTCCACGACGTACACGTAAGACAGTTTCTCAAAGTCAACGCTCAGGCGTACCAAGATGGTGTAGAAACTTTTATCCAGCTCCTTCTGCACACGAACCACGCGCCCCACCAGAATACCGGGCGGGTAAATGCCCCCGGCCCCCGAGGTCACCACGGAATCGCCTTTGTAAATCTTCTCGCTCAACGGGATGTAGTGCAGACTGGCCGTCTTGGGGTCTTCCGTATCCCACCGGATAGAGCCCAGGCTTTTGTTCCGCTTCAGCTTCACGGAGATAAGGGTCTGGGAATGCAGTAGCGAGGTAACGGTGGCGTAGTGCCTGGAAACCGCTTTCACCCGCCCCACAATTCCGTTGGCGGTCAAAACGCCCATTCCTGGCTGTATGCCAGCGTCTGAGCCCACGTTAAGCGCCAGGTGATTGTTCAAGCCGCGCACCGAGTTACTGGTCACCCGGGCCGGATGATAGGTGAAGACCATGGGGCCCAAGGAATCAAGCGGCGCCAGAAGTGAATCCCGCGGATTGCCCGACGCCAGGTTCGCGAAAACAGAATCCCGGGCCGTCCCCAAACTGTCGTTCAGTTCCTGCTCCTGCAAATGGGTGATCTGGGCCCGCAAACGGGCATTTTCCTGCGCCAAGCCCTGGTTTACCTCCGTCAGCCGGAAATAATCGGCCACCTGGCTCTGGATTTCCAGCACCCGCCCCACATAGTAGTTAGACGACTGGTAGAAGGCCGCACTGTGGTAGGTGTTGCTCCGGTACAGCAGGTAAATGGAAACGCCCTCCAGCAGCAGGAACACCAAAAATGCCCTAATCCGGAAGATGAAAATAAATAGTTTCCGCATGGGCGCGTGTGCTTAGCTCAACAGCACGTTGCGGAAGCCCTCAATGTTTTTCACGGCCGCGCCGGTGCCCCGCACCACGGCTCTTAACGGATCTTCCGCAATGTGAATGGGTAACTTGGTTTTAGCCGCCAGACGCTTGTCCAGACCGCGCAGCAGGGCTCCGCCGCCAATAAGGTGAATGCCGTTGTCGTAAATATCGGCGGACAGTTCCGGTGGCGCGATTTCCAGCGCTTTCAGCACGGCTTCCTCTATTTTAGACACGGATTTGTCCAGCGCGATGGCGATTTCCTGGTAGGTTACCTTGATCACCTTCGGGATACCGGTCATCAAGTCACGGCCCCTGATCTCGAAGTCAGCGGGTGGGTTGTCCAGCTCGGTCAACACGGCGCCCACTTCAATCTTGATCTTCTCCGCGGAACGCTCGCCAATGAGCAGGTTGTGCTGGCGGCGCATGTGATCCAGAATGTCTTTGTTGAACACGTCACCGGCTACCCGGATGGACTGGTCGCACACGATCCCGGACAGGGCGATCACGGCGATCTCAGTAGTACCGCCCCCTATGTCCACCACCATGGTCCCGATGGGCTGCTCCACGTCAATCCCAATCCCGATGGCGGCCGCCATGGGCTCCTGGATCATCCAGACCTCACGGGCATCGGCGTGCTCGCAGGAGTCTTTCACGGCACGTTTCTCCACCTCGGTAATACCGGACGGAATACACACCACCATGCGGTAAGACGGCTGGAACAGGCGTTTTTTGCCTTTGTCAATCATCTTGATCAACCCCCGGATCATCATCTCAGCCGCGGTAAAGTCCGCGATCACGCCGTCTTTCAACGGACGGATGGTCTTGATGTTCTCGTGGGTTTTCTCGTGCATTTGCTGCGCCTCGCGCCCTACGGCCAGCACTTTGTTGGTGCGGCGGTCCAGGGCGATGATGGAAGGTTCGTCAACTACAATTTTATCATTATGAATGATGAGTGTATTGGCCGTACCCAAATCAATCGCTATATCAGAAGTGAAAAAGTTAAATAATCCCATTATTCGTCAGTGGTGCGGTCTCCGTCAGAACGCTATATATGAAATTTATTTTCGCTACAAGGTACTACAATGGCGCAAAATTACGTATTTCCCGCCAATTATTACGCTTGAGCATGAGACAGTTCTGTTTTAGGCCTTTTTTAAGGAAAATAGCCCTAAAACGACCAAATTCCGCCGCCTCTCGCCCGGTCTTTCCCTTCTACGGACTGCTTCCTGAAACCTGCGCCAGCCAGTAAGAATCATAACCGAACCTGTTCCTGAAAACGGACCGGCTCACATATGGGCGTTTGCAGAATCCAGTTTAGTGGATGTCTGTTTCTGAGGCATTTCCGGGAAAACACCCCTAAAACAAAAGCCCGGCCGCTCAGGAAGCAACCGGGCTTTCGGGTGATTATTTCGGGTGGATTAATGTTTGAAGTGACGCACGCCGGTCAGGACCATGGCCATGTTGCGGGCGTTACAGGCGTCAATGGAATCCTGGTCTTTGATGGAACCGCCGGGCTGTACCACCGCGGTGATACCGGCTTCGGCCGCAATCTCCACGCAGTCCGGGAACGGGAAGAACGCATCGGAGGCCATTACGGCGCCTTGCAGGTCAAACCCGAAGCCCCTGGCTTTCTCAATGGCCTGCCGCAAGGCATCTACGCGCGAGGTTTGTCCCACGCCGCTGGCCAGCAACTGGTTTCCACGGGCCAACACGATGGTGTTGGACTTGGTGTGCTTGCACACTTTCAACGCGAACTCCAGCCCCTGCACCTCTTCTTCTGAAGGAGCACGATCGGTTACGGTTTTGAAATCGGCGGCGGTTTCTACGGCCATGTCTTTGTCTTGCTCAATCACGCCGTTCAGCAGGGTCTTGAACAGCTTGGTGGGCATGGCCACCGGCTTCTGGCGCAGCAGGATGCGGTTTTTCTTGGAACGCAGCAACTCCAGGGCATCTTGGTCAAACTCCGGGGCAATCAATACCTCGAAGAACAGTTTGTTCAGTTCCTGGGCGGTAGCCAAGTCTACGGTTTTGTTCACGATGATCACGCCGCCAAACGCCGAAACCGGGTCACAGGCTAGGGCATTCACGTAGGCTACGTGCAGCGAATCGGCCACGGCCACGCCGCAGGCATTAGTGTGCTTTAGGATAGCCACGGCGGGCTGGTCAGCGAACTCCGCCATGAGCAACACGGCGGCATCTACGTCTACCAGGTTGTTGTAAGACAGCTCTTTTCCGTTCAGTTTGTCAAAAAGAGCCTCTAAATCACCGAAAAACGTGCCGCTTTGATGCGGGTTCTCGCCGTAGCGCAAAGTCTGGCTTTGACGCTGGCTTTGCTTGAACGCTGGTGCTAAGTCCTGCTCTTTGCTCAGGTACGTGAAGATATGCGTGTCATAATGCGACGACACATCAAAGGCCTTGGCGGCAAAACGCTTGCGATCCGCCAGATCAGTGCTGCCGTCTTTGGCTTGCAGCAGGTCCACCACCTCGCCATATTGCTCCCGCGATGACACGATGAGCACATCCTGGAAGTTCTTGGCCGCTGCGCGAATGAGGGAAATCCCCCCGATATCGATTTTCTCGATCACGTCTTCTTCCGACGCGCCGGACGCCACCGTTTCCTCAAACGGGTACAGGTCCACAATCACCAAATCCAGGGCCGGGATTTGGAACTGCTCCACCTCCTGCTGGTCCTGCTCATGATCACGCCGGTGCAAAATCCCCCCGAAAATCTTGGGGTGCAGGGTTTTCACGCGGCCGCCGAAGATGGAAGGATAATCGGTGACGCTGTCCACGGCCACCACCTCGGCCCCGAGGCCCTCCAGGAATGTCTGGGTACCGCCGGTGGAATAGAAGGTCACGCCTTGTTTCTGCAACTCGCGCACCAACGGCTCCAGGCCGTCTTTGTAGTACACCGAGATCAGGGCAGATTTGATTTTAACGGAATTCATATAGTTTGCAAAAAATGTAGGTTAAACGGGAGAGACACTCTGGAGCACTTCGTTTCTCGGCAAGCCAAGCCATAGGATTTCTGCGCATCCATTCTGCGGAGCAGAAACGGGCGCGGAAAAGCCAACGGAAAATAAAGTAAGCCAAACGGCCGGGCAAGCGCCCGCGAGAGACACGCGCTGAACTGCAGGAGCAAATCATAGGGGCGTGTCTGGGGCTTCATCACTTTTGGGGTTAAGCGGTAGGCGTTTCGGGGCTGTTTTGGCCAGAAGAGAGCAATTCCTCTACTACGCGGGGCAGGTGCCGGTGCTCCAGGGTAAGGACGCGGGCCGCCAGGGTCTCGCAGGTATCGTCGGGCTGCACCTCACACCGCTCCTGGTAAATGGGTGCGCCTTCGTCATAATGCTCGTTCACGTAGTGGATGGTGATGCCGGTCTGGGTTTCCTGCGCGTCTATCACCGCCTGGTGCACGTGCTGGCCGTGCATGCCCTTGCCCCCGAACTTAGGCAGCAACGACGGATGGATGTTGATGATCTTGTTGGGGAACGCCTGCACAAACGCTGCCGGCAGCAGCCACAGAAACCCAGCCAGCACAATCAGATCTGGGTGATAGGCCTGCACTTGCTCCTGCACCAGCCCACTTTTCAGGGCCGCCCGGTCAAAGACGCCGGTGGGCACCCCGAAGTTCTGGGCCCGCTGCAGCGCAAACGCCTCTGGGTTGTTGGAAAAGAGCGCGACCACCTGTATGAACGGATGTTGCTCAAACTGCTCCAGCAGGCGCTGGGCATTGCTCCCGGAGCCGGAAGCGAAAATGACGATGTTCTTTTTCTTCGAAGGAGTACCCAAAACTGCCGTTGCTGTCAATGGAAGAGCAAAGATAGTGTTTCTGGGGTATTTTCAGGAAAATAGGTGGAAAACGTTTGAAAGGCATTTATAGCTGTCTATCCTGCGGAGAGGAAGAATAGCTGACATGTTTTGGGGCTATTTTGGGAAAATGAGGCAGAAAACGTCTTTTCACTGAGACGTAACTTGTTGCGTGCCGCCCGTGCTTGTTTAGATCATAGGTTCGCCAGGTACTCTGAGACCTGTTTTTGCGCCCTTTTTGGGAAAACTGCTTAGAAACATGTTTTTGTTTTTTGCCGCTATGGTGCGGATTTACTTCCGTTCCTTCCCTTCTATTTGTTGAGCTATCCGCTATGACCAATCAATCGTCACCGCCGTTGTTGGTGTTCTCACCAACAACCATGACTGCCTTTCCGGTTAGCTATCTGCCTTTGCTCTCTACCTCTGTCCTGCCAATGTCCTGCCAAGCCTCGGCGCTGGAGTCGCGGTCTGCCCACGTTTGTCACTTTTCTCCTGGATGAGAAAAGTAACCAAAAGAATCATGAAGAAAAGAAACTCGCTGACGCTCAGATAGTCTTTTCTTCAGTAATTATGACACCTCGCAGCCGTCCTCTGTTCCATAGCCCGCGCAAGCCTCTGCTGTTTGTGACGTTCTTGCGTGCGTCGTCTCGTGACTGGGCTACGCCTGCGGCCCAGTCACGAGACG
>NZ_JACOAF010000029.1 GCF_014269285.1 Rufibacter sediminis
ATCGCCACCCGCTACGACAAAACCGCTGACAGCTTCGCCGGGTTCGTCTACCTGGCATCCATCATGATCCTTTTACACTAATTGTCAACGCGCCCTAACACAGGAGCTATAAAATCATTTTTGAGTGATGTTTAATGTCGTCAATCATGATAAATTAAATTCTATCTATATAGACTTAATACAAAATAAGCACTAATAGATAAACCAATCTCAGAAGACTACTTTTAACCCAAACTAGCAGGCATAAGTATTAACTTAAGATTATTTCTTCATGTGTATGCATATACAGACCTCACCCCTATATGCATACACATGACATAACACTAAATATTATATATTTACTATATTACATTTAATTCGTAATTTAGGTAATAGGATAAACTACACCCTAGTTTATCCCGGCTCAAAAATTCTCCTAGTTTATTGAAGGATGGTATTGACAAAATAAGCTCCAGCTGATTAGACCTCCTAACATAGGCATCTGTAAAGAACTCATAGTAAACTACATCCTACATCTCCCTAATCAATAATAGATGTTATTTTTTAATAACCTTAGTTAACCATCTCGGCAGCTAAATACCAACTTACCTTATGACTTCCTGTAGTAAAAAAAGTCTATTCATAGACCTTAAAATTTATTAAGTGCAACAAAAACCAAGAAAGGATATTCATTAAATGAACATTAAAAATACTTCACAATTTTCTAAAGTATAAAAAAACACTTATTATTAACCTTTATTTAACAAACCAAACTATAACCAACATGAAGAAAGTCTTACTTTTAAGTCTTTTGATGCTCTCTGTGCTTCTGAATGAAGCTATAGCGCAAACAAGGACTATCACAGGAAGAGTGACTGATGCAGCCACAGGTGAAGGTATGCCTGGTGTGACAGTACAGCTCAAAGGCAGTAGCATTGCCGCTCCCACTGACATCAATGGTGGATATACCATTGCAGTGCCAAATGCAGGTGGGTCTTTAGTATTTTCATTTATTGGCTACACCAATCAAGAAATTGCTATTGGAGCTCAAACAACTATCAATGTTCGCTTGGGAACCGATGCTAGACAGTTAGCAGAGGTAGTTGTAACCGCATTAGGTGAATCACGGGAAAAAGAAACGCTTCCTTATTCTGTAGGAGTAGTAAGCGGGAATAATCTAACGTTGGCTAAATCAAATGACGTAAGCTCTTCTCTGGCTGGTAAAGTTGCAGGTATACAACTACAAGGATCTCCAAGCTCTACATTTGATAATGCATCAATTGTAGTAAGGGGAGCTAATGCTCTAAGCATCCAGAATCCCCTCTATGTTGTGGATGGTACTGTAACTGATCAACAAAACGTGATCATGGACAACGTAGCAAGTATCTCTGTATTGAAAGGAGCTGCTGCAACTGCCCTTTACGGTAACCGTGCCGCAGCCGGTGTAATTATCATTACCAGCAAAAAAGGAATAAAAGGCAAACCAACTGTTGAGCTGAACTTAGGTGCTACAGCTGAGAGACTGTACTTATTACCCCCGTACCAAGACCAATATGCTGGTGGCTATACCTCTACTGCCTCTAGTGCTGCTGCTGGTGGCTATGATGATGCAGGCTTTCCTGTATTCACATATGACCCGACAAAAGGCCACCCTGCAGAATGGGCAGCATTTGATGGACAGCGTATGCTAGAATACGGTGCAGATGAAAGCTGGGGCCCAAAAATCAATGGTCAACTTTACCGTCCATATTACTCTTGGTACCCAGGAGCAAGATTTGGCGAACAAATTCCATTAACTGCCCAACCAGACAACATTAGAGACTTCTTCAAAACGGGCATGTTCTTAAACAACAGCATTGCTTTTAGTGGATCCGGTGATACGTACAACTACCGTTTAACCTACTCCAACCAGCACCGCACATTGACAATCCCTGAGGCAAAGCGGGATCAACATCAGGTTGGATTGAACACCACGTTCAATGTCACTCCAAAATTCACGGTAACTACTGATGCAACCTTGACATACAATGACACCAAAGGTGCACCTGCTGAAGATTACCGCAATGATGGTTTGAACGTAACCCAAGGCTTTAACCAATGGTTTCAGAGACAGATAAACCTAGATGATCTGAAAAACTACAGAACTCCAGACGGAAGATACGTGTCTTGGAACATTGGAGACCCTAATGCCAGCGGTAACTTAGCTAATATCTTAAGGCCACAGTATTGGGAGTCTCCTTACTTTGTACAGGAAAACAACTTTACAACCCAGCAAAACACCCGTTTAGCAGGTAATTTAGGGTTAAACTACAAAATCACAGATCATATTGACGTACAAGGTAACGCTCGTATGAGCTATAGAAACGGGAGAAACGACGGTCGGATCGCTACTGGCTCTATTGCCACGCCACAATATGAGGTAAGACAATTTATTATCCGTGAGTTTAACTATGAAGGCCGCGTAAACTATAGAAGAGAGTTTGGAGACTTCTCCGTAGATGGTTTTGTGGGTACAGCGTTAAGGATCAATGACTATGATGACCTTCTCCAAAGAACACAAGGCGGTTTAGCTGCTCCAAATTTCTTTGACATTGGAGCATCTGTCGCCCGCCCATATTCCTTCCGTGACTATCGTGACACAGAAGTAAGAAGCCTTTTGGGTCGGGCTTCGGTTGGTTACAAAGGTTTCTTATACATCGACGGAACCTTACGTAATGACTGGTCCTCTACCTTACCAGTTGAGAACAACTCCTTTATGTATGGCTCCATTGGTTCTTCAATTGTATTTACAGAAGTAATCAACAATGAAAGTATTAGAAGAGTACTCACTTCAGGTAAACTGAGAGGTTCATGGGCACAGGTGGGTAATGATATTGGATTCAACCAAGTGAACATTGCCAACGTGAATGAATCTTCATACGGTGACAATCCTTCAGCCTCTATAGGTAACCAATACAGATCAGGCCAGGTGAAACCAGCCATCACTACTTCTTGGGAAATTGGAACAGACCTGCGCTTCTTTGACCGCTTTGGTGTAGAGTTTACCTACTATAATGATGTAAACGAAGATCAAATCATTGGCTTAGAAATTGACCCAGCAACTGGGTTTAGTACTGCCCAAGTAAACGCAGGTAAATTCGTCCGGAAAGGGATTGAGCTGTCTTTGAATGCTACTCCGGTTCAATCAGAAAACTTCACATGGAACGTGATTGCCAACTTTGCAAGAAACCGTTCTGTGGTAGAGGAATTGATTGAAGGCTCAGACGTTTATTTGGCAGGAACAGACTGGAACAATACCCGCCTAGAACACCGCGTTGGTCAAGAGTGGGGTATGTTGGTAGGTAGAAGATGGAATAGAAATGAGGCAGGTCAGATTCTAGTGGGTGCCAATGGTGTTCCCACCTATAGCGTTGGTCAGGAAAGAGGCTCTGTGCAACCAGATTTCACCGGTGGTCTTTTTAACACCTTCTCTTACAAAGGCTTTAACTTAGGCTTCTCAATCGACTTCCAGAAAGGTGGTTTATTCTACTCTTCCACCAAACAGTTTAACTTGGGCACTGGTTTATCTGAGTATACTGTAGGTGTGAATGACAAAGGCAATGATTGGAGGGATTACCCATCTAATGGTGGTGGTATCAGAGTACCAAATGCTGTTTTCGCTCCTGGTGTAACTCGTGGTGGTGCAAGTATTGCTGGCCAGCCAAATGATGTCTATATGCCAGCCCGTACATATTTCTATAATGCCTTGCAGAATGGTTCTATTGATGAATTTGTGTTGGACGCCTCTTATCTGAAACTTCGTGAAGTTCGTTTGGGTTATGACATTCCTAAGTCTTTCTTAGGAAGAATGCCAATTACAGCTGCAAGTATTGCTCTCATTGTAAATAATGCTTGGTTAATCAGTGCCCCAGCAAAAGACTATGGTATTGATCCTTCAGAATTAGAAGACTACTGGACAGAAGGCGGTCAGTTAAGCTCTACCCGCAGCATGGGTGTGAACCTAAGACTTACATTCTAATCCGTTCTAAAAAACACTTGAAATGAAAAAGAAAATTTTATCGATTGCTACAGGTTTACTAGTGTTTCTAGGAGCCTGTGACTTTAGTGATTTCGATGACACAAACGTGTCTCCTACTCAGCTTCCTGCGGTTTCAACTGGAGCTTTGCTAACCTTCGCTGAGCAGGCGATTTCATACACTACATTTAACGGGCCGGCCAGACAAACCCCTACCGAAGGGCCGTCTTCCACCGCAGGTTATGCAAATGCCTATTTTCCACTGTATGCCCAGTATCTGGCAGAAGGCCCTTACCCTTCTGCTCAAAACTACAGCACCCGGAACGTTTCCTGGACAGAGTGGTACAGAGGTCCTTTGTCTAACCTGCAAGCCATCATTGATTATAACAATGAGGGAAATCCTGCCGCTGACCTTGCTTATGGTTCAAAGAACAACCAGATTGCCGTAGCTCGCATCTTGAAGGCATATTACTTCTGGTATTTGACCGACATCTACGGCGACATCCCTTATTTTGAAGCTCTAAAAGGCTTTGAGGTTAAGATGCCTAAGTATGACAAGCAGCAAGACATCTACAATGACCTCTTTAAGGAAATGACGGAGGCTCAAGCCATGATCAATGAATCTGAAGCACCTGTCACCGGTGATGTTTTGTTGAACGGTGATATGGCTGCCTGGAAGCGCTTTGCCAACACTGCTCGCATGTTCATGGCTTTACGTTTAGTTGATGTAGACAAAGCCAAAGCAACAACTGAGTTCCAGGCAGCCATGGCAGCTGGTGCCATCACTAGCAATGCGCAGAACATCATTTACGAATTCATTGGTACTGATCCTAACAACTGGAACCCTTGGTATGAAAACTATACCAATGATAACCGAAATGACTACGCACTAAGCAATACTATTGTAAATAACATGCAAGGTGACCCCCGTCTACAAGTTTATGGTGAATCTATCAACGGTAGAATCATTGGTCTAGAGTATGGCACCACAGCTGCCAGAAACATTCCTTCGGCTTACAGCCGCCTAAGCCAGACCTTCCAAGGGGCAGATGCTGTTGCTCCTATCTTCACATATCCTCAGGTCCTTTTTGCAAGAGCTGAGATGGCAAACAGAGGCATTATAGCTGAAAGCGCTGCCACATTGTATGAGCAAGCCATTACTGCTTCTGCAGAATATTATGAAGTTGGAGCTATCCCTCATGATGCTTATGCCGGTAATAACGTACAGGGTCTGGAGCAAATCATCACCCAAAAATGGAAGCACCAATTCCTGAATGGTTTTGAGTCCTGGACAGACTGGAGAAGAACTGGATATCCATCATTCCTGAAACCAGGTCCTGGTTCATTGGAAGCTCAAGGTATTCCACTTCGTCATAGCTATCCAGCTAATGCCCGTTCTATCAACCAAGCAAATTATGATGCAGTAATAGCACGTCAGGGAGCTGATACCAACTATACGAGAGTTTGGTGGGATGTGAAATAATATTTTCAATTCTCCACTTCAAAAAGAGCCAGGCAATGCTTGGCTCTTTTTGTTTTTCTGGGAGGCACCATAATCATCAAAGGGGTAAAATCAATTAGGGCAACGTACTTGGTTGAACGGCGGCGACAGCCGTCGGCTAGAGATAACGTTTAGCTGTTGTTAGGTCTAGTTTTTTTTCTGCAAAGACTGAACGTCCTTTTCTGTTTTTAGCCTGATTTTACAAAAGGAGCCTGAAAACAGCTTGCCGAGCAAAACCATTATTTTTTTGTCTGTCGTTTTTGCCCTGATTTACGAAAAAGAGGCCAAAAGCGCCTTTCTATGTCGGATTGCGCGCATTGGAGATAAATTTTATGCAAGCATTTTGCGTCAATCCCTCTTCTATAACTTCTGCTACACCTGCTGGTCAAAGTCGGACAGCATTCACTTTCTTTTGCCAAGCTAACTTAAAATTTTGCTGATTATTTATTCTTCCGCTTCTGCTACTCTTTCCGACAATTTTTCAGCAAAGCTTGAAGAACGTTTCTTCATGTTTAAAAATAAACCTAACTACCTAGTATTAGGAAAGTAGTAACAGATTTACCATACTCGGCAGCAATCTGGAGGTAATGTTTGTTACGTTGAAAAATCCCGAGATTGCATTAGTTTATATAAATGGCACGCAGCTATTCTCATTAGTGCAGCAAGGGGAAGCTCCGTCAATCTACCCTTGTTTGATTACTTTAACCTATTCTCTATTTTATAACCCTACTTTCGACCATAACAATCTCATCTAAACACTGATCAGGAATGACTGTGCCTAACTGCGATACTAATCGCAAGTATTTGCCCGCATGATTTGCCTAAGAAATCATGCAAAAGACAAAGTTTGTCGCTAAAGCTATCTTGGTGACAGCTTATACGTTCATCTTAGTTGTTGTCTTTCACTGGGCAGTCTGTTGATGCGCGCAACTAAAGGGCTTGCCCAACATCATCCATATCTGGCTATAGCAAGAACTCAAATGTTGTAGAAACGAGAATATCCGTTCACCTCACGCCCTTCCTTGCCCGTTAACTAACCGAGCACCAATTGCTTACCGTACTGGCAGATTTCACTAATGAACGCCTTGACAGGAAATTCACAGCACATCGTGAAAGAAGAGGCATTTGTATCTGGTCTTGCGTTCACCTTTGTAACTATACTTAGTAGCAGATTCCCCACGAGACTACAATTTCAGTTATTTATTGCACTGCATCAGAGGCATTATCTCTTAAACATCATCTGTCATAAATGATTTCTAATTATTAGCACTACTCAAGTTTATCAAACCAGTAGGGTTATCTTTCATATGTTACAAGAAGAATCCTTTGGATATTTATCTAATGCATTATTCCTTCTACTAAATCTGCCCTATCACATAATTTGCACAAACATTCAATTAACTGCATTCATTAATACATTTTAAGAATCTCATTAATAATAAGACTTACTCATTTGTTTAGAAAATTGTGAAAACATCCTTGACTTTGTCTCAAAACTCAGTTCAGGCCGCAATCCACTTCTCTTTTGCACATACTTCTACATTGTAAATATTATTTTTTTTATTAAATTAATACCTTTATAACTAACCAAAACGAAGATGAAGAAAATTCTACTTTTAAGTCTTTTCTTGTTGTCTGTGCTTCTGAACGAGGCCATGGCACAATCAAAGACAATCTCTGGAAGAGTAACTGACGCTACCACTGGGGAGGGAATGCCTGGGGTAACAGTCCAGCTCAAAGGAACTAGTACTGCCTCCCCAACAGATGCTAATGGAAGCTACTCCCTCACTGTACCAGCAACGGGCGGCACCCTCGTATTCTCTTTTATTGGATATGGCAATAGAGAAGTAGCCATCGGTGGACAATCAACCATAGATGTCCGTTTAACCTCAGATGCCCGCGCCTTAACGGAGGTGGTGGTGACTGGGTATGGCACCCAAACCAAATTGGAGCAAACAGGGGCTGTGTCTCAGGTGGGCGGGGCCGAGATCGAAAACATCCCTATGTCTTCTGTAGACAAAGCACTTCAGGGTCGGGTACCTGGCTTACAGTCGGTAGGTGCCTCTGGCCAACCAGGCTCTGCCCAACAGATCCGCATCCGGGGGGTAGGTTCCATAACCGGCTCGTCTGCTCCTCTCTTTGTGATTGATGGTGTACCCATCAACTCAGGTGACTTGTCCAGAAACACGACTACAACCAATGCCCTCGCGGGTATCAACCCTAATGATATTGAGAGTATTAACGTGTTGAAAGATGCATCAGCCGCTTCTATCTACGGATCCAGAGCAGCAAACGGAGTGATTGTGATTACTTCAAAAAGCGGGAGAGCTGGTAAAACCAACGTGCGCTTTGACGCAGAATTTGGTACAGCAAAACGAGCATACTACAATGAGAATACCCGCATGCTCACAACAGCTGAGAACATCGAATTATTTGGGGAGGCCTTGAGAAATGATGGTTACTGGGACTTCTATGAACTAGATGAAACTAATATTGTGGATTTCATAGAAGAAAACTTTGGTATTGATCCTGACGTGAATACAGATTGGGAAGATGAGGTGAATCGTAAAGGAAGAACACAACAATATAATCTTGCATTCTCGGGAGGCAATGAAAAGACTACCTTCAATCTTTCAGGAGGTTATTTCAACCAGGAAGGCACCACCCTAAAATCAGAATTCGAGAGATACTCAGGCAGCTTTAACATCCGGCACAGTTTGAACGAGAAACTGGCCTTCGGCACTAATCTGCTGCTCTCCTCTTCTACGCAGACTGGGCCTCTCAACAGCGGATTCTTCGCAAACCCGGTTTTAGCCGGCTTGTTTTTGATGCCGTCATTGGCGCTCGACTCAGAACCTCAGGGGCCTTTTAACCCCCTCCGATTGGCAGAACTTGACAAAAATGAAAGCCATATCTTAAAAGCGGTAGGAAGCATCAATGGAGAATATAAAATCCTACCAGGCCTCTCCTTCACTTCTAAATACGGAGTTGACTTCAACAGCCTGGAGGAAGACAATTACCAGAACCCTTTCTATGGTGATGCTGAATCAGTTGTTGGGAGTGCTACTAGATACTATACCCGTTATTACAATTGGGTTTGGACGAACTTATTAAATTATACCTGGGATCTCAACCAGGACAACACCTGGGTAGTCAACCTGAAAGCAGGTTATGAGGCCCAGAAGTCTTCTTTCTATTCATCAAACGTGTACGCAGAGAACATGCCTCTGAACATTGATTTCAGGGCTCCTTCAAATGCAGCAACTCCAATCACAGCGGGCGGCTCTGATGAAGGCTACTCTTTTGCTTCCCTCCTTTCTCTTGGTGATATATCTTATAAGAGTAAATACGTGCTTTCTGGATCTTTCAGAAGAGATGGCTCTTCAAGATTTGGTTCTGAAACCAGGTATGGTAACTTCTGGTCAGTTGGAGCCAGTTGGAACATTGACCAGGAAGAATTCATGCAAGACTATGGCTGGGTCAATCAGTTAAAGCTAAGAACTTCTTATGGTGTCAACGGAAACGCCAATATCGGGAATTATGATTGGAGAAGGCTCTACTCTTATGCCAGCACCTATGAGGGTTCTGTGGCAGCCACTCCTTCTTCATTGGGGAATGAGAATCTTACCTGGGAGAAAAATAAACCTTTCGATGTGGGAATTGATGCTATTCTCTTTGGGAATCGGTTAAGCTTTACAGCCGACTACTATACCAGAACCACTTCAGACCTGTTGCTTAATCGTCCATTGTCTTTAACAACTGGCTGGCCCAGTAGATTAGAGAATATTGGGGCCATGAAGAATAGTGGCTTTGAATTTTCCGTTTCTGGTACCCCTGTGCAGATAGGAGACTTTAAATGGGATCTGAGTTTTAACATCTCTAAAAATAAAAACGAAATCACCGAACTTGCCGTGGATAAGCAAGAAACAGGTGGTTTTATCAGACAAGTTGGCCAAGACATTTACCAATTCTACATGCCGCTTTGGGCTGGCATTGACCCTGTAGACGGATTGCCGATGTGGTATAAAGATGGATCTCGCTCTGAAACAACAAAGACGTACTCAGAAGCCCAATATTCTTTAACCGGTAAATCTGCCTTGCCAACAGCTTTTGGCAGTTTTGGCACTACTCTTTCGCTCAAAGGACTTACTCTTGATGCCTTGTTCTACTACAGCTATGGCAACTACATCCGTGACCCATATTACCAGTATTTAAATAGCGGTGGCTGGTACCTGGGCGGCTTTAACCAAAGAGCAACCCAACTTGACCGGTGGCAACAAGAAGGAGATCAGGCAACTGTGTCAGTTCTTTCCTATGACAATGATTACAGATTCCGCTCCCTTTCAGACAATCAATTGAACAAAGGTGATTTCATTCGTTTACGGGATGTTACTTTAAGCTATAGCCTGCCAACTAGCCTTATTGGCAAACTGAAGATGACCAATGTAAGGGTTTACGCCAGAGGAACGAACCTGTGGACACGTGTTTCAGATGACAATCTGCCCTATGACCCAGAAGCAGGTGGCGTAACCGGAACCACGAACTTTGAGATCAATGTTCCTAAAACAGTCACTTTTGGTATAAACGTTGGCTTCTAATCTAAACAAAGACTCCTGATGAAAAATAGTTATAAAATTCTGCTTTTAAGCATTTTATTCTCTGCGAGCACCCTCAGTTCATGTGGCGATGAGTTCCTGGACGAAACTCCCTCTACAGAGATTAACGCGGCTGAGGCCCTCCTGACAGAAAACGATGTCTTGAGTGCCTTACGGGGTGCTTACGGGGGCTTAGCTTCCACTGACTTATATGGCCTGAATCTTCCTGTTTTAGGAGATATGTTAGCAGACAACCTGTATGTAGCCACATCCAACTCTGGCTACTTCAATACCTTGTCCGGCTACAACTTTCTTAACAACAGCGCTGAGATAACAGAGATATGGACAGGCGCCTATGATGTCATCAACCGGACCAACTCCATTATCAATTCTACCCCTACGGTCGTAAACCAGGAAGTGGTGGACCAATACAAGGGAGAAGCCTATGCACTCCGAGCGCTAATCTATTTTGAACTGGTACGGCATTTTGCCAGACCTTACAATGAAACGGCAGATGCTTCTCACCTAGGAGTACCAATTGTGGTAACTCCATATGAATACAATGCCCAGCCTAAACGTAACACCGTAGCCGAAGTGTATACCCAGATTCTAGCGGATTTAGACAAGGCGTACACCTTGATGACCATGGACCCCGGTCCGGTGCGCATGTCTAAGTATGCAGCCCGCGCTTTACAGGCAGAGGTAAACCTCTACAAAGGGGACAACACCGCAGCCTTACAACAAGCCGAAGAAGTAATCAATGACAGCGGCGTGGAGTTGTTGCCGTACGCATCTGTCCTGGACTATTGGGAGGAGACGGATGCTACCAAGTTACAAGGGGTAGAATCATTGTTTGAAGTGTCAGCCACCCAGACTGAGAACAATGGAGTAAACGAATATGCCTATTTCTTCAACCAAGGCGGCTACGGTCAGAATTTGGCTACGCCTAGTCTATTTGCCCAGTATTCTGCAGATGATATTAGAAGACAACTGATAACCGTGGGCAGAAGAGGAGCAAATGACAACCCCGCGTACATTGTCACTAAGTACAACGCCATCTCTGGTGATGCAGAAGATAAAGTCGTGATCCGGATGTCTGAGGTGTATCTTATTGCGGCAGAAGCCGCTTACCGCACCGGTAATTCAGGGCTTGCCCTTACATATCTCAATACTTTGGTAAATGAGAGAGAGCCAGGGAAAGTATATGCCTCCACAGGAACTCAACTTCTCAGTGATATCATCTCTGAACGCAGAAAAGAGCTCGCATTTGAAGGAGACAGATTCGCTACTCTAAACAGACTGAAGCTAGATATCACAGGAAGAAGAAGAAACCCAAATACACTAGCCTACTCTGATCCCAAAAGAATCTTACCTATTCCAAGAACCGAGATAACCGCTAACCCTAATATTCAGCAGAATCCAAATTGGGACTAATAGCTCCCCTTGATAAAAGTTGAACTTAAAAATTAAAACCTAAAAGAAACCCTCGGTAAAGTCTGGGGGTTTCTTTTTAGATTCACAGAAGTCGCTATTTCCAAGTAAAAGATGCTAGCTAAAATGCCATGTTCCAATCGTTATGATTGCACCTCTCCATTTACACCCCTGTTTATGAACGCCTCAAAAATTATAGCTCTAGTTTTAACTGTCATGGCCATAACGAGCCAAAGAACACAAGCACAGGTTTATCTGGAAGAAGTAAATGGAAGACCTATCAGGGTAAATCAATACATAAATGTAGAAGGCTCACCTTATCTGCTGGAAGAATGGAGCAAAGGAACTCTAACACTGGCAGATGGGACAGCCTATAAAGACATCGTCCTGAAGTATGAAATGGTGGAAGGTCTTGTACTCTTCAGGAACAAGCAAGGAATAGTCCTTGAACCTATGCAACCCGTTACTGAATTCACCATTTACTCCCCTCCCAATGCCTCCATCCAACAGACTAGAAGCTTTGTAAGCGGAGCTGCCTTTGATGCGAATACCGCAGGAAATGTATTTTATGAAGTGCTAGCGACCGGGCCAGTTGGGTTACTAAAAAGAAATTTCAAAGTTATTCGGGAAGAAAAGGCCTACAGTTCCGCTTCTATCACTAAAAAAATAGCAGAAATCACGACCTATCACCTTCGGAAAGGGAATGACCTAATCAAGATAAAGAACGAGGAAAAATCAGTTCTAGCTGCCCTAAGCAACCAGAAGGACAAACTGAAAGCTTACCTTTCGGCCAATAACCTAAACCTTAAAAAGACGAAGACTTAGTTCAGCTTATCAACTATTACAATAGTCTTTAGAGAGAGGATCGGCATCGGGGCCTGTTTGCATCTGTTTTAAGCCCATTTTTAGAAAATGGGCTTAAAACAGATGCTCATTGCTTTGAAAGGATGGCTTGACCAATTAATGACCAAATCATTGCAAAAATACCGGATAGATGAGAACAACCAGCCCTTTCTACCTTATAACTAAGACTCAGGAAATAAGTTCTAACAGTTAAGAAATGTAGGTCTCCGTTATCCTAACTATAGCTTGCCTGAAGTGAACTACTTGAAGTTGAGAAAAGAATAGCTAGCCCATAATGCTTCAATTGATTGACAGTTCCCTCCTATAGAATAGCCCAATACGACCATCTTCCTGTTTTAGCTAGGCTGCAACCGCACTTGTCTTCTGTGTTAAAAAATAAATCATTCATAAGAAATGAACCAAAACGTTGGTATTTTCATTTTTTATATGGAATCTTTGCACCAGCTTTCAAGTTGAAGCCACCTATATTTTACACGATTCTAAGTCAATGAATAAAAAGTCGCTTTTATCAGTTGTCGTTACAACGGTAAAACGCTCCTTCCTGAGGAGTGCGCTTTTTTCTGTTCTGCCCAGAACAGTTTTTTGTGAACCTATTTACCTTACCCGATCCAGGCGCTAGGCCACCGGCGTAGGTTGTGATCTACAACTAAACCGGATGCATCTCTGTATACCAACTCTTAAAGTTGGTAGCAGTACCCCTTTTTTCTTTTTACTTATTTTTTCAAAACATACTGCGATGCGTACATACGCTTCGGCTGTAGAGTTGCAGCCTATTGCATCTGTTTCCATGGAAACTCAATCTGATTTCACGGTGGTGGTGGCCACAGAGGAACACACCCCATATGCCCAACAAATCTGCGATGAGATGGAGTCATCGGCAAAAGCGCGTGGAACTGGTATCGCCAAGCGCTCGCCGGAATATGTGGCGTTAAAAATGCGGGAAGGCAAAGCCGTCATTGCGTTTGATGCAGAAGGCAAGTGGGCCGGATTCTGCTACATTGAGACCTGGGGTCATGGCGAGTACGTGGCCAACTCCGGTTTGATTGTATCGCCGCACCTGCGCAAAAGCGGCTTGGCCAAGCGCATCAAGCAGAAAGTGTTTGAACTATCGCGCACCAAATACCCGCACGCTAAAATTTTCGGACTCACTACGGCGCTGGCGGTGATGAAGATCAACTCAGACCTGGGCTACCGCCCCGTGACCTATTCTGAGCTCACCAACGACGAGGAGTTCTGGAAAGGCTGCCGCAGCTGCGTGAACTTTGACATCTTAACGGCCAAAAACCGCAGCAACTGTCTCTGTACGGCTATGCTATACGTACCGCCAAAGACAGAAGAGGGTTCAAACAATCCTGATGCCCCAGCGCCTCAACAATAATTAACAGCTTCTTCTGGGAGTCAGCTTTTTAGCAGAACTGATTCCTAGACGACGCTTTACCCATACTTTTCATTTACAAGCACTTTATAGTTAACACCCATGAAAAAAGTAGTTCTCGCGTTCAGTGGCGGCTTAGACACATCTTTCTGTGTGAAGTACCTACTGGAACAAGGTTATGAAATCTATTCGGCCATTGTGAATACTGGCGGCTTCTCTGAGGAGGAACTGGCGGAAATCGCCCGAAGGGCTGAGAATCTGGGCGTGAAACAGCACGTAACCTTAGACGAAACCGACAACTACTATCAAACCTGTCTGAAGTACCTGATTTTCGGGAATGTGTTGAAAAATAACACCTACCCACTATCGGTGAGCGCCGAGCGTATCTCCCAAGCCGTGGCCATTGCCAAATACGCCCAGGAAATTGGCGCCGAAGCGGTAGCGCACGGCAGCACGGGCGCAGGCAACGACCAAGTGCGTTTCGACATGGTATTCAATATTCTGGTGCCGAATGTGCAGGTGATTACGCCCATCCGTGACTTGAAACTATCACGCGAAGAGGAGATTGCATACCTGAAAGAGCGGGGCGTGGAGATGGATTTCCAGAAGGCGCAGTACTCTATTAATAAAGGTATCTGGGGAACGTCGGTGGGTGGCAAGGAAACTTTAACGTCGCACCAGGCATTGCCCGAATCTGCGTACCCTACTCAGCTTACTAAAGAAACGCCAGAGCGCATCACGCTGCACTTCAAAAATGGTGAACCCGTGGGCTTGAACGACGAGCTATTCGACAATCCTGTGCACGTGATTCAGAAGCTGCAGGAGATTGCGGGGGCATTCGCCATTGGTCGTGACATCCACGTGGGCGATACCATCATCGGGATTAAAGGACGCGTGGGTTTTGAGGCGGCTGCGCCGATGGTCATCATCAAAGCGCACCACGCGCTGGAGAAACACACGCTCACCAAGTGGCAGCTGTACTGGAAAGACAGTCTGGCGACCTGGTACGGCAACTGGATGCACGAGGGCCAGTTCCTGGACCCCACCATGCGCAACATTGAGACATTCCTGACCGACACGCAGAAAACTGTGACCGGAAAAGTACACGTGTGGCTGGCCCCGTACCGCTTCCAGATAGAAGGCATTGAGTCAGAGCATGATTTGATGTCGTCTAAATTCGGTTCTTACGGCGAGATGAACAACGCCTGGTCGGGCGAAGACGTGAAAGGCTTCTCTAAGATTTTCGGGAACCAGACCATGATGTACCGCTTAATCAACGGCGAAGACGATGCAAAATAGTCTTATAAAAGTGGGCATAGTAGGCGGAGCAGGCTACACTGGTGGTGAGCTGCTGCGCCTGCTGGTGCACCACCCGCACGTAGAAATCAGCTTTGTGCACAGCAACAGTCAGGCCGGCAAACCTGTCACCGACACCCATACCGACCTGCTGGGCGACACGGAGTTGGTATTCACCAACGAGCTGGGCACCGAGGTGGACGTGCTGTTCCTCTGCGTAGGCCACGGAGACGCTAAGAAATTCCTGGACGCCAATCCAATACCAGACGAAGTAAAGATTATTGACCTGAGCCAGGATTTTCGCCTCACGGCGAAGTCTTCTTTGGGCAATCGCCAATTTGTATATGGTCTGCCAGAACTAAACCGCGAGCAAATCAAAACTGCCGCTAACGTAGCCAACCCTGGTTGCTTTGCGACGGCAATCCAGTTGGCCTTGCTCCCGCTGGCACAGAACGGCTCTTTGCCCGCAGAAGTGCACGTGAGCGGCATCACGGGTTCAACCGGCGCTGGTCAGAAACTGGCCGAGACCTCCCACTTCAGCTGGCGCAACAACAACATCTCCAGCTACAAAGTGTTTGGGCATCAGCATTTGCATGAGATCACTGAGAGCCTGCAATCATTGCAAAGCAACTTAGACACTGCCATCCGCTTTGTGCCGTACCGTGGTAATTTCAGCCGGGGTATTTTGTGCACTACATATTTGCGCTCAGACCTGAGTCTGAAGGAAGCACAGCAATTGTACAGGCAATTCTATGAAGGTCACCCGTACACGCTGGTAACCGATAAGAACCCAGACCTGAAACAGGTAGTGAACACGAACAAGTGTCTCTTATATATAGAGAAGCACGAGGATCAACTGGTCATCACCAGCCTGATTGACAACCTGCTGAAAGGTGCCTCGGGCCAGGCCGTGCAGAACATAAACCTGCTGTTCGGGTTGGACGAAAGGGCGGGCTTGCAGTTGAAAGCTATCGGGTTTTAATACATCCAATTAATTTCTGTTTTTTGCCTAGTTTGCTGAAACTAGGCAAAAAACAGAAAAGGCGAATCACCTGAAACTCTATTTTCTATGGCGCGGAAGTTACTTCCGTGCCTTTCCGAAGTTAGTAAGAGAGTCACGGAAGTAACTTCCGCGCCATAGTAGAACGGGTTACATTGAGCAAATAACAGAAGGGTATTGCACCCACGCACCCTATCTGTCATCCTGAAAGGAACTTGTGGGCGAACTGTAAAAGCGTTTACCATAACGCTACTCTAGCTTGCTCACAAGGTCCTTTCAGGATGACAATAAAAATAAATGAAGCTGCCACGATTTAAACGCCCGCGCCAGCAAAATATAAATTTCTGTTTTCGGCCTGTTTTTCAAAAAAGAGCCTGAAAACAGAAAGGTCTAATGTCTTGAATCTTACGTCTTCAATATGAACCTCTTCGACGTTTACCCCCTCTTTGATATCACGCCTGTGAAAGCCCTCGGCTCCAAGCTTTGGGACGAGAACGGCACTGAATATTTAGACTTATACGGCGGCCATGCCGTGATTTCCATCGGCCACAGCCACCCGCATTATGTGCAGCGCCTCACAAATCAGCTCAACAACATTGGCTTCTACTCTAACTCCGTGAAGATTCCGCAGCAGCAGGAATTGGCGGAGAAATTGGGCAAGTTGAGCGGTTACGAAGATTACCAACTGTTCCTGATTAACTCCGGCGCTGAGGCGAACGAGAACGCTCTGAAACTGGCCTCGTTCCACACGGGCCGGAAGAAAGTGATTTCGTTCAGCAAGTCGTTCCACGGCAGAACCTCGGCGGTAGTAGCCGCCACCGATGACCGCAGCATTGTAGCTCCCGTGAATGAGACCGATAACATCATCTTCCTGCCATTCAATGATGCTGCCGCGGTGGAAGAAGCATTGGCCACGAACGAGGTAGCCGCCATTATTGTGGAAGGCATCCAGGGCGTGGGCGGTGTGAATATCCCTACCGCTCCCTTTTTGCAGGATTTGGAAAAACTAGCCAAGAAACACGGCGCGCTGCTCATTCTGGACGAAATCCAGTCGGGCTACGGGCGTTCTGGCAAGTTTTTCGCGCACCAGCACGCAGGTATAAAGCCAGATTTGATTACCATCGCCAAAGGCATGGGCAACGGCTTCCCGGTAGCGGGCGTGTTGATTTCCCCAGAAATTCCGGCCAAACACGGCATGCTGGGCACCACCTTCGGGGGGAATTATCTGGCTTGCGCGGCCTCTCTAGCGGTATTGGAAGTGATGGAACAGGAGAACTTGGTGGAGAACGCTGCCCAAATGGGCGAGTACCTCATGGAAAAAGCCAAAGCCATCCCCGGCGTGCGCGAAGTCCGCGGCCAGGGCCTGATGGTCGGCATCGAGCTGGAAAACCCGTGCGCCCCGCTCCGCAAAGCCCTGCTGGACGAGTACCGTATCTTCACCGGCTCGGCCTCTAACAAAAACACCATCCGGATACTGCCTGCCCTGAATGTGACGCAGGTCGAGCTGGACCGGTTTTTAGAGGCATTCGCTGCCTTAGTAAAATAGACACAAGATGTAAGACATAAGATGCAAGACTTTTGATATAGGATGAAAAGTCTTGTGTCTTGAATCTCAAAAATATAATGAAGCAATTCACTTCCGTTCACGACGTAGAAGACCTAAACGCCCTGGTGCAGGAAGCGCTGGAGTTGAAGAAAAACCCGTACGCGTTTGAGCACCTAGGCAAGCGCAAGACGCTGGGCCTGATATTCCTGAACCCCAGCTTGCGCACCCGCCTCAGCACGCAGAAAGCGGCGCAGAGTCTGGGCATGAACGTGATGGTCATGAACATGGGCCAGGAAGGCTGGGCGCTTGAAACCCAGGACGGCGCCATCATGAACGGCACCACCGTGGAGCACATCAAGGACGCGGCCGCCGTCATGGGCCAGTACTGCGATGTGCTGGGCATGCGCTCTTTCCCGAAGCTGCAGAACGTGGAAGAAGACTACTCCGAGGAGATTCTGAAGAAGTTCATCCAGTACGCTAACGTGCCGTTCGTGAGCTTAGAGTCGGCCACACGTCACCCGCTGCAAAGCTTGGCAGATTTGGTCACCATCACCGAGCATGCCCCGCAAGGCCGTCGGCCGAAGGTGGTTTTGACCTGGGGCCCCCACGTGAAGGCATTGCCTCAGGCCGTTCCTAACTCTTTTGCTGAGTGGATGTGCGCTGCCGATGTGGATTTCGTGATTACGCACCCCGAGGGCTACGAACTAGACCCGCAGTTCACCCAAGGCGCGACCATCACCCACAACCAGCAAGAAGCCCTGGAAGACGCCGATTTTATCTACGTGAAGAACTGGTCCACCTTCCAGCCCAACTACGGAGAGGTACTCACGCAAGACGCCAGCTGGATGCTCACGAACCAGCATCTGGCCAACACCAACAACGCCAAAGTGATGCACTGCCTGCCCGTGCGCCGCAACGTGGAGCTCAGCGACGAAATCCTGGACGGCCCGAACTCTTTAGTAGTCAACGAAGCCGCCAACCGTGAATTCGCGGCCCAAGCGGTGCTGAAGCGGTTGCTGGAAGGGATTCAGTAACGGAACTAAAGACCTCACAGGTTTTGAAAACCAAAGAGCTCACAGGTTTTGAAAACCTGTGAGCTCTTACTTACCTCCCTCCTCTTTGTCATCCTGAAAGGATCTTGTGGGCGAACTAGATAGACCGTTGCTAAATGCAAGAAACCGTTTTTAGTCTGTTTTTCAGAAAAGAGGCCGAAAACGGAAGTTAAGTATTGAGCTACCACTTTTCTAACTTGCCCACAAGGTCCTTTCAGGATGACATAATAATCTGAGCAAGTCTAACATCTCGTGTCGTGATACTTGATACGCGATACCTGATACGAATACAAAAATGCAGAAACTCAACGTCATCAAAATAGGCGGTAACGTGCTGGACAACCCGGCGCAGTTGGAGCAGTTCTTAACTGATTTTGCTTCTGTGCCAGGCCCCAAAGTACTGGTGCACGGCGGCGGCAAGATTGCCTCAGAACTGAGCAAGCAGCTGGGCATTGAACCCAATATGGTGACCGGCCGTCGAATTACCGATGCCGATACCCTGCGCGTGGTCACCATGGTCTATGGCGGCTTGCTGAACAAGAACCTGGTGGCGCAACTGCAAGCCAGAGGCTGTAACTCCCTCGGCCTCACCGGCGCCGATGCCAACGTCATCCCCGCCCACAAACGCCCCGTGAAAGACATTGACTACGGGTTTGTGGGTGATGTGGAAAGCCCCGAGCAAGTGAACATAACGTTTCTGGCCTCCCTCGCAGAGCAAGGTCTTACGCCCGTTTTCGCGGCACTAACGCATGACGGCCAGGGGAACATGCTCAACACCAACGCCGATACCATCGCCTCTACCCTAGCCGTGGCCCTGAGCCACCAATTTGAGGTGAACCTGATTTATTGTTTCGAGAAGAAAGGCGTGCTATTGGATGTGGAGGATGAAACCAGCGTGATTCACCACCTGCAACCACCCTATTATGCTGAGCTGAAAGAACAAGGCGCCATCTTCGCGGGTATGCTGCCCAAGCTGGACAACGCCTTCGCGGCGCTGGAACAAGGCGTGAAGGCGGTCATCATTGGTGATGCGGCGGAAATTAAAGACATCGCCTCTGGCGGAAAGGCAGGAACCAGGATAACGCTGTAACAAAATACTGGCGCGAGACTTCCGTCTCGTGCCAAAGGATGAAGCGAGTCTCCAGACTCCCGGAAACCACGGAGCGGTGAATGCGGGCAAAATGGAGTCTGGAGACTCCACGCACCCATCGGCACGAGTCTGGAGACTCGCGCCAGTGAACATCCTCGTGCTGCAATAAAAAGAAAATTTAGCAGATGCGTTTTGGGGATGTTTTCCTGAAATCAGGTTCAAAACGAAACTGTAGATTTTAGAAGGGTTGTGGCGCAAGCGTCCGCTTGTGTCAGCACGCATACAAGCACGAGACATTTAGAATTAAGCTAACTCTTGGATTGCACCAGATCAGAAAGTAGTAGAATCTGAAAGGGACAGCGTTCCTCCAATGGCTTCAGCGCAGAAGACCTCGTAGCGTCCGGAGGACCTGCGAGCGTCTCCGCCAGAAGTGTTTAGCGCCTGTTTTTCCGAAAACAAGCCCAAAACAGCGGCAGTTATGCGACAATCTCTTTTCTTGCAGCAGCAACAGTAACATACCAGCCAAAACATCGGCTACAACATATAGAATACCATGAGTGAACAGTACAAGAAAATAGCCATTCTGGGCGGCGGCAACATGGGCATCGCGCTGGCGAAGGGCATGGTGGCCTCCGGGAAATACCGCGCCGAGGACATTACCCTCACCCGCCGCAATACCAAGCTATTAGATGCCATGGTGGAGCAGGGCTACCGCGTCTCCAGCAACAACGCGCTGGCCGTGGCCGAGGCCGACATCATCGTGCTCAGCATTCTGCCGCAACAGCTGGACAGCGTGCTGGACAATATCTCCGAGAGCATCGACCCCAGCCGCCATCTGTTCATCTCCATCGTGACCGGCGTGGCTGTGACGGACATTATCAGCCGCTTGGGAAAGGTAGTGGAAGTGGTGCGCGCCATGCCCAACACCGCCATCGCCATTCAAGAGTCTATGACCTGTATTGCAAGCAAGAATGCCTCGCCTCAGAACATAGAACTGGTAAAAGACATCTTCTCCGCCGTGGGTGAGACTGTGGAAATTGAGGAAGAACTCATGTCCTCGGCGACGGCCTTGGTGGCCTGCGGTATTGCCTTCTTTTTACGGTCCATCCGCGCAGCGGCTCAGGGCGGCACCGAGATTGGTTTTCATGCGGGAGATGCACTACGTATGGCCGCTCAAACGGCCAAAGGCGCAGCTTCGCTGTTGCTGCACTTCGGCAGTCACCCCGAGAACGAGATTGACAAGGTAACTTCGCCCAAAGGCTGTACCATTGCAGGCCTGAACGAGATGGAGCACAATGGCTTCAGCTCGGCCATGATTAAGGGCATTAGAACCTCGGCCAACAAGGCAGAGAAGTTGTATACTGACGAAAAGTAGAGACCAGGCACCGCCTTGTCTCCACTCATTGCTGTTTAGCGGCTCTTTTTCTGAAAACAGGCCCAAAACAGAAAACCTCTGGCGCGAGACTGAAGTCTCGTGACACAGGATGAAGCGAGTCTCCAGACTCGCCGGAAACCATACGCTAAAGACAGGTCAGCCATGCGTGCTGTCGCTGCATTAGGCAGCGAGAGTAGTCTGGAGACTACTCCTCATCTGTAGGCACGAGTCGCAAACTCGCGCCAGCGGAATTTTGATTTTAAACAATGAACAACACCTTATACCAAGACGCCCTCGCGTTACTCCAGCAATTGATTTCCATCCAGTCATTCAGCCGTGAGGAAGCAGGAACGGCGGAGGCGATTGCGCAGTTCCTGCAGACGCGGGGCGTGGAAATTCACCGGCAGCAGAACAACGTCTGGGCGTTCAATAAACACTACAACCCAGCCTTGCCCACGGTGCTGTTGAACTCGCACCATGACACCGTGAAGCCGCACCCCAGTTGGACCTTTGACCCGTTCACGCCTACCGTGCAAGACGGCAAACTCATTGGGCTGGGCAGTAATGATGCTGGTGGTTGTTTAGTGTCGCTCATCGCTACGTTCCTGCACTTTTATGAGCGGCAGGATTTGACCTATAATCTGGTGCTGGCGGCTACCGCCGAAGAAGAAATCTCGGGCAGAAACGGCATTGAGCTGGTGTACCCAGAACTGAGCGCGGTGGAGTTTGCCATTGTAGGCGAACCAACCCAAATGCACCTGGCCGTGGCCGAGAAGGGCTTGATGGTACTGGATTGCATAGCCCACGGCCAGGGCGGACACGCGGCCCGTGAGGAAGGCGTCAATGCCATCTACGAGGCGTTGCCTGATATTGAGTGGTTCCGCACGTTCCGTTTCCCGAAGGAGTCCAGTTTCTTGGGGCCTGTCAAAATGAGCGTAACCATCATTCAGGCAGGTTCGCAGCACAACGTGGTACCTGACCAATGCAAGTTTACGGTTGATGTGCGCATGACCGATGCCTATCAGCCGGAAGAAGTATTAAGCATCATTCGGGAGCATGTAAAGAGCGAGGTGACGCCACGGTCTACCCGTTTGCGGCCCTCGTCTATTGACCGGGAACATCCTATTGTGCAGTCGGGCATCAGGCTGGGCAGGAACCTGTACGGCTCCCCTACTACCTCAGACCAGGCGCTGTTGAGCATTCCTTCGCTCAAAATTGGCCCGGGTGACTCGGCGCGGTCGCATACCGCCGATGAATATATTTACCTTTCAGAACTGGAAGAAGGCATTCAGCTTTACATAGAACTTTTGACACCCGTTATTACCGCTTAGCATGAAACTCTGGCAGAAAGAAACCTCCGTGGCGCAGAACGTTGAGAAATTCACCGTGGGCAAAGACGCCGAAATGGACCTGCAACTGGCTCCGTTTGATGTGCTGGGTTCCCTGGCGCATACGCGCATGCTGGAAAGCATCGGGCTCATGGAACCCGATGACTTGGCCGCCGTGCAGCGCGAGCTAAAGGAGATTTACAAAAGCATTGAATGCGGCGAGTTTACTATTGAGCCAGGCGTGGAAGACGTGCACTCGCAAGTGGAATTGATTTTGACACGCCGCTTAGGCGAGGCGGGCAAGAAAATCCACAGCGGCCGTTCCCGCAATGACCAGGTGCTGGTAGACCTGAAACTGTTCATCCGCCATGAAATCAGGCAGACTGTGGAGGCGGTGCACACACTCTTCAATACCTTGCAAGAGCTCAGCGAAAAGAACAAAGATGTTTTACTGCCAGGCTACACGCACCTGCAGGTGGCCATGCCCTCATCGTTTGGGTTGTGGTTTGGCGCGTACGCCGAGAGTTTGGTAGACGATTTACAGCTGTTACAAGCAGCCTACAAAATCAGCAACAAGAACCCACTTGGCTCGGCGGCTGGGTACGGAAGTTCCTTCCCGCTCAACCGCCAGATGACCACCGATTTGCTGGGCTTCGAGGCGCTGAATTACAACGTGGTGTACGCCCAGATGGGCCGAGGCAAAACGGAGCGCAGCGTGAGCATGGGCCTGGCGTCTATTGCTAGTACTGTTGGCCGCATGGCCATGGACGTGTGCCTGTACATGAGCCAGAACTTCGCCTTCGTGACGCTGCCCGACGAACTGACGACCGGTTCCAGCATCATGCCGCATAAGAAAAACCCCGATGTGTTTGAGATCATGCGCGGCAAGTGCAACCGCCTGCAGGCGCTTCCTACTGAGATTCAGATGCTGCTCGGCAACCTGCCCTCCGGCTATCACCGCGAGCTGCAATTGCTCAAAGAAAGCTTTTTCCCCGCCTTCACTGAAATCAGGAACTGCCTGGAGATGATGACGTTCATGCTTCCGCACCTCAAACTGAACCCAGACATCCTAAAAGACGAAAAGTACCAATACCTCTTCAGCGTGGAAGTGGTGAACAACCAGGTGCTCAGCGGGGTGCCGTTCAGAGATGCCTACAAAAACGTGGGGTTAGCCATTGAGAAAGGTGAATTTGAACGTCCTGAGAAAGTGAACCACACACATGAAGGCAGCATTGGCAATCTCTGTACAAAGCAAATCAAAGGCCTGATGGACGAGGTGCTGAGCGGCTTCCAGTTTGAAAAAGTAGATAAAGCAATAGCCGAATTACTGACGTAGAACCGTCCTCTAATTCCTTCTCCAATGGAGGGCAACGCTGGAGATGCGTTTAGCGACTCTTTTTCTTAAAACAGGTCCAAAACGCAGTAGACCTCACAGGTTTTCAAAACCTGTGAGGTCTTTTTATTACTGGCGCGAGACTCCTGTCTCGTGCCTCGTGATGAGGCGAGTCTCCAGACCGCCGAGAGCCAAGGGTAGATGTATCATGATGTCGCGGAAGCTACTTCCGTGCCCTTACTGGTTCGGCAAGTCACGGAAGTAACTTCCGCGACATTGTAATGGAAGAAGCTAGCTCTTAAAACACCCTATTCAGCATGCGTCATCATCCCCCTACCCCCTTCAAAGGGGGACGGAATACGTGAAACTGTACAATTAGAAATCTTTCAATGCGTTTTGGGCCTGTTTTCAGAAAAAGAGCCGCTAAACGCAAAAGCCCTCACAGATTTCCACAAACTGTGAGGGCTTACTATTTTAATAACTTCTAAAGTCTTACACCTTCACCAGCATTTTGCCTTGGTTCTGGCCGGTGAAGAGGCCTAAGAACGCTTCAGGGAGTTGCTCGAAGCCTTCTACAATGGTTTCCTGGTAGTGGAGTTTGCCTTCTTTGACCCAGGTGCTTAGTTGCTGCATGGCTTCGGGGAAGCGGGCGTGGTAGTTGCTCACGATAAAGCCTTTGATGAGCGCGCTGCGAGTGAGTACCAACGGCAGGAACCGGGGGCCCTGCTGGGGCTTTTCGTCGTTGTAATGGGCGATCTGGCCGCAGATGGCGAGGCGGGCGTGGAAGTTGATGAGCGAAATGACGGCATCGGTGATCTCGCCGCCTACGTTGTCAAAGTACACGTCCACGCCGTTGGGGCAGGCGGCTTTCAGGTCGGAACGCAGGTCTTGGGTAGTTTTGTAGTTGATGACTTCATCGTAGCCGAACTCCTTTTTCAGCAGCTCGGCTTTCTCGTCTGAGCCTGCCAGACCCACCACGCGGCAGCCTTTGAGCTTGGCAATCTGGCCCACCACCATGCCCACGGCCCCGGCCGCGCCCGATACCACCACCGTCTCGCCCTCCTTAGGCTGGCTAATGTCCAACAACCCGAAGTAAGCCGTTAAGCCGGGCATTCCCAGAATGCCCAGGTAATAGCTGGCGGGGGCCAGGCTGGTGTCTATTTTTTGAAGCTTTTTCGCCTCGGCAATGGATTGGGTGGCCCAGGGCAACGCACCCAATACCACATCGCCGGGTTGCAGAGCCTCGCTCTTCGATTCCACCACCTTCGCCACTACGCCACCTTCCAGCGGCGCGTCTACCTGAAACGGCGGCGTGTACGATTTGGCATCGTTCATGCGGCCGCGCATGTACGGGTCAACGGAGAAAAACTGCGGTTCCAGCAGTACCTGCCCGTCCTGCAAAGCCGGTAGCTCCACTTTCTCAAACCTGAAATTCTCTTTACTGGGATTTCCCTTCGGCCGACTGGCCAATACGATCTGTGTTATTTCCATGGTATCTCTTTCCTAAAATTATGGCAAGCCGAAGCTCAAGCCTTAGTAAAGAAACGGTCTTTGGCACGAAAGGGTATGCACAGAGGAGGTAGCGTGGAGGGTACCAAAGATTTTAAAGTTTCCAATTGCTCCGCCTCTCCGCTAGCATGAATGCTCTGCGGTAGCCTTTCTTTAAATAGAAGAGGGAGTCCGTTTGCCGGACTCCCTCTTTAATATTGTAGCGTTTACGAACTGCTCTGGCTAGAACTTATACCCTACCGTTGCCATGAACTGACGAGGCGCAATCGGGTTGATGCTGTAGCGGTCGTGCACCACGTAGTTCAGCTCGTTGGTGATGTTGGAAAGCTTCGCGAGCAGCGAGAATTTATGGTACGTATAGCCGGCAGACAGATCAATGGTGGTGAAGCCGCTCAACGGGATCAGACGGTTATAGGCCGGAGACTGCTCCACGGTGTTGTTCAAACCGCCGTTCCGGTCGCCGGTGTAGAAGGCGGAGATACCCACTTTCACGCCTCGCAAGATAGACTTGTCAAAGGTGTAGAACGCCGAGGCGTTGGCGGTATGGGCGGGATTGTTGATCAGGCGCTCGCCTTCTACCTGCGAGCCTTTGAGGCCAGAGGTGTTGGTGTAGCGGTGGTAGTTATAGCCGTAGCCTACCATCACGTAGAAGTTCTGCGAGAAATGCCCGTTGATGTCAATGTCAAACCCGTCGCTGGTGGTTTCACCGGTCAGTTCTTTCACATTGGGGTCCATATTGCTGGTACCGTCTGCCCGAAACTGCGCCTGCTGAGCCAGGTTGCTGTTGATGTAGCGGTACACGCTCAGGCTGGTGGTCAGTTTTCCGTTCAGTAACTGGTTTTTGTAACCCACCTCAAACTGATCTACAATAGAGGGGTCCAGTTGCTGGTTGTTAATATCAGTGCCGGAGTTGACCGTGAAGTTGTTGGCGTAGCTGGCGTAGAAAGACATGTTCTGCACCGGCTGGAAGATTAAGGCTGCCTTGGGTGAAAAGGCCCGATCTGCTTTATCAGCGTTCACTCCTTTTCTCTCCTGCTGGGTATCGTAATTGAAGATATCGGTGCGGTACACATTCTGATAAGACCAGCGCAGACCCGCCAGTACCTTGAACTTGTCTGAGAGGGTGATTAAATCCTGGGCATAGGCTCCAAACCGGTAGCTGGGCGAAGTGGTGAGTTCCACCGTGGCCCGGGCCGGAATATCCGTCCGGGTACGGGAATCGTACTGTTCCATGTTCAGGATATTAAGCGTGTCATACCGGGCGCCCAGTTTGCCGTTCTCAAATTTAAAGGTATTGCTTTCGGTTTCAATACGCACCACGTCTGACCCTACCAGCAGCTGGTGATGCAGAAAACCGGTAGAGAAGTTTCCGTTCAGGTTCACTTGAGCGGTATAGTTCTGTTCAGAGGTTTTAGCGGCACTTAAGCTCCGGGCAAAATCTCCGTTAGCGGCAATGTTGTTTGGCACTCCTAAGCCATAGGCATCCACCTCGGTTTTCTGGGAAGCGCCAATCAGGTTGATTTTCCAGTTATCGTTTAACTTATGGTTTACCGTTACCGAGCCTGAAAGCTGCTCCGTGGTATTATAAGCCCAAGGGGCGTTGATGAACCGCGAACGAGGGGTGTTGGGTAGAATGCGGGCATCTTGGTTCTGGTTCAAAGCGCCCACGCCGTTGTCGGGCACCAAGTCAGATTTCAGGTAATCTGTCTGCACCAGAATCTCGGTTTTCTGGCCCAGTTTGTACAGGAGCGATGGGTTAACATACACCCGCTCACTGTTCACCACATCCCTGAAGCTGTTGGCTTTTTCATAGGTACCCACTACCCTGAAGGCCAGGTTCTTGCTGATGGGGCCATAGACATCCACGGTAGGCTTGTACAGGTCATAGCTTCCTGCGCGCATAGTGACTTCACCGCCCCACTCAAACTTAGGTTTCTTGGTGACCATGTTGATGACCAAACCGCCGGACACGTTGCCGTACAACAGCGCCGAGCTGCCTTTCAATACCTCAACAGACTCTAAGGTGCTGGCATCTGGGAAACCCTGGGTGTTGGAGATCACGCCGTTCTTGAAGATGCTCCCGCCCGAACCGCCAATCCCGATGCTGAACCCGCGGGATGTAAACGTTTCAGCCACGCCCTGGCGCTGCTGCGTGAGGGATACGCCACTCACGTTTCTGAGCGCATCGCCCAGACGAAGCACCTGCTGGTCGGCAATGACGGTGCTGTTCACCACGCCCACGCTCTGCGGAAGGTCCAGCGGCCGGATATCGGCTTTGCCGAAGCTCACTGGCTTGGTAAGACCGTTAGATCCGGTGACTACCACTTCACTGAGTTGGGCTGCGCTCTGGTTTAAAGTGAAATCTTCCCGCGTGGTTTGTCCGCCTGCTACCGTGATGTGTTTCTCCTGGGGAGACAAGCCCACAAAGGAGACGCGCAGGGTGTAAGTACCTTCCTCCACGCCTCTGATCTGGTAAGAACCGTCCTCGGCGGTAACCGTTCCTTTATTCGCTTCCACCAGACTCACGCTTACATAAGCGGCCGGCTTTCCTTCACTGGTGCGCACAGTGCCCGTCACGCCGCCGTGCTTCAGCTCCGCAAACCCCAGGTGGGCCAGCAGCAAGGAAAATAACAAAAATGGAATGGTTCTGGTAGAAATTCGCATAGACTTTATTTAGATCAATTCTAAGAAGCGGCGCAAAATTAGAGAGCTTTTTGTATTTCGCAACGCTTATTTGGAACTAATTTAAATAAAAGGAAACAGCCAATATAAGCGACTAAAAAGCAGCCATTTACAATACACAAGAAACTAGCAACTCAAAATTACTTTCTCCGTGGCCGCGTTTTCGGCCTATTATTCAGGAAACAGGCCGAAAACAGAGTAGCACGCATGGGTTTTGTAAGCCGGTGAGGGCTCTTTCTTTGCGGGCCGGAAGAAAGTATTTGCCATGTGTTGGCTTCTTTTACCTTACCTTTCTAAGAGCTGTTCCCAAAGGAATTATCCTACCAGGGAGGACACTTGCAAGTCACATTCCCATTCCTTATATTTAGCTAAAACATAGCCAGTTACGCCACTATTCAATATAAAATCAATATACCTATACTCCCCCTCGCCTATGAAACCTCACCTACCGCTTAAACAAGCAAAGTTTCTGGTTCTCCCTGTCTTCGTACTGCTTCTTTTTACCTTCTCGGCGCAGGCCACTCATTTACGCGCGGGTGAGATTTACTACAAGAGCGACACCACGGCTACCAGAAATCCCTTCAAGTTCTTTATCACGCTGGTGACCTATAGTGTGGCCCAGAACTTTGAGGAGACAGAGGCAACCCTTCACTTCGGCGATTGTACCAGCCAGAAGGCCGCCCGAAAATCCAGAACGCTGCTGCCCAATGCCCCTATGCCCACCATGGCAAACGTTTATGAATTTGAGCACACGTACGCAGGACCGGGCACGTATCAGCTCACGTATTGGGGAGCTAACCGGAACGCCGGCGTGGTGAACATCTCCAGCTCAGTGGCGCAGATGTTCCTGGTGCAGAGCACCCTTACCGTAGATCCGTTTATAGGGACCAACCGCTCCCCGGTGTTCAAGTTTCCTCCCGTGGATATTGCCGTCCGCAACCAGCTCTTCACCCACAATTCCGCCGCCGTTGACGCTGATGGGGACAGCCTCTCCTATAAATTGGTAACGCCCCTAACCAGCAACAGTGAAAGTACCTGCGGCACCCCTTTGCCCAATGCCGCGCCCGGGCACCGAGGGTTGGAAAATTTCCTCGGCTACGCCGATACCGGAAGCCCCGCCGGAGTATCCCTGAACCGGAAC
The DNA here is from genome assembly GCF_014269285.1 of Rufibacter sediminis. Classification (GTDB taxonomy): domain Bacteria; phylum Bacteroidota; class Bacteroidia; order Cytophagales; family Hymenobacteraceae; genus Nibribacter; species Nibribacter sediminis. The sequence goes on from NZ_JACOAF010000029.1 coordinate 29,113, forward strand.
ACCGGCCAACTCACCTGGAATTCCCCGGGAATGTTGGGCGAGTTTATAGTCACGATGGTGGTGGAAGAATGGCGCGATGGCCGACTGATTGGCAAGGTAATGCGTGACCGGCAGATCCTTGTACACGAAACGGCGATAGTCACCGGTGTTTCTGAGGAGGTGGAACAACTGGTAAGTGCCTACCCCAACCCGGCCTCTTCTGCCCTGATGTTGAAAGCCCCTTCGTTTGTGCTGTTGCGCGGAACGCAGGCGTACAACGCCCTGGGAAAACCACTAGCGCTGCCCTCGCCCGTCAAATCAACCGACGGCTGGGTCTTTGATGTACAGAACGCCCCGGAAGGTTTTTACCTGCTGCACCTGCAAACCTCGCACGGAAAAATAGTCCGGAAGTTTGTGGTGAAGCGATAGAAAGCTGATCCGTTTAGGGCTGATTTTCAGAAAACGGCCTAAAAACCGGAAACGCCTTAACGGCTGCGCTCCCGTCCTGTAGAAATTCTTTACAGTTGGTCTTTCTCCCGGATGAGCTTGAAAAAGCCGTCGCGGTAGGTTTCCCCGATGGGAATGGATTTGTCCTGTATGTAGAGCGTGTTGCCATCTACCATGCTCACTTTGTCAATGGAGATGATGTAGGATTTATGCACCCGGTAAAACGGCGGCTTGGGGAGTTGCTCCTCCAGGTCGCGGAGGGTTTGATAGGTGACCACGCGCTGCTGCGGCAGATACAGTGACACGTAGTTCTTAAGCCCCTCAATGAACAGGACATCGCTGTAATTGATGCGCAGGAACTTGTTTTTGCTTTCCCCTTTGACAAACATGTACTCTGGGTTAACGCCCGTAGCCGGCGGCGCTGAAACCACCGGAGAAGCCGTTGCTGGGGCTGATGCGCCGGGGGCAGGTTGCAGGAGTGCCTGCGCCTTCTGCACGGCTTTCAGGAAACGGTCAAACGCGATGGGCTTGAGCAGGTAATCCACCACATCGTGCTCGTAGCCTTCCAGGGCGTATTCTGGGTAAGCGGTGGTGAGAATGACTTTGCACTTGTTGCCGGCCAGTTTCAGGAACTGCAGGCCCGTGAGCTCGGGCATCTGGATGTCCAGGAACACCAGCTCGCAGCGGCCATCGCTCACCCAACCCAACGCCTCAATGGGGCTGGTGGTGCTGCCCACGAACTCCAGGAACGGAATCTTCTGAATGTAGGCTTTCAATAAGTTAGACGCGTACGCCTCGTCATCCACGCAAATACACCGGATCATTTTCTTGCAGGGTTAAGCAGTAGCAATTATGTAGGGAAAGGTACGGGTTAGAAGACAGAAGTAAAACTCTCTGTTGTCCAGGTGTTTCGGGGCCGTTTTCTTCATAATGGCCTCAAAACAGGAAGACACTTTTAAAAGCTGCACGCACGAAGAGAACTTTTGCGCACGCACACCAGGCGCGAGCGAAACCTGTGAGGTTTTGAAAACCTCACAGGTTTTCGGGTTTTTAGCCTGTTTTCTGAAATTCAGGCCAAAAACGCAGATGCAGGAACAGAGGCGAACTCTGGGTGCACGCAGTTCATAGGAGCGGCTACCGTTTCGGGGCTGTTTTTAGAGAATCGGCTTAGAAACGGCGGGTTACACGTGGCGCAGTTCTAGCCGGGTTTGGTGCACGGTGCCGTTGTCTTGCACGGTGAGTTGGTGTTGCCGGGGGTAAAGTAGCTCCAGACGGCGTTTGATGTTCACCAACCCGATGCCCGTGCTGTGGTCTTTCTGCTGCCGGCTGATGCGGTTGCTCACCTCAAAGGTAAGGTCCTGGCCCTTCACCTGCAGGTGAATTTGCACGGGGTTCTCCGGATCATTCACCACCCCGTGTTTGAAGGCGTTCTCCACAAACGGGATCAGCACCAGCGAGGCCACCCGTTGCCCGTCCACGTTGCCGTCTACCTGAAAATCCACGAAAAAATGGTCCTCGAACCGGAGCCTGAAAATATGGATGAAGCTGTGCAGGTACTCCACTTCCTTCTGCAGTTCCACCTTGCCGTCTGGGCTGTCGTGCAGCATGTAGCGCATCATGTCAGAGAGCTTCAGGATGGCTTCGGCTAAGGGTTCAGAGACGGGGTACGCCAGGGCGTAGATGTAGTTGAGCGTGTTGTAGAGGAAGTGCGGGTTCACTTGGCTTTTCAGGAAGGCCAGCTCGGCCTGGGTTTTCTCCTGGCGCAGCAGTTTGTTTTCCTTCTCCTTCCGGAAAGTGTCCTGCACGCTCCAGACGGCCACACTCAACGCCATCATGGGAATGGCCCGGAACAGGTTATCGCCCATGAAATGGGCGAAGGTAGTGTCTGGGGTGTAGTTGCTGAAGCCCAGCAGCAGGGGGTACAGGGTTTCCTCCAGCAGGTAGCGAGTAATAATGAAGACCACCGGGGCGCCGGCCCAGGCCAGCACCAGAAAGAAAATCCGCTCGCGGTTCAAAAACAACGGGTACACCAACAGGAAGCAGTAGTAAAACACCGCCATCATGCACAGCATAAACGAAAACTGCAGCCACATGATGGCCTCCATGTGCGGCGGCTGCTCTTTGTAGATACCCACCAGGCAATACAACAGGTACAGGACCCAGGCAGCCACGTGGTAGAGGAAGATTCTATGCTTCATGTTCCAAAGCTAGAAAGAGCGGCAAGCCTTTCCGCATTTTTTATCCCAATCTTCCATTTCCTGATGTGAACCCGCGTTTAGCGGCTCCTTTTCTAAAAACTGCCCCTAAACGCGGATTGGGATAAAATCTGGCGGCGTTGGGATCATTTTTTTTCAGCTCCAAGCAACCACCCGCACCTTTGAGCATCTATTTATCAAACCCCATTCCTATGCGCTGTCACCTCTACTCCACCCGCCTTCTCTCTCTTCTTTTCACCTTCTGCCTTGTCGCGGGGGCAGCCCTGGCCCAGACCGGCGCTTCGGTGAAAGGCACCGTGCTGGACCAAACCCGCCAGCCGTTGGGCTTTGCCACCATTATACTGGTGCACCTCCCCGATTCTGCCATCGCCCACTCCCAAATGGCCGATGAGGCGGGAACCTATCTGTTTGAGAAAGTGGCCGCTGGCCGATATGTGGTGAAAGCCAGCCGCATTGACTTCAACACCGCCCTAAGCCAACCGTTTGAGGTGAACGGCCAGCCGATGCAAGTGCCCGCGATCTTGGCGACTCCCAAAACCACCGCGCTCAAAGAAGTGGTGGTGCAAGGGCAGCGCCCCCTGCTGGAACAGCAAGCCGATAGGCTCATCCTGAACGTGGAGAAGCTGAACACCGCTGGCGAGAACGCGTTGGAGGTCCTCAAAAACGCCCCCGGCGTACGCATAGACAAAGACGATAACATTCTCTTTAGAGGAAGCGGGGGCGTGAACGTGATGCTCAACGGCAAGATGACCTACATGAGCGGCGCAGAACTGAGCGCCTACCTCAAATCTTTGCCGGCCTCGGCGGTAAGCAAGGTGGAACTCATCGCCAATCCTCCGGCCTCGTATGACGCGGCGGGCACGGCCGGCATCATCAACATCCAGCTCAAGCGGGAACTCACCAAAGGCATGAACGGGACGCTGAGCGCGGGTACCGGCTACGGAACCTACGAGAAAGCCTGGGCAGGCATCAACCTCAACTACAACCTGGGCAAGGTAAGTTTCTACACCCGCCTGAACACCAGCCACTCCAACTCCTACAACCGCCTCACCATGGAGCGCCTCATCAGAGACAGCCTGTATCGCTCGGTGAACTACTGGCACCCCATCACCAAAAGCGTGAATGTAGTGGCCGGGGCCGATTATTTCATTTCAAAGCAGCACACGGTGGGTTTCATGGTCAAAGGCTACACCTCGCCGCAGGACGTGCTCACCACCAGCAACTCGGTGAACTATGACGTGCCGGGCAACCCCATCGGCAGCGTGCAGATGCACAACCCCCGTGATGTCACGTCCAATAATTACAGCCTCAACGTCAACTACAAATTTGACATAGACACTACCGGCCGCTCCCTCACCTTTGACTCTGATTTTGTGCGCTACCGCAATGCCGCCGATGAGCTTTTCACAAACCAGTATTTTGGCCAGACCGTGGTGGGCGAGAATGCGCTGGAAGAGTTGCAGAGTTTCTCCGATGCCGATGTGCGCATCTTCGCCCTTAAACTGGACTACGTGCACCCCTTGGCCAACAACTGGAAAGCGGAAACCGGCTGGAAGAGCAGCTGGGTGCGCAATGACGCTGACATCAGGTTTGAGCGCCGGCTGGAAGACCGCTGGCTCAACGATGCCCGCCGCACCAATCACTTCCTGTACGATGAGAACATCAATGCCGCCTATGTGAGCCTGAGCAAGAAAGTAAGCAAAGCCCTGAACTTGAAAGCCGGCCTGCGGGCGGAGCAAACCATCTCTGAAGGCGACTCGCGCACCCTCCAGAATGTAGTGAGCCGCAATTACTGGCAGCTTTTCCCCAGCGTGTTTGTAGGCTACACCCCCACCGATGACCACCAGTTCTCCACCTCGTACAGCCGCCGCATCAGCCGGCCCAACTACCGGAGCCTGAACCCGTTCACGTTCTACTCAGATCCGTACACGGGCCTCTTGGGCAATCCGTTTCTGCAGCCATCGTTCTCCAACTCGTTTATGCTCAGCTATTCGTTCAAAAGTTTCCAGGTATTGAGCATCAGTTACCTGCAGGAGAAGGATTTTGTGGTGGAGGTGGTGACCCAGAACGACGAAACGAAGGAAAGCATCAGTACGCCGCAGAACCTGAACCGCGCCCGTTACCTCAGCTTCAGCAGCGGCGGCACCTTGCCCGTGCGCAAGTGGTGGAACGCCAACGTGCAGGTGCAGGGCAGCCTGAACAAAGTGACTACCCCCGTGCAAGGCGAGCAGTACAACCAGGAGCGGTTCTCCTGGGACCTCAGCACCGACCATAACTTCATCCTGCCTAAGAACTTCAGCGTGCAGTACTCTGCGTACTACAGCTCGCCCTCGGTGTCTGGGCTGTTCCGGAACAAGGCGTCTTACCTGATGAGCATTGGCGGCAAGAAAACCTTCCTGGACGGGCGCGCCACCGTAAGCGTCAAGCTGAACGACATCTTTGACACCGCCCGGTTCAGAGCCAACCTCAACTACAGCAACGTGAACATGTACTGGGAAAACGAGTGGGAAAGCCGCCGCCTCAACCTCACGTTTGACTACAAATTCGGGAACAGCAAGATCAAGACCGCCCGCACCAGACGCACCAGCACCTCAGACGAGGAGAACCGCGTGAGCAAGTAATATTAGCCGGGCAAACCGGGCTTTTTACAAGACTATTTTTCGGGTTTAGGGGCTGTTTTTAAGAAAGCAGCCCCTAAACGCATTTTGGGATAACGATTGACGGGGTTGGGATAATATTTTTTCGGTGCCGCTCCCCTGCTGCTACTTTTAAATCAGTTACCACGCCAACAGCCGCTGGACTATCTGACCACCTACAAACTTGATTCTATGAACCTCCGCACCGCTCTTTTCCTGTTTCTCGCTTACGTAGGCACCCTGTCTTTCTGCGGCGCCCAAACCGTGAACACCCAAGCCGCCGACCGCTACTGGCAGATCACCCAGGCGCTCCGCCAGAACCAACCCCTCACCGATGCCACCTGGAAAGAGTTCCTGGAACTGCAGGGCAACAAGGTGTACATTAAGGGCGTGTTTGACTCCGTTTCCCTGAAAAACTACCGCCGCGCCATTGAGGTCAACTACATGCCCCAGCATGATTCTTTGCTGCAAGCCAAACTGAAAGCGCAAAGCTGGTATTACGTGCTGGTAAACGATTACAAGAGAAACGAGGAGGCTCAGAAAGAATACCTACGCCAGACCAGCCAGAATCCCGCCTACCTGCAGAGCATGTACACGTTGGCCTATGAATACCTGCCGCAGCGGGCCCACACCAAAGTGCAGGACCTGAAACTCTACTACAATGCGCTGGGCAACGACGCCACCTCCAGAAAAGAAGGTATTTTCTTCAGCCTGAACTCGGCCACCAACTGGAGTAAAAGCAAAGCCGGCATTCTGGAAGCCCACGAGATCCACCACCAGATCCGGCCCAAAAAAGATTTCGGGGACGTGGCCGAGGAAGACGCCGCCCTGCTCTGGACCCTGGGCAGCATCCAGAACGAAGGCACCGCTGACCTGATCGACAAAAAAGTCTTCCTGCAGGCGGGTGGTCAGGACTCCATCGGCATGCACCAATGGCTCCTGGCCAATGCCCCCGGCACCATTCAAAAGCTGGACTCCACCATCCAGACCATGGCGGCCAAAGGACCTCAGGCGAACGCACCCCACAAATTCTACCAAAGGCTGATGAACGGCACCGCCGGGCACCAACCGGGTTTTCTGATGGCCCTGGTGATAGAGCGCAACGGGTACCTCCGGCAGATGAATGAAACCATTGATGATCCGTTTGCCTTTGTGCACCTTTACCAGAAAGCCGCTAAAAAAGAGAAAGGCCGCGTACCGATGTTCTCCAAAGCCTCTCTGACCTACCTGAAAAAGCTGGAAAAGAAATACACCGCCCAACCCTCGGCCAGGAACCTCAGCGCCCGCCGGTAACACCATCGGTCGGGCTCCTGCTCTGGTGTGCCGCGCAAAGGCATCGCTTTCCGTTCCGCCGCTCTTACACCTCTTCCGGTTTTAAGCCTGTTTTTAGAAAAACGGGCTCAAAACCGGAAGCTTTTTGGACAGGCCTTTCTCCTCAAAACCAGAAACTCCCCTAACAACCGCCTTTTGTCCTATCCATTAATGTCTGGGGCACGTACTTTTGTAGAGAGAAAAACGAAAGAAAGCGATGTTTGGAAAAGGCTCTAAGCTGTATAGCATAGCAAAACTGAAATGCCCGCGTTGCCAGGAGGGAGACTTGTTTGAAAACAACAGCCTGCTGGGCTACCGCAAAATGTCCAAGATGCTGGACCACTGCCCCGTCTGCCACCAGATGTATGAACCGGAGCCAGGCTATTACTACGGCGCTATGTTCGTGAGCTACGCCCTTACCTCTGGTCCCACCCTGGCCATTGTAGGCCTGATGATGCTGTTCTCGGAGGAAATCACCCTCTGGATGTTCATGGCCGCCCTCATTCTTTCGCTGCTGCTGTTCATGCCCGCGCTTTTCAAGCTTTCCCGCGCCATCTGGATCAACATCTTCATCAGCTACAATCCGCTGGCCGCGCAGGACCCGCAGGCCAAAGGACACTAAGCTTCCCGTTTTAGCGCTATTTTTCGCAAATTGGGGCAAAATCGGCTGTCACCCAACCCGCCGCATGCCCTATGCCCGGAAAGCTTCCCGTTTACCGTATCCCAGATTTTACATCGGCCAAGGGCCTGGCCCGGGGCATCCATGTGGTAGACCTGCAGGCGCACCGCCAGAAACATGCCTTTGTGCAGGCCCCGCACAAGCATGACTTTTACCTGCTGCTGGTGGTTACATCTGGCCAGGGCAGCCATACCATTGATTTCACGCAGCACGCGGTCACGCCCGGCAGCGTCTTCTTTCTCACGCCGGGGCAGGTGCACGCCTGGAGCCTCACCGAGGAAACCGAAGGCACCCTGCTGTTTTTCTCCCCCGAGTTCTACCGCGGAAACCGCGAGACCGATACCCTGCGGCAGTTCCCTTTTTTCCAGACCTGGCAACATCCGCCGGTGCTGTACGCCACCCCAGAGACCTTACTGCCCGTAGAACGCCTTTTGGAACAGATGCTGGCGGAGTATGCCCAACCGGCGGCCTTCCAGCCCGATGCCTTGCGCGCCTACTTGGAGTTGCTTTTGATCCAACTGGCCCGGTTGTACCCCGAAGCTCCCGCCGCCCCCGAGGAGAACAGCTGGCCTTTTCAGCTGTATCAGCTGGAGACCCTGGTGGAAAACCATTACCTGGAGCACCAGCCCACCGGGTTTTACGCCCAGGCGCTGCACCTATCGCCCAAGTACCTCAACGAGCTCTGCAAACAGAACCTGGGCAAAACCACCACTGATCTGCTGCAGGAGCGGCTGATTCTGGAGGCCAAACGCCTGCTCACCCACTCGCCGCACCTGAACATCGCGCAGGTGGCGCAGGCCCTGGGGTTTGAGGACAATTCCTATTTCAGCCGATTTTTCAAAAAACAGGTCCAAATCACCCCAGAGCAATTTCGGCAGAAAGGATAGCAGCGCGTTATTTCCGGCGGAAAGCGTAGTTTTTCAACAACCAATTACCCAAAGCAAGGGTTTAAAGAGCTGAAATTCACTTCAGTTAACTTTCCTCTATGCGGCGCGCGCTCTTCTTTCTGGCTTTTTTATCTGTGATTTCTGGTTCTTTCACCTCCACCCAAGCCCAGGACCTGACCGGCCCCAAAGGCGAGACGTTTACGGTGCGGGTGGTGAAAGACAAACTCAGCGATCCCTGGGAAGTGACCTTCGGCCCTGACCAGCACCTCTGGATTACCGAAGCCAAAGGCTACAAAGTCAGTCGCCTGAACCCGAGCACCGGAGCCCAGACCGTACTGCTGGACCTCACTTCTGAGCGGAAATTCCCGCGCTATGACAAAGTCCCAGATTCTGTAGATGGCGGCAAACCCTGGCCGCAGGGCGGATTGATGGGGATGGCCCTACACCCGCAGCTGCTCTCGGGCAAACCCTACGTGTACCTGGCCTATGCGTATTCCTACGCCGGAGCCGGGAAATCTGGCGATGGCTGCGACCCGAATTTTGGGGGCTGCCACTACACCATGCGGCTGGTGCGGTATGACTACGAGCCGAAAGCCCAGAAACTCAGCAACCCGCTCCTCCTCTGCGACAGCATTCCGGGCAGCAACGACCACAACTCGGGCCGTTTGCTTATTGCCCCGGTGCAGGGCAAAGATTTCCTGTTCTACACCGTAGGCGACCTGGGGGCCGGGCAGTTCAAGAACATCGGTCGGCCCAACCACGCGCAGAACATCGGCAGCTATGAAGGCAAAGTGCTTCGGTTCAATCTGGAGCCTGACCCTGATAAAAACCAGTATGACCGCTGGATTCCCAATGACAACCCGTTTACTTCTCCGCAGCGCCAGAACGCCGTCTGGAGCCTGGGCCACCGCAACGCCCAGGGTTTGGCCTACGCCGTGGTGAAGGGTACCGGGAGAATCTACGCCAGCGAACACGGTCCTTTTTCAGACGATGAACTCAACGTGGTGGAACGCGGCAAGAATTACGGGCATCCGCTCATCATCGGGTACCAGGACAACAACTACAACGGGCTGGCCGCCGGAGTCAGTGACCACGCCGAGATCCCGGGCACGTGGCACACCACCTACCCCACCATCAAAAGCGAGAAAGAGAACGCCGTCGCCTTGGGCGCGCAGAATTACCGTGATCCCATCTACAGCTTCAACCCTACCTCCAATGCGTCTCTGACCAAGATTCTGACCCAGATCAGGAGTGGCGAAAACAGCTCCCCGGACTGGTCCTCCGAAGCACCCAGCAGCATAGCCGTGTATACGTCAACGGGCATCCCGGGCTGGCAGAACTCGTTGCTTGTGCCCACACTCAAAACCGGCAAGCTGATCAGGCTGCCACTGAACGCATCCGGCACCGGCGTCACCGGCGATACGCTTACCTATTTCCGGTCGAAGATCCGCTACCGGGACCTAGCCATCTCCCCCGACGGCAAAAAACTGTACCTGGCCGTGGACAGTTCCTCGGTGACCTCCGGCCCTTCGGGCGAAGACCCCAAAGGCAGCCAGTACCGGGGTTCGATCCTGGAATTTACGTACGTGAAAGGCGGCACCGCTTTGAAAAACGCCTCGGGCAAGACAACGGGTGGCAAGGCACCAGCAAAGTCCAAGGACGCGGCACAGGTGGCAGGGAAAAGAAGAAAGGAATAAAGCGCTTTTCTGTTTTAGGCATGTTTTCCAGAAAATCGGCTTAAAACAGATGATTGAGAAGATAGCGGAGTTGATTTACCTGGCTTTGAATTTCTGCTTGCCCGTGAGTAATTGGAAGAACAGCACAAAGTCTGAGGCCAGGCTGTAGAACGGGTATTGAAACGTAGCCGGTTTGTTTTTCTCGAAGAAAAAATGCCCCACCCACGCAAACCCGTACCCGATCACGGGCAACAGCCACAACCAGGAATATCGGCCTAAGAACAGCGCCACCACTAAGAGCAGCAGCAGCAGCCCGGTCCCTATGAAATGCAGCACCCGGCTGGTGGTGTTCTGGTGCTCTTGCAGGTAGAACGGGTAGAACTCTTTGAAGGAGGTGATGCGGGTAGGAGTTGGCATGGTCAAAGCTGATAAATCTCATTTAATTATATGTTGATATGAAAGAAGTTGCGAGTAAAATTTCTAGTTTCAACTTTCTCTTAAACCCCTTTGCAGCCGTTTAACCTCATTCAATAGGGGGCATATCAGGAATGAATTTGCTTTTGATTATCTTGAGCAGAAAAATTTATAATTGTAAAACTCCCCTATGCGGCATATTTACTTCTGCATTCTATTCCTTCTAGTCAGTATCCCTTCTTTCGCACAAAAAGAAAAGTCCTCAGAACCAAAAATTTATATTGCAGTTGAGGAAATGCCAGAATTCCCAGGAGGAATGAATGCTCTGCCCACGTTTATAGCGCAAAACTTCAACTTACCTAAATATCCTGCCATCTTAGATTCACTGACAAATTTAGCTATTACGTTTGTCATAGGCCCCTCCGGAGAAGTACAGGATATTGAACCCTTAAATAGAGTTCACCCATTGATTGATCAAGAGGCCCAAAGAGTTCTCCAGATTATGCCACGTTGGAAACCTGGTAAGCAAGACGGAGAACTGGTGTACGTTAAATACACTGTTCCAATAAGGGTACCAGCACCTCAACATGTGCCAAGTTTTCTCCAAGGCAAGTCACCATATTATTACTATTATGATGAAGAAGCCTATGAATCCGGAGTTTATATTGGATATCTGGAAGGGCTAGAGTTCCCATACGGCAATAAAGCTCTTGCGACATTTATACAGAAGAACTATAAAATTCCAGAGGCGGCAAAGAGAGGAAAAGTAAGTGGAATTGCTAAGTTCTCTTTTATCATCAATCCCAAAGGTGAGGTGACAAGAGTGAAGTCAATATCAAATTTAGGGTCTGGGGTTGAGGAAAACTTAGTCGGAGTTTTGGAAAAAATGCCGAATTGGAAAACCGGAAACCTTACTGCTATCTCTCATTATGTAAAAAGGACAGTTGAGATAGAAATAGTGCATGGAAAGGCTACTTTCAGAGGCATTGTTCCTTCAGAATTTGACAATCCGGGCATTAAGGAGTAAGGAACCTATTGTTCCCTAAAAGTAGAACTACTAGTAGAACTACTATAGTTAAACTTTGTGACTTGTAACTTCAAATCACAAAGTTTAACTATAGTAGTCTTCTAAATTTTGAAATAGATATTTTTCTTGAGGCTAAATCCCTTTCGCCTTCTTCCGATCTGCAAAGTATGTCGCCACTTCCTCGCGCGTTTTGGCGTTGAAGGTCATCTCGGCGGTTAGGCCGCCTTTGCGGCCCACGAGGACGCCGTAGCGCATGTCATCGTAGCCGCGCATGCTGTGGGCGTCTGGGTTGATGCTGAGGAGCACGTTCTGGCTGAGGGCGTATTCTACCCAGCGCCAGTCCAGGTCCAGCCGCCAAGGGTTCGCGTTGATCTCGATGATGACCTGGTGGGCGGCGCAGGCGTCAATCACGGCTTTGTGGTCAATGGGATAGCCTTCCCGGCGGAGGAGCAGACGGCCGGTAGGGTGCCCCAGCATGGTGGTGTAGGGGTTCTGGATGGCGTTCACCAGACGGTCCGTGGCCTTCACGATGTCCATTTTCAGGTTGCTGTGAATGGAGGCGACAATGAAGTCAAAGGACGCGAGCACATCGTTGTCATAGTCCAGCGAACCATCGGCGAGGATGTCTGACTCAATGCCTTTGAAGATGCGGAACGGCCCCAGCTCCTGGTTCAGGCGATCGATCTCCTTTTGCTGCTCCTTCACCCGGAACTCCTGCAAACCGTTCGCATAGAACGCCGATTTAGAGTGGTCGCACATGCCCAGGTACTCAAATCCGAGTTGCTGGCAGTGCACCGCCATTTGCTCCAAGGTATGGGCGCCGTCTGAGTAGGTGCTGTGGTTGTGCAGAATGCCTTTCAGGTCACTGTCCTGGAGCAGGGTGGGCAGTTGGTTTCCGCGGGCCATTTCCAGAATACGGGCACTTTCGCGCAGTTCGGGGGCTATGTAGGGCAGCTTCACGCGCTGGAAAATCTCTTCCTCAGAGGCGGCTGGTTCGCCGTAGGCCTCGGCCATGAGCGTGTCGCCGGCCTCGTTCACGGGCTGCGTTAACCAGGCTGGGTTAGCTGAGTACAACAGGGTTTGGTTCGCGAAGCGGCGCTCCGGCACCAGGCGCACTTCCAGCTTTAGGCCGGTCTCAGAAAGTACCCCGCGCCACACGAACGGGCCAGAAACGGCGTCCAGCGGCGAGATGCCCGGGAGTTCCTCCAGAAAACCCGGCCAGGTGCTGTCGTCTTGCAGGCTGATGAGGTAGTGCAGCGTGTCAATGGTTTCCAGGTTCCGGCGGAGGTCGCCCACCACTACGGCGGATATGGTTTCGGGCCTGTTTTTCAGAAACGAGAGCAAATCCAGCGCCAGGGGCTCGGCCTCGGCCCAGAGCAGTTTGCCTTTGCTGGCATCGGAATACTGCAGAGCCTGCAAGATGGTTTCCTGGGTTTTCGCCCCGAACCCTTTCAGCTTGGACAACTCGTTCCGTTCGCAGGCCTCGCGCAGCCCCTCTGAGGTCTCCACGCCCAGCTCTTTCCAGATGGTTTTGATTTTCTTGGGCCCGATGCCCTTGATGTTGAGCATCTGCACCACGCCTTCGGGGGTGATTTCCAGCAAGCGGGCTAAATCAGCGTGCGTGCCGGTCTGGATGGCTTCGGTGATTTTGGCCGCCATGCCTTTGCCAATGCCGTCCAGTTTCTCCAACTGGGCCGGGCTCATCTGGTGAATAGGCGATTCCAGGCGCTCCAGCACCGCAATGGCATTGGTATAGGATCTTATCTTGAACGGGTTCTCGTCGTGCAGCTCCATCAAAGAAGCCGTGAGCCGGAACATGCGAATGAGTTCTTTGTTCTCCACGGGTACAGTTGTGAAAGGGGTTTAGACAAAGATAAGGAACATCCTGCGGATGTTAGTCCTGAGTTCTGAGTCTTGCGTCCTGAGTTGGGAACGAGGTGGATGCTTGCTTTCGGCAAAGCCGATTTAGGCCTGTTTTCTGAAAAACGGCTCCAAAAGGGAAGAAGCGCTTACAAGGTTGAAGGAGTGGTATTCCCTTCGGATGGCATTCACACAACTCAAGACTCTGAACTCAGGACTACCTGTATAGGCTCTTGACTATTTTTTCTTTTGTATCTTGTGACAAGATTGCGGATAAAATAGACCAAACCAACCTCCTGCTACCTATGAAAAAACTGTCTCTGCTTTGCCTTCTCGCCGTTGGGCTCATGGCTTTCCAATGCGGCGGTGGTAACGCAAACGTGCCAGATGCTGTGTACGGCCAGACCTGGCTGTATTCCTATGAAGAAGACTCAGCGGATGTGCATACGTACCGGCCCAACACCTTTGATTTTCCGCCTTCCAGAGGACGCACCGGCTTTATGGTGCAGAAAGACGGCACCTTCATCCGCTACGGCATTGCTCCCACAGACGGTCTGGAAGAACAACCGGGCACCTGGCAAGCCGATGGCAAGAACCTGCTGCAGATAAAATTCAAGGATGCTGCCCATGAGCCGGAAAAAATCGAAATTATCTCGGCTTTGCCCAGTGTCCTGAAGATACGGCGCACCTCTCATTAACAGTACTTTCCTTATTCGTTCACGTCTTTTTTTCATAGGCCCGCGCTTGTATGCAGCAGTACTTGGATCTACTCAACCAGAGGTATGACAAAATATATGTGATCACCCTCCAGCGGGCTCATGATCGGCAGGCACAGATCAGAAAAGAACTGGCCGGGCTCCAGTACGAATTTTTCTATGGCCAGGACAAGAAGGAGTTTACCGTGGCGGAGCTAACCGCGGCCGGCATCTATGACGAAGCCCTCGCCAAAAAGCACCACAGGTACAATAAACCCATGCCTCCGGGCATGATTGGTTGCTCCTGGAGCCACCGGTTGATCTACGAGGATGTGGTGAAGCACCGCTACCAGCAGGTACTTATTTTAGAAGATGACGTGGTCCTGGACAACAGGAACCTGGCCCTGCTGCCCGAGGTCTTTTCTGAGCTGCCCAGTGACTGGGAGTTGTTCTACTTCGGGTTTGCCCTGCACGAAACACCGCCGGCGAATGCCCCGCTCAAGAAGCTGTTCTACCACCTGGCCCGCACGCTGGGTTTCTTCAAGTTCACGCATACCGCCATCCGCAACCTGTACCCTACGCAGCTTTCAAAGCACATCTACAAAGCCGGGTACCATGACTGTACCCACGCGTATGCCCTTACCTATTCTGCGGCTGAGAAATTAGCTGAGCTTCAGACCCCTATCTCTTTTTTTCCAGACCACTTGCTGGCCTATGCATCCACCAATGAGCTGGTCAAGGCGTATCTGGTGCTGCCTAAACTCATCAATCAGCAGTTCCAGGTTCTGGAGGAAGCCTCGGCTTCTTACATCCACGGCTAAGCTCTTTGCTCAAATTCCCTTATTTTTGCAGAAAGAGGCTTCTGTGGCTTTACATTAATTGATTTTTTCGTACTTTATATGAACTACTGGCTCGTCAAAACTGAACCTGAAAAATACGCCTGGTCTGACTTAGAACGCGATACAAAAACCACCTGGGACGGCGTTAGAAATTTCCAGGCGCGTAACAACCTCCAGAAAATGCAGCAGAACGATCTGGTGATGTACTACCACAGCGTTTCTGAGAAATCTATTGTGGGGGTGGCCAAAGTAAGCCAGGAAGCCTACCAAGACCCTACCACTCAAGAAACGCAATGGGTGGCGGTAACTCTGGTACCGGAACAGGCCTTGGCCAAACCAGTAACCCTGGAGCAGATCAAAAAAGAGGAACGGCTCCAGAACATTGCGCTTCTACGGCAGTCACGGCTGTCGGTGATGCCTTTAACGCCAGAAGAATTTGATATTCTGCTGAGTATGGGCCAGTAACAAGGCAAAACCTCGGGCAGAAAATTGGCGTTTTTAGTAAGTTCCCAGTACTTTCTTAAAAGCCCTTTATGTGCTCACCCTTCAGAAGCAATCCCTGCCGATGCCTGCTCTTCCTCCTGCTCTGCTGGGGGGCGCTCTTCTCTGCCCAAGCGCGTCAGAAAAAAGAAAAAGACAAAGAGAAACCAGCTCCGCCCGCACAAACCTACCGGGTAGAGCTGGAAAGCGACTCGTATGACGATGATCATACGGTGCACCCCCTGCCAGACAGCACCCTGCTGGTGGTTTCCACCAAACGCAGCAGCTGGTTTGGCAAGAATGATTTTCAGTTGACCAGATTCAGCCGCGATCTGAAGCAGCTCTGGCAAACCAAGCACGAGCATAAGAACAACCAGTCGTTGATGCAGGTAACCGCCGAGCGCAACACCATTTACCTGCTTTTCTCCACGCTCAACAACAAGAAAATCATCCTGTACAAGGTGAATGCCGTCAACGGCGAGGCTTCCTTCAGTGAACACACGCTGCCCAGTTCATACATCACCATCAAAGAAATGGCGGCTTTAGACGGTCAGGTGTTCCTGAACGGCCTGGACCGCGACAACCTGAACATGATGCGCCTGAACCCCAATGAAGAAGAGGTGAAACTGCTGCCCGCCGTGTTTGGGATGGAAGATGATCTGGGCGAGTTCAGAGTAGATACCCTCACCCATGCGGTGGAGTTTGTGGTCTCTGAAACCAACGGCTGGCGTTCCCGGGTGCAGACCAAGCGCCTCAACACCAAGGGTGACGTGATAGGCACGTACTTCATCCAACCCGAGATGGATTACCGCAACGACAAAACGCTGCAGTCGGGCCGGCTCACGCCCGGTGATACCCTGAGCAAGGTTCTGCTGGGCACCTACGGCTACCGGACCTCGGTGTACTCCATGGGGCTCTTCACCAGCGACCTATCCAGCAACATCCAGTACTTTGATTTCAGCAAGCTGGACAACTTCTTTGAATACCTGGGCCCCCGGGCGCAGCGGCGCATGAAAGCCAAATTTACCCGGCGTGAAGCCAAGGGCAAACCCCTGGTATTACGGTACCGCATGCTCCTGCACTCGCTTATTCCGCATCCGTTGGGCTACGCGCTGGTGGGGGAAATTTACTATCCGCAGTACCGCAGCCATGACATTGGGCAATACAGCCAATACGGCGACCTCGCCGGCCGTTACCCCTATCTACGGCCCAACCGAAGCTCCATGTCCGGGTACCGGTTCAGCCACGCCATCGCCTGTGTCTTTGACCGGGAAGGAAAGCTCCTCTGGGACAATGCCTATCGCCTTAAAAACGAAACTTATCCAGAGCTGGCCCCCACCGTAGAAGCCGGCGTAACCCCGGCCGGGAACGTCACCCTGGCCTACCCCGAGGATGAGTATATCTGGTTCAAGACCTTGAAACCAAACGCCTCTATCAGCAACGAGGAGAAAGTGGAGGTGCGGCTACAGGAAGAAAATGAGAAACTGGTTTCCAGCAGCAACGAAGGAATTGTGCACTGGTACGGCGGCAACTTCATCGCGTTTGGTTTCCAGCGCATCCGCCCCGCCCAAGGTCAGGCCCGCAGCGTCTTCTACCTGCAGAACATGACCTTTGAGTAACCTTGGCCAGCCGCTAACGATGCGCGGATCTGGTGCGCGAAGTGTTCCTCCTTTGAAGTGTTCCTCCTTTAACGTGAACTCAAAAAATAGAAGGACAGGTAGAAATCTATTCTGTCAGACTTGCGTGTCTCTCTTCTTTGCTGTGCACGCCTTCCGTCCCCCTTTGAAGGGGGCGGGCCGTTAAGTTCTCAAAATATAGCTGGTTCAAGTTTCCAACTTGGACCTATAATGAGCTGAAGTTTGCAACTTCAGTGAGCCGTGAGGCTCAAAATATGTAGTAACGTTAATGCCTTCGGGAAGGAGCCAAACCATTGAAATAGAACTTAACGGCCCTACCCTTTGAAGGGGGGTAGGGGGATGATTACTGGTGCTGAATACCGTTTTTTGAAAGTTCTAGATGAGGAAGATATTCCATTGAACAGGCGGCTTTGGGCCCCTTTCCTGACTTTGTCATCCCCCTACCCCCTTCAAAGGGGGACAGAGTGCGTTTGAATTTCCGAGTTCACGTTGCTTTAAGCAGACGTAGTAACTTTTTTCGGCACTACCTCCTCACTTCTTCATCCATCGTTTGGGCTGCGGCGGTCTGTTGGTTAAGACTGGCCTTCAGCATGAAATACCCTACCAGGCCCGACAGCAAAGAGGCAATCAAGATGGAGAATTTAGCTTCGGTCTGAAACGAGAGATCGGAGAAGGAAAGCAACGCGATAAAGATGGACATGGTGAAGCCAATCCCCGCCAGCAGCCCCATGCCCGCCACCATCTTCCAGGTGACACCCGCAGGCAAGGAACTCACGCCCAGTTTAACGGCGATCCAACTGGAGAGCAGGATTCCGAGGGGTTTTCCCAAAAACAGCCCCAAAACGATACCGATTCCCAACGGACTGAACAGCCCCTCCAGCATGCCGGCCTCAAACCGGATATTGGTGTTCACCAACGCGAAGATGGGCATGATCAGGAAGTTGACGGGCTTGGTAAGCGCGTGCTCCAGGTACTCCAGGGGCGACTCCTTTTCATCTGGGGTGGTAGGAATGGCGAGGGCCGTCAGCACCCCGGCAATGGTGGCATGCACCCCCGAGTGATGGATGAAGTACCAGATGAACAGCCCCGGCACCAGGTAAAAGAACAACGAGGTTACGCCCAGGCGGTTGAGCACCAGCAGAAACAGGAAAATACCAAAGGCATACAACAGGTAGGTCACCTCCACCCCGCTAGAGTAAAAGACCGCAATCACCACAATGGCGCCCAGGTCATCTACAATGGCCAAGGCCGTCAGGAAGATTTTCAGAGCCACCGGCACCCTGCTCCCCAGCAACGAAAGCAACCCGATGGCGAAGGCGATATCGGTGGCCATGGGAATTCCCCAGCCGCTAGCGGTAGCAGATCCCTGGTTTACCAGCGCATAGATACCGGCCGGCACCAGCATTCCGCCAATGGCGGCAAATACCGGCAGAGCGGCTTTCCGGAGCGAGGACAGCTCGCCCTCCAGCATCTCGCGCTTGATCTCCAGCCCCACCAACAGAAAGAAAATAGCCATGAGCCCGTCATTCACCCACAGCAAAACCGGGTAGCGCAGGTGCACCGAGCCAGATTCATACCCTAGCTCCGTTTCCAGGAATCGCGCGAACGCGTCTCCCCAGGGAGAATTCGCGATCAGCAAGGAAATACCCAGGGAGATAAAGAGCAATATTCCGCCCCCAGAAGCGGATCTAAAGAAATCTGGGAATACTTTGAGGTTGATAAATTTTGCCATAACTGATACTTACGGGAAAGCTCCCCGGAAAGTGGTGGTACTCAGAAGCTGCTACTTCAAGCCCAAGCTTCTGAAGATGTACCGTTCACCCGCTGCCCCTCCGCAGTTGGGCGTTTAGGTTTCCATGGTGTTTAAGAAAAATAAGTCCCTTTTGCCCTAGGCTGCCGGTAAGTCTTTATATTTGCCCAAAACCCGGCCATGCACAAACGCCTCATTGTTCCGCACGCACTGTTTCAGATTATGATCCGGCGCCTGGCGCACCAGCTCATAGAGACGCACCGCGATTTTTCTGATTCCGTTATTCTGGGTCTGCAGCCCCGTGGCATTTTTGTGGCAGACCGGCTGCAGCAGACCCTCCAGGAGATTCTGGGTATCTCGGTACAGACCGGTTACCTGGACATCACGTTTCACCGCGATGACTTCCGCCGCCGCGCCACGCCGCTGGCCCCCAACGCTACCCGCGTGGATTTTTCCCTAGAAGGCAAGCGCGTGATTCTGGTGGATGATGTGCTGTACACCGGCCGCTCAGTGCGGGCTGCCCTTGACGCCATGATCTCCTACGGCCGTCCGGCCCAGGTAGAGTTGCTGGTGCTCATTGACCGCCAGTACACCCGCGATTTACCCATTGAAGCCACCTATACCGGCCAGCGCGTTGACTCCCTGCACTCGCAGCGGGTAGAAGTGACCTGGCAAGGCCCTGATTCTGCTGAGGATGTCATCTGGCTCCTCACTCCTACTCCAGACCAAGAAGAACCCCATGCAACAGCTTAGCGTCCGGCACCTGTTGGGCATCAAAGAGATTACCCCGCAGGACATCCAGTTGATCTTTGAAACCGCTGACCAATTTAAGGAGGTTCTGAACCGGCCTATCAAGAAAGTACCCTCGTTGCGCGATGTCACCATTGCCAACGTTTTTTTTGAGAACTCCACCCGCACCAAGCTTTCCTTTGAGTTAGCCGAGAAACGCCTGTCGGCGGATGTGATCAACTTCTCGGCCTCGGGCAGTTCCGTGAAGAAGGGCGAAACCCTGCTGGACACCGTCAACAACATTCTGTCTATGAAAGTAGACATGATTGTGATGCGCCACAGCAGCCCCGGAGCCCCGCACTTTCTCTCGCGTAAGATCCAGGCCAACATTGTGAACGCCGGCGACGGCACGCATGAACACCCCACCCAAGCCCTGCTGGACTCTTTCTCCATCCGGCAGAAACTGGGCGAGGTAGCCGGCAAGAAGATTGCCATTATTGGCGACATCACGCACTCCCGCGTAGCGCTTTCCAACATCTTTGCCTTGCAGATGCAAGGGGCCGAGGTAGCCGTCTGCGGGCCGCCCACGCTGTTGCCCAAATACATCGCTGATCTGGGCGTGAAGGTTTTCTGGAACGTGCGCGAAGCCCTGCAATGGTGCGATGTGGCCAACGTGCTGCGCATCCAGCTGGAGCGCCAGACGGGCAAGCTGTTCCCGTCATTGCGCGAGTATGCGCTTTACTTCGGGATCAACAAGAAGATGCTGGACGAGCTGGACAAGGAAATCGTGTTAATGCACCCCGGTCCCATTAACCGGGGCGTGGAACTCACCTCAGATGCCGCTGACTCGCACCACTCCATCATTCTGGACCAGGTAGAGAACGGCGTGGCCATTAGAATGGCGGTGTTGTACCTGCTGGCCAGCAAAGGATAAGAACCCTCGTCCGTTTTGGGGCTATTTTCCAGAAATAAGCCTAAAACCCAAAAAGTCACCTGGCAGCCACACGTGCCGGATGACTTTTTTGATTTGTGCTGTTTTACGCCCAGAATCCAGAAAACAGGACTTAAACGTCCCTTCTTCCCTGCAGAAAGCTTGATTTCGTCCCTGACTTTAAAATAGCAACATCAAAATAGGTACATTTACCGTTTGAAAGTGAAACAAGCTGTACCGTATGATCACCAAAGAACTTGTTAACCCTTTTGGAAGAGTCTACCTCACCATCACAGCAGACCGCCCTCACAAGCTGATCTATGTCAACTGGATGGGGTATTTAACAGAAGAGAATGTGAGAACGGGAGTTCAGGCGTACACCCAGACCTTGGCAGAGGCGGGGTTTCATTGCGTCTTGAATGATACCCGCCTCATTATAGGTTCCTGGGACCATTCCATGGATTGGGTGTTGAACGATTGGGCGCCCAGCGCCGCCAAGGCCGGACTCAAGCGGATTGCCATGCTGGCCAACCCAGAAAGCTTTGGGGAGTCATCGGCCGCCACGTTCCTTTCCGAAGTAAAAGCATTTGAAGCCAAATCTTTTGATAATCTGGACAAAGCCAAAGAATGGCTGACCGCGTATTACTCAAACAAATAACAATTCTACCTTAAAACAGCAGAGCCCGCTATGTAAGAATAGCGGGCTCTGCTGTTTTAAGGGCATTTTTCTAAAAAGCAGCCCAAAACGCTTTTGCCTATCTGATTGAGTTTTTAAAACGGCAATGGCATGGTCAACGGCTGGTTGGTCTCAAAATCATAGAGCGTCTGCAGCCTTAGGTTGTAGTAAGCGTCCCAGAAGTTGCGCAGGGAGCTCACGTAGCTGCGGCGCGCTGAGTCGCGCTCGGTGGCGGCCTGGTTCAGGTCCAGTAAGCCAATTTTGCCGCTCAGGTAGCGGTCTTTGGCGCCCAGGAAGCGGCGCTCGGCCAGGCCGTTGGCTTGCTGGGCAATCTTCATCTGCTCGCGCAGCATCTTGAATCGTTTTACCTGCAGAAAGACGTCTTGCTCAAAGCTCACGCGCTGCTGCTCCAGATTGGCTTTCACCAGTTTCAGGTTGGCCTTGGCCGTCCCGATTTTTGATTTATTGCGGCCCCAGTCCATGAGCGGCACGCTGAAGCCTACGTTGATCCGTTGCTGCGAAACCGGGTCTTCGTACACCGGCCCGAAATTATCGGCCCGCTGGGTGAGACCGTACTGCAGGAAGAGATCGGCGTTTACGCCGGCGCTGGCTTCGGCCCAGTCCAGGTTGCGTTCGGCGTCCATCTGCTCCCGAATGATCCCGATCATCCGGGACCGGTTTTCGCGGGCTTGTTTCAGGGCCTGTTCCTCGTCTACCTGAAACTGCGGAATCTGGTCGGGGGCCAGCAACCGGATGGGGTAATTCTCAGTAAAACCCAGGTAGGTTTTCAGGCGCAGCGTGCTGGTTTCGATGTCCAGTTTGGCCTGTTCCAGGCTTTGCCGCGAGGTGAGCAGACTCAGTTCCAGCTGCAGCAGTTCGTTCACGCTGATCTTGGCCTCGTAGAACCGGTTCTGGGCAATCTTGAACAGCGTATCATTATTGGCGACGTTTTTCTGGGCGATGTCATAGCCGATCTGGCTTTGCAGCTGGGAGAAATACAGATCAGTGGCCCGGATGGCGATGCGCTCCATCTCCTCCCAGAAGTTGCGTTTGGCTTCTTCGTAGCGCAGCGGTTCCGTTTTACGGTCCCATTTCAGGCCGTTGTGGTTGAACACCGGTTGCCGCAGCGTCACCACCACTGGGTTAGACGCATACGAGTGCCCGCCATTGTTGTCAATACGCTGCAGTTTGGAGTCAATGGAAATAACCCCGCCCGTGAGGCCGATGTTCTGCTTCAGTTCCAGGTGCCCCGAGGAAACCGCCGACTGCACGCCTACGAACCGGATGTCACCGGTGTTGGGGTCTGTGACGCGCTCAAAGTCTTTGGTATAGGACGGCAGCGTGGCGTACAAAGCCAATTGCGGCAGGTAATTGCTCTTATACGTCTGGAACTGCCAGGTGCGGTTTTCCAGCTGAGTCACAGCCTGCTGATAGCTGGGCGACTGCTCCCGGGCCATCTTGATCACCTCGTCCAGGCTCAGCCTACGCGTACCAGGTTCTTCTGATTCTGGGGGAAGCGGCGCTTCCTTCTGCTGTCCGGCGGCCGGGCACGCCATCAGCACAACGCCCAGAAACCAGGCCCAGGCAAGGGTGCGCGTTGTGCTCGCTACTCGTATTCCTTTACTCACGTTCACTCTGATAATCTATGTTTGGCTTGGATAGGCCTGCTTAAATGCATTACTGTTTCAGGGCTGTTTTAGAGAAAACGGCCCTGAAACAGTATTGCTGTCAACTCTTTTATTACCCGCGCATCTCGCGTTCAATGTCTTCCAGGGCCAGCGGGATATTCTCCATCAGGTCAACCGGGCCGTTGTGGGTGATGAGGAAATCGTTCTCCAGCCTAATGCCCAGCCCTTCC
Organism: Rufibacter sediminis; assembly: GCF_014269285.1. Taxonomy (GTDB): domain Bacteria; phylum Bacteroidota; class Bacteroidia; order Cytophagales; family Hymenobacteraceae; genus Nibribacter; species Nibribacter sediminis. The sequence goes on from NZ_JACOAF010000029.1 coordinate 51,840, forward strand.
TCCCGGATGTAGATACCGGGTTCGCAGGTGAAGACCATGCCTTCCTCAAACGGACGGTATTTGTCGCCCACGTCGTGCACGTCAAGGCCCAGGAAGTGCGAGGTGCCGTGCGGGAAGTATTTCTTGTAAAGCGGCTGGGCGGGGTTCTGGTTGTTCACGTCGGCTTCGGTGAGCAGGTCCAACTTGATGAGCTCGTTCTCCATCACCTTGCCCACAAACTTATGGTACTGGTCCAGGGTGTTGCCGGGCACCAGCATCTGCTTGGCGGTATTCATCACGTGCAGCACGGCGTTGTAGACATCGGCCTGGCGCGAGGTGAATTTGCCGTTCACCGGAATGGAGCGGGAAAGATCGGCGGCGTAGTTCGCGTACTCCGCCCCGAAGTCCATGAGCAGCACGTCGCCGTCTTGGCACTCCCGGAAGTTGTCAACGTAGTGCAGAATGCAGGCATTGGCGCCCGAGGCGATGATGGAACCGTACGCCGGTCCGCGGGAGCGGTTGCGCAGGAACTCATGGCTGATCTCGGCCTCAATCTCGTACTCCATCACACCCGGCTTCACAAACTTGAGAATGCGGCGGAAGGCTTTCTCGGTGATGTTGCAGGCGGTGCGCATGAGCTCGATCTCGCGCGGGTGCTTGATGGAGCGCAGGTAGTGCAGGTGCTGGGTGCTGCGGCAATAGTTGTGCAGCGGGTATTTTTCTTTAATTTTTTTGATGAAGCGGGCATCGCGGGTTTCCACCTCCACCACGGCGCGCAGGTGCTCATTGGAGTTGAGGTACACGTTCTCGGCGTACGGCATGAGCGAATTCAGGATGGAGTCAAACTCGTGGGTCCAGAAGATAGTCTCAATGCCGGAAACCTCACGGGCCTGTTCTTTCGTAAGCTTGTAGCCTTCCCAGGTGAGAATATGGTCATTGGTCTCCCGCACGAACAGAATCTCTTTGAGGCGCTCCTCGCGGGCATCGGGGAAAAGGATGAGCACGCTTTCCTCCTGATCTATACCACTCAGCCACAACAGGTCGTTGTTCTGCCGGAACGGCATGGTGCCGTCGGCGTTGGTGGGCATGACATCATTGGAATGGAAGATGGCCAGTGAGTTGGGCTTCAGGTAAGGCGTGAACTTCTGGCGGTTGTGGACATAAAGGTCTTTCCCGATAGACTCGTATTTCATAGCGGTACGTTTTGTAGTAGGTTGGTGCGCTACAGGCGGTTAGGTTTTAGGCCTGCTTTTCTGAAAGGAGCCCCGTAACGCTTTGTTTGAAGCTTAAATGTATGACAATAAACGGTAAAATGCAGGCGAATAGCCTCCAATTAATCTCTGGAACGTGCGGGTTTGTACTATAGTGTTTTTTTTCTGTGTCTTCTTAATAGGAAGTTCCTTTGCCCAGGAGGCTCCGGTGCCGCAGCGGTATTGGGTGCTCTTCAAAGACAAACCCGCGCCCGAAACCACTGCTTTGGTGAGCGAGGCGGCGCTGCAACAACGCCGTCTCCGGCACCTTCCGCTCGCCCAATTCTCTGACGTGCCGGTGCATCAGGCGTACCTGGATAGTCTTTCAAGCCAGGGAGTTACCGTGACCTCGGTTTCCAAATGGCTGAACGCGGCGGCGGTTTTGGCCAGCCCGGCACAGGCGAAGGCGCTGCAGCAAAACTCGTACGTGAAAGAGCTTCGACCTATCACCGGCTTCTTCGTGCCCAGCCAAACCGCCAGTCCTTTCCAGCCGCAGTACGTGGGCAAAGCGCTGACCCAACTCAAGCCCGAAGCCATTCTGGCGGCGGGCCTCACCGGGCGCGGCGTGAAGGTGGGCGTGATTGACGCGGGTTTCTACGAGGCCCCCAAAAAAGCCGGCCTGCACCCCATCTTCCAGGAAGGCCGCATGCGGGCTTTCCGTGATTTTGTGAACCCGGCCCACAGCCAGACGTTTGACCAGCGCGAGAGTTTCCTAGACTCGCACGGAACCGATGTGCTGCTCTGCCTGGGCGGCGCAGACCCCAAGGACCGCGTGCTGAGCGGTTTCGCGCCGTCAGCCGATTATTACTTGGCCCGCACCGATCACGGGAAACGGGAAACCCGCGTGGAGGAAGCGTATTTTGTGCGGGCACTGGAGTGGATGGATAGCCTGGGCGTGCGGCTGGTGAACTCTTCTTTGGGTTATGGGACCGGTTTTGACAATCCCGCGGAAAACTACCGCCCTGAGCAGATGGACGGCAGCAGCTATCTGGCGCGGGCCGTACAGGTGGCCGTAGAGGAAAAAGGCATGTTTATAGTCATTGCGGCTGGAAACGACGGCGGAAACAAAAAGTGGCGGGTAGTAAACACCCCCGCCGATGCCGCTGGCGTGCTTACCGTGGGCGCCACCGACTACTCCACCTGGACCAAACAGGGCTACAGCAGTATTGGCCCCACCTTCCTGCCGTACCTGAAACCCGATGTGGTCTGTTTTGCTTCTTCGGGAACTTCTTTTTCCGCGCCCGTTATTGCCGGGCTGGCAGCCTGCCTGCTGGAAGCAAACCCGGCCCTCACCCCCGCTCAGCTTACCCGTATTCTGCAGCGGAGCAGCCACCTGTATCCGTTCGGGAATAATTTTGTGGGGTACGGCGTGCCCGATGCGGGCAAAGCGCTGGCCCTGGCCCAAGGGTTAACTGATTCTCCTGCCGAGGCGGCTCCCGTTCAGGTCTCCGGCCATCGGTTTGTGTATACCCCCGCGCGGGGGTCGGCCATTTCTGAAAACGGCGGCATTGTTCTGTTCCGGAAAGCTTCTGCCACGCGGGTGATTTCCCAGCAAAAACTCTCCAGCAACGTCAAAAAGATTGTGGTGAAACGTTTACCCGGCGAGACCCACACCACGCTGCAGGTGGGCCCGCAGGTCATGGAACTGGTCTGGCTCTAAAAAAGCGCTTGTTTTCTGAAAACAGCCTCAAAACGGACGAGGTTTGACGGGAAGCAGGTCGCTCTTTTACTGTTTCAAGATCAAGCTTTCCCGCCCGGAACTTGCCCTTTCTCCGGCTTCACTTCGGTTTCGCCTTTGTAGACTTTGCCGGCTTTTACATCCACGCGGTATTCTGCCTTGGGGTCAAAGGAGATGCTGTAGCCGGTCTGCGGGTCAAACACTTTGCCCAGCTGCGGATAGTGGTGCAATTTGGTAACAGGGTCCACCATGAAGCCCTGGTGTTTGCCCATGGCATTGGGGAGGGCCACCGATTCTCGGGCTTTCGGCTGATAGACGGGCATGGTGTCCTGCACCTTGGGGCGATGTTGCGCCTCGAAGATTTTGAAGCGGGTCAGGAAATTTGTCAGGTCATAAGCGGCGGTTTGCGCCTGTACCTTCGGGCCAAGAGCTACCGCCAGAAGAAGAATCAGCGATTTCAATGTTTTCATAACGGTCAAGTTGTGTGCTGTTTTTTTCCAAAATGTCGTAATCCCGCACTGCCTGTAGAGAGCAGCTTTTTTCTCTTTCCGGACGTCCTTTTTGTAACGATTTTCCTTTATACGAAAGTACCTAAACGAAGGCAAACAAAGGAATTACCTATCAGACAATCAGCTAAACACTACAAAATTCCGTTTACCGCCTGTTTTCAAGAAAAGAGCCCGGAAACGGGTTCCGGGCTCCTGGTGGATTATTCTATGTTCTGTCTGCCAAAAGAAGCACTAACCATTTTGAGGGTAGTTTGGCAGAAACAGCCTTAAAACTGTTTTGGGCAATCTCTTTCAATCCAACTCTTTATTTTGATTTGAAATGCGCTGATGAGCTTACCTCTTTTCTCTAAGCGCGCATCCTCTCCCTAATTCTTCTGGGCAGGCACGACCGTTGATTTATCAGCGTCCTTTTTGGCGACTATCCTGTAAGGGACCGTGTACCTAACGGCCACTTGCTTGCCATTTTGCATGCCGGGTTTCCAGGCAGGCATGTTGTTGAGCACCCGAATTGCCTCCTGGTCTAGGCTGGAGGATACGCCCTTGATCACTTGCACTTGCGTGACTTTACCCTCTTTGTTCACCACGAAAGTGGCGACGATGGTCCCCTCCGTACCTTTGGTTTTCTCATCCGCCGGAATTACGAAATTTTCTCCTAGATACTTCATCATGCCCGCCATTCCGCCCGGAAACTCGGGCATCTGTTCTACGGCGATGTAGACTTTCTCTTCTCCCTGAGCTGATGGTGTGGGCACTGGAGCGGTTTTATCTTTGCTGACAATCCGGTAAGGAACGGTGTATTTCACGTTTACCAGTTTCCCGTTCTGGGTGCCTGGTTTCCAGGTGGGCATCTTCTCCAACGTCTGCACCAAGGCTTGGTCTACACTGGGGTGCAGCTTCTTTAACAGCTGGATATCGGTCACTTTTCCCTGGGTGTTCACGACGAACGAGGCCACCATGGTTCCTTCTATGTTGGCTTGTTTGGCATCGGCCGGTAATTCGAAATGATCGCCGAGGAATTTAAACATAGCCGCTGAGCCGCCTGGGAATTCAGGCATCTGTTCTACGGCTATGTAGACTAGTTTTTTCTCATCCGTGGCTTGCTTCTCCTTTTTGGCCTGTTCAAAGGTCTCTTTTCCATCCAGTTTGGTGATGGCGGCAAAAGCTATATTCTCTTTGGAAGCAACCGCTTTGCCGTCCTTATAGGCTGGGGTCCATTTGGGCTGTTGCTGCATTAACCGCAAGAACTCCTTCTCTACCGCGTTTCTCACGTCAGGGGTTTGGAAGGGTCGGGTTACTATTTCCACCACGCTCACGTCTTCAACGCTTCCATCTGCCCCAATGGTGAGATCTGCTTTTATGTACCGCATGAATTTGATTGTACTGTCTGCTTTGTCTCGGGCGTCTAACACGACCTTCGGCATAACAAACTTGCTGTTCAGGTGCTGGTACAAAGCCTCTTTGCCGCCCGGATATTCAGCAGGTTTGGTGACCGCTGCTTTTGAGGAGACTGACGTTTTCTGCTGCCGTCCCTCCAGATAGGCGTTATAGGTGAGGAAATTTCCGCTGACGCTGGAAACGGAGATGATTTCTTTGGAGGAAACGGCCTTTCCGTCTTTCTGGGCGGGCGTCCACTTGGGCATTTGGCTGACCAGCCGGGCAAACTGCTGCTCTACGGCCTTCACCACCGCGTCATCTTTGGGTTGCACTTCCAAGGCCACTATTCTGAGATACGCGGCGCTGCCATCTTGCAGCACCTCCACTTCAACCGAGGCTTTCACCTGCACGAAATCATTCTGGCTTTTCCGCTTTTGGAACGCCACCTCGGGCAGCACGAAATGGGTTTTCACGTAGGCATTCAGGGCCTCCCGGCCGCCGGGGAACTGGGCACCTCGGTTCTGACGAGTCACTGTACCAGCGGCGTTCTCTGGCTTTGGCAAAACGGGGCGCATGGCCGCCACGGCTACCAGCAGCAGTCCGGCCACTGGCAGGGCCATCAGCATGCGGCTGAGTTTGGGGGATTGGTGTAGCTTTTTCATCATCTTGATTCTGGTTAGGGTGAGGGATTTATGAAGGAAGAAGTAACTGCCCAGGGGGAAATCGGCGGTGCGGAAAACCTGTTTTACCAGCAATGAGGAGTACGCCGACGGACCGGTGCGGCGGGCTACCTGGGCATCGGCGATGAACTCATGGGTCTGCTCCACCGCTTTCTTGTACAGCAGCAGCAAGGGATTGAACCAGAAGAGCACCCCAACCACCGAGACCAGCAGAATGTCCAGGGTGTGCCGCTGGTCTATGTGCACCTGCTCATGCTGCAGAATGCGGTCGGTCTCCTCGGGGGTAAGCGTCTGGCTGTTGTCAAAGAAGACCCATCGCCAGAAAGAAAAGGTGGGGAACTGCCCGTGGGTAAGAATCACCGGGGCCTGGTTGGGCAAGTAGAAAGACGTTCCTTCCGCTTTCGCGAAGCGCCGCAACTGCCGCACCTGCACCACCGCCCGAACCGCGAAAAACAAGGCACCAAGGCCGTACGCCCCGTAGAGCAGGAACCAGTAGGAGAACGTTGGGGCCGGGGCTGCTGCCACCTCGCTCACCAGCAGCGGCATTTCCTCCAGAGAGGCTTCCATGACTACCACGGGTTCCTGCGGCCACAGCGCGATGCCGGGCAAATTGGAGAGCGGCACCAGAAAGGACAACCCCAGTGCGGCCAGCAGGTAGAAGCGGTTAAACTGGAAACAGGTTTCCCGTTTCAGCACCAGCGCATAGAAGAGGTAGAACAACACCAGGCCCGTGCCTGATTCCAGCAGGTATTGCAGCAGCGGCTCATTCATCTTCTTTCTTGTCTAGGTCCTCTTTCACGTGCTTCAGCATTTCCTCCAGTTCCTGCAGGTCCATGTTCTCCTCCTTGGCGAAGAAAGAGACGAGCCGTTTGAACGAACCCCCAAAGTAGCCGCTCACGAAGTTCTTCAGGTAGAAATGGCGGTAATCATCGCGGGCGATGAGCGGGTAGTACTCATGGGTTTTTCCGTAGGCCTTGTAGCCCACAAAGCCTTTCTTCTCTAGAATGCGCACAATGGTGGAGACGGTGTTGTAGGCGGGTTTGGGCTCGGGTAACTGGTCCAGCACGTCTTTGACGAAGCCCTGGCCCAGTTTCCAGAGTATCTGCATGACCTGCTCCTCTGCCTTGGTTAATTCTTTCATAGCGATGTTGTTAAGATGAGTATCCGAAGATATAACTAATTACTTAGTTTACAAACTAAAGGTTTAGTTTATTTTTCCAGGTCTCCTGAATCCTGCGGTGATGGATCCCGGCTTTCTCTTAAGAACAGCACTTCGCCCGCCCATGGGCAGATCCGTTTCAGGGCCTTTCTCGTGAAAATCGGCTTAAAACGCAGGCGGTTTATAGTTGGGGTGAGCAGCCATCTTCAAGCGGGTATTTCTCGCCAAGGCACTGCGGAAATTTTTATAGTCTGTTCCAACTCGAAGAAAAAACCGGCATCAAGAAAAGCACCTGCGTACCTTTGGGTTCGTAAAAGGAGACATTTTGGGGAAGCGCCGCTGTAAGGTTCTCGGGCCGGGCACGACCAAGAGAGAAGAAGCCTCCCCTGAAGTTTGCCCGCTGGCTGGGTTCTCCCGCAGAGAACAGCCGGCGATTGGATGGCTACCGGCAGCTTCCATGGAGCATCTTACCTGGCACACGTTATATGAAGATAGGATACGACGCGAAACGCGCTTTCACCAATACCTCGGGGCTGGGAAACTACAGCCGCTTTGTCATTTCGGGCATGATGGTGCACTTCCCCCAGGAGCAGTACTCGCTGTTCACCCCCCGCAAGAACGATCTTTTCCAGAACTTCTTTCCGCCGGTGGCCCAGACTCAGATTGTGCAGCCCAGCGGGGTGGGCAAGCGTTTCTCGTCATTGTGGCGCACCTTCGGGTTACGGGCAGCCCTTCCCAAGCACGGGGTGCAGGTGTACCACGGCCTCAGCAATGAGCTCCCCTACGGGCTGGACCGGCAGAAAACCAAGCTGGTGGTCACCATCCATGACCTGATCTTCCTGCGTTTCCCGGAGCTGTACCCCGCCATTGACCGCTACATCTACCGCAAGAAATTCAAAGACGCCTGTGACACCGCCCACCAGATTGTGGCCATCAGTGAGCAGACCGCGCAGGATCTGGAGGAGTTCTTTGGCGTGGGCCGCGAGAAAGTGCAGGTGGTGTACCAGGACTGCGATCCCGTTTTTCAGCTGATTCCGGAAAAAGAGGTCCAAAACGCCGTCCGGCAGAAATATGCCTTACCGGCTGAGTTTATCTTGTGCGTGGGCACGCTGGAGCGCCGCAAAAACCAGGTGCACCTCCTGAAAGGCTGGCACGCGGCCGGAGCCTCTGTTCCGCTGGTGTTCATCGGCCGGAAAACCGAGTACCACAAAGAGATGCAGGAGTTTATCTCCCAGCAAGGATTGGAGGACAAAGTGCTGTTTCTGCCCTACATCCCGTTTCAGGAGTTGCCGGTGATTTACCAGCTGGCGAGTCTGTTTGTGTACCCCTCCATTTTTGAAGGCTTCGGAATCCCGATTGTGGAGGCCTTGAACAGCGGTACTCCCGTGATCACCTCTACCGGTTCCTGCTTCTCTGAGGCCGGCGGACCCGCCACCCGCTACGTCTCCCCCACCGATGCCGAGGCCCTGGCGCACGCCATCCAGGAAATCCTGGGCGATTCTGATCTGCAGAAGCAAATAGTGAAAACGGGCCTGGAGCACGCCCAGATCTTCCGACCCCAGGTGACCATTCCGCAACTGCACCGGGTGTACGAACAAGTCCTCGAGCATTAAAGGTTTTCCTGTAGCGGATACAATTCAGCAAAAGAACCCGGCCCGTTTAGGGCATGTTTTCAGAAAACGAGCTCCAAACGGAAAGCTGAAACTAGGGAAAAACTGCTAGCACTAAGCCAGGAAGCTAGGAGCAAAAACGCTTCAGTCAGGTTTTCTTCACCAGTTCCAGGTGCAGAATGGGGTGCGGCATTCCCAAGTTGTCTACCTCAGAACGGTTTATGACGGTGAAGCCTTCGTGTAAGTAGAAGCCCACGGCCTGCTCATTTTCTTCGTTCACGTCCACTTTGGTGATCTTCAGTTGCTGCACGGCGTGTTGCAGGAGTCGTTTGCCGATGCCTTTGCCGCGCGCCGAAGGATGCAGAAACAGCATTTCCAGCTTATCGGCTGCCACACCCGCAAAACCCAGCATTTTCCCGTGGCTGTCACGGGCGCAGGTTAGGGTCACGAGCCAGAGGTATTCCTGTCGCAGCATCGGCCGATAGAACAGGATCTCGGCTTCTGTGACAAAATGATGGGTAGCCCGTACCGAGGCTTCCCAAACGGCAACTACCTCGTCATACGCTTCAGGAGAAACACTACTGAGGCAGAAGGTGGGGGTATTGGTGCAGATCATCGTTTTGGGCCTGTTTTCTCAAAATGACAACCAAAACGAATCTTTCCCCTACGTAGGGTAACTTTTACCTGACGAAAGGCAGTCTACTAAAGAAGCGGGTTTCTGTACGTTCTCAAAAACAGGATTGTGAAGATCTTCCACCTTTTTGATGATGCTCAGGCTGCCCTCGGTTTCCAGCACCACCGCTCCTACCTCAGAAAGCGAACCGATGCCCTGGTTTCGTAGAGCCGCCATGATTTCTTCCTTGGTGATGCGGGCGGCTTTCATGCTGTCCTCCAGCAATTCGCCCTGGTGCACTAACAAAACGGGCTTGGCCTTCACCAGATCACTGACCCAGGGAAACCTCACCGAAAGCCATGTGATCAGGAACTGCAAGACAATGAGAATTCCGAACGCCACCACGCCGTCCATCAGGGGCACATCTTTGGTGAGCAGCAGCGTAGCCAGCACTGAGCCGAAAGCCACTGTGACCACAAAGTCAAAGGAGTTCATCTTGGAGAGTGTCCTTTTCCCGGACAGCCGCAATTGAATAACCAGCAGCACATACGCCAGCACGCCCACCACCAACGTGCGGAGAACACTTTCCCAACTGTCAAAAAATATCTTTTCCATATCTGATGTGTATGTGTGGCAGATTACCTGAACTTCTCTCTGTAGTATTTAACCAGCTTTTGCTGCGCTATTCTTTCTCCAGCATTTTCTGAGCTACTGTTTTTCGCAGGGCAGAGATCATGGCTTTGTCTTCTGGACTGGCCGGGTAGAGCAGCAGTTGCTCCAGCGCCCCCATCAGCTCATTTCTGAGAATTCTATCGTTTTGCCCGTAGTCCCAGATAGGGTATAAGGCTTTCCGGAAAACCTCCTGAAACGAATCGGTCTGCGGGATGATCCGGATCTTCTGCTGTTCATCGCGCAGCACCTGAAAAGGAGCGTGCTGTAACCGGAACGAAAGCAGATCAAACAAAGCATGCAAGCTCAGGACCGCCGTACCCGGGTCGTTCACCCCGGGGCTGAGCGCTTTCAGGGCCACTTCCACCAATTGCTTGAACCCATACCCCGAGTTATCGGCGACGGACTCGCCCCGGTAAAAATCAACTAAAGGGGCAATCTGCTTCTGGTGATCCTCGGTGAGGCCCTCGGGAGCGTTGATCTTCAGGTAAGGCACTCCTTTCAGCACGTAAGAGCCCAAGGGAAACAGAAATAGGATCTGCCAGTTATGCTGGGCACAAAGCTTGAGCAGCTGCTTCCGGTTAAATCCCTGGAAATAGCCCGCCGCTTCCGTTTTCAGTTCCTGCGCGCCCTCAAAAGACGGCATGGGTTCCACTGGTTCTGTTTCCGGCACCCGCTGTTCTTGCAGTTTATGCCGGGTTTTCTGGTGAATGTGGTCTATGATGGTCTCAAACTTGACCGACTGCGTGATGTAATGGATGAAGTAGATGAACAGGAAGATGTCTACAATGGTGAGCAGAATAAGCAGGTACACACTCAGCGCGGGCACGTAAATGCCAGAATCAATGTCGCGGATGGTACTGAGCAGAAACAGCGCGTACACGATAGTACCAATATAGAAGCCCAGCACCACCTGCTGAAACCGGTTCCCGATCATGCTGCCCAGCACCCGGTTGCTCATGTTGGAGGCCGCCTGGTTCAGCAGAATCATGACCATGGAGAAGCTGAACACCGTGAGAGACAGAATACCGCCCGCAATGGTAGCGGCAATGGTTCTGGCGGTGCTGGCATCTTTCAGTGTCAGGAAATCCCAGTGGCTCTTGATCTGCTTGCCGTAGGGGGAGAAATCGAGATGAAGGACCAGATAGGAAATCAGCAAGAAAACCAGCGCGATCAGGGCCGGGTATAACGCGATGCTGTTGATCATCTGGTTGGCGTACCTGCGCGCCACCTGTTGTATTCGTCTCATCATAGGAAAGTATACGGAAGCTGCCGGGCAGCAATTGACTTCCTTTCTATTCATACCGCTCCCGCAACTTTAGCCCCGTTATCTGGTTGTCTACTAGGAAGAGGCAAACGCCTGATAAGGGAAGAACCTGCCGCCCGGGCAGGCTCAATTCTTAGAAGCTAATTTCATACTTCTTACCGCTACACTCCGTACCTTTGCAGGCTGCTCTTACCTTAACCGGACCGGAAGCGGCGCAAACCTGTTTTACTTGTATACGCACCATAGAAATTGACGAAATTACCTGATTACCATATCCATACTTTATCCAACGGCATACGGGTGCTGCACAAGCAGGTACCCCACACCAAGATTGCGCACTGCGGCTTTATGATGGACATCGGCTCCCGCGATGAACTGCCCCACGAACAGGGTCTGGCCCACTTCTGGGAGCACATGGCCTTTAAGGGAACCCAGAAACGGAAATCGTTCCATATCCTGAACCGGCTGGAGAGCGTGGGCGGCGAACTGAACGCCTATACCACCAAAGAAAAGATCAGCTTTTACGCCTCGGTTTTGGAAAACCACTTCGAAAAGGCGTTTGACCTGCTCACCGACATCACCTTCAACTCCACCTTCCCTTCCAAGGAAATTGAGAAAGAGCGCGGCGTGATTCTGGAGGAAATGGCCATGTACCTGGACACCCCCGAGGACGCCATCATTGACGAGTTTGATGCCGTGGTCTTCCAGAACCACCCGCTGGGCTACAACATTCTGGGCACCCGCGAGAGCGTGAGCGGTTTCACCCGCGAGAACTTCCAGGCCTTCATTGACCGCAACCTGAGCACCGACAAGCTGGTGTTCTGCTCGGTGAGCAACTGGCCCATTGACCGCGTGGTGAAACTGGCCGAAAAATACCTGGGCCACCTGCAAAGCAAGATCCAGCCCCGCGAACGGCTCCTTTTCAGCACGTATCAGCCGCAAACGCTGGTGGTGGAGAAAGCCATTCAGCAGGCGCACTGCGTCATTGGCTGCCCCGCCTATCCGCTCTCAGATCCGCGCCGGCTCACGTTCTTCATGCTGGTGAACATTCTGGGCGGCCCCGGCATGAACTCCCGCCTGAACTTGGCGGTGCGCGAGAAACACGGCCTGGTGTACACCATTGACGCCAACTACTCTACCTACGTAGACACCGGCTTGTTCGGGATTTACTTCGGGACGGAGAAGAAACAGCTGAAGCGCACCGTGGGTCTGGTGCTGAAAGAACTGAAACTGCTGCGCGAGAAACCCATGGGCTCGGTGCAGCTGCACACCGCCAAGGAACAGCTGATGGGCCAACTGGCGATGGCCGAGGAAAGCAACATGGGCTTTATGATGATGATGGGCAAAAGCATTCTGGACCTGAACACCATTGAGAGCCTGAACGATATCTTTGAGCAGATCAGGAAAGTACAGGCCAACGATCTGCTGGAGATGGCCAACGAGACGTTGCGGGAAGAGAATCTGAGTTTCCTGCAGTACGTTCCCAACTAAGACTATATCACCCGTTATTCCTTCGGGACCGGATTTCTCTTGATGAAAGGCTGCCTTGGGCAGCCTTTCTCATTTTAGGGCAGTGTTCTCAATAACTGCCCTAAAACGCAGACCTTGATTAATGAGTTAATTCAATAATTGATTTCTATTTCCCCTAATTGAGTAAAACTTATCAGTACATACATACAATCTTACTGCGTATTAATACTGTTATTTATACACAATTAAGGACACATATTCCCTAAGTATATTATTTAAAACTCAAATATTTAGAACAACTAATATCAATTCAGATATTCTAACACATGAATAATTCCACTCTCTGAATATCTAAAATAATTGATTTAATCATGCAAGTAATTGCTTAAACACAAAACCTTTTTACAAGATCAATTAAACACGTTTTTAAATAAATTTATTTACACAATTACAGATCAACCACTTGCGGTAATTATTTTTTCTTCCTAGAATAGGCTTATTATTTAACTAACCCCCAATAAGCAGTATGAAAAAAAATTACACCCTCAGACTCATCGCGTTCGCTTTAGTGTTAGGCGGCACCTCGTGTTCAGTGAGCGAAGAAGACGTTGTGGAGAAAGCGGCTGTCTCCAAAGAAAAGCTGCAGCAGATTTATGACATGGGCTTCGGGACCACTGATGTTCAGTTGGTAGACGGCGGCTATCTGGTAGAGGGAGACATCTTCCTGACCGATGAGCAATTGGCGGCTCCGCGTGATCCCAAGTTCCTGCGGGTAGGCGAAACAGAGCAGTACCGTACCACCAACCTGGTCAGCGTAGGAACCGGTCGCACCATCAGGGTAGCCATCTCCAGCACTCTTCCCACCGCGTACGTGACGGCTTTGGATGAAGCCATTCGGCGCTACAACGCTGAAAACCTCCTGATAAAATTCCAGCGGGTAAGCTCCAGCTACAACATTCTGTTGACCAAGGCGCCTTCTACGGCTTCTTACCTGGCTTCGGCGGGCTTCCCGTCCGGCGGAAACCCTTACAGCCAAGTATTGGTGAACTCCACCTATCTGGGCTCCGCGCCGGGCACGAATTACCTGGCTACCATTTTAGCCCACGAGATTGGCCACTGCATCGGGTTCCGGCACACCGACTACATGGACAGAAGCTATAGCTGCGGCGGCGCGTACACCAACGAAGGAGCCAGCTCAGTAGGCGCCATCCATATCCCGGGCACGCCCACTACCGCCGATGCCACTTCCTGGATGCTGGCTTGCGTAGCGAATGGTCAGAACCGGCCGTTCAACAGCAATGACCGCACCGCGCTTAGATATCTGTATTAACAGTTAAATCTCTCCCTTAATTACGCACAAATAGCCGCTGTTTTCACAGCGGCTATTTGTGCGTAATTCTAATTTTATTTCTGTTTACAACACCACTACTCTGCACACTTTATACTCAGAATCACCCAGCAATTTCACCAGATAAACACCCGCTTTAAGACCATCTGTTTTAAGCACTTTTATAGCACCATCCTGCCAAAGCTCTTTCACAATTCGCCCGGCGTAATCATAGAGTTGAATCTGCACCAATTTATCTTCAGACGAAACAAGCTGCAGATCATTACCCGCTACCACGGGATTAGGAAATACCTGAATGAACGCAGGAGGTGTGTAAAAAACCGCTTCTAGGTCACTGTAAAAAACGGCTCCTTTATCGGTTAAAAGCTTCAGTCTATATTCATTCCGGCCGGGCGTGGGTTTCGGGTCTGTTATAGTGAAAACAGGCCGAAACAAAGACAAAGGTGCCTGCACCGGTTGGAAGGTGCCGTTGTCCCGTTTCTCCAGCACCACCGAAGAGATGCCATAGAGCGTACTTAGCTCCACGTCCAGCAGAACCGAGTCGGTGACCAGCTGGCGCGCCAGAAACTGCTTGACGTAACAGCCCACGCCCTGGTCTACATAGTTCAGGGTGAAGCTTTTCAGGCCCGTCTGTCCGGCTACTACTGGTGCCACGGCATAATGCAGGGCGGTTTGCTGCTGCTTGTCTAAGAAAAGCAAGGTATCAGAGACGGTGGCAATTGGCTCCAGAAACTTTTCACCCAAGGCAAAAACCTGATAGGCGGTTATATCCTTCGCCTTGGGCCAGAACAGCAGCACTTCGTCGTCGCAGTTATAGCCCACCTGCAAAGGAACCTCCGGACTGAGGATGAATTCCTCAGATGTCATGACCTCGCCGGCACTTGTTTTCCATCTTAGTTGCGCCACGCCCGCTGAGTAAGGGGCCAACCAATCTGCTTTGCCTTCCTGCAGAGGTACATTTTCTAGGATGGTCTGCCAGGTCTGCCCGGCCCACCGGAATTCCAGGTGAGCCGTCTCCGGAGAAGTAAGGCGCGTTTGCCAGCGGAGTCTGTTTTTCTGACCACTCTTCAGGGTGCTTCCGGCCGAAGGATACGTCCAGGTGAACGGCGCCTCCATCTCATATACAATACTGAACGACTGGCCCTCGGGAGAAACGTGGTACCCCGCTACCTGTATCTGGTAATTGCCCGCGGCGGGAGAAGCTAGGGTCACCTGCTCTACGTTGTTCAGGCGGTCTACTTTGCGGCGGGCGGCAAGCGCCAGCGAATCTTTATGCGGATAGGAGCTTAGTCCCCAGGGCAGCCACTCGCGTCCGGTTGTCGCTTCCTGCAGCGTCAGATCCAGGTCGCTGACCAAGGCTTGGACAGCAGTAGGTTGGGCGGCGGCATCATGCCAGACCAAGGTGACTTTGAGGTTTGCCGCGCCGGGCGGTACAGTGATGGAAAATTGCTGCTTTTCTCCTTGCCCCACGCGCCCGCTGAAATACCTTCTTTCCTGGAAAGCCTGCACAGCCCCCAGCGCATCTACGTTCCCGAACCCGGCCGCATAATCTAGTCCCGGTTGCCCTTTGTCGTCGGCGCTGTTGATGAGCGCGGCTTTTACTAAGGCTGAGGAAGGCAATGCGCCATTATGCTGTTCCTGGTACACCTGCTGCAGAAGCAACGCGATCCCGGAAACCACCGCCGAGGCCTCGGAAGAGCCGGATTCGCCAAACGCCACCACCTCGGGTTTGATTCGGCCGTCAAACGTAGGACCCCGGGAACTGAGGGGACTTACCTGGCCAGAGGTATCCACCGCTCCCACGCTCAAGGTATTTTTAGAGGTTTTGAACTGCCCGGTCAGGTTTGCGAAGCGGGCTACGCCAGCGTAAGGACCGGTAGCGGGTGTCTGGATTCCGGAGTTGCCCGAGGAGAACACATGCAGCAGCTCCGGGTACTCCAGCACCTGCGCGTCATAGGCCTGACTTTCCAGTCCGTAGTAGTTCTCCACGCCCACCCCGTAAGAATGGTTCTGCACCGAGACCTTCTGTGCCCGCAGAAAAGACGTTTCATCAGGGAGCAGGCGCGCGAAATCTGAGGTGATGAGCTGGCTCTGCCATGCCACTCCCCGCCCGCCCGCCGCAGAGTTTCCGCCGCCGGCTACCAGGGTCGCCATGTTGGTGGCGTGGGGAGTTGCCCCTCCAGCCGAAGCCGAGGTCGGGACTATGCGCCCTTTGAAATCAATATCGGAGGCATCAAACGGGTTCTCCTTCACAGACACCACCAGGTTTTTCCCGTGCAACTGCGGATAACGCACGTGCACCGCCTCCACGGCGTTGACCGTAAAGTCTGCATTCTGCAGATACGCTTCTTCGCGGGCAACTCTGTCTGGCACGTCAATGAACGTGACGGCTGGGCATTGCGCCAGAAGCCGGAGTTTGGAAGTTGGAAGATTGGTCAGGAGAAAAATTTTCCCAGGGCTGGCACTTTCTTGTAGGCGCGCTTCCGGCAGTTCACTTCTGAGCCAATTTAGGAAAGCTACTTCGTCGTTCACCTGCACGCGCACCGTAGAAGCCTTCCCGGGCCAGATCGGGTTCTGCAGCGAGGGAGCCAGTTTAAGGCCGAATGTGGCACTAGCCGTCTGTCCCAGGGTCGGAGAAGCCGCTGACAAGAGCCATAAACCACCAAGAAGTTTCCTGAGAATATTTCTAGTAAACGTGTTTCCCATCCAGTACTTATCTTACCTACACAATAAGATAATTTACAGGCTTTTACCCAGAAAACCAACCAAAGGCCACCTGAATTTGGATAATCTGAAAAAGAGTCTGCCTTACGAGGCTTTTTTTAGTCCAAAAACCGAAAATAAGGCCCAAAACAGCTTACCCGCCTACCTAAGCTTATCCTAATACCGCGGCCCCGTCATACGTTTTCAGAAACTCGGCCAGCTTATCAAGGGTGATCGCCAGCTCTTCCACCATGGGCAGGTACACCACTCTAAAGTGATCTGGCTGGGCCCAGTTGAAGCCGCTGCCCTGCACCAGCAACACGTGCTGGTCAATGAGCAGGTCCAGGACCAGTTTCTCGTCTGACTGGATGTTGAATTTCTTGGTGTCGATCTTGGGGAACATGTAAAACGCCCCCGAAGGCTTCACGCAGGTAATGCCCGGGATGGAGGTCAGTCTCTCATAACACACCTCGCGCTGTTTGTACAATCGCCCCGAGGGCAGCACCAGGTCTTTGATGTTCTGATATCCGCCTAAGGCAGTCTGGATGGCGAATTGTGAGGGCACATTGCTGCACAGACGCATGCTGGCCAAGGCATTCAGGCCCTCCAGGTAAGACGAGGCAATGGCTTTGTTGCCCGAAGCCACCATCCAGCCGGCCCGGAAACCGGCGGCCAGGTAGTTCTTGGAAAGGCCACTGAACGTGAGGCACAGCACATCCTCGGTGAAAGCAGCGGTGGAGTGGTGCACGGCTTCGTCGTACAAAATCTTGTCGTAGATCTCGTCTGAGAACACAATGAGCTTGTGCCGCTCAGCTAGCCGGACAATCTGCTGCAGCACCTCGGGCGGATAGACGGCCCCCGTGGGGTTGTTGGGGTTGATGATGACCAGGCCCTTGGTGCGGGACGTGATTTTACGTTCCATGTCGGCTAGGTCTGGGTACCAGTCAGAGGCTTCGTCGCAGAGGTAATGCACGGCTTTTCCGCCGGAGAGCGTCACGGCGGCGGTCCACAGCGGGTAATCCGGGGTGGGAATCAGGATTTCATCGTCGTTGTTAAGCAGGGCCTGCATGCTGAGCATGATCAGTTCGCTCACGCCGTTGCCTATGATGATGTCCTCTTCGTGTACGCTGGGCAGGCCTTTGCTCTGGCTGTAGTGCATGATGGCTTTGCGGGCGGCAAACAGGCCTTTGGAATCGGTGTAGCCCTGGCCGTTGCGCAGGTTCACCATCACGTCATGCACAATCTCATCGGGCGCCTCAAACCCAAACGGGGCCGGGTTGCCGATGTTCAACCTGGTAACCCGGTACCCCTGTTTCTCCAGGTCCATGGCTTTCTCGAAAATGGGACCTCGTATCTCGTAAAAAACATTGTCTAGGCGGGTACTCTTCTGTATCATAAAACTGCGCGTGAAACTCTAAAGTAAACGATATCAGGCAGCGAAGGAAATTTGTTTTAACCCTGTTTTCAAAAAATGGCCCTGAAACGGAGGCAGCTCCAAGAAGCCCTTTTCCCTTGGACAGCAAAATGGACAGCCCAGCCGCCATTGTTGGTGTTCCCAGGGGCCAACAATCCAGACGCAGAGGCCTTTCCGCTTGCCGGTGAAAGCCAAAAGTAAAGGTCTGCGCACTTTCCTTCGGCTTACCTGAACAACCCTATCGCCAGAAACAAAAAAACCACTCCCGGGGGAGTGGTTTCACATATCATAAATGGCCGCTTTCCGGC
The DNA here is from genome assembly GCF_014269285.1 of Rufibacter sediminis. Taxonomy (GTDB): domain Bacteria; phylum Bacteroidota; class Bacteroidia; order Cytophagales; family Hymenobacteraceae; genus Nibribacter; species Nibribacter sediminis. The sequence continues at coordinate 69,871 of NZ_JACOAF010000029.1, forward strand.
TAGTTTTGGGAAAACAGGCCGGAAACGCTACAGGTTTCCTTCGTCGTCGTCTTCCTCATCGTAATCTTCGTCCTCGTCGTCCTCCAGGTCTTCCTCAGAGGAGTTGGCGTGGGCTTGTTTTTCATCGCCTAACACGTCAATGAGTTTCTCAATCTCGGTGGCTTTCTCGGGGTCGTTGAGCTTTTCATAGGACAAGGACAGGTTCCGTAGGGCGCGGCGCACGATGTCAATGGGCGCGCAGGGTTCATAGAAAATGTCTACCGGGCTCAGGTTCAGCTGCAACAGGTAGTTGTCTATGTCGCTTTTGGAGAGGATGAGGCCGCGGTTGTACACGTTGATGTAAAACTGCGGAATAACCTCGCTCTTGAACGTGAGGATGAACAGGTTGGGCAGGTTCACGCCGTATACCGGCAGCCCTAATTTCTGCGCCAGCGTCATGTAAATCACACACAAGGTGAGCGGATTACCGCGTTTGCTTTCCAGCACCTGGTTGATCATGGAGTTGTTGGGCGCGTGGAAGTTCTTGGTGTTGGCGGAGAAATGGTGCAGCTTGAAGAGCACGTGGTTGAGGGCCTTCACCTGGTCATAGGGGTGCATCTCGGGGCGCACGTTCACCCAGGCTTCGTAATAGAGCTCGGCCAGGGGCTGCATGATTTGCTCCAGCGTGAGGTCTGGGTACTGGTAGGTGCTCACCAGCCACATGCCGCGCACCAGATCGGTGGCGCCTTCTTCTTTCCACTGTTTCAGGCGTTGCGTAAGGGAGCTGTACTGCAGATCATGGATCAATTCCTCCAGCTTTTTCTGGTGCTCAGGGTCCAGGCTCTCCTCCCAGGCTTCCTCCAGAAACGGGGTGATGGTATCGCCTAGCTCCACAATCCGTTGGTGCACGTGCGCCACCACATCGGGATCTTCATCGTCCAGCAGCGAGATCAGCGCTTTTATTTCTTTGTTCGTCAAGGTAGATCAGTTAAGAATTTAAAATTAGGAATTTAGAACGGAAACTGCCGAATGCGTTTAGAACCGATGCTCGGCGGTTTTCAAAATTCCCTCTTCTGAGAACGGGATTTAAGGCAAAAGCGTTTCCGGGCAGTTTTCCAGAAACCAGCCCTAAAACAGATTCACGTTCGTCTCCATCACAGATACCCATGCACTTTCCTTTTTCTGAACTTACGCAGGAAGCCTCACCTTTCGCGGGAAAGATGAGGCCTGATAGGTGGGTTTTGAGGCTATTTCGCTGAAAACAGGCCATAAACGTGGAAGACACTCATAGGAGCCACGCACGCTACGAGGTCTGAAATGAGTTCTGAGTCTTGAGTCGTGAGTTCTGAGTCTGCTTAATAGAAGAAGTTGGTAATAGTAAGGAGTTGGAAATAGAAGAAGCTGGCGCGAGACTGAAGTCTCGTGACTTAGGATGATGCGAGTCTCCAGACTCGCCGGGAACCACGAGCCGCAGGGCGAAACCGCTGCTTTTGGATCACCGCATGAACAAAGCCATCCCGTTTATCCTCCGGCAAGTATCTGACGGGAGCACAAGAAGATATCATCGTATTAATTCTCTACTTCCTACTTCTTACTTCCCATCACGTTTGGATCACGCCTACGTTGAACGGCTTGGTGATGGGTGCGTGGTTGGCCGCCTCAATGCCCATGGAAATGACTTTGCGGGTCTCCAGCGGATCAATGATGCCGTCTACCCACAGGCGGGCGGCCGCGTAGTACGGGCTGAGCTGCTCATTGTAGCGGGCGGTGATCTTGTCCAGGAGTTCTTTCTCGGCCTCGGGGGTAATCTCCTCTCCTTTGGCTTTCAGGGACGCGACCTGAATCTGCAACAGCGTTTTGGCCGCCGAGGCACCGCTCATCACCGCCAGTTGCGCCGTGGGCCAGGCGTAGATCAGGCGCGGGTCATAGGCTTTGCCGCACATGGCGTAATTGCCCGCCCCATAGCTGTTGCCAATGAGAATGGTGAACTTAGGCACCACGGAGTTGCTCATGGCGTTCACCAGTTTGGCCCCGTCTTTGATGATGCCGCCGTGCTCGGCCTTACTGCCCACCATAAACCCGCTCACGTCCTGCAAGAACACCAGCGGAATTTTCTTCTGGTTGCAGTTCATGATAAAGCGGGCCGCCTTGTCAGCGGAGTCTGAGTAGATCACGCCACCCATCTGCATCTCGCCTTTCTTGCTTTTCACAATTTTGCGCTGGTTGGCCACAATGCCCACCGCCCAGCCGTCAATGCGCGCCAGGCCGCAGATGAGACTCTGCCCGTACAGGTCTTTATAAGGTTCAAACTCCGAGTTGTCCACCAGCCGATGGATGATGTCCATCATGTCATAGGGCTTAACGCGGTCCTGCGGCAGCAGTCCGTAGATTTCCTTCGGGTCCAGTTTCGGCTCCGCCGAAGTGGTGCGGCTGAAACCGGCCTTGGGATTATCGCCCATTTTATCGAAAATGTTCCGGATGTGGTCCAGACACTCCTGGTCAGTCTCGAATTTATAGTCGGTGACGCCGGAGATCTCAGAGTGGGTGGAGGCGCCGCCCAGGGTTTCGTTGTCAATGGTTTCGCCGATGGCGGCTTTCACCAGATAAGAACCCGCCAGAAAGATGGAGCCGGTGCCTTCCACAATCATGGCCTCGTCGCTCATGATGGGCAGGTACGCGCCGCCCGCCACGCAGGAACCCATGATGGCCGAGATCTGCACAATGCCCTCACTGCTCATGATGGCATTGTTGCGGAACATCCGGCCGAAGTGCTCTTTGTCGGGGAAGATCTCGTCCTGCATGGGCAGGAAAACGCCGGCGCTGTCTACCAGGTAAATGACCGGCAGGCGGTTCTCCAGGGCAATCTCCTGCGCCCGCAGGTTTTTCTTGGCCGTGATAGGGAACCAGGCACCCGCTTTCACGGTGGCATCGTTGGCCACCACCATGCACTGGCGGCCTTTCACGTAACCTATGCCGGCCACCACGCCGCCGCCCGGACAGCCGCCGTACTCCTGGTACATGCCCTCGCCGGCAAACGCAGCAATCTCCAGGAACTCAGAATCTTCGTCCAGCAGGTATTTAATGCGTTCGCGGGCGGTGAGTTTGCCTTTCTCGTGCTGCTTGGCAATGGCTTTCTCGCCGCCGCCCAAGGCTACTTTCTGGTGTCTGCTCTTGAGTTGGAAGCAAAGCTGTTTGAGGCTGTCTTCGTTCTTATTGAATTCGATATCCATAAATCTGCGAAAGCGGTGGTTTGAGGTCCTTCCCGATGCGGGGTAGACAAATATAGTAAAATCCAGGAAAAGCTAACACCTGTTAGGTTTTCCTATTTCCTCTACGGTAGGAAATAAAAAAGCGTTTTGAGCCCGCTTTCTATAAAACGGCCCCAAAACGCTTTTTACGTTTTTTCTTCTGGTTTATTTCTTCGCGTCTACGGTTCCCGTGCTCTGTACGGTGTCAGCGTTTTTCACTTTATTGGCTTCTTTCACATTAGAGGCTTTGTTGACCTTGGTGCCGCCGCCAATCTGCAACAGGGAGAAATGCACGTACCGCTTAGGATTGGCTTTCAGGTCCATGAGGAGGGCGTTCAGGCTCTCAGAGGAACCGTTCAGGTTACGGTACAGCGAATCGTCGTTCATGAGTTTGCCCAGGCTACCGTTCGCCTCGTTTATCTTGTTCATGGTCATCTGCGCCTGCGCGATGGTGCTGTCCAGTCCCCTAATGGCACTGTTCATAGAGTTGACGTCTATGGTGTCTGTGATGGTGGCGAGGTTGTTGGCTACCCGGCTGAACTTGGCCTCGGTGCCGCGCAGAGCTGAGGTCAACTGGGCCAGGTTGCTGGTGATCGCGTTAATGTTCCCCTGATTAGCCAGGGCAACTGCCCGCAAGGTTTCAGAGGTGGCCTGCGCGTTGAGCAGAATAGACTGGATGCTCTGCTTCGCGTCTTTGTCCAGGAAGCCGTTCAGGCGCTGCAAGGTAGAGTCAACAGTGCCCAGCACCGGCATGGCGCGTTGGGAAAGCATGTCGGTGATGCTGCGCTTCACAAACGGGATCAGGTGTTCGCCGCCTTTGTAGCGCACCCGGTTACGGCCCATGTACAGTTCTACGGCTTTGCTGCCCAGTAAGTCTGAGCTCACCAGCATGGCTACGGTAGAGTCTCCTACGTCAATGTCTTTCTCAATGTCCAGGGTCACCAGAATCTTGTTGCCGTTTTTCTGGTCCAGCACCATCTCTTTCACCAAACCAATCCTGAACCCGTTGATGAGCACGGGATTAGATACTGCCAACCCTTCTACGGTGTCATAGGTGACATAATAGGTACGGGTAGAGGAAAGGATGTTACTTCCTTTCAAGAATAGAAAGCCCACGTAGAGTGCTGCCAATGACACAATGCCCAGCAACGCTACTTTGAGTTCTTTGGAAAATTTCACAGGGGTAGATTAATTAGTTCATGGCCTCAAGCTCTTGCTTGTACTCTTTGAAAGCGCGGTAGATACCTGATGCCATATACGTTTGGTTGGTTTTATCGTTGAGAAACTTCTCTTCCTGCGGATTGGTGAGGAAGCCGATCTCAATTAACGTGCTGGGCATGGCTGATTTCCAGAGCACTAGAAAGCCCGCCTGCTTCACGCCCCGGCTGGAGCGGCCTACTTTCGTCTTGAACTCTTTCTCTACTTTCTGGGCGAACCGGAGGCTGTTTTCCAGGTACGCGCTTTGGTACAAACTGAAAAGGATGTGGCTCTGCGGCGACTTGGGGTTGAAGCCGTTGTAGTTCTTCTCGTAATTCTCTTCCTGTAAGATTACCGAGTTCTCGCGGGTGGCCACGGCCAGGTTACTGCTGGATTTGTGCAGTCCCATGGTGTAGGTCTCGGTACCGAAGGCGGCACTGGGGCCCGAGTTGCAGTGGATGGAGATAAACAGGTCAGCGTGGTTCTTGTTCGCGATGCCCGCCCGGTCAATCAGCTCCACAAACCGGTCGTCTTTGCGGGTGTAGATGACTTTCACGTCGGGGATGTTCTCCTCCATGAGTTCCCCCAGCTTGAGGGCTACTTTCAGGGCCACCTCTTTCTCCCTGGCCGAGGCCCCGTTACAGCCCGTGTCTTTTCCGCCGTGGCCGGCATCAATGACCACCGTTCGTATTTTTACCTCCTTCCGCTCAAACGTGGTGAAAGAACTAAACAGTAAAAAAGCAAAAACGGTAAGCGAGACAATATTTTTCACGAGATGCGTTAGTTAAAAGCTATTGTTAATAACTTTGTCCTAGTTAACAAAATAACTAAAAATTTACTTGAATCAGAAGAGATCCCTCCTGTTTTTGGCAATCGCCGCTTTTTCAGTGATTGCCTTTTTTACCGCTACGGAGGGAAGCGCGCAGATTCGCCGCGACCGTAACCGTCCTGCTGCAACGCCCAAGCCTGACTCGCTGGTGGTCACCTCCGCTGATACCTCCAACGCCCAAAAGCGGGGCGATATTGAGACCACAATCAATTATAAGGCCAAAGATTCCATCCGGTACGATGCCGTGAGCCAGATCATGCACCTCTACGGCGATGCCCACATAGACTACGGCGAGATTGCCCTGGACGCCGCCTACATCCAGATTAACTGGAAAACCAACATCATCAACGCCGAGGGTGTGCTGGACACAGCCGGGGTGCTCCAACAGAAGCCTTTGTTCAAAAACGGCGCCGAAACGTACCAGGCCGAGCGGATGGCCTACAACTACAAAACCAAAAAGGGCCGCGTCATGGGGGCCGTGACCACGCAGGGCGAAGGGTACATCCACGCCGAGACCATCAAACGTGACTCCCTGGGAAGCATCTACGGACGGCACGCCCGCTACACAACCTGTGACCTGGAGCACCCGCACTTCTACATCAAGGCCACCAAGATGAAGGTGATTCCCAATGACCGCGTGGTGGCGGGTCCTTTTCACCTAGTGTTCGCCGATGTGCCCACTCCTATCGGGTTGCCGTTCGGGTTTTTCCCGTCGCCACGTAAACGAGGCTCCGGGGTCATCATCCCTACCTTTGGGGAGTCCAACATGCAGGGGTTCTACCTGCGCGAGGGTGGTTTCTACTGGGCCATGAACGACTACATGGACATGCGCATCACCGGCGATATTTACTCGCTGGGCGGCTACGGCCTTCGGGTACAGTCTAACTACACCAAGCGCTACAAGTTCAGTGGGAATTTCTCGGTGAGCCATACCTTTATCAAAGCCCCTGAAAACACTACCCGAGGCGCCACTACAGACCAGATTGTGAACTACGGCACCGGCTCCCGCGATATTTGGGTGAGTTGGAGCCATCAGCCGGTTACCCGCCCGGGTCAGGGACAATTCTCGGCCAGCGTGAACGCCGGTAGCCAGTTCTACAACCAGCGAAACTCCACCAACGCGCAGAACGCGCTGTCGCCTAACTTTAACTCCACGGTCTCTTACCGCAAGAGCAGTCCCAACTCGCCCATCACCTACGGGATCACCATCTCTCAGAGCCAGACCAGCAGAACCCAGCTCAACGAAGAAGGAGAGGTGGTACCGGCGCAGCAGATGAGCTTCACCCTGCCCGACTTCAGCTTTGGCGTGGCTTCCCAGAGCCCCATTGAGTGGTTTGGCGGCACGTTGACCGGGCGCTGGATTGAAGGCATCCGGATTGGCTATAACCTGACGGCGCGGCAGTACGTGACCAACAACATCTCGGCGGGGACCGGTTTAGGGTTTCCTTTCTCCACCAGACAGGCCCGTGACACCTTGCTGGCCATCAACGGCTCCAACCTGTCTACCATTTTCCGGAACGCCCGCACCAGCATTAACCATGACATTCCCATCACCCTGGGTACGGTCAGCCTGTTCAAACACTTTAAGTTAACACCGGGCGTAAGCTACAGCGAGAGCTGGTTCACCAAGAAATACACGTACAGCAACGTTCCCGGCACCAACATGCTGGCCGTAGATACGCTCAAAGGCCTGCAACGCACCTACCAGTACCAGGGAAGCCTCTCGCTTACCACCAACCTTTACGGCATTGCGCAGATCAAAGGCAAGAAAGTGGAGGCCATCCGCCACACCATCACGCCCAACATCTCGTACAGCTGGCGGCCTGACTTCGGCCGGCCGGAGTACGGCTTCTACCAGCGGGTGCAACGCGACAGTCTGGGCAATACGCAGTTGCTCTCTAGGTTTCAGGGCTTGGAAGGCAACGTACCCGGCGCGGGGCTGAGCAGCGCGATCTCTTTCTCGGTGAGCAACAACGTGGAGATGAAGGTAAAAACCGACAGCGCGGGGGTGTTCAAGAAAGTGAGTCTGATTGACGCCTTCAACTTCTCGGGCTCCTACAACATGGCCGCCGACTCGTTCAAGCTCTCCAACATCAACGTCAACCTCTCCACTAAGCTCTTCAACAACGTGGGTGTTACCCTTTCGGGAAGCTTTGACCCGTACCAGTACGTGAACGGCACCCGGAGAAACATCTACCTGATCAACGAAGGTGGTTTCAAGCTGGCCCGGCTCATGAACCTGAACTTCAACACCGGCTTTGAGTTCAACCAGCAGGCCCGCAAGCAGCAAGCCGAGTCCGGTGCGGCTGCCCCTACCAACCTGCCGTCTTTACAGCGCACCGTGGTGACCGCCGCCGATTACGTGGAGTTCAACATTCCCTGGACGCTCTCCGTGGACTTGACCTCCAACTTCACCCGAGATCTACTCACCGATAAGCTGATGAATAACGCCACCTCGGCGGGCATCAACGGCTCCGTGACCCTCACCGAGAAATGGGCCGTGAACTACACCACCAGCTATGACCTGAAAAACCGCATCCTGAGCTACACCAACATCGGCATCACGCGGGACCTGCACTGCTGGCAGATGTCCATTGACTGGGTGCCGTTTGGCGCGCTGCAGCGGTATTCCATCAACATCAACGCGAAGTCAGCGCTGTTGCAGGACCTGAAGATCAGGCGCAGCGGCAGCGCCACCGGCAGAGCCTATTAATCTAAAAAGCAGCACGGCCATCCTCAGCAGGGTGGCCGTGCTGCTTTTAGCCTGTTTTGCGTAAACTGGCCCTGAAACGTAATGAGCTGCCTTTCTGCCCCGGAGCAGCTTTTACCGGTTGCCTGCCTCGGGCGGCGGGTTAAATCCCTGGATTTTCTGGTTTATAATTTCTGATTCCTAATTCCGCACTCCTTACCTTTGCCCAGGTTCATACAAAACTTGATTATGTCGGTTCAGAAACGTGAGGTAAAAATTGTTACCACCCACCAGTTGCAGAGCATGAAAGTGCGCGGAGAGAAAATCTCCATGCTCACGGCCTATGATTTCTCCATGGCCACCCTGCTGGATGCCGCCGGAACAGATGTGTTGTTAGTGGGCGACTCCGCCTCCAACGTGATGGCTGGCCACGAAACCACGTTGCCCATCACGCTGGACCAGATGATCTATCACGCATCCTCAGTGGTACGCGGAGTGAAACGGGCGTTTGTGGTGGTGGATTTACCTTTCGGTTCTTATCAGGGGAACTCCTCTGAAGCCTTGCGTTCCGCCATCCGGATCATGAAGGAATCTGGGGCCCACGGCGTGAAGCTGGAAGGCGGCGAGGAAATCAAGGAATCGATCACCCGCATCTTGAGCGCCGGCGTTCCGGTGATGGGCCACCTGGGCCTGACACCGCAATCGATTTATAAATTTGGCACCTACTCAGTGCGCGCCAAGGAAGAGGCCGAGGCCGAGAAACTTCTCTCTGATGCCCGCCTGCTGCAGGAACTGGGCTGCTTTGCCATTGTGCTGGAGAAAATACCCTCGGCCCTGGCCAAGCGCGTGGCCGAGGAACTGCAGATTCCCATCATCGGGATTGGCGCGGGTCCGCACGTAGACGGGCAGGTGCTGGTGATCCATGACCTGCTGGGCATCACCAAAGAATTCAAGCCTCGCTTCCTGCGCCGCTACGCCGAGCTCCACGACATCATCACCGGAGCGGTGAGCAACTACATTCAGGACGTGAAATCCCTCAACTTCCCCTCTGAAGAAGAAGCGTATTAATTGTTGATTGTTTGATTGCTGATTGTTTTTCAGGATACAACCATCCGCAATGAACAATCAACAATTTTCCGCTTTTCGCCTCTTTTCAAGAAAACAGCTCAAAAACAGAATGCCTGCTCCCGCTGCGTTAGACGTACTTTTTGAAGACAACCACATTCTGGTGGTGAACAAACCCAGCGGGATGTTGGTGCAGGGCGATGAAACCGGCGATGTTCCTTTGTCTGAGCGGGCGAAGGAGTATATCAAACAGAAGTACCAGAAACCGGGAAACGTGTTCATGGGCGTGGTACACCGCCTGGACCGTCCGGTGAGCGGGGTGGTGGTGCTGGCCAAGACCTCCAAAGCCCTCACCCGCCTGAACGAGCAGTTCAAAACCCGCAAAACCCAGAAAATCTACTGGGCCATCACCCAGCGCGCCCCCCAACCCGAGAGCGGCACCCTGGTGCACTGGCTGATCAAAGACGCGGAGCGCAACACCACCAAAGCCCTTGCCACGGAAAAGCCCGGCAGCCAACGCGCCGAGCTCAGCTACTCCCTGCTGAAAGCCTCTTCCGGGAAATACCTGCTGGAGGTAAGGCCTGTCACCGGTCGGCCGCACCAGATCAGGGTGCAGCTGGCTTCGCTCAAATGCCCCATCCAGGGCGATCTTCGGTACGGAGCACCCGAGCCGCTGCCTGACAAAAGCATCTGCCTGCACGCGCGGGAACTGGGCTTTGAGCATCCGGTCCTGAAAACCTGGATTACGGTACAGGCTCCCCTGCCCCGCATTGCCGCCTGGCAACCTTTCCAGCCTTAATCTCACCCCACGAAGCAGAGACGCTTTCCGGCTTCGGTTTCGCAACACTCCAAAGTGGATTTCCGTTTTAAGTGCGTTTCCCTGAAACAAGCCCCAAAACACACGGCAGCGGGGATTGTCCTCTTGCGGTCGTTCTTCACCGATGCGGGCGTTTTGGCTTTGTTTTAGGGAAATCAGGCTGAAAATGATTCTGGTCACTTTTCTTAATTTACCGGGATGACTTTTGCAGCGTTTGGAACTTGCGTTGTAGCTTTGTGAACTTATTTACCGCAGGACTGTTTCAGTAGAGCCTGTCCGTATTTGGATTAACTAAATTAATTGCCTCACCCAGCATGATCATCGCTCTTTTTTTCGTAGCCCACTGGTACTTGTCGCTGTTTGTGCAGACCTTTTACCTGCACCGCTATGCCGCCCATAAGATGTTTACCATGAACAAATTTTGGGAAAAGTTCTTCTTCCTGTTCACGTACATCAGCCAGGGTTCTTCTTTCTTATCACCCAGGGCGTACGCCATTCTGCACCGCATGCACCATGCGTTCTCAGACACCGCCCGTGACCCGCACTCCCCGCATTTCTCCAGCAACGCTTTCACCATGATGTGGAAGACCAAGAACATCTACAACGATGTCCTGAAAAACCGCGTGGAGCCGGAAATGCGCTTTGATGGGAATTACCCGGTTTGGCGCGTGGTGGAAAGCATTGGCGACCATTGGGCTTCCCGCCTAGCCTGGGGCACGTTCTACGTTGTCTTTTACATTTACTTCGCGGAGTACTGGTGGATGTACCTGCTGCTACCTTTGCACTTCCTGATGGGCCCACTCCACGGCGCTATCGTGAACTGGAGCGGCCACAAATACGGCTACCAGAACTTTGACAACAACGACAAGTCCCGCAACTCACTTTTCTTCGATTTCCTGACCGGGGGCGAGCTGTTCCAGAACAACCACCACAAACTGCCTAACCGTGTGAACTTCGGGGTGAAATGGTGGGAAGTAGACCCAACCTATCCGGTAATCTGGACTTTGGATAAAGTGGGGATCATCAAACTGAAGAAAGCCGCCGCATAACCAACGGTATCTCAAATACAACAAAAGGCGTCTCCTGCTCAGGAGACGCCTTTTTGTTTTTCACCCGCTATCCGCCGCAAAAAGAACTCAACCGGCCCTAACCTGAAATGCCTAAGCAGCCAGATTGAGAGGCACAGTTGGATCAGGATTACAACAACATATAGCAGCACGCATTGCCAAGGTTCTAACCGCAGGAACAGACCCAAACCGTACTTATAAAAAAGGAGGCTGAACAGGAGATTCTGAACCAGGTAGTGAGTAAGGGTTAATCTCCCCAGCCATTGAAGGCGAGTCAGCAGGTAAGAAGCCTTTGGCACTCTCCACAAGAGCACGGGTAAGAATGCCAGGCTCATCACCGCCGCATAAAAATAGATAGCCAGACTACTATCTTTCAGCCACCCATCACCGTTCTCTCCTCGCCAACTGGCTAACTGGATTGCCAGTGCAATGCCAACCGCCAGACCTACATGAACCAGGAAAACCTTTCTGAGCCGTGAGAAAGACATTAAAACGTTGATGCTTCTGCTTTTGACAAAGGCATACCCCAATAGCATGAACGCGAAGATACGGGAGTAGAAAAAGAGTGCTCGCCAGGTAAACACGCCCTGAAGGTACTCCTGCACTCTGAATACCATCATTTCTGTGAAACTGCCAGACTGGTACACAGCTAGGTCTTGCCGGACTTCAGGCAAATCAGAGATACCCCAACTCTTCCCTAAGAAGCTAAACAACAAAAGACAGGCCCCAAGACCTGTCAGGAACTTACCGCTTTGGTTCCTTAGCAAAAGCAGGAGGACGCCCATGAGCACGTACTGCATCAAGACATCGCCTTCCCAGATAAAAAGAATCTGCAAAGCTCCCAATAAAAACAGCCCGACTAACCGGCGCAAGAAGTACCGAGAACCTTGGGTAGGTAATCCCAATGCAGCTGACATTCCGAATACAAAAGAAAAAATAGGATAGAATTTACCCCGCACCAAAATCATCAGCCCCAGGAGCAACCAGTGATTCACCCCGCCTCCGTACTGTGCACTGTAATCAGCAAAAAAGTCATTGGTGGTGTGCATGGCAAAGAGATTCTCCAAGCCAATTCCTAATAGCGCAAAGCCACGCAAGATATCTACCTGCTCTACACGGCCGGGGGACTTACCCTCCAGATTGGCAGATTGAACGAGTTCCATTACCTTCGGTTCCTGATTTGAGAGCAAGTTACAGGAAATACATGAGGCCACGCTTTTTCAGGAACACTCCTTTCATCCTCTTCTGCGCGTTGGCTTTGTTCGTCGTGACCGTGGAAATGCGGCCCGGCCGCCTGTATTTCATTACCACGTATCTTCTCTTCCAGGACAGTCTGGCCCATCTGCTGCTGTACCTGCTGGTGCTTGCCGCTTCTTTTACCGGACTGTTTCTGTTGCTTTTTAACACCAGCAAAATTCTTTACCGGCTGGCACTGGCCCTGCTCCTGCCCTGCCTGTTCATCAGTTTAACGTTTCGGTTCATCACGGGCTACAACTTCATGTACTCCGATGCCGTCTTATCCTGGAACAACCTGTACCTGGCCGATACCGCTCTCCAGAATTACGGCGGATCAGCGGCCCTGGCCTTCGGCTTGGCCGTTTTGGTGCTCTTTTTGATTTTCTGGGCCCGAAACAGAACGGCCTGGCGAGCGGCTCCCTGGACGGCCTGGTTGGTACCGTTGGCGGCCATCGCGGCGTTTGCGCTGATCAAGAGGACCACCGGCACCGTAGATGATTTTCCGGCGTTGTACCGCGTGCCCTTAACCGTACTGGCCGCCGTCACAGACCAGGTGCCTCAACCCGTCCGCACCCCGGTTCCGGTTTCTCCGGTAGGGGCCGGGGCCCGGCACTTATTTCTGATTGTGGACGAGAGCATTACTGCCACGGAGCTCACTTTGCATCAGCCGCATCTCCAGACTACGCCTTTTCTGTATTCGGTCCGGAGCCAGTTACTGGACTTTGGGGTGGCGAGTTCTCTGACGAACCAGAGCGCGGGCTCCAACATTGCCCTGATGAGCGGCACCCGTTCCTCTGAACTCCCGGACATCAATTATAAAACATTTTCCCGCACCAGCATCTTCCAGTTCGCCCAGAAGGCGGGTTACACCACGTATTACCTGGATGCCCAGCTAGGGGGCGATGTGCTGCAGAACTTCATGAGCCCCGAGGACCTGAACTACATCCATCACGTGGAACGTCCCGCCGTTTCTCATCCCCAGGTTCCTTATCATGAACGAGACCTGCTGGTGGCCGACCGGCTGGCGCAGTTGGCCAAGGCACCGGGCAAAGTATTCGTCTACGTGGTCAAGGCGGGTGCTCACTGGCCCTACGCCCGTACGTATCCGGCAGATTCGGCGGTCTTTACGCCGGTGCTCTCCCCGCGCAGTATCTACAAAGACCGGGAGCGGACCCTGAACACCTACCATAACTCCCTCCGCTGGACGGTAGACCACTTCTGGCGGCGCCTGATGGGCTCCATCTCCCCCGCTGACAGCACGGTGGTGGTTTATACCTCAGACCACGGCCAAAACCTGTCCCAAGCTGGCATTAGCCTTACACATGCCTCGGTGCACGAAACCTCCCCGCAGGAGGCGGCGGTGCCGTTGTGGATTTGGGACCCAGGGCACCTGACCGGGCTTTCCCCAACGGCTAAACCAAGAAAAGGCTATAGCCATGACCACATTTTTCCCACGCTACTCCAATTGCAAGGCTATTCTCCTGCTTGGGTGCGGCAACACTACGGGGCTTCATTACTGGACAGCCTTGGACCTTCCTCACAGCGCTACTTCCTGGCGGGAGACATATTCGGGCGGGGGCCCCACAGTCTGGTGCCCTTTCAGGGAGTCGGCTCTCCCACCGGTCAATGAGATGTTTTAAGCACGGTTTCAGGAAATCGGCCGCAAAACAACTTACCTGGAACGCACTCAATTCAGGCACCGGCATCTGTAAATGATAGGCACTAAAGCATGCTCTTACCGGGCGCACCTAACAGCCAACCTGCTTTGGGGCCGTTTTCCTGAAAACTGCCCCAAAGCAGGTTTCTAAAACTTCTCTTTCTCAAATCCTTAGAAGTTTCAAAATTATTCTAGTACCTTTGCACCCCAATGCCGGACGGGATCCGGCGCTTTAACAAAGTTTATTATGGCTGTTAAAATCAGACTGGCCCGCAGAGGCCGCAAAAAAGCTGCGATGTATGACATCGTGGTTGCAGATGCTCGTTCACCACGTGATGGTCGTTTCATCGAGAAATTGGGTACGTACAACCCGCAAACCAACCCTGCCACTATCAACTTCAACGAAGACAAAGCGTTGGATTGGGTATTGAAAGGTGCGCAACCAACTGACACCGTGAAAGCCATGCTTTCTTACACCGGCGTTATGTTCAGAAAACACTTGCAGATTGGCGTACTGAAAGGCGCTGTGACGCAAGAGCAGGCAGATGCCCGCTACGCTGAGTGGAAAGCTGCGAAAGAAGCTAAAATCACCGGTAAAGTAGAGAAATTAGGAAGCGACAAAGCTGCTCAGAGAAAAGCTGCTCTGGAAGCTGAGGCGAAAGTAAACGCGGCCCGTGCTGAGGCCATCCGTTTGAAAAACACGCCTGAGCCAGTAGCCGCGGAAGAAGAAGCTCCGGCTGCCGAAGGCGATGCCACCGAAGGCACCGATGCTCCTGCCGCTGACGCTACTGAAGAAGCCCAAGCTTAATTTTACTAGCCATGACGTTAGACGCATGCTTCCAACTGGGGTATATCGTGAAGGCGCATGGCACCAAAGGCCAGGTAGTCGCGTTTTTTGACGTGGACTTTCCGGAAGAGTACGATGAATTGGAATCAGTTTTCCTGTTAATCAACGGGAAACTGGTTCCTTTTTTCATTGATGACCTCAACCCGCAGGACAAAGGCCGCAGCATCATCAAGTTTGAGGATGTGAAGACCGTGGCCGATGCTGAGAAACTCAAAGGCACCGCCCTCTACCTCCCCCTGAACCAACTCCCCGAGCTGGAAGAAGACCAGTTCTACTTCCACGAGGTGATTGGGTACACGGTGGTAGACGAGCAGCTGGGCGAGCTGGGCACGGTGCAGACCTTCTTTGACCTGCCCAACCAGGATCTGCTGGCCATGGACTATCAGGGCCACGAGGTGCTTATTCCGGTCCAGGACGAGATCATCCTGCGCACCAGCAAAGAGGAGCGCAAGATTTTCGTGAACCTGCCCGAGGGCCTGCTGGAAGTCTACACCCAACCCTCTAACCGCCAATTGGAAGAACCGCCGTTGGAAGGCGAGGAAAACGAAGACGATGACGCGGTTTGACATCATCACCTGCCAGCCCCACCTGCTCACCGGCCCCTTTGACCACTCTATTCTAAAAAGAGCCCAGGACAAAGGATTGGTGGAAGTGCAGCTGCACGACCTCCGGAAGTACGCCATCAACAAGCACGGCCAGATTGACGACTATGCCTTTGGCGGAGGCGCTGGCATGGTGCTCATGGTGGAACCCATTGCCAAGTGCATCAGGGAACTGCAGGCCGAGCGCAGCTATGATGCGGTGATCTACATGACCCCAGACGGCCAGACGCTGAACCAGCCCATGGCCAACCGGTTGTCTATGCTCAAGAACATCATCATCCTGTGCGGGCACTACAAAGGTGTGGACCAGCGCGTGCGGGATCTGTTTGTGACCCACGAGATCAGCATAGGTGACTATGTACTCTCGGGCGGGGAACTGGCCGCGGCGGTGTTGGCAGACTCCCTCATCCGGCTCATTCCAGGCGTGTTGAATGATGAGAGCAGCGCGCTCTCAGACTCTTTCCAGGACAATCTGCTGGCGCCCCCGGTGTATTCCAGGCCCGCTGATTTTGAAGGACATACCGTGCCAGACATCCTGCTGTCTGGCAACACCCCCAAAGTGGAGGAGTGGCGGTTTGAGCAGGCCGTGCAGCGCACCCGCCAACTGAGGCCGGATTTGCTGCGCGATGAAAAAAATTAGTACTTGTTGATTTACAATTAGAAAAATAAAGTCTATATTTGCACTCCGAATTTTGCAGATATAAAGACACTATATTATAGTCATGAGCGATTTAATTAAATTAGTAGAGCAGGAATACACAGAGAAGCGTGCTTCAATTCCTACTTTTGCTGCTGGCGACACAGTGAATATTCACGTGAAGATCCGTGAAGGTAACAAAGAGCGTATCCAGCAATTCCAAGGCGTGGTATTGCAACGCAGAAACTCTGGCGCTAGCGAGACTTTCACTGTAAGAAAAGTGTCTAACCAAATCGGAACCGAGCGTATTTTCCCGCTTCTTTCTCCAAACATCGAGAAAATTGAGGTAATCCGCAGAGGTAAAGTAAGAAGAGCCCGTCTGTTCTACCTGAGAGGCCTTTCTGGGAAAGCCGCCCGTATCAAAGAAAAAAGAAGCTAATACCAACCGGTGTAAGCCATCCCATAGTTTTAGTTCCAAAAAAGCCGATCTCCCCGAGATCGGCTTTTTTGTTTGTAGCTGTAACAAGCTTTCTGCCTGATTATATTTATGTGCATCCCCGTCCTCACTCCTTTAGCAAATAAGATCTGGCAACTTCTTATTTTTTACAGCAGATCAAATTGCTTAAACAATAAGATATAACACTAATCCCCCTACACCTCCTGCCTAAATATTAAATAAACTACTGATTTATAGGTATTTAATTTAAAAAAATCCACTAATAACTTGCCATCTCATAGGCAATATGATTAATCGTCAAGCATAGAACCAGTTCTTTTCTCCTATCCTTTCTTTTCTCTTTTATGAAAAATGGATTTTTAAGGTTTCTGGAGAATACTGCGCCTCTGAGCGATGGACTAAAGGAGGCTTTACAAGAATCACTCAAAGGACCTTACCCTATAAAAAAGGGCACAATATTGCTCCGGGAAGGAGAAATAAGTACCACTGCTTACTTTATAATACAGGGTATGGCCCGAATGTACTACAAGGTTAACAACAAAGAAGTAACCAGCCGGTTTATTCCAGAAGACTCAATAGCCATTCCCTACTACAGCTTTCTATCTCAACAACCCTCCTATGAAAGCATGGATGTTTTAGAGACTTCACAAGTACTCTCTATTAATCGATTGGATTTTGAGAATCTATATGAGCAATATCCGGAACTGCACAACCTAATGCGACAACAATTAGCAAAAGCTTTGATACAAAGTGATGAGCGTGGAATGATGATTAGAAAGTTACAAGCTAAAGAACGGTACGAAGTACTGCTAAAGAAATATCCAGATATATTCTTAAGAGCTTCGGTAGAACAAATAGCCACTTTCCTAGGGATTCGTAGAGAGACCCTCGCCCGAATACGAACTCAAAGCAGAGTGTGATATTTATCACAAAAAAATGAGTATGACAAGCACGATCTACTAATCCTATTTTTTATTTATATATTTATATAATATATCAAGTTATTCTAGTTACTGGGTAAAAGCTAGGTATACCTTTAAGGAACTTAACCGATAAAGTATAAATCAACAAAATAAACGATATGGCAAAACTTTTACATCCCTAATTCAGCCATTCTCTCCCCCTTGGCACTACCTTCACTACTTTCCTAATATATTCCAGTATTTAGCAGAGTAGCCAGCATTACCTATTTTATTGGTATTTAAAAGTATTTGCAAACAACATAGGTAAAAGTCTGATTTTCTCCTTATAAACAATAGCACCTAGATTAATTCTTTTGATTTTTAAATACACTTGCCAAAAATTCGATACACAATAAAGTATTATAATTTGTTATCAGAAGATATTTAAAAAAACACGATATCTACTGATACTGCAAATTGGACTCCAATACTTTCTAGTATGTATTTGAGTAATAGTGCTTCGCTCCCACTGCATCCTTGCAAACAGCAACTAAAAGGATGCTATTCATCCCTCTCTGCAATACAAGTTCTACACTTTTACCTGCTAAACTATATGAAACAGCTTCTACTACTTTCTGGTCTACTATTAGGGTTCTTTTCCACCCATACGGTTGTTGCTAAAATATGGCGACTTAACAATAACCCAGGTACTACCACAGGTGATTTCAAAGCCCTCCAAGAAGCCCACGATGCTGCCTCTACTGGAGATACCCTTTACCTGGAAGGCTCACCAAATCATTATGGATCATTATCTTCCTCAAAAAAGCTTATTATTATTGGACCTGGTTATTACCTAGCAGAAAATAGCATTTCAAATATAAATACCGCTTCTGCTTTAGTACAAGGAATTGTTCTTAGTGATGGTGCCCAAGGATCAGAAATCATTGGGCTAGACTTTTTTGGCAATTCCGTTGATATTCGCACAAGTGACATATTCATTAGGCGAAATAAGTTTAACAACAATAGTGGCGATAGCAACTTAGAACAATTAATTTGGGGGACAGGCAGAATTTACCTAAACAGTTCCACTGCGAATAACATATTCATAACCCAAAATTTCGGACTCGAAATACATGGCCCTAGCTACGCTAATACCGGCATATTGATTACAAACAATCTAATTGCCAGCCCAGGTTACTATGGAGAAGACAATACTCAACTTAGCGTAAATATCAATGCTTTTACCATGGCAGTTTTCCAGAACAATATCTTTTTACGAGGTACTGTGAGTTCGCATAGAGCTTCATTCACCAACAACATCATGGTGAAAGGCTTTTTTGAAGAAAGAGAAAACATGGCTTCTAATAATTTGGGGAACGCCGCCCAGTTTGGAACAGCTGATGGCAATAAGTCTAACATAGACATGAGCACCGTGTTTAATGGCACCGACTCGCCGGATGACCGTTGGAGGTTAAAAGCGGGCTCACCTGCTATAGGTGCTGGCTATGGAAGCACATCAGCAAAGCCAGTAGATGCGGGTATGTTTTGGGGAAACACGCCTTACCGAATCTCTGGACTACCAGGTATACCCGTTATTTATTTCATAAATGTACAATCTGTAGGTAGCAATACAGACCCTATTGATGTAACTGTAAAGGTTAGATCGACAAACTAAGGATCCCACCACCTTTTCTTGCCCTATAAATCCTGCTTTCTGAAACTTCAAAATTCCAGAAAGCAGGATTGACGTGCCTTACCTCACGCTTTAGTGTTATTACCAGTTTGTCTATCATCACCTCTTTCCGGTAAATCATGAAAGTATTTTTACATAGATTCCTCTTGACCCTTGGAGTTTTACTGTGCTATTCCTTTCTATTAGGCTTATCCAACGCCAGCGCACAGCAAATAACCAAGTTAGAATACTTTTTCAACCATGATCCTGGGTTTGGGAAGGGTATTAATGTGCCTCTATCCCCTGGAAATGATGTCACGAAGACCTTCGCCGCCGACGTGACCGCCTTGGAGCCCGGCTTCCACCAGCTCCACCTGCGCTTCAAGGACGCCAACGGCCGCTGGGGCATGA
>NZ_JACOAF010000002.1 GCF_014269285.1 Rufibacter sediminis
ACTTTTCTCCTGGATGAGAAAAGTAACCAAAAGAATCATGAAGAAAAGAAACTCGCTGACGCTCAGACAGTCTTTTCTTCAATAAAAGGTACCACCCTGCTGCCGTCCTCTGTTGCATAGGAAACGCAAGCCTCTGCTGCTTGAACTGCCACTACTTACTTCAACACAGGCCTTGGCCTCACGTAGGCCTTCGTCCTGTGCTGAAGCAGGAAACATCATCTCAGAGTAGATTCTGGGTTTATTCAGGCATAAAAAAGAGGTGTGCTTTGGGCCTGATTTATGAAAACCAGGTCCAAAGCACACCTCTTGCATTCCTCTATATACGCTTATTGAAACAGCGACGCGGTTCTCAGGTCAATCAGCGTGGCTTCCGGCGAGATGCGTTTGGCGCGCAGGAAACGTTTCAGTTCGTAGGCGTCATGGTTGGGGGCGATGGGGTCCATGCTGTTGATGCGCACGCGGCCTGCCGAGTGGATGAACTCATTGTTCCCGATCCACATGCCCACGTGGATGATGCGCTCGGATTTACCTTCTTTGGCCGGAGATCCGAAGAAAAGGAGATCGCCGGGGCGCAGGTTCTGGAAGCCGTCTTTGGTATCAATGAGTTCGCCAACGTGTACCTGCTGGGAGGCATCACGGGGTAACACCAGGCCGTTCATGAAGTACACGGTTTTGGTGAAGCCGCTGCAATCTACGCCTTTAAACGAGGTGCCGCCCCACAGGTAAGGAAGGCCGAGCAGGCGCTTAGAGGTTTCCACCAGGTTCTGCTCGGTAGGTTTGCGGGTAGCGGTCCAGTCACTGTATTTCTGCACTTCAGCGGAAGGAACAAAGGCCGTGCGGCCATCGGGGAAAGAAACCTCATGGAATCCTTTGCTTTGGCTTTTCAGCACCATCACATCACCGTACACCAGGTCAGAGACGGTGGCACCTTGCGCGTTGGGCGCGGCATAGGCAAAGCCGTAAGGGTGCGTGTAGAGTAGTTTTTCGCCTTGCTGCCAAGCGGCAAAGGTGGTCTCGTTCATGAGCTTGATGCCCGCGCCGTCTACCCAAGCAAGGTATTTGTCTGGGGTCTGCACCAGGTACCAGCCATCATTCTGTTTCCAGACGCGCAGCGGGGTACCCATGGTGGCCTGCGTGGCGAGTTCAGCGGGGTGCTTGGGCTCAGAGCGCAGGTTGGCGACCGATAGGGTGACCACCGCCAGATGGTTGCCTTTCAACTCCGCCTGCGGCAGTACCTGAATGCTGTCCTGGTAAGAAATGCCAGCCGCTTGCAGGCGGTCCAGCAACGCTTTCTTGGCTTCGGTCATGTTGGTCTCACCGGTCAAGACGAGTCCGTTGGTTTTCACGGCGAAGAGCGCGACGCGCTTGTCTGGGGCAAATTGCTGCCGAACGGCCTCAATGTGCGGCGTGTGCGCGGTAGGCGCCGGTGACGCCACGGCCTGCGCGGATGCCACTACCTCTGGGCTTGGTTTGCTGCTGGAGCAGGCCGTCAGGAAACTCAGCAACAGGAGGAAGGATGCGGTTTTTTTCATGTGCGATGTTCTGTTGGCGAAAGATAGGGCTTTTCGTTTTATTCAGAACAGGAAGCGCGGAGAAGTCGTTCAGGATGTCTATTTTAGGGCATGTATTCTTTTTCAGTTCAGCGCGTTTTAAGCCTCTTTTGGGCAAAACACCCGCAAAGTAAAAACCTCCTGATGAACCTGCTTTGGGCCTGTTTTCCTCAAAACGGATTCAAAACGCCCGGCGCACACCCTATCTTTGCGGAATAGTAAAAATGAACCACATGCCTATTCCCGAAACCGCCGCTCCTGTTACCATCATTAACTATACGCCCGCCCATGCCGCCCGCTTTCGGGAGTTGAACCAGGCCTGGATTGAGCATTACTTTGAGATGGAGGAGCTGGACTTTAAATCGCTGGGCGATCCAGACGGCTACATCATTGCCAAAGGCGGCCACATCTTCATGGCCGAGTACCAGGGCGAGATCGTGGGCACCTGCGCGCTCATCAGGGTAGATGACCACACCTATGAGCTGGCCAAAATGGCCGTGGACGACCAAGCCCAGGGCCTGAAAATCGGCAAACGTCTGGGCGAGGCCGCCATCCAGAAAGCCCGCGAACTGGGCGCCTCCACGTTGATGCTGCTCTCTAACCGGAAACTGGAAACGGCCCTGCACCTGTACCACAAGCTGGGGTTTGTGGAGGTGCCCGATGAACTCAAAGAATACAAGCGCGCCGATATCAAAATGGAGCTGGCGCTTTGACCCTACTGCCTTTATTTATTATTTCCCCCCTTCTATGAAATCAATTTTATCTCTGTTGCTGGTGGTAGTACCCCTGGCGGCCACGGCGCAGAGTGCCGTGGTGCAGGACCGGGCAACGCTTCAGCCGCTGGCAGGCGTGCGGGTGGTGCCCACCCAGGGCGGCCCAGCCCTCCTCACCGATGCCAAAGGCAGGTTCAGCACCCGCGGGTTCCAGGATACCGATAGCCTCCGGTTTGACCGGGCCGACTACAAGTCCCGCACCTTGGCCGTGAACCAACTGAAGACCATGCAGTACCGGGTGCTGCTCTCAGAACGTAGTTATTCGCTGGACGAAGTGGTGGTGTCGGCGAGTAAGTTTGAGGAGAAGCGGGCCGATGTGCCCCAGCAAATCCAGGTGTTGAAAGCCCGCGAACTCGCCTTCCAGAGCAACCAGACCACCGCCGATGTCCTGCAGCAAACCGGGCAGGTGCTGGTGCAGAAAAGCCAGGCCGGGGGCGGCAGTCCCATCCTGCGCGGCTTTGAGGCCAACAAAGTACTCATGGTCATAGACGGCGTGCGCCTGAACAACGCCATTTACCGCGGCGGGCACCTGCAGAACGTGATCACGGTAGACAACGCTTCGCTGGAGAAAGTAGAAGTGGTGTTTGGGCCGGGATCGGTGGTGTACGGGTCTGATGCGTTGGGCGGAGTGATCCATTTTTACACCAAAAACCCGGTTCTGGGCGACAGCGCCGGCACCCACGTGACGGGCAGTGCTTTCACCCGTTACGCCACTGCCAACCAGGAGAAAACCGGCCACGCCGACTTTTCCATCGGTGGCCGCAAGTGGGGGAGTTTTACCAGCTTCACGTATTCAGACTTCGATGATCTGCGGCAGGGCAAGAACCGCAACCCGTTCTACGGCAACTGGGGCCTTCGGCCGTACTTTGCCCAGCGGGTGAACGGCGAAGATGTGATGGTGCCGAATGCCAACATCAACGTGCAAAAGTTCTCGGGCTACAAACAGTACGATGTCTTGCAAAAGGTCTTGTTTCAGCCCTCGGCCACTACCTCGCACTTGCTGAACGTGCAGTTCTCCACCTCCTCAGACATTCCGCGCTACGACCGCCTCACCGAGGTAGATGCCCAGGGCCGCCTGAACCACGGTGAATGGTACTACGGACCGCAGGAACGCTGGCTGGCTGCCTACACCTTCGCCACCAAGGGCCGAGGTTGGCTGGAGGATGTGCGTGTGACCGCCGCTTATCAAAGCGTGGAGGAAAGCCGCCACAACCGCCGCTTCAACCGCAGCCCCTTGCAAAGCCGTTTTGAGCACGTGGATGTCTATACCTTGAACGCTGATGCCAGCCGTTTGCTGGGCGAGCACGAGCTCCGCTACGGGCTGGAAGGAACTTACAATGAAGTCTCTTCCCGGGCTTACGGCACTAACCTGACCACCGGCGAGCGCACGCCCCTGGACACCCGTTATCCCAGCGGCGGCTCAGACATGCGCACCGCGGCGGCTTACTTTACCCACACCTGGGAGATCAGCCCGCGCTGGATTCTTTCCGATGGCGTGCGCGTGAGCCGGGTAGAACTGAACGCTGATTTTTCCGGTGATAAAACCTTCTTCCCGTTTCCGTTTGATGCCGTGAGCCAGAAAAACACCGCCGTCAACGGCAACCTGGGGCTGGTCTTCCAGCCGGGGCGGGAGTGGCGGTTTGCCGCCGTGGCCTCCTCGGGGTTCCGGGCACCCAACGTAGATGATTTGGCGAAAGTGTTTGAATCCACGGCCGGGCAGTTGGTGGTGCCCAATCCCAACCTGAAACCGGAATACACCTACAATGCCGAGCTCTCTATCGGGAAAACCGTAGCGCAGAGCGTGCGGGTAGAAGGAACCGGTTTCTATACCTGGTACCGCGATGCCATCACCACTCAACCCTTCACCTTTCAGGGACAGAATGAGCTGGAATACAACGGGCAACTGAGCCGCGTGGTGGCCAGCGTGAATGCGAACAAAGCGTACGTCTACGGGGTTACGGGCTCCGTGAACGCAGATCTTACCCAGGCGTTCCGGCTGGCGTCCACGCTCACGTACACCTACGGGCGCATCCAATCATCGCCCAATGAAACGCCGCTGGACCATATTCCGCCGGTCTACGGGAAAACGAGCCTGTTCCTGACCCTGCCCAAGTTCCGTTCTGAGTTCTTCGTGCAGTACAACGGCTGGAAACACCTGGAAGACTACAACCCGGTGGGCGAAGACAATCTGCAGTACGCCACGCCGCAGGGTGTTCCCGCCTGGTACACGCTGAACCTGAGAACCGCCTATCAGTTCCACCCGCGGCTCCAGTTCCAGGCTGCGCTGGAGAACATCACAGATCAGTTCTACCGCGTGTATGCCTCCGGGGTGAGCGCCCCGGGGCGCAATCTGGTGTTGACGTTAAGAGGGAATTTCTAAGTGATTTGCGCGTAGATGAATCATTGATTTTGAAACGAAACCGGTTCCCGTTTTAGGCCTCTTTTCAGAAAAGTAGGCCAAAAGCAGAAGCCAATTGTTTAGACCTCACAGGTTTTGAAAACCTGTGAGGTCTTTTGTTATAGAGGTGACACTCGAAGGAGCTTCGCACACTACGAGGTCAACACCCGCACCCACTGTCATCTTGGAAAGATCTTGTGGGCAAGCTGTAGTTCGCTTATTTAAGTACTTCCCTTGTTCGCGCGCAAGATTCTTTCAGGATGGATGACATAAGAGGAGGGAAGTGCTGCTCTGAAGTTGCTGATTTAATTCAATTCTCTGTTTTACACGTGCTTTTTCAAAAGGTGTTAAAAACAATGCGTTCTGGTTTAAACAGCAAATATCGTTTCGGGCCTGTTTTATGAAAACAGGCCCGAAACGATATTAATAGAAGTTTGCCAAATTCAGCTCCTAAACAGGACGCTTAGAGTTCCGGCAGGGTTTCCAGCAATGATTCCAATTCAACCGCCCTGTCTTTGGTAAGGCTGAGGACTTTGGTTGCTCTCACCACTTGCCACATAGTTCCGTCGGCTTTCCCGTAAGTTGCATCAATCAGGTTGATTTCTTTTTCCTTGAATAGAACCCATTGCCGTTGGGCCGTCACCAAACTGGTCTTTGCCGAGGCATTTAGTTTTGGCAGAAGGCTTTTGTAGGTGGCGTTGAGTTTCTTGTCCCATTCTTCCAACGCAGTGTAGGTGCAATGGCACATACCGGCGGTGGTTTGGTTTTCCTTTTGGTCAAGGCACTTGGTGAGGGTAACGTCAATAGGGTCTTGCTTTTCTTGCGCCAACGCAGCACTGGAAAAAGAAAAAGTCAGGAGCAAGGCCAGTAAAAACAGCTTGAATTCCACAACGTAGGTCTGATAACTGATAACGAATAACTAGCAACTACCTTATTGCACCTGCGATTTATCCACGCGCTTGGGCGTTTTCTTACCCTGCACAAAATCCTTCGCCCCCATGGCGATGGCTTTGATCATGTTGGTCATGTGCGCCATGTCCAGGCTTTCTACCTCGTCATCTACGGAGTGGTAGAGTTTGTCTTTGTCTATCTGCACGGAGGAGATGGTGTGGGCCGGAACGCCCAGGCGGGCCAGGGTGGCGTTGTCTGAGCGGTAGAACAGGTTCTGGCTGGGGTACGGGTCTGGGTGGAAACTGTACGGCGTGCCTTTCACGGCCTGCTGCAGCAACGTCCCGAAGTCTGATTTCTCAAAGCCGGTGATGTACGCGCTGTTGGGGCCGAACTTAGAGCCTTTCCCGATCATCTCGATGTTGAACATGGCCACAATCTCGTCGGGGTTCAGTTGCTGGGAGAAGTACTGCGACCCGAAGCCCCCGATTTCCTCGGCGGTGAACGCCACGAAGATGAGCGTCCGCTCCGGTTTGCTCTGTTTCTTGAAGTGGCGGGCCAGGGTGATCACGGCCGTGGTGCCCGAGGCATCGTCATCAGCGCCGTTCGCGATGGAGTCACCGGCCACGGGTTTCATCATTCCAATGTGGTCATAGTGGCCCGAGAATACCACGTACTCGTTCGCGCGTTTGCCGGGGATCATGCCGGCCACGTTGGTCAGCGGCATTTCCTCCACGTCGTTCTTGATCTCGATGTTGAAGGAAGTCACCTCAGTGAGCGTGGAAAGCACGAAAATAAGGGTGTTGCCTTTGCCCAACTCCATCACCGGGCGGGGCTGCCGGAAAGAGCCGGCGTACCGCTTGAACAGCTCCTGGTGTTTGGGGTGCACAACAATCAGGACGTCTTTGTTCAGCTTGCGGGCGGTGGTAAGTCCCTGCCGGAAATCATCGTTCTCGCCAATGAACACGGGTTTGGGCGCTTTCTCTTCCCACTCAAACTTGCGGTGCACGGTGCTGTAGAAGAACTCGTCTGGGTTCAGAGATACCTTGTTGAGCGTGACATCGGCTTTGCTGGGTTTCAGGGCGTACATCTTGAACTCCTGCCGGAAGTCTGTGTCGCCGGTTAAAGGTGCCAGGCCGATGCTCTTGAATTCATTGGAGATGAAATCGGCGGCTTTCTCAATGCCGGGCGTGAAGGTCTGGCGGCCCATCATGTCATCGGCGGCCAGGGTGCGGATGATGCGGGTCACGTCTTTCTGCTGGATGGTTTTCTGGGCCAACACCCCGGTGAAGGGAAGCAGGGCCAGGCAGAGCGAAAGGGTCTTTTTTAAGATCATAGCGTAGGTGAGGATAAGAGGACAGTAACCAATGAGCGGTAAAGATAGTCGCTTTTGTAAATAAACTTCCTGCAAACGAAATCAGCTCTTGGTCACGGCAGAGGAAGGGTGTCAAATGCGTTCTGGAAGGAAAGCGGCCGCCTGCTTTCCGGCAGAGGGAGCCGTCAATATGTACGTACGTTTTCGAAGGGCGGCCTTTGCAGTGGCAGGTTTGTTTTGGGGCTGTTTTCAGGAAAAGAGACCATAAACGGGAGCCGTGCACAGCCATTACGCGCCAGCTCCAGTGGGCCGGTTCTCCTGACCTGCGGACTGGTGTTCTTCCTTGGCAATGGCTTCGTCTTCCCCTTTCACCTCCACGTCATGATCGCCTAACACATCTTCAATGTAGAGCATTTTCACCAGCACCATGATGACCGCTACCATGGGCACGGCCAGTAACAAACCCCAGGGGCCGGCAATGAGCCCCAGCACCACCTGCCCGATGATGGTTAAGATGGGCGGCAGGTCAATGATGCGTTTCTGAACCAAAGGCGTAAGAATGTACCCTTCCACGCTTTGCAGCGCTACAAAGAACAGCACAACGGTAAGGGCTTTGCCGGGGTCCTGCACCAAGGCGAGGGCCACGGCCGGCAAGCCGGCAATGAAAGGGCCTAAGTTGGGGATAAACTCCATGAGGCCGGCAAACACGCCCAGCAGAAGCGGCAGCGGCACGCCAATAATCCACAACCCGATGGTGGTAAGGGTGCCAATCACGGCCATGGCCAGCAGAGTGCCCTTCAGCCAACCCCACAAGGTGTAGCGTAGCACGTGAATGACTTCCCGGGCCCGGGTGCGGCGGGGCTTGGGCACCAGCCGCACCAAACCATCGGCGGTTTCCTGCGGCGAGACGGCCAGATAGATGCCAATGACCAGAACGATCAAGATATTCGCCAAGGCCCCAAACGTGCTATAAAAGACCGAAAACGCGTTTTTCATGGCAGAACCCTGACTCTGGAGCAGTTTCTCCGGGGAAGAAATCTGCTTCAATAACTGCTCGCCGTACGGCAAAGAAGCGATATGCCCTTTTAGTTTCTCCAAGGTGGCCGGGAGGCTCCGGCGCAATTCTTCCCCTTGCTGCGACAAACTGGGCCCCAGGTACATAGAAAAACCCACGATGGCCGCTACCAACAGCAGGCAGACCACGCCCAGAGACCATTTGTACGGCAGCTTCAGGTGCCGATGTAGGAAACTGCTGAGGCCGTGCAGCAGAATGCCAAACAAGACGGCGGCAAAGAAGACCAGAAAGACCTCAAAGGCCAGTTTTAGAACGGTGTAGACTACGAAAAGGATGACCGCCAACAGCGCTACTACTAATACTTTCCGAAGAAACACCTGTAGCTGGTCTTGGTTGGCTGGCGGGGAAGGAGTTGCGTGCGGCATGGTCTGGTGAAATATGGCAAGTTCAAGATATACGGAGACTTACGTAAATAAGAGGTGTCCCGATATATATTAATGGAAGCATATTTCGGCCGAAGGGCCTTGCCGGAACCTTGCGCCGGAGTTTTAAAAAAATAGTAGAAAAGTTAGAAGGCGGCGCAACTATTCGGGCGCAATTTCGATAAAATGGATTCGCCGATCAATGAAAGCGGCGACCCGGGGCAGACTGCTTCGGAGGCAAGGAAACGATCTATACATCTAACACTTCTTAAAATTATGGAAAATCAATTTAACAACCAGCCGGGTGCTGCCCCACAAGACGCTACTTCTTACTCACAAGATTCAGCTCAGAACTCTTCTAGAAGCCAGGGGCAAAGCGGACAAAGCGGGATCTTAGGCAGCATCTCTAGCGGCCTGAGCAACATTCAGATGCCACAGTCTGTGAAAGACCTGGGAACTACCGTGTCTCGTTCTTATAGCAGCATGAGCACTACCCAAAAAGTATTAGGCGGAGCCGCTTTGTTAGGCGCTTCTTACTGGGTAGCCAACAACCAAGGCTGGATTGGACAAGCCAAAGCCAGCATCAACAAATCTGACATCGCCGGTAAACTGGGCAAGAAGTCGAAAGCCAACAAAGGCCAGTATTCTTCTGACCAACACAATACAGGTTACAATTCCTAAGGATACGTTGAACTTGGCGCAGTAAGCGGCACCGTAGAAAGGTGTTCTACTGAAAACAAGTTTGACAGAAACAGAAAAGCCGGGTGCTGTACAGCATCCGGCTTTTCTGTTGTTATAAGAGTGATTCTTATCGGTTACCTCGGTTACCAGAGTTTCTGCCGCCGCCCTGGCTGCTGCCTCCGCTGTTCTGGCTAGAACCGCTGCGGCGCTGGTCTGGGCGTCTGTTTCCCTGGCCGCTGCTTTGTCCGCCGCCTCTGGGGCCACGGTTGCCGTTGTTTCCGCCGCCGGCTCCATTGCTCTTTTTGGCAGCTTTGTCGGTGGCTTTTCCGCCCGCCAGGGGCAGTTTGGAATATTCTACGTGGAATGGCTGGTCTTCCTCCACCGGAATGGTCTGCTTGGTGAGTTTTTCAATGTCACGCAGGTATGGCAGTTCCGTGTCATCGCAGAACGAGAGGGCCATCCCCTCGGCTCCGGCGCGGCCCGTCCGGCCAATGCGGTGCACATAGGTCTCAGGCTCGTTGGGCAGGTCTACGTTGATCACGTGCGTTAAGTCATCCACGTCAATGCCGCGCGCAGCGATATCCGTGGCCACCAGTGCTTTCAATTCATTGTTCTTGAACTGCGTCAAGGCTTTCACGCGGGTGCTCTGGGCTTTGTCTCCGTGGATGGATTGCGCCGAGATGCCTACCTTGGAAAGTTCTTTGGCGATGCGGTCTGCGCCGTGTTTGGTGCGCGAGAAAACCAATGCCCGCTGGATTTCATCTCCTTTAAGCAGGTGTTTCAGCAACGCCCGTTTGGTGGTCTTGTCCACGAAATACACTTTCTGGGCAATTTTCTCCGCAGTGCTAGAAACCGGGGTCACCTCTACGTACACCGGCTCGCGCAGAATGCTGGAAGAAAGCTTCTGGATTTCCTGCGGCATGGTGGCCGAGAATAAAAGCGTCTGCCGGTTGGTAGGAATCTGGGCGATGACTTTGCGGACATCGTGGATAAAGCCCATGTCCAGCATGCGATCTGCCTCGTCCAGGATAAACGTCTCAATGTGCTTCAAAGACAGCAGTCCCTGGTTCATCAGGTCCAGCAAACGGCCCGGGGTAGCCACGATGATGTCCACGCCCTGTTTGATCTGCTCTACCTGCGGTACCTGGCCTACCCCGCCAAACACCACGGTGTGTTTGATTTTGGTGTATCGGCCGTACGCCTTGATGCTGTCGCCAATCTGCAGGGCCAGCTCACGGGTGGGCGTTAAGATCAGGGCCCGGACGGCTTTGGCCGGGTGGGCCGGACCTGCCTCGTGCAACCGCTGCAACAGCGGCAAGCTGAAGGCGGCGGTTTTGCCGGTTCCGGTCTGGGCGCAACCCAACAGGTCATCGCCGTTCAATACCGGCGGAATGGCTTGTTCCTGAATGGGAGTAGGAGTAGAGTATCCCTCTTCCTGCAGGGCCTGCAGCAGAGGTTCTATTAAATTAAGTTCTGAGAATGTCATTATGAAAAGTAACGGCCGTATGGATGGCCAAGCATGAAAAAGGTGCAGCACTTGTATTGCGCCTATCCTTAGAAGACACAAAGATAGGCAAAAAGATTCAGTCTCGTTTTTGACCTGTTTTAGGCAAAGAAGCCTCAAAACGAGTTTCGTTACCGGAGCCGCTTTCCGGGCAACGTCCTGGGCAAGGCAACCTTCACGTCCAAAATCGGTTTATAAGAATTGGAATAATAGCACCTGCGGAACCAGGTCACGCATAAAACCTTACATCATGGAACAGGAAAACAAGTATACACGCACCAGAACCACCAAGAAAGCTTCTAAGAAAAGAATAAATAAATGGCTGCGGTCAGGGCTGGCCGGCCTGGCCGGGGCCTTCGCGGTGACGCTGGTGCATGAAAGTGTGCGCCGTTTTTACCCCAATGCCCCCCGCATGGACATCCTGGGCATGCGCGCCATCTCCAAAGGGATGCGGTACGCCGGGCAAACTCCCCCCGAGCCGGATAGACTGCACACCTGGTCTTTGGTAGGTGACATTGTCTCCAACGGTTTGTACTACAGCTTAACCGGAGCGGGCAAAAAAGCCTGGTGGCGCGGGTCTATTTTGGGGGCCGTGGCCGGGGTGGGCGGCGTGGTTTTGCCGGGACCCATGGGCTTAGGCGTAGCTCCCAGCGCCAGAACCAAGCAAACTCAGGCGCTTACCATCGGGTATTACCTGTTGGCGGGCGTAGTAGCCGGTGGCGTGGCCCAATGGCTGCGGAAGGTGAAAGTGTAGCAGCGCGCAAGAAGCGTAAAACGCAAGAACCCGTTTAGGACCTGTTTTCAAGAAAGCAGGCTCTAAACGGGTTGTTACATTTTTTGCCTGAGCGATCTTACTTCTTCCGGCCTGAGCCGCTTTTCTTGCCGACGCCGTCTTGCTTGTTCACGGTGGCCCAGGCGCGTTTCTCAGCTTCTTCTTCGCTGAGGCCCTGTTTTTCGTAGCTTTCTTCTATGTGCTGTGCTTGCCGTTTCTGTTTATCAGTGTCGGCAGATTTGTCTCCTTGGGGCATAGGGTGCTTCGTTCAGGTTAGATGAAATTGGGGCAGTTTCAGGAATCCGGCGTGAAAACGCAAACTGGGTCAGGGCTTACAGTGGCAAAGGACTTCCCGTTGAATAGGCGCGGTTTTGTAGTCTGGAAGGGAATACTCCTTCATGTACACCACAGACAGTTCATTGATCTGCTCGTTTTTGGGATGGTCCTCGTTCCAGCGGCGCATCAGGTAAAAGCAGTAGTAGGGCCGCATGTACGCGTTAGGCACAAACAGGAAATTCTCTGAGTATTTGCGCCAACGGTCGTTCTTGAAGAGGCTCACCACCGAGGCCGGTTTCACCGTGTCGGGTTCCTTGCCTTGCTGGTTCAGGTCTACTTTCTGTTTACCGTTGGTGATTCCTTCCAGCACGTACCAGCCATCGTCTTTGAACACGTTAGGGGCGAACATGCTCCAGTTCTGGTCAAGGCGCGGCACCAAGGCCGCCCACTGTAACTGCGCAGGAACCTGAAAATACGGTTTGCCCAAGGTGCTCAGGTTCCACCAGAAGGCCAGCAACAAAGCCACCAGTACCAGTCCCTCGCGCAGATACCGGAGCGGAAAATTCTCAGACCACCGGCTAGAGGTCCATTTCAGGTGCATTTGCACTTCTATTGGGGAACGCATTCCCTGGCCCAGCCGGGCCCAGCGTTTGTGCAGTTTGCTGTAGCCTTTTTTGAGGTATCGGTCTACGGTGTCCATGACCGGGGTTGGCAGTAAGCCCATCACCGCCGAGATGCTGATCAGGTAAAACAGCCCCACAAACAATGACAGGCTAATGCCGATGTGCAGACCCACAATGGCGAGGAAGAACAGCATCCTGAACCAGGTGTTTCGCCACGGGATCAGCAACACAAACGGCAGCCATAACTCCAGAAAGTAGGTGGCATGCGTGAGTTGCTTCATGAGCAGCGGGAACTGATAGAGGATGCGGCCGCCGGGCATCAGAATCTGATCCAGGCTCAGGGCGTAGTACAAGGCGGTGCCATCGGTGGTCCAGTCGGGGCCACTCTTAAGCAGGGCGGTGAAAACGTAGACCCACGCCACCTGTAGAATATACGCCGCCGAGGCCACGCTCAGGTAGTGGGTGTTGGTGGGTGAGGTGAGTGAACGACGGGCATCTATGGAGTAGTGGCGGTGCCAGGGTAGAAACATGCCCCAGAACAGCAGCATCCGGAGCAGGCTGTCGCCGGACTGGGAGATAAGCGGATTTCGGTTTTGCAGGGAAAGCAGCAGAATCCAAGAAATGAAAGTGGCCCAACGGGTATGATACCCCAGCAGCAGGCAAACGGCCGCGATGGCCGCCACGGCAAACAAAATCAGCTGAAACTGCCAGAGGCCGCTGAGCGCGTGGAAGGAGAAGAAATACTGGTTCCAGGCGTTGGCGTGCAGCGCGTGCAAAGGCAAAATGCCCATGTTGGAATAGTGCGCCTCCAGGTCTGTTGCCCTGATGCCTATGTCTAGCAGCAGAACGCTGGCTACCCAAATCCGCATGAAGGAAAGTGCCCGGGTATCTGTGTAGAATACACGATGCAGATACTGTCTAAGTAGATGCATAGGGAGTGGGGTGAAGAGAGGGGAAACAGAAAAGGCAAAACCGGTGGGCCTTGCCTTTTCTGCAATACAGGTCGTCGTTCCTAGGAACGTTCACTCAGCCTATTAAAGACCAGTAGTGGAGCCGGTAGTGGTACCAGTGGTAGAACCGGTAGTGCCAGTTGTACCTGTAGTTCCGGTAGTAGTACCAGTGGTTGTTCCGGTTGTACCAGTGGTGCCAGTAGTACCTGTAGTTCCGGTAGTAGAGCCAGTGGTAGTACCAGTAGTAGTACCGGTTGTGCCAGTTGTACCAGTGGTGCCGGTAGTAGTTCCGGTGGTGGTACCAGTAGTGGTGCCGGTTGTACCGTAAGTAGTACCGGTAGAGCCCGTAGTGCCAGTAGTAGAGGACGTAGTTCCAGTAGTAGTACCAGACTCGGTGCTCATGTCAGTAGAAGTAGTGTCCGTGGTAGTCTCAGAGCTGCCTGAGCAGGACGTCAGAGCCGAAGTCGCTACTAAAGCGGCAACTGCGAACAGGTTTACAAATGTCTTTTTCATAGTTTTTGACAGGTTAATGAATGGTTATAATTGGTTTTGCTTTACAAGTTCATGTTTTACGCACACTTCTTAGAAAGGTGCCATATTTCGTTAAAAATTTATTGGAAGAGTGAAGTTCTCTAACTGGGTGTTATATTGTGCGTATCAAAACGGGTCTCTCACTCCACTAACCTATCGGTTTATGCTCCCTACTTCCCCTACCATCCTGTTTGACGGCGTCTGCAATCTTTGTAACGGATTTGTGCAGTTTGTGATCAACAATGATCCCGAAAGTTATTTCCGGTTCGCCTCCTTACAGTCCGAGGTGGGCCAGCAGGTGCTGAAAACGCACGGATTGCCCACCGAGCAGTTCAAAAGTGTCTTGCTGCTGGAGAACGGACAGCTCTATACCCGCTCATCTGCCGCGCTGCGCATTGTGCGCCGCCTGAGCGGAGGCTGGTCCTGGCTGTACGCGCTGGTGATCGTACCCAAGTTTCTGCGTGATCCTTTGTACGACTGGGTTTCCCGGAACCGCTACCGTTGGTTCGGGCAGCAGGAAAGCTGCATGCTGCCCACTCCTGCCCTGAGAGCCCGCTTCCTTTCCTGAGCTTGCCTCCTGAAAGCACCGGAAAAGGATCTCCACACTCCGGTGTCCGGATAAAATAGCCTAAGTATTCTTCCTCTTAGTTGATGGAAGCACCTCCAACGTAGACAGGAAAATCAAGCAGTTGTTTTGCGCCTCATTTTCAGAAAATAGCCCTGAAACAGCGCCGTTTCTGCCAGATCTAAAATCAGTAAGAATCGCTTCTGTATCCTGTTCTCTAGTTGATCTATAGAGATTGCCGTTTTTAAGCCCGATTTGTGAAAAGATGTCAAAAACGGCACTTACTTTTGCGGCCTGCTTTCCTGAAGCAGCCTTGACGTACGTTTATACAACCTAGTGGAAAAGATAGATGCATTTCTGGCCGAGGCCAGCAGTTTGGCCTGGGGCATGCCCCTGCTGATTTTATTGATGGGCGGAGGACTCTTCCTGATGCTGTATTGCCGCCTGATCCCGTTCCGGATGATGAGGCACTCCCTCAGTATCCTGCAGGGAAAATACCAGGATCCCAACGCCGCCGGGCAAATCACCCCGTTTCAGGCCATGGCCAGCGCCCTGGCCTCTACCATTGGCATGGGCAACATCAGTGGCGTGGCCGTGGGCATCGCCATGGGCGGACCCGGCGTGCTGTTCTGGATGTGGGTGAGCGCCTTTGTGGGCATGGCCACCAAATTCTTTACCTGTACCCTTTCCATCATGTACCGCGGCAAAAATGAACTGGGCGCTGTGGAAGGCGGACCCATGTACATGGTCACACAGGGTTTGGGCGAGAAATGGAAGCCCTTGTCTATCCTGTTCGCCTTTGCCGGTCTGTTTGGCACCTTGCCGCTTTTCCAGGCCAACCAACTCACCCAGATCATCACCGATGTCGTGCTGAAGCCCAGCGGCGTGGTGGGAGAAGATACGTTTGTCTCCAACCTGTTCATGGGCATGGCCATGGCGCTGCTGGTGTCCATCATCTTGTTTGGCGGCCTCAAACGCATTGCCGCGGTGGCTACCAAATTGGTGCCGCTCATGGTGGTGCTCTACACCGGCTCGGTACTGTACATCATCTTCTCCAACATCTCGGCCGTGCCTGATATGTTCACGCTTATTTTTGAAGACGCCTTCACCGGGAACGCCGTTATGGGCGGGGCCGTGATGCAGGTGATCATCATGGGCGCCCGGCGCGCGTCTTTCTCCAACGAGGCCGGTATTGGCACCGCCGCCATGATGCACGGCGAGTCGCAGAACAATGAGCCGGTGCGCGAGGGTCTGGTGGCTATGTGGGAACCGTTCATTGACACCATTGTGGTCTGCACCATGACCGGTCTAGCTATTCTGGTGACGGGCGTCTGGGAAACGAATTCCGGCAACGGGGTGACCATGACGGCTCAGGCCTTCGGGGTGGCCATGCCGCAGGTGGGCAAGTACCTGCTGGTGCTCTGCGTGTTCATCTTCGCGTTCACCTCGTTGTTTTCTTACTGCTACTACGGCTCCAAGTGCTTCACCTACCTGTTCGGGTTCAAGTACCGCCGCCTGTATGACTACTTCTACATTCTTACCATCATCATTGGGGCAGTGGTGACCATCACCTCGGTGATTAACCTGGTAGACACGGCCTTCGCCCTCATGGCCATACCCACCATGACCTGCGCCCTGTTGCTGTCGCCTAAAGTGATGGCAGCCTCCAAAGATTATCTGGCCCGGTTGAAGGCCGGAGAGATTAAGCAGTTTTAAAGGGTATCAAGTAGCAGGTATCACGTAGCAAGATAGGAGATTCCGTTTTCGGGCTGTTTTCTTGAAAACAGCCCGAAAACGGAATTTACTTTTTTATGCTGGCGCGAGTCTAAAGACTCGTGACAAAGAGTGCTGCGAGTCTCCAGACTCGCCGGGAACCACAAGCCGGAAACGGGAGTCTGGAGACTCCACGCACCCATCGGCACGAGTCTGGAGACTCGCGCCAGAAAACGTCCTGCCGCAAGGTTGAGCTGCACTCTAACTTGCGGCAGGACGTTTTCCGTTTTTGGGAAAACAGCCCGAAAACGGAAAGAGGCGGTCCCTTTATGGGAACCGCCTCTTTTAATACAAGTCTTGCTACGTGATACGCACTACTTGATACGCAAACACTACATACTCAGGTACAGGTTGCGCTCACCGTAAATCTTGGTGAAGTACTCGTCTTCCAGGTTGTCAATGAAGTAGATGGCTTCGCCGGTTGACTTCATTTCTGGTCCTAACTCCTTGGTCACTTCCGGGAACTTGCTGTGCGAGAACACCGGTACTTTGATGGCGTAGCCCTTTTTCACCGGGTTGAAGGTGAAGTCGGTTACTTTTTTCTCGCCCAGCATCACTTTGGCGGCGTAGTTCACATACGGCTCCTGGTAGGCTTTGGCGATGAACGGCACGGTACGGCTGGCGCGAGGGTTGGCTTCAATGATGTACACGATCTCGTTCTTGATGGCGAACTGGATGTTGATCAAACCAACGGTATTCAGCGCCAGCGCGATCTTCTTCGTGTACTCGTCAATCTGGTTGAGCACGTTCTCGCTCAGGTCAAACGGAGGCAGTACCGCGTAGGAGTCACCGGAGTGGATACCGGCCGGTTCAATGTGCTCCATCACCCCAATGATGTGCACGTTCTCGCCGTCGCAGATGGCATCGGCCTCGGCTTCAATGGCGCGGTCCAGGAAGTGGTCCAGGAGCACGTGGTTGCCGGGGCTGTCTTTCAGGATGTCCAGTACCTGCGCTTCCAGTTCCTTCTCATTGATCACGATCTTCATGTTCTGACCACCCAATACGTAGCTAGGACGCACCAGCAGCGGGAACTTCAGGTCTTTGCAAACCTCCAACGCTTCCTCGGCAGAAGTCACGCTCGCGAAGGGTGGGTACGGGATGTTATTTTCTTTGAGCAGGGTAGAGAAGGCGCCGCGGTCTTCGGCTAAGTCAAGGCTTTCATAGGTGGTGCCCATGATCTTGATGCCGTAACGAGTCAGTTTCTCGGCCAGCTTCAGCGCGGTCTGTCCGCCCAGCTGTACAATCACGCCTTCCGGTTTCTCGTGCAGGATGATGTCATAGATGTGCTCCCAGAATACCGGCTCAAAGTACAGCTTATCAGAGATGTCAAAGTCTGTGGAAACCGTCTCGGGGTTGCAGTTGATCATGATGGTCTCGTAACCACACTCGCGGGCGGCCAGTACACCGTGTACACAGGAGTAGTCAAACTCAATGCCTTGGCCAATGCGGTTGGGGCCGGATCCTAAGACCACTACTTTCTTGCGATCGGTAACGGTGCTTTCGTTCTCGCCGTCAAAGGTGCTGTAGTAGTACGGGGTTTTGGCCTCAAACTCGGCGGCGCAGGTGTCCACCATTTTGAACACGCGTTTGATGCCCATGCCGGTGCGCTTCTCGTGCACCTGGCTTTCTTTGCAACGCAGCAAATAAGCCAACTGACGATCCGCGAAGCCTTTCACTTTGGCGCTGCGCATCAAATCTGCGGGAATGGAATCAATGGTGTGCTTCAGGATCTCGCGCTCCGTCAGTTCCAGCTCTTCAATCTGCTGCAGGAACCACGGGTCAATCTTGGTCACTTTCTGGATGGTGGTGGTGGCCACCCCAAACTTCATGGCGTCTTTGATGGTGAACAGGCGGTCCCAGCTCGGGTTGGCCAGGCTGTGCATCAGCTGGTCATAGTTGGTTTTCTCCTTGCCATCGGCACCCAAGCCGTTCCGCTTGATCTCCAAGCTCTGGCAGGCCTTCTGCAAGGCTTCCTGGAACGTACGGCCAATGCCCATGACCTCGCCCACTGATTTCATCTGCAAGCCCAGGGTTTTGTTTGCGCCTTTGAACTTGTCAAAGTTCCAGCGCGGTATCTTCACAATCACGTAGTCCAGCGCGGGCTCAAAGAACGCCGAGGTGGTTTTGGTGATGGAGTTCTGCAGTTCATCCAGGTTATAGCCAATGGCCAGTTTAGCGGCTACTTTGGCGATAGGGTACCCGGTAGCCTTAGAAGCCAGCGCCGACGAGCGGCTCACGCGCGGGTTGATCTCAATGGCGATGATGGTGTCATCCTCGGGGCTCACCGAGAACTGCACGTTGCAGCCGCCGGCAA
This sequence comes from Rufibacter sediminis, assembly GCF_014269285.1. Lineage (GTDB taxonomy): Bacteria > Bacteroidota > Bacteroidia > Cytophagales > Hymenobacteraceae > Nibribacter > Nibribacter sediminis. The sequence goes on from NZ_JACOAF010000002.1 coordinate 18,351, forward strand.
ACTGCCCGATGCCGTTCATCATCTTGATGGCCAGGTCGCGCATGCGCTGGTACACGGTATCTGGCAGGGTCATGGCCGGGGCCACGGTGATGGAGTCACCGGTGTGGATGCCCATGGGGTCAAAGTTCTCGATGGAACAGATGATGATCACGTTGCCGATGTTGTCGCGCAGCAGTTCCAGCTCATACTCTTTCCAGCCCATGATGCTTTGCTCCACCAGTACCTCGTGGGTAGGGCTGGCGTGCAGACCACGGTTGAGCGCGGCGTCAAATTCCTCGGGCGTGTTCACGAAACCACCGCCGGTACCCCCCAGGGTGAACGACGGACGGATCACCAGCGGGAAGCCAATTTCCTGGGCGATTTCTTTCCCTTCCAGGAACGAGGTAGCCGTAGAGCCTTTGCAGACGTTCACGCCCAGTTCAATCATGAGCAGACGGAATTTCTCGCGGTCCTCAGTGGTCTCAATGGCGGCAATGTCCACGCCAATGATTTTCACGCCGTATTTCTTCCAGATGCCGGCTTTATCGCAATCAATGGCCAGGTTCAGCGCCGTTTGTCCGCCCATGGTAGGCAGTACCGCGTCAATCTGGTGCTTCTCCAAAATCTCAATGATGGATTTCTTCTCCAGCGGCTTCAGGTACACGTTGTCCGCGGTGATGGAATCCGTCATGATGGTGGCGGGGTTGGAGTTGATGAGGGTTACCTCAATTCCCTCTTCGCGGAGGGAGCGTGCGGCTTGGGAGCCAGAGTAGTCGAACTCGCAGGCCTGACCGATCACAATGGGCCCGGAACCAATGATTAAGACTGACTTGATGGAATTATCTTTAGGCATTAGTAGAAAAGAGGTATGTATAAATTGCCCAAAGTTACAGTAGAAAGTTTAGAAAAAGCTAAAAAACTGCGGCGGGCCGATAAATTTATCACTCCGGAGTAGGCGCGCTTCCAAATTTAGAACGAACTCAGAACTGCAATTGCAACAATGATAAAGCCGAACGGAGTTCAGCCTTAGTTTAGGAATTCAGGTCCAAAACGCCTAAACTAAGCCGATAGGCTACTAAAGATGGTAGGATGTGGAACCGGTCCACGCCTGTTTTAAGCCCATTTTCCCAGAAACTGCCCTAAAACGTATAAACTGCCTTAAATCGCTGCGTTGCCTTACCGCGAACTTTTGGCGTTTCCTGACCTATGAGAATCACCAAGGAGTAAATCGCCGTCCAAGTCAAGAAAATAAATCCGCGCCTTCGTTGAGCAAAATAAAATACATTATGTCTTCCTGAAAGGATCTTGTGGACGAGCTAGAGAAGCTTACCCGGCGTCATTACTGTTCGCTACCAAGATCCTTTCAGGATGACAAGAAGAAAACGAATACCCTTCTATGGCGCGGATTTACTTCCGTGACTTATTAGGGCGTGTTGACAATTAGTGTAGCAGGATCATGGCTGCTGCTAGGAAAACGAATCCGGCAAAACTGCCGGCTGTCTTCTCGTATC